>NZ_JAEUXI010000020.1 GCF_016775005.1 Streptococcus suis | reverse complement strand
GAAGTCACTGTTACACCAGGTACCGATCAAGATGGCAACAGCGGTCAAACAATTACCATTGTTAAACCAGACGGCAGTCGGGAAACCACCTTTATCCGTGATGGTAAAGATGGTAAGGACGGAATAGATGGCAAAGACGGTAAATCACCTCTAGTTGAACAAATTGAAGTTCGAGAAGGTGATAAGGTTATCGGAACAACAATCATCATCAAGGATGGCGATGGCAATGAAATTAGTCGTCAAACCATCCTCAATGGTCGCGACGGTAAGAATTCAGAAGTCACTGTTACACCAGGTACCGATCAAGATGGCAACAGCGGTCAAACAATTACCATTGTTAAACCAGATGGCAGTCGGGAAACCACCTTTATCCGTGATGGTAAAGATGGTAAGGACGGAATAGATGGCAAAGACGGTAAATCACCTCTAGTTGAACAAATTGAAGTTCGAGAAGGTGATAAGGTTATCGGAACAACAATCATCATCAAGGATGGCGATGGCAATGAAATTAGTCGTCAAACCATCCTCAACGGTCGTGACGGTAAGAATTCGGAAGTCACTGTTACACCAGGTAC
>NZ_JAEUXI010000002.1 GCF_016775005.1 Streptococcus suis | reverse complement strand
AAGACGATCCAAACCTTGAAGTAGGTAAAGAAGTTGTCGAAACCGAAGGTGTCAATGGTGAGCGTACAATTGTTTACACTGTTACGAAGACAGACGGTGTTGAAACAGCTCGCACAGTTAAGAGCGACAGTATCACTACCCCAGCGACCGCTAAGGTTATCAAGGTTGGTACCAAGCCAGTTCACGTTCCAGTTGTTACAACAGAAGAAGTCGTTGAAACCCAAGTCGTGGCATTTGAAACGATTCGTGAAGATGATCCAAACCTTGAAGTAGGTAAAGAAGTTGTCGAAACCGAAGGTGTCAATGGTGAGCGTACAATTGTTTACACTGTTACGAAGACAGACGGTGTTGAAACAGCTCGCACAGTTAAGAGCGACAGTATCACTACCCCAGCGACCGCTAAGGTTATCAAGGTTGGTACCAAGCCAGCAAGTGTGACAGATTCGAAAGAAGAATTGAAAGCTTCTAATGAGAAGAACACACAAGCTACCAATGAAACAGTTGGAGATACTACTTCACAAAAAGAGGTGACTGGTAAGAAGATTCTTCCAAAAACAGGAGATGTGGTTGCTACAACATTCTGGACAAGCCTGATTGGATGGGTGACTCTTGGATTGGCAACAATCTTGAGGAGAAATAAAAAATCATAATCTCCTCATATTTTTACCAAAAACCTTCTTGAGGGAAAGAAGTTTGAATAAGGAAAGAAAAAATGATTAGGAAAATAAGTAAAAGGGCGCGGCAATTTGTGATGGCAATTGTCCTACTCATTTCTCAAATGGGTATGTTGCTATCGTCGACGCCTTATGCAGCTGCGGAGATACCTTTGACGACGTCGGATCCGACAATCAAGGTAACGCAAAATGGCTGTGCACTTAAAATTGAAAAAACAGAAGAAATCAAGTGGGAGTTGCCGAGGCAACCAATCGACCTAGTTATCTTGCAAGATACGAGTGGATCTTTTGCAAATACGATTGGAAGCGTTCAGACAGCCCTTCGTGAGTTAACAACTCCGGTCGCTTTGACGGATTACGATGAGAAAAATCCTCGTCTGGTATTTACAGGCGATGAGAAAACAACAGACCGTGTCATGGTTGCGACCTTCCAAGGAATTGACCAGGTTCGCTACTATAACCCAACGGCGGCATCGGATCACGGTAGTTTGAATAGCGTTTCCCAACCGGGTGCGGCAGGTACTGTGTATACTTATGGCAACTCAGGCTTGTTGACAAGTAACAGTCAAGTTCAAGATTTTATCAATAGCTTTTCTGTAGGAGGTGGTACTCCTACAGTTCCCGCTATTGACGATACCATTGCTCGGTATAATGCAAGTAAAAATACTGGCGGTGGAATGGCTAACAACCGTAAGACGGTCTTCCTATTGGTGACAGATGGAGTAGCCAATGGTTACCGTTCAGAAGATGGTGGTCCAGTTTACTTTGATGCCAGTCTCAGACGCCGCCAGGCCTTTGCAGCGGTTCATAACATCAATAACCTAGAAGTTACAAACGATTATTTGAAACGTTCGCAAGAAGTGATGGAAGCTGGCGATCGTATTAAAGAAGCGATCGGATCTAACGGAACAGTGGTTGTAGGCTTCTGGGAAGATGTTGCAAACTTTGAAAAGACAAGCCAGTATGCAGATGGTTACCTTGGAGACTTTACAAGATATGGTTTTAACACCAACGGTGACAACCGTTCAGTCCAAACAGTCTTCCATACAGCTTTGGAAAGCGTTGCTTCTCCAGCTAAAGAGGTGAATGGCGAGTCGGTATCCTTCTATGTTAATGAGCAAAGCAATGCAAATGCCTTTGCACAAAAAATTCTTAAAGCTGTAACAGCAGCCATGGTGAAAGAAAATGTAGAAGGAACTTTCCAAATTACAGAAGGGTACAAAGTTGACTCTGTTACAATCAATGACAAAACGGTTGTTGAGAACGTAACGGATGAAGCAACCCAGGTACAAGGAAAAGTAACTCAAAACGGCACAACGGTGACGATTTCCGTTCCGGAAAGTGTCTTCAACCCTGGAAACAACAAGTTTGACTATTTGTTGTCTCGTACAGAAGATGTTGAAAATATAGCAGAAGAAGATGAAGAAGAGCCTTCTGACGACTATGCTCCGCAACAAGTTGAACGTCAAGTTGGACAATTGACAGGGACATTTAAGGTTGGTGACTATGAGTCTGCTGAGATTGGATCAAAAGAGCCAACTACAGTAACAGTTACTGATTTGAAATACTGTTATCCAAACGTATCAAAAGATGTAAAAGATACCGATGCATCGAATGACCTTGGAACAGTTGATGACCCCATCATCGCGAAGAAAAAATCCTATGCTGCAAACTTAACAACTGACAATGAGACGTTTACTTATAAGATTCTTTACCGCATGAATAATGCGCCACTTGAATTTGATAAGAATGCTATGTTGGTTGACCGTTTGGATTACCGCATTGCCTATAAAAATGCATATGTAACAGATGAAAATGGCAAGCGATTGGATGGTTTTGTGGTTAAAACAACAGTTGTAGATGATCCAACAACTGGAGAAGACCAGACAGTTGTATATGCGACAATTCCTGAAGATCCTGGTGTTAATACCGAGACGATCAAGGAAGGTCAATATGGTAACCACAAGTTCAAACGCTATTATCTAGTAGTTGAGGCACAATTGAAGGATGAATATTCATTTGACAACAACCCAGATGAATACAAGAAGATTCTTCAAGAAAATAATGGTCTTGGTCTGATGAACCAGGCGACAATCCTTTGGAATGGCTCTGAAGACCCAGTGGATCCAAATGCAAAAACACGTCGTTCTAACACCGTTTATGTCCTTCCGCCAGTTAAGACAGACATCAAAAAAGATGTTCAATCTGTAGAAGGGACAACCGGGGCCTATGTGGAAGGGCAAGAGCAGCTTTACCTCAGCGAACGGACGCAGGAATACTTCTATAATGTAGAGTCGGTTTGGCCAGGCCTTGCAGATAGCTATATTCTTTCTGATACTTTGGTACCAGAATTGGAATTTGTAACAGCTTATGGAAAGGGCGGAGCTAAGATTACAGTTAATGGAAATGATGTAGCTGCACTGACAAATAAGTTAGTCGTTACTGGAAACACTGTTAAACTGGAATTGACAAAAGCCGACTTCACAGGTCGTGCAATTGCACGACAAATTGCCGCTGCCAACAAAGGAAATGATGGCCCGGCGATTATCAAGTTAACGATTAAAGCTAAAATCAAAGATGGAGCCGATTTGTCGAAATACGCTGTGGGCGGACAGATTAAGGTTCCAAACAAGGCTCAGGTTGAATTGAATGGCAAGCCACAAGAATCAAATGAAGTCTATGTGACGCCAGATGAGCCTGCTCCAAGCAAGAAGATTAATTCTACCTTGGATGTCTTGAATACAACGAAGAGTGACGAAGCATTTGAATTTAACATTCAAACCAAACTTCCAAGCGATACCCAGAAGTATCAGTCTTACAAAATCTCAGATAAACTGGATAATCGTCTTGAGTTGACGAACCAGCCAGCTCCTTATATTAAAGGTGGCGCTGCCCAGTACTTTGATGTGACATACGATGAAGCAAGTCATACTGTTGTTGCGACAGCGAAAACAGCAAGTCTGGCTTCTATGACGGGCGGAGAAACGGTTGAGTTGGTCATTCCAGCTAAGATTAAAGATGGAACAGCGATTGAAAAGATTCCAAACACTGCGACTATCTTCTATCAGACACCATCAAGTGGTGGTGAAAAAGAAACCCCACCGACACCACCAGTTCATGTAACTCCACCTCCGACGATTGATAAAAAAGTTAATAATGAGAATCATTACGACCTCGTTGAAGCTAAAGAAGCATTTACATACACCATCGAGACACAAGTTCCAGATGGTGCAACTAGCTTTGTAATTAGTGATAAACTGGTGGATGTTCTTGAATTTGATGGTGAAAAAGGTGGCGTAACTGTTCAAATCAATGGAACAGATGTCACTGCTGCTACAACCATTACTGCAGAGAATAAAACACTTGAAGTGGCATTGTCTGCGGATCAATTGAAGAACAACGTTGGTCAGAAAGTTCTTGTAACCTTTAAGGCAAAAGTAATTGAGGGTTCTGATTTATCTAACTATATTGAAGAAGGCGTTGCAAAAGTTCCAAACACTGCAAGCTACATCATCAATACAGATCCTAAGACTAAAAAGGAAACAAAACCTGTTACAGTAACTCCTCCAGGAGAAACATCTGAGCCGCAGAAGACAGTTAATGATCAACAGTCAGCTCAATTGTCAAACCTTGAGGAAGTATTCACCTACAAAGTAACTGCTCAAGTTCCAACAAATACGGCTGGATTTACCAAGTTTGAACTCAGCGATGATTTGGAAGACATCTTGACTGTTACTGAAACCAGTGCAACAGTTGGTGATGCCACATTGGATCAGAAAGTTACAGTTACAAGTCCAGAAGAAGCAAATGCTGCAAATGGAAATGTAACAGCTAGTCTTTCGTCTAATGACATTGCGAAATTCGCAGGCAAGACTGTTACATTGACAATCAAAGCACGTCTTAAAGATGGTGTGACTGCTGAAGAGTTAGCAAAATATGTCACTGCAGACAATGTAGCTGGCTCCATTCCGAACCGTGCGACATTGACAGTTGGAGATAAACCTAACCAAACCAAAGAATCTGAGAACGTTCCAGTAACTCCACCAAGTGAAAATCCATCGATTACTAAGAAAATCAATGGCAACCTTGAACATTTAGATACTGAAACAGCGACAGATTATTCTTACAATATTAAAGTCAAAGTGCCAGCCGACATCACTAGCTACAAGAAATTTGTCATCCGTGATGAATTGAATACTGATTTAGCGATTCAAGGCACGCCAGTTATTTCAGGACCAGCAGCTCAATACTTCGATGTCAAAGTCGAAGGGCAGTTGGTAACAGCTACAATGAAAAACTTCTCTGCAGCACAAGAATTGGCAGGCAAAGAAGTTGAATTGGTGATTGTCTCTCAAATCCGCAAGGGAGTGACAACACAAAATATCCCTAACACTGCAGAGGTTATCTATCAGAATAGAAGCCATGTAGAAGGCACACCAGATGGTAAAAATGATACTCCACCAGTAACGGTAACACCTCCTGGTGAAGACCCAACGGTTGAGAAGAAAATCAACAGCGACTTGACAGAAGCAGTTGTTCTTCCAGAGTCTAACTACACCTATAACATTACTTCAACCCTCCCAGTTGACATCACCAGCTACAAGGCTTATGCGATTGTCGATGAATTGGATGAGAACCTCTCCATCCAAGGCACACCAGTTGTGACGGGAGATGCGGCGAAATTCTTCGATGTGACCGTCACAGGCAATACTGTGAAAGCCACTATGAAGGACTTCAAGCAGGCCAAAGACTTGGCAGGCAAGCAGGTTGAATTGGTCATCACAGCTCAAGTCAAAGCAACGAGCACCGCTGCGAAGATTGACAACACTGCTAAAGTGACCTACCAAAACAAAAACCATGTGGATTGTGAGCCAGATAGCGAAACCCCACCAACACCGCCAGTCACTGTGACAACACCTCCTGTAACGAAGAAAATCAATGAAAGCCTTGATCACTTAGATACAGCGACACAAACCAACTACACCTACAACATCAAGACAGTTCTTCCAACTGATATTGCGACTTACAAGCGCTTCGTGATTACGGATAGCTTGGAGAGCGAATTGGCTGTCCAAGGCATCCCAACCATGACTGGAGATGCGGCTAAGTTCTTCGATGTGAAGGTAGAAGGCCAAGTGGTGACGGCAACGATCACAGACTTCGAAGCAGCCAAAGCGATGGCAGGCAAAGAAGTTGAATTGGTGATTGTTTCTCAAATCCGCGAAGGGGTAACCCGTCAAGCGATTCCGAACCAAACCACCATCAGCTACACCAACAAGGCTAAGGCAGATGGCACTCCAGGTGATGTGACGACCACTCCACCAACTCCACCAGTAACCGTAACACCTCCTGGTGAGACACCAACGGTTGAGAAGAAAATCAACAGCGACTTGACAGAAGCAGTTGTTCTTCCAGAGTCTAACTACACCTATAACATTACTTCAACCCTCCCAGTTGACATCACCAGCTACAAGGCTTATGCGATTGTCGATGAATTGGATGAGAACCTCTCCATCCAAGGCACACCAGTTGTGACGGGAGATGCGGCGAAATTCTTCGATGTGACCGTCACAGGCAATACTGTGAAAGCCACTATGAAGGACTTCAAGCAGGCCAAAGACTTGGCAGGCAAGCAGGTTGAATTGGTCATCACAGCTCAAGTCAAAGCAACGAGCACCGCTGCGAAGATTGACAACACTGCTAAAGTGACCTACCAAAACAAAAACCATGTGGATGGTGAGCCAGATAGCGAAACCCCACCAACACCGCCAGTCACTGTGACAACACCTCCTGTAACGAAGAAAATCAATGAAAGCCTTGATCACTTAGATACAGCGACACAAACCAACTACACCTACAACATCAAGACAGTTCTTCCAACTGATATTGCGACTTACAAGCGCTTCGTGATTACGGATAGCTTGGAGAGCGAATTGGCTGTCCAAGGCATCCCAACCATGACTGGAGATGCGGCTAAGTTCTTCGATGTGAAGGTAGAAGGTCAAGTGGTGACGGCAACGATCACAGACTTCGAAGCAGCCAAAGCGATGGCAGGCAAAGAAGTTGAATTGGTGATTGTTTCTCAAATCCGCGAAGGGGTAACCCGTCAAGCGATTCCGAACCAAACCACCATCAGCTACACCAACAAGGCTAAGGCAGATGGCACTCCAGGTGATGTGACGACCACTCCACCAACTCCACCAGTAACCGTAACACCTCCTGGTGAGACACCAACGGTTGAGAAGAAAATCAACAGCGACTTGGATCATTTGGATATCGAAACAGAGAAAGATTATAACTACAATATCACGACAATCTTGCCGGTTGATATTGCAAGTTACAAGCGCTATGTTCTAACAGATACACTTGATCAAGACCTAGCTATTCAAGGTACACCAGTCATTACGGGTGAAGCAGCGAAATTCTTTGATGTGACAGTAGATGGACAAACTGTTACTGCGACTATGAAGGACTTCAAGCAAGCTAAAGAATGGGCAGGCAAGCAGGTTGAATTGGTGATTACAGCACAAGTTCGTGAAGGAATTACACGTCCAAATATCCCGAATACCGCAAAAGTAGAATTCACTAATAAATCTGATCAAACTGGTGAAAAAGAAACCAAGCCAGTAACTGTAACGCCACCAACACCAAATACTCCACCGATTGAGAAGAAGGTAAATGGTTCGGCAAGTGCAGAATTGGCAAGCCGTCAAGAAGTATTTACATATACAATTGATACGGTTGTTCCGACAGGGGCATTTGCCTTTGAAGTAAACGATACACTTGAAGATGTATTGGCATTTGAAGGAGAAGTGACAGCGACCTTGGCAGGCAAGGCACTCTCTGCAAATCAAATCACAGTAGCTGGTCAAACAGTGACCGTGAAATTGACCAAAGAACAAGTTCGCCAGCAAGCTGGTGCACCACTTCAAGTTGTCTTCTTTGCTAAAGTCAAAGATGGTGCTGACTTGACACCATATATGACGGATGGACAAACTAGCGTGCCAAATACGGCAAGCTACATCATCAACAATAACCCATCAACGAAGAAAGATTCAAATACTGTTCCAGTTTATCCTCCTACACCAAATGAGCCAGGCGTAGATAAGAAAATCAATCGTGATTTAACCCATCTTGATGTAGAAGTCAACAAATCTTATATGTATAATGTCACTGCAGATCTTCCTCAAGACATTGCAACATATAAAGAATTTGTTGTGACGGATATCGTAGAACCAGTTCTTGCAATCAACGGAGAAGTTGTTGCATATGTTGATGGTTACGCGACAGATGCTGTGAAAGTGACTGTTGAAGGCAACCGTGTGGTTGCATCAGTTGTTGACTTTGCGAGATTAGCAGGCTTTAAGCAAATCCAATTGTATATCCCTGCTTACATCAAGTCAGATGCTGATTTGACAGCTTACATGAAGGATAATGCTGCAAGCATTCCAAACACAGCTTCTCTTGACTTCACAGACAGCAATGGTGTGAAGAAACGCAAGGAAACTACCCCAGTAACTGTTACTCCTCCAACACCTGATACGCCACCAACACCACCGGTGAACCCACCACAACCAGGAACACCCGTGAAAACAGTTAGTCGTGTAGATGGTTTGGAACAAACTGACTACTTGGCTCTCCTACTTGCAACAGAAAACTTCCGCTTCGATATTAAATCAGTTGTTCCAATGGATGAAGCTGATGATAAGCGTTTGAATTTGACAAGTCTTACTATCACAGACCAGATGGATAACCTCTTCACAGTGTCTCCTGACAAGGTAGCTGTGAAGGTGACAAATGCACCAACTGCAAATGCAAACTATATTGATGAGGATGTTGAGAAAGCACAGGCTGCACTTGATGTTGAGGTTGCAAAACTTGAGGAAATTAAACAGTCTGCTCAAACGGACGCAAGTGCCGCAGCTTTGACTGAAGCACAAAATCTTCTCGCAACACTTGAAACTGAGTGGACAGTTGCAGAAGCGAAGTTGGCAGAATTAACTGCTGCAAACACTGCAACAACAAGTTCTACACCAGCTTCAACCACTGAAGAATCGACAGAAGCTCCTGTTGAAACTCCGGCAGTTGACTACGCTTCAGAAATTGCAGCACAGGAAGCTCTCATGGCGGAACTCCAAGTTAAGTTGGATGAAGCTAAGACTCAGGTACAGACTGCACAAGCTGCACTGTCAACTGCAAAAACAGCAGCTGAAGTGAAGGTTGAAGTAGAGAACCAAGAGAAAGTAGTAGCAGAGAAGCAAACTGTTCTTGATGAAGCGAAAAAACGTCAAGCTATGGTTCAAGAACGCATTGCACAATTGGCAAATGTCAATGAAAAAGGTGAGTTGACAGCTCAAGCGATTGTTGCATTGGGAGGAAGCATCAAAGTTGAAGGACAATTGGTGACAGTTGATTTCACTGATGAATACACAATGGAAGCCCTGAAAGGTTACACTGTCAATGTGATCATTTACTCAAGCATCTCTGATGTGAATGCCTTGACGAAAGATCATTTCACAACAGGTATTGATAATACGGCAACCGTACAATTCAATCATGATCCAAGTGAACAATTGACGAAGAAAACTAACAAGGTAACGGTTGTACCTCCTAAGAATGATACACCGCCACCACCTCCAACAACACCTGAAAAACCAAAAGGAGAATTGCCAACTCCACCAACCCCACCAACCCCACCAACACCGCCTACAACACCGCCATCTACATCAACACCGCCTAAACCAGGAACAAATCTTCCTAAAACAGGCTCAGATGCAAATGGTCTGTATGCCCTTGTTGGCTTGATGCTTGGAGCACTTACGCTTGCGTTTCAAAAGCGAAAGCAGTAAGATAGACTCCAGGAACAAGAAAAGGCATCAGTAAGATGCTTTGACAAAGATAACTCGGGTTCCAGTTCATTATGAAAAGAGCCCGAGTTGTTTTTGGTTTTTACAGACTCAGATGAGGTGTAAAATAGAATAGAATTTCGGAGAGAGATATGAAAAAAAGAGAACTAGTGGTAGCTTTGGCAATTGTCATTCTCCTAGTAGGTGGCATCATCTACCTAGTGACAACCAGTAGCTTGACACAGGATGTCACTACGACAGAAGTAGCGACAAGCACCAGTCAACCAACAGAGGAGGAATTGGCAAGTCTAACCAAGAGCATGCAAGCTATTTCTTTCCTAGATGAGAATGATCAGGAAACAAGCGTGAAAGAGGTTACGACAAAACCAGCCATTGTTGTATTTTGGGCAAGTTGGTGTCCAGATTGTCAAGCTCAGTTGCCGATTCTTGCAAAATTGTATAAAAAATATAGTGAGGATATTGACTTCATCTTCCTAAATGTTGTGGATCAAACCAGGGAGACCAAAGAAAGTGGTCAAAAATATTTGGCGGCTAACTATGAGTTTACCTATTACCAAGACAAAGATTTGGTAGCAGCAGATAGTTTGAAAGTAACCAATATTCCAACGATGTTCGTATTAAATGGTCAGCAGGAAGTCGTTCAAGTCTTCCGTAGCAATCAAACAGAGGAAGTTCTATCAAAAGCCTTGGAATCTGTTAAATAGACTGAAGAATGCGATTGGTATGAAGGGAAATA
This sequence comes from Streptococcus suis, assembly GCF_016775005.1. Lineage (GTDB taxonomy): Bacteria > Bacillota > Bacilli > Lactobacillales > Streptococcaceae > Streptococcus > Streptococcus suivaginalis. The sequence goes on along the minus strand of NZ_JAEUXI010000002.1, from coordinate 319,132 downwards.
CCAAGCCCAATAGAAAGCACCTACGGGTGCTTTTTTTGATTCATTTGACAATGCAGTCCCTTAAAATTTGTTGAAATAGATGGGGCAGGGGTTGTAAAAACTTGCTATTTTTCATAAATAGTTATATAATGAGAATGTTGAAAAGGAACTTGTAGGCTTACAAGTTAAAATTTTCACAAAAGGATTAAAAGGCTTGCCTTTTAAAATATAGAACTCGATTTTCATAAGGAGGAAATCATTCATGGTAGTTAAAGTTGGTATTAACGGTTTCGGACGTATCGGTCGTCTTGCTTTCCGTCGTATCCAAAACGTAGAAGGTGTTGAAGTTACTCGTATCAACGACCTTACAGATCCAGTAATGCTTGCACACTTGTTGAAATATGACACAACTCAAGGTCGTTTCGACGGTACTGTTGAAGTTAAAGACGGTGGTTTTGAAGTTAACGGTAAATTCGTTAAAGTTTCTGCTGAGCGCGAGCCAGGAAACATCGACTGGGCTACTGATGGCGTAGATATCGTTTTGGAAGCTACAGGTTTCTTTGCTTCTAAATCAGCTGCTGAGCAACACATCCACGCTAACGGTGCTAAAAAAGTTGTTATCACTGCTCCTGGTGGTAACGATGTTAAGACTGTTGTTTTCAACACTAACCACGACATCCTTGATGGTACTGAAACAGTTATCTCAGGTGCTTCATGTACTACAAACTGTTTGGCACCAATGGCTAAAGCTCTTCACGATGCATTTGGCGTTCAAAAAGGTTTGATGACTACAATCCACGGTTACACTGGTGACCAAATGGTTCTTGACGGACCACACCGTGGTGGTGACCTTCGTCGTGCACGTGCTGCTGCTGCAAACATCGTTCCAAACTCAACTGGTGCAGCTAAAGCTATCGGCTTGGTAATCCCAGAATTGAACGGTAAACTTGACGGTGCTGCACAACGTGTTCCAGTTCCAACAGGTTCTGTAACTGAATTGGTTGCAACTCTTGACAAGAAAGTAACTGCTGAAGAAGTAAACGCTGCTATGAAAGCTGCTGCTACTGAATCATTTGGTTACACTGAAGATCAAATCGTTTCTTCAGATATCGTAGGTATCTCATTCGGTTCATTGTTCGATGCTACTCAAACTAAAGTTATCGACGTTGATGGCGAGCAATTGGTGAAAGTTGTTTCATGGTACGACAACGAAATGTCTTACACTGCACAACTTGTTCGTACTCTTGAGTACTTCGCAAAAATCGCTAAATAATCCTTAGTGAAAATCGAAGAGGCTTCGGCCTCTTTTTTGTTTTGATTGGAAATATAGCTGAAAAAGCAAGAATGGCATAAGTTGTTTCTGGTTTGGCAATTTTAGACTTTGAAAAATCTGATTACGAGGTGATAGTTTTAGATTTCATAACATTTGTGAAAAAAATATCTTTATGCAAGAAAAAATACAGAAAATATGATACAATGGTAAAGTAAATATAATTTAAGGAGTTCTTATCTAATGGCAAAATTGACTGTTAAAGATGTAGAATTGAAAGGCAAAAAAGTTCTCGTTCGTGTGGACTTTAACGTGCCTTTGAAAGATGGCGTTATCACTAACGATAACCGTATTACAGCAGCTCTTCCAACTATCAAGTATATTCTTGAGCAAGGTGGACGTGCAATTCTTTTCTCTCACCTTGGTCGTGTGAAAGAAGAAGCTGACAAAGAAGGTAAATCATTGGCTCCTGTAGCAGCTGACTTGGCAGCTAAATTGGGTCAAGACGTTGCTTTCATCGCAGGTGCTACTCGTGGTGCTGAATTGGAAGCAGCTATCAATGCTTTGGAAGATGGACAAGTTCTCCTTGTTGAAAACACTCGTTTCGAAGATGTTGATGGTAAGAAAGAATCTAAAAACGACGAAGAACTTGGTAAATACTGGGCTTCACTTGGTGATGGTATCTTCGTTAACGATGCATTTGGTACTGCACACCGTGCACACGCATCAAACGTTGGTATCTCAGCAAACGTAGAAAAAGCAGTAGCTGGTTTCCTTTTGGAAAACGAAATTGCTTACATCCAAGAAGCTGTTGAAACTCCAGAGCGCCCATTTGTAGCAATCCTTGGTGGTTCAAAAGTATCTGATAAGATCGGTGTTATCGAGAACCTTCTTGAAAAAGCTGATAAAGTTCTTATCGGTGGTGGTATGACGTATACATTCTACAAAGCTCAAGGTATCGAAATCGGTAACTCACTTGTAGAAGAAGACAAACTTGATGTGGCAAAAGCACTTCTTGAAAAAGCAAACGGTAAATTGATCTTGCCAGTTGACTCAAAAGAAGCTAACGCATTTGCTGGATACACTGAAGTTCGCGACACTGAAGGCGAAGCAGTTTCAGAAGGTTTCCTTGGTCTTGACATCGGTCCTAAGTCAATCGCTAAGTTTGACGAAGCCTTGACTGGTGCGAAAACAGTTGTTTGGAATGGTCCTATGGGTGTATTTGAAAACCCAGACTTCCAAGCTGGTACAATCGGTGTTATGGACGCTATCGTGAAACAACCAGGCGTGAAATCAATCATCGGTGGTGGTGACTCAGCAGCAGCAGCTATCAACCTTGGCCGTGCAGACAAGTTCTCATGGATCTCAACTGGTGGTGGTGCATCAATGGAACTTCTTGAGGGCAAAGTGCTTCCAGGACTTGCAGCTCTTACTGAAAAGTAAAAACTTGCGATGAAAAGAGTTGGGCAACCAGCTCTTTTCTAGTGCATCGCGTAGAGTTTCTACGAAGCTAAGCGAGTTAGAAAGTCTAGCAAGGTGTAGCATTGACTGAAAAATAGGCGCTGAGTCAGTTCAACATATCTGGGAGATATGTTGAGGTTAGAAATAGAAGAAGCGAAGCTTCTGTCAAAAATGATTCTGTAGCTTGTCACTTTGTTTTTATTGGGTGACAACTTCAAATAGTTCACTGGACTATTTGAACCCCACAAGGCTGAATAGGTTGGTCACAAGCGTAGCAAAGTGACCTGCTATTCAGCTACTGCCTATGAAAGATGAACAACGAAAAGAGTTGGGCAACCAGCTCTTTTCTAGTGCAAAGGCTAGAATAAGACGTTCTTAAAGCGTCTTTTTTTGTTTATCCTGTTTCGAACCTTTGGCGGTTGGTTGGCTGGAAACTTCTTTAGAGTAGTCAATTATTTACTTTTTGGGAAAAGTTGGCGTAAGCAGGAGGATTTTCAAGCGCGCTTTGGAGAAATGAAAAGCTGGGCAAGTATTTGCTATTCTATTTTCTGAAATCATGTTAGAATAGAAGCATGTTTAAGAAATATCGTTTTAATCCGAAGGAATTTAAATTGGGCATGCGGACAATCAAGTCTGGTCTTGCTGTATTTTTGGTGATCCTCTTGTTTGGCCTGCTGGGTTGGCAAGGTATTCAGATTGCTGCCTTAACAGCGGTTTTCAGTTTGAGAGAGGATTTTGATCAGAGTGTTCATTTTGGAACGTCACGGATTTTAGGTAATTCTATCGGTGGTTTTTACGCTCTGCTTTTCTTCATTGTCGATGCCTTCTTCAGGAATCACTTCTTGGTCACGCTGTTTGTGGTACCGCTCTGTGTCATGTTGACCATCATGACCAATGTTGCCATGAACAATAAGGCAGGCATTATCGGTGGAGTATCGGCCTTGTTGATCATCACCTTATCCATTCCGTCTGGCAATGCTATTGAATATGTGTTTATTCGTGTTTTTGAAACGTTTGTAGGGGTTTTTATTGCGATTTTGGTCAATTATGACCTCAATTTATTAAAAAAACGTTTTCAAATAAAGTGATGTCAGATTTTCTGACATATTCAGTTGACGGTCTCCCTAAATTCCCCTATAATGGAAGGCAGAAAGGAGCTTTTTGTGAGAGAAAAGGAATTTCGTAGATCTTTAGCAATTTTTCCGATTGGAAGTGTCATGAAATTGACGGACCTGACAGCTCGACAGATTCGCTATTATGAAGAGCAAGGCTTGATTCAGCCCGACCGCAATGAAGGCAATCGTCGTCTCTATTCCTTAAATGACATGGACCTCTTGTTGGAAATCAAGGATTTCTTGGAAGAGGGATTAAATATCGCGGCCATCAAGAAGGAATATGCTAGTCGTCAGGTCAAGGTCCAAAAGCAAGAGAAGACCTTGACAGATGAAGATGTACGCCGTATTCTGCACGATGAGCTTCGCAACCAAGGACGTTTTTCAAGTCCCAGTAGCATTTTTCGTTCATCCTAGCTCAGTTATCTATTTAAAAGGAGACTCTAATGGCAATTACAGTAGCGGATATCAAACGCGACATTCAAGAAAAAAACGTAACCTTTATTCGATTGATGTTTACCGATATTCTCGGTATTATGAAAAACGTTGAAATTCCAGCGACTGAAGAACAAGTAGATAAGGTTTTGTCAAACAAGGCTATGTTTGACGGATCTTCTATTGAAGGTTTTGTACGTATCAACGAATCAGATATGTACCTTTATCCTGATTTGAATACATGGACTATTTTCCCTTGGGGAGATGAGAATGGCCGTGTGGCTGGTCTGATTTGTGATATTTACACAACAGAAGGTGAGCCATTTGCAGGGGATCCGCGAGGTAACTTGAAAAAAGCACTTCGCCATATGGAAGCTGCAGGATTTTCTTCCTTTAACTTGGGACCAGAACCAGAGTTCTTCCTCTTCAAATTGGACGAATTTGGCAACCCAACCCTCGAAGTAAATGATAAGGGTGGTTATTTCGACCTTGCACCGACAGATTTGGCAGATAATACACGCCGTGAAATCGTAAATGTTTTGACGGAAATGGGATTTGAAGTAGAAGCCAGCCACCATGAGGTTGCGGTTGGTCAGCATGAAATTGATTTTAAATATGCAGATGTATTGAAAGCTTGTGATAATATTCAAATTTTTAAATTGGTTGTTAAAACAATAGCTCGTAAGCACGGTATGTATGCGACATTTATGGCCAAGCCTAAGTTTGGTATTGCTGGTTCAGGTATGCACTGTAACATGTCACTCTTTGATAAGGATGGGAATAATGCCTTCTTTGATCCAGAAGATCCTCGCGGTATGCAGCTGTCTCAAACGGCTTACCATTTCCTTGGTGGCTTGATTCATCATGCCTACAACTACACTGCGATTACAAACCCAACAGTTAACTCTTACAAGCGTTTGGTTCCAGGTTTTGAAGCCCCTGTTTATATTGCTTGGGCTGGAAAGAACCGTTCGCCACTGGTTCGCGTACCTGCATCTCGTGGAATGGGCACGCGCTTGGAATTGCGTTCTGTAGACCCAACTGCTAACCCTTACTTGGCTATGGCCGTTCTGTTGGAAGTTGGTTTAGAAGGAATCAAAAATAAGATTGAAGCCCCAGCTCCTGTAGAGTCAAATATTTATGCCATGTCTGATGAAGAGCGTCGTGAAGCAGGCATCACTGATCTTCCTTCAACTCTGCACAATGCCCTCAAGGCTCTCCGCAAGGACGAAGTGGTGCGTGCAGCCCTAGGTGAGCACATCTACACCAACTTCATTGAAGCTAAGAAAATCGAGTGGGCAAGCTACGCAACCTACGTTTCTAAGTGGGAAATTGATAACTACTTGGATTTATATTAAGAGGAAAGAAGCCTTCAGGTTTCTTTTTCTATCGATGGAGGTGGAAAATGATTGATGAGTTTGTAAATCAGGTGTTTGACCAGCAATTTGTAGAGGAATTTGGTCTGGAGTCTTTAGAGAAACTGTCGCCGACTGAGCTTGTATTGACCAAAGAACAGGACGGTCAGTTGGTCGGTGTCCTGCAGGCGGTGAAGACATTGGAAACTATTCATGTCAAAGCTTTGGTAGTGGCTAAAGAAGCGCAAGGTTTGGGGCTGGGTAGTCAATTGTTGTCAGAATTGGAGGAGCTGGCCAGAGAACTGGAAGTGACCAGCATTACCCTATCCACCAAATCCTACCAAGCTAAGGATTTCTACTTGAAAAATGGCTATGAACAATACGCGAGTTTAGAGGATGTTCCCCTCAAAGGTGTCACCAAATATCACTTCATAAGGAGAATAGGAAAAGGTTGAGGTTGGGCATAAAGTCCAACCTCAACCTCATTGATTAGTTGAAACATATTGACGCAGGGGTTGATTGTTCATAAGGTTCGGGGAAACTTTTGAAGTTGGAAATAAGGGTTGCGTAGAAAGCCTTATTTCCTTCGCGTTTGACGCTCCGAACCTGATCTAATCAACTGTGCGGGGGCGGGAAGAGGAATTCTCTTTTCATTATTCGAGTTCTTTCCCGCTCCCAATTTTTCAAAAAAAATTGAAGAGGAATCCTGCTTCGATTTTTTTGTTTAGTGATCGGGGGTCAGAATCATCGGAATGATGATTGGCTCCCGTTCTGTTTTTTCATAAAGGAATGGTCGCAGGGCGTTGACAATAGCGCCGTTGACCGTTTGGATGTTAGCATCCTTGTTTTTAAGAGCGATGCGGATAGCGTTGAAAAGGACGCGTTGGCTCTCGCGGATCAAGTCTCCGGATTCACGCATGTAGATGAAACCGCGGCTGAGAATATCTGGACCTGCTAGAATCATCTTGGATTTGAAGTCAACAGTTGCGACTGCAAGGACCACGCCGTCTTCAGATAGATCGCGACGGTCTTTGAGGACAGCTGCTCCGATTTCACCAATACGGTTTCCGTCCACATAGATGTCTTGAGCATTGAAGTGCCCTGCTAAGCGTGCAGAATCCTTGGTCAGCGCTAGGACATCGCCGTTTTCCATGATGAAGATGTTGTCTTTTGGAACACCAGTATCTACAGCTAGGCTGGCATGGATTTTTTGCATGCGGTATTCACCATGGACAGGCATGAAGTATTTTGGCTTGATCAGGCGGAGCATGAGTTTTTGCTCTTGTTGACCGCCGTGTCCAGACGTGTGGATGTTGTTGATTTTGCCGTGAATCACATCGACACCGGCTTCAATCAAGATATTGATGAGCTTGTTGACACCTGTGGTATTTCCCGGAATAGGACTGGACGAGAAGATAACCGTGTCGCCTGGCTGGAGTTGCACCTGACGGTGGGTACCGTGGGCGATGCGAGAGAGTGCTGCCATAGGCTCGCCCTGGCTACCTGTACAGAGAATCATGATCTCGCTGGCAGGGTATTCTTTGATCTCGTTTGGCTCGATGAAGGTATCCTTAGGTACCTTGATGTAGCCGAGCTCGATACCATTGACGATAGCTTTTTCCATGGAGCGGCCAAAGACAGCAATCTTACGACCGGTCTTGACAGCGGCATCTGCAGCCTGCTGGAGGCGGAAGATGTTGGAGGCAAAGGATGCGAAGATAATGCGTCCGTGGATGCCTTCAATCAGCTTCATGATGGACTGACCGACCACTTTTTCCGAGTTAGTAAAGGTTGGGACTTCGGCGTTGGTAGAGTCAGAGAGGAGGCAGAGAACGCCTTCTTCACCGAGAGCAGCCATGCGGTGCAGGTCTGCTGGCTCGCCAACTGGAGTGAAGTCGAACTTGAAGTCACCGGTACAGACGATTTTTCCTTGAGGGGTATCAACGACGATACCAAGTGGTTCTGGAATGGAGTGGGTGGTACGGAAGAAGCTGACTTTGAGGTGCTTGAAAGTCAACTCAGTCTTGTGGTTGATTTCATGCAAGGTTGCATCACGGAGTAGTCCGTGCTCTTCCAATTTGCCACGGATAAGGGCAAGGGCTAATGGACCTGCATAGATTGGGACATTTGCCTGCTTGAGCAGGAAGGGAATGCCTCCGATGTGGTCTTCGTGTCCGTGCGTGATGACCAGTCCCTTAACGCGGTCTAGGTTTTCAACGATATAGGAGTAGTCTGGGATAACGTAGTCAATGCCCAAGAGGTCATCTTCTGGGAACTTGATACCGGCATCGACGATGAGGATTTCATCCTTATACTCGATACCGTAGGTATTTTTCCCGATTTCTCCCAAACCACCGATGGCGAAAACGCCAACTTCATGAGGTTTTAGATTTACTGATGACATGGATTAGAACTCCGTTAATGTGAAATCTGCGTGGGCTTTTTCGTACTCCAAATGGTTGCTTGAAAGCAATTCGATGAACTCGATGTTGTATTCAGGACGGTTGGTTTCCACCAATTCACGAGCGATGATACGGCCTTCGAGTTCACTAGCTGCCTCTACTTCTAAGTAAAGAGAGCGAGTTTGCTCGCGGCGTGGGCTCGTTTTAGTTTCTTGGTAAAATACTTTATAAATCATGGGTTGGGTATATCCTTTCTTTTTGACTGGCAACTATGAAAAAAGCCCCAAACAGTTGGGTCTGTCTGGTAATGTCTATTCAATTTTCTCGAGTTGTCAATTTATTCAGTCTAAATGTACTCTTCATTATATCATAAAATAGGCTAATGGTAAAAGAGGATGGTAAGAAAATGGAAAAGTGTTATGGTTTTCAGAAATTCTGCATTTCCGAGGGGGATGAATCAAAGAAGTGAGTTAAGATTCCGCGTGTGTTGGGATTACTAAGACTAAGTTCAATTGTACCGAGAAAATGCCTGTCAACTGCCAGATAGTGATGTGACTGACTAGTATGACAAATCAATCCGCTCCAATAACCTACTCGAAAGCACAACCCAGTCTTTTCATTATTTGAAAAAATATCCAAGATAGCTTACAATAGAGAGTAGCATTGAAAAGAGAGAAAAGTTTATGAAAATACTAGCTTTAGACAGCTCCAACCAGGCCCTATCGGTGGCCTTGGTGGAGGACGGTCGTTTGCAGGCGGAAACCCTGCTGGCCGTCAAGAAAAATCATAGTATCAGCCTCATGCCTGTGGTCGATTTTTTGGTGGCACAGGTGGGCTGGAAGCCCAAAGACCTGGAGCGGATTGTGGTCGCTCAAGGGCCTGGCTCCTACACGGGGCTTCGTGTGGCGGTGGCGACTGCCAAGACCTTGGCCTACACCCTCAAGATCGACTTGGTGGGGCTATCCAGTCTTCAGTCCCTGGTTCCGTCCAGCCTGACGGGTCTGGTGGTGCCCCTCATCGATGCCCGCCGTAACCATGTCTATGCAGGTGTTTATGAAAATGGCAGAGCAGTCGAGGCAGACCGCTACTGGTCTTTTGAAGACTTGCTTTCTAGCCTGTCTGGCAAGGAAAATATCACCTTTGTCGGAGAAGTTGAGAACTTTAAGGAACAAATCGAGCAAGTTCTGCCAACTGCCCATTACCAAACTAGTCTGCCGTCTGCCTATCAGCTGGCGGTGATTGGTCAAGACTTGCCAGCAGTAGATATCACCAGCTTTGAGCCCAACTATCTCAAACGAGTAGAGGCAGAGGAAAACTGGCTCAAGGACAACAAAGCTGGCTCAGAAAGTTATATCAAGCGTGTATGATAGAGATTAAACACTACGATGGTCAGGAAAATCTGGCGGAGGCTGTTTTGTCAGTTATGCAGTCGGTTTATGAGCAGTCTCCATGGACCTTGGAGCAGATTGCCTCCAGTATGGCTAGTCAGGATGAGGATTATTATCTGGCCTATGAGGGTCAGGAGCTAGTCGGTTTTTTGGCTGTGCAGACGGTGCTGGATGAAATGGAAATCTTGCAGATTGCTGTTAAGACTGATTTTCAGAGGTTGGGAATCGCCAGTCAGCTGATGGCTGCTGTGATGGACTGGGATGGAGACATCTTCCTCGAAGTGAGGGAGTCCAATAGCGCAGCTCAGGCCCTCTATGCACGCCAGCATTTTACCAAAATAGGAAAACGAAAAGACTACTACCGCCATCCTGTCGAGGACGCGGTGCTAATGAAGAGAGAACGGAATGAAAGATAGATTGATTTTGGCGATTGAGACTTCGTGTGACGAGACCTCGGTGGCTGTTTTGCGGAATGAGGCGGAGCTGTTGTCCAATGTCATTGCCAGCCAGATTGCTAGCCACCAGCGGTTTGGCGGGGTGGTGCCCGAGGTGGCCAGTCGTCACCATGTGGAAGTGATTACGGCCTGTATCGAGGAGGCCTTGTTGGAGGCGGAGGTGACGGCAGAGAACTTGACGGCTGTGGCTGTGACCTATGGGCCTGGCTTGGTCGGTGCTTTGCTGGTCGGGATTTCGGCTGCCAAGGCCTTTGCTTGGGCTAATGGCCTGCCGCTCATTCCTGTCAACCACATGGCAGGGCACTTGATGGCGGCGCGTGCAGTCAAGGAGTTGGAGTTTCCACTTTTGGCTCTTTTGGTCAGCGGAGGTCATACGGAGTTGGTCTATGTGTCAGAGGCGGGCGACTACAAGATTGTCGGTGAAACGCGAGATGATGCGGTTGGCGAGGCCTATGACAAGGTGGGGCGGGTCATGGGACTGCCCTATCCAGCTGGTCGGATCATCGATGAATTGGCACATGAGGGGCAGGATATTTATGACTTCCCTCGTGCCATGATTAAAGAGGATAATCTGGAGTTTTCTTTCTCAGGTTTGAAATCCGCCTTTATCAACCTCTACCATAATGCCCAGCAGAAAGGGGAAACCTTGTCCAATGCGGACCTGTCCGCTTCTTTCCAAGCCTGTGTTATGGACATTCTCATGGCTAAGACCAAGAAGGCTTTGGAGCAATACCCTGTTAAGACCTTGGTCGTAGCGGGCGGTGTAGCAGCCAATCAGGGCTTGCGAGAGCGGTTGGTAGCTGAAATCACGGATGTGGAGGTTATCATTCCCCCGCTTCGCCTCTGCGGTGACAATGCAGGTATGATTGCCTTGGCAGCCGTTAGCGAATACAACAAGGAAAACTTTGCTGGTTGGGATTTGAATGCCAAACCAAGTCTAGCTTTTGAAAATTTGTAAGAAGGAAGGGGGAGTGGGAAAGAACTCGACCAGTCTAAAAAGAGTTCGTCAACAAGTCTTTATTTCTAGTTGTTGAGCTGAAACAGTCTATCCCCAGACTGTTTCACTCCCACCCCCGCACAGCTCCAACAGTCAGAGTAGTGACTGTTGGAGGTTGGAAATGAAGCGAACTCTGTTCGCATCAGTCGTAGAGGTCAGGTTTGGAGTGTGAAACACGAATTGCTGAGATTTGCCTTGCAAATCTTATCTCCAACCTTTAACAGTCCAGTGGACTGTTAAAGCCAATCAACCATTGCGCTGAGATGTTGACACGAACACTGAGAAGCGAGGCTGGACTGTCTGCCCAGCCTCTTTTTCTATTGACGGAGGGGGGCTGGTCCTCTATACTAGAATGATATAACCTGATTTCAAAGGAGAGAAGATGAAAAAACAGGATTTTCGTGAGGGCTTGCGGGATGCTATTCCCACAGCTCTGGGCTATGCCAGTATCGGCCTAGCATGCGGAGTGGTATCGGTCAATTCAGGCATTTCTGCGCTGGAAATGGGGCTGATGAGCCTCTTGGTCTATGCAGGGAGTGCCCAGTTTGTCATTTGTGCCATGATTTTGGCAGGTGCCCCCTTGTTGTCGATTGCGGTGACGGTTTTCTTTGTCAACCTGAGGAATTTTCTCATGTGCCTGCATACGACGACCATTTTTCAGGGAAATAGGCTGGGCTCCAACATCTTGATTGGCTCATTTTTAACAGATGAATCCTATGCGGTTCTCTTGCGGAAACACATTGAGGAAAAGCAGATTGCCCCTAGCTGGATGTACGGCAACAACTTTGCTGGCTATGCTTCTTGGGTTATCTTTACCACTCTGGGCAATCTCATCGGTGGTTTAATTCCAAATCCTGAGCAGTTTGGCTTGGATTTTGCCTTGGTTGCCATGTTTGTCGGGATTTTCTCAGGTCAGTTGGAGGCTATGGCTCGGACTATTCCTTTGAAAAAAATCGGCTTGATTTTGCTGGCGGTTGGTCTAGCCTATGTCGGTCTGTCTGTGCTGGTGTCGTCTTATGTGGCTGTACTCTTGGCGACGATTTTGGGTTGTTTTGTGGGGGTGATGATTGATGATAAAAACTAGTATTCTACTGATTATTCTGGCGGCGGCCCTGGTGACCTGGGTGCCACGCGTCCTACCTTTTGTACTGACGCAGAACAAGTCTCTGCCTTCAAAGTTGGTTAAATTTCTCAGTTTTCTCCCCATCACTATCATTTTTGCTCTGACCCTGTCCAGCATCATGGACGAAAAGGTGGGCTCCCTTCCCAGCCTTCTTCCCGTCGAGAGTCTGGCCCTCATTCCGACCTTTTTAGTGGTCCTGAGGACCAAAAATATCCTCCTCGCAGTAGTGGTTGGCGTCTTGACGACAGCTGCTCTCCGCTTGATTTTCTAGGAGGGGCTTATGGTTAAGGAAAATACCAGAGGTGTGGTACTTTGTCTGGTCTTGGCTTTGGTGGGACAGTGGTTAGGTGGCTTGTTTCCATTGGTGGGTGGGCCTGTTTTTGCCCTTCTAATTGGGATGAGCCTGCATTCTTACATTTCAAGGAAAAATGCCTTTCAGTCAGGCTTGACCTTTACCTCTAAGAAGATTTTGCAGTATGCTGTGATTTGTTTGGGATTTGGATTGAATCTATCTGCGGTCCTGGCAGTTGGTCGCCAATCTCTACCAATTATTCTGTCAACCATCAGTTTTGCCTTGTTTTTGGCATTTCTGATGTGGAAATGCTTGCCCATTTCATCTCATCTGGCGACCTTGATTGGTGTAGGGACCTCTATCTGTGGAGGCTCTGCTATTGCGGCGACGGCTCCCATTATCCAGGCAGATGATGAAGATGTGGCACAGGCTATCTCGGTTATCTTTCTCTTTAATGTCTTGGCGGCCTTGGTCTTTCCGACCTTAGCAACCTGGCTTGGGTTTTCGACAGAGTCGGGTCAGGCCTTTGGGATGTTCGCCGGAACGGCGGTCAATGACACCTCGTCGGTCACCGCAACAGCAGCCACCTGGGATAGCTTTTACGGATTGGGCAGTCAGACCTTGGACACGGCTGTGACGGTCAAGCTGACGCGGACTCTGGCAATTATTCCCATTACGACGGTTTTGGCGATTTGGCAGGCTCGAGGAAAGGGAGTTCAGGCAGACAAGAAGTCCCTCTTGGCAGGTTTTCCAAACTTTATCCTCTATTTTATCCTAGCCAGTTTGGTGACAAGTCTTGCAGGTCACTTTGGACTGGGTGCGGACATTTTTACTCCGCTCAAAACCCTGTCCAAGTTTCTCATTTGTATGGCCATGACAGCCATTGGCTTGCGGACCAATGTATTTGCTTTGGTGAAAAATGGCAGAGCTGCTCTTTTTGTCGGACTAGTTTGCTGGCTGGGAGTGACGGTGTTGACACTGGCTTGGCAGGCGATTTTGGGAATTTGGTAAATATAGTCTTTTAGTTTACTTTTAGTACTAGGCAACGAGCCGCAGACATAACTGAAGTTAGGCAAGGCGAGTTAACGAAGTAATAAAAGAGAAACTAAATGACGAGAAAACAGCCTTCTCTTGCGAGAGGCTGTTTTTATGCTTTCAATCTAAAAGTCTGCGGAGCTTTTTTCAATAAAATCCAGTAACCGATGCTGACATAGGCAATCATAGCCAAGGAAATGAGTAGGATGTACAAGTGACTGCCTAGGTCCAGCTGGGTGTTGAGGTAGGCCACCCAATAGAGAGCGCCACTGAGGAATTTATAGACTGGGTTGACAACCTCCATATCCTTTGTAAAGGGCTGGAGGATGTAGTAGATAAAAAGGTCGTGGAAGGAAAAGAGAGCTGTCAAACTCAGCAGAAGCAGTGCGGTCAGAAGAATAGTTTCCAAGCTGAAAGCAAACCGCCCCAGTATCATGATAGTCAAAAAGAGGCTGGTCGCAAAGATGAGATTGAGCTTGCAGGTTTGCAAAAATCGGTAGTTAAAACCAGCGATAATGGTCTTAGCCTCACGATAAAAAGGATAGTGAAGCATGGAAATATCGCAGTTAACAAAGACCATCTGAGCCACCACCTTGCCCGACGAAGCTACATACATAATCATGAAGGAAAGCGGTAAGAATTGGAGCAAGTAGTCTTCCGTAAAGGTAAACGGCTCTAGAAAGTAACGAATCCCCTCCAGAGCGACCAGAATGACTACTAGTGCCAATACCCAGTTCTGCACCTTCTTATAGAGGACTTTTTTGTAGCGGTCAAATAGCAGAGCGTTTAGGTAGGTCATGCCAGACAGGTGGGACAGGTCTTTTCCTGTTTCCGCATTGAGTTTTGCCTGCATCTGCAAACCTTGGCGAGTGTATTCATTTCCCTTGGTCATCTCAAAGATTTTTTGATCCAGCTGCATGGACTGGTCCATACAATATTGAAGATAGTTTAGGTGGTTGGTTTGGCCTTGGATATACCGATAACCCAGCCAGGTCAAGATCAGTTGGCTGATAAAAATCGGAATCAAGAGGCTGGTTGAGAGGCTATCTCGGAAGAGAATCAACAAGAAAAAACTGCCGAAGCCAATCGCGATTGAAGTCCAGACTGGCCAGGAATGTTGCTTGAAAAAGATTTTTCGATTGAAGAGAAGGCGATTGAGTGCCTGCCCACTAAAATGCCCACTAGGGACAATCAGTAAGCCGACTGGTAAATAGAGGAGGTTTTTGGTGAGCACACAATAAACCAACAAGGCTGGAAGGTAGTAAAGACTAGTCAAGATGGGCTCAACAAAGAGTTGGCTTTGGATAAACTGGGCATGCGACAGCCTAAACTGCTGCATGAACTCCCTATTAGACTTGTTTATGAAGGGTTGGAAGCTCTGGCTGAAGCGATTGATAAAACCGACGGAGAGGCAAAGGAGCAGAAAACCCAAAAGCCAGGTGTCGGGATGGATATGGACCAAAGATGGTTCGCCGGTCAACAGGAGGTTCAACCAAAAGCAGGCGAAAAGAAAATGAAGCAGGATCCAGAAACCTTTTATGAGAAAACGGCTTGGTAGGGAAAAAATCCTTAGGAAGAGAAAGAGGATCGTTTTAAAGTTGTAAGACTTGTATACTGTCTCAGGAAGGATAGATCCTAGGCCAGGTATTTTGCGGATAAAATAAAACAGGCCATTGACATTGCGGTATAGTTTGAATTTCTCCTGGTTCCAATAGTAGCGTAGTAGTGTATCCATAAGCTCCTCCTAATCTACTGTCAGTAAGGAAACTACTTCCTGTTCAAAGTCAGGGTCGTGGAGTTTGTCGCTTGGAACTGCCTGCAATTCTTGGTGATGGAGCAAAACAATCTCGTCACAGAGATCCTGAGCCAGCTGCAAAATGTGGGTAGAAAAGATAATGACGGAATCCTTCTTAGCCTCCCGAATTAGTTGTTTGAACTCGTGGGCAGCCACAGGGTCAAATGAAGTCAGGGGCTCATCCAAGAGAAGGACAGGTGGCTGGACAATCAAAGACAGAAGCAACTGGACCTTGTTCTGCATACCGTGGGAAAAATCCTTGAGCAGACGGTGCTGGTCTTCTTCTCCGATGCCGACCAAGTTTAGCCATTCTTCTGGACTGCGAGGAGATTTGAGTTTATCCTTGTGAATGTCCATATAGAAACGGACAAACTCATAGGCCGTCATAAAAGCAGGTAATTGTGGATAGGTCTGGGTAAAACCGATGTCCGTATTATCGTAGTCAAATGTTTCTTCGCCTTTTACAAACTGAATCGAGCCACTATCCAAGGTCAGATTACGGGCAATGCAGTTAAACAAGGTTGTCTTACCAGCCCCGTTGCGTCCTAGCAAGCCGTAAATCTTGCCTTGTTCAAATTGAAAACTGGCATCCTCCAGAATAATCTTGTGATCAAATTTTTTAGAAATAGAAGAAAGTTTCAGTTGCATAGCCAATCTCCTTTTGTTATATTGTTATGGAATTATCATACAATAATAAACAAAAAAATTCAAGCAAAATTTTGCTTGAACTTGATGTAAAAACTAGTAATGCAAACTTCCTGCCACCCAGCCAGTTGCTAGACAGTAGGTAATGTTAAAGCCACCTGTATGGGCGTTGATGTCCAAGACCTCTCCTGCAAAGTGGAGGCCAGGAATTTTCTTACTTTCCAAGGTTTTTGGATTGATTTCCTTGAGGTCAACGCCACCCTTGGTCACAAAGGATTTGGCTAGGGACATCTTTCCTGTAATCTTGATGGGTAAAGCTTTGAGGAGGGTGACCAGGTCAGCCAGGTCCTTTTGAGAAACTTGCTTGACCTTGCTATCGTAGTTTTCAGCGAAAAAGTCTGCTAGGCGGTCTGGCATGAGTTCTCTGAGGGCATTCTTGACGGATTTTTCCCTGTTGGCTTCTAAATGTTCAAACAAATCTTGTTCAGAATGGGTCGGCAGAGCATCGAGAAATGCGGTTTCGCTGCCTTTAACAAAACTAGACAGCCGAAGGGCAGCGGGTCCCGACAGGCCAAAGTGGGTAAAGAGCAGGTCGTGGGTGATGACGTGCTTGCCGTAGGTCAGGGTGACGTCGTCTAGGGAAATGCCTTGCAGCTTCTTGTGGGGGAAGTCGGTCAGAACGGGGCTTTCTGCAGCCTCAATCTCCGTGACTTCCAGCTTGAAGTGGCGGGCAATGTCGTGGCCAAAGCCAGTCGAGCCAGTGGAAGGATAGGTCTTGCCGCCGGTGGTGACAATCAGCTGGGGAGCTGTAAAAGTCTCCTCGCTGGTCTTGACATGGAAGAGGTCGTCAATCTTGCGGACGGAAACCACCTCAGTTCCTGTGCGGATGTCCACGCCATTTTCCAGCATCTTCATTTCCAGGCACTTGATAATGGTCTGGGAACGGTCGGTGGTCGGAAAGACACGGCCGTGGTCCTCCACTTTGAGCTTGACCCCGTTTTCCTGAAAGAAATTCATGATGTCATGGTTGTCAAACTGAGAAAAGACGCTGTATAGAAAGCGGCCATTTCCAGGAATGCCAGCCAGCAGGTCTTCCAAGGTGCCGTTGTTGGTCACATTGCAACGTCCGCCACCTGTACCAGACAGTTTCTTGCCCAAACGCTTGTTTTTTTCGAGGAGCAGGGTCTTCTTGCCGTAAAAACTGGAAGAAATAGCGGCCATCATGCCGGCTGGCCCTGCTCCGATAATAATGGTATCTACTGTATTCATAGCTTTATTGTAACACAAATTCAGGAAAGTTTTTCAAAATGAAGGCTTCTCCTTGACTTTGTCCACCTTTCCTGTTAGAGTAGGCAGGTAGATTAGTTTTTGAGTTTTGTTTGTGTTTCACCTGCTTTACCCTTTCTAGTTTTACAAATCTAGAGAAAGGAAGTAGTGACATGGCACAAGGAACAGTAAAATGGTTCAACGCTGAGAAGGGCTTCGGCTTCATCGCTCAGGAAAATGGATCAGATGTATTTGCACATTTTTCAGAAATCCAAAGCAATGGTTTTAAAAGCTTGGATGAAGGTCAAAAAGTGACCTTTGATGTGACGGAAGGTCAACGTGGACCTCAGGCGACCAACATCGTCAAACAGTAAAAAATTGCCCTCCTTTGGAGGGCCTTTTCCTTATTAGTTTTGGTAAATTTGACAGCAAACTCCTCTTGTGGTAATATTTTAATGATACAGACAAATGAGAAAATGAACATATAATTGAGGAAATTATGGGAATTGAGAAAACGGTCAGCGAATTAGCTGAGATCTTAGGAGTTAGCCGACAGGCCATGAATAACCGTGTGAAATCTTTGCCAGAGGAATACGTGGAAAAAAATGACAAGGGTGTCACAGTTGTCAATCGCGCTGGTTTGGTGAAACTTGAAGAAATCTACAAGACAACGATTTTTGAAGATGAGCCAGTCAGTGACGAAGTCCGCCAACGCGAGATTTTAGAGATTCGGATTGATGAAAAAAATGATGAAATCATCCGACTCTACGATCAAATCTTGGCCAAGGACAAGCAGATTGCAGAAAAAGATGAGCAGTTGCGAATTAAGGACGTCCAAATTGCAGAGAAAGACAAGCAATTAGACCAGCAACAGCAACTCACCTTGAAAGCTATGGCGGACAAGGACGTATTAAAATTAGAATTGGAAGAAGCCAAGGCCCACGTAGAAGAAGTCAAAGCGAAAGGCTTTTTCGCAAGATTGTTTGGTAAATAAAAAGGTCCGGGGGACCTTTTTATCATGAGCTTGAAGTTTAGAAAGCGAATTAAGGTCCGGTGGACCTTTTTATCATGAGCTTGAAGTTTAGAAAGCGAATCAGGTCCGGTGGACCTTTTTATCATGAGCTTGAAATTTAGAAAGCGAATTAAGGTCCGGGGGACCTTTTTATCATGAGCTTGAAATTTAGAAAGCGAATTAAGGTCCGGGGGACCTTTTTATCATGAGCTTGAAGTTTAGAAAGCGAATCAGGTCTGGGGGAGTGAAACAGTCTGGGGCTAGACTGTTTCAGCCCGAGCCCAGAAACCGGAAAGCGAGGTTCAGTCTGGGGATAGACTGTTTCAGCCCGAGCTCAGAAACCGGAGAGCGAGGTTCAGTCTGGAGCTAGACTGTTTCAGCCTGAGGCTGGAAATGCGAAAAAAATCAAGTTCCAAATTAGGAACTTGATTTTTTCTTTTGTTCTAGCCATTCCTCTCGTATGATCCCATATTTGACGGAATCGTAGTAGTGACCTTGCCAATAGCGGACTTTTCGAATCTGGGCTTCCTTGGTCATGCCTAGCTTCTCAGCGGCACGCATCATGCCAGGATTGCCGGACCAGGTTGTGAGACCAATGTGTTCTAAATCGGGAAATTGGTCAAAAATCATGTTGAGCCAAATTTTGAGGGCAGTTGTCCCATACCCTTTTCCCCAGATACTGTCGTCATGGATTTCGATCCCGACTTCTAGCCAGCGTGTTGGCTGGCATTCCCAGTAATAGCTTACAAAGCCAATCGGCTGGTCATCCAGGAGAATGGCTCTAACGGCCTCTTTTTGTAACCACTGGTAGAGTGGGGCTGCTTGAAAGTCTTCAAAGCGAGCATAAGCATGGTAGTCATCAAAATAGGGAGCTGCAAATTCCTTCCAGCGTGGAGCAGCTTGGCGATAGCCGATTTCCCACAAGCGATGGAGTCGATCAGTTGTAAATGGCTGTAGAGTGATAGTTGGCATCTTGTACTTTCCTCACAAGAAAAGAGTGACTAGTAGTATTCTCCTTGGCGGTAATCCCAAGAGTTGAAATGATCAGAAAGATTCATCATAATTTTATCGATGTCCAATCCCTTGCGAATCACGACTGGACAAGGACTGATAGAGCGGCTGGCAGGACCTTGTTCTGGAATAAGTTTACCATCCTTATCAACCATGGACACCATAACCCCTTGCTCATAGCGAGTTTCAATCGTTTTATCAGGTTGAATTGAAGCGACATAGTCATCCGCCTCAATCACCAAGTCAACCTTAGAAGCGATGCGCTCGCCAATTCCTTCTACCTTGCCACGATTTCCCTTACCAGATGGGTTAGCAGAAGAAGCATAGACCATACGTCCCTCTTTTTCCCACATTTCCTTGGCGATTTGCTCACCAGCTACACCAAACTTGATGACAAAGCAAGAGGTTTTGCGAGTATCGGTCATCAATTCCTCACGCCCATCTCCATAGGCTTGGAGCTTTTCGTAGGCTTCTGGCTTCCATGGAAGGATACAGCCCAGCAGGATATCCTGATCCCAGTGGGTTTGGTAGAAAGCATCAATCTCAGGGGTCAACTGGGCCAATTCACGCAACTCTTCCATACTACCACAGAGAACGACACCTGGTTTATTGCGCTTGCGCTCTTTTGCGTCAAACTTGCGTTCCAAACCGGCCTTATCTGCGGTCATGATGATGTAGCCTACCTTAGTCGGGCAAACGATAACGCCGCCTTCCCCTTTGATAATATCAAGGCCTTCTTGTGAAAGTTGGCCATCCCAATGAATTTGTTTTGTCATAAATTGGCTCCTTTTAAATTGTCAGATAATTCAATTATATCAGAATTTTGCAAAAAAACAAGTTGTTTCACAAAGAAGGTCTTGCAAAAGAATTTGAATTGTGGGAAACTAGATTCATGAAACGAATAAGACGAGAATTTCAGAAAATTTATTACAATCTAGACAAGATCCTCCTCCTCTTTGCCTCCTCTTTTGCCTTTATGGAATTTATATGGATTCCCTTAAATTCTTGGTTGGCAGAAGCGCTTCTGAGTTTGACGGGTCACGCCTATCTATCACCGACCAATGCTCTGGCAGTTTTTTCAGAAAATGGCTTTGTAACTCTCTTGTTCCTCCTCTTGTTTGTCGCCAATATCTTCGTGGCTTACTTGGAGCTGGCCCTTTTGTTTACAGGAGTCTGGCAGTTACTGGATCAAAATGTGAAGCACCTACCTGATTATCTGCGGGATGTGAGCAGGAGTATGTTGGCGATTTTGCGACATATCAGCCTTCCAAAATTGATTTTCCTGCTCTTTTATGCCGTCATATTATTGCCTTTTTTGAGGCGGCTTCTGAATATCTATTATTTTAACAAGCTGGTCATTCCTGAGTTTGTCGTCGATTACTTGACCAATATCTTGCTGGTCAGCCTCTTCTTTTTGTTAGCCCTCCTGGTCTTCTTTTGGCTGGCATCTAGACTGATGTATGCCATTCCCAAGGTTTACTTTGAGCACCGAAGTGTGAAAGAGTCCATTCGCTATTCTTGGGACAAGACAAGTGGTCGGAATCAGGTGGGGCATTTCTTTTCCTTGATCGGCATTATCTTACAATCGACCTTGCTCTTTTTCTTGAGTGGTCTTTGTTTCTATACTGTTCAGGTCTTGGTGGAACGATTTGTTCCGATCTTGGCCTATCCGATGGTCATAGTCCATTATGTCTTGCTACGGTTGGCTTTTTACAGTGCCATTGCCTTGTTTATGACCAAGTTTGTGACCTTGGTGACAGGCAAACATTTACCAAGCTATCGTCGTAAGCGCCTACGTCACCGACTTCGACTGGCTATTGTTGCAACAGCGAGTCTTTATTATGGGGTTCAAGGGGCGGTGACTTTTTATTATCCGTTGGAAACCTTGCCTATCACGATTTCCCACAGGGGTGTTGACAATGCGAACGGAGTGCAAAATACCCTAGATTCCTTGGAAAAGACTGCCCAACTATCACCTGATTTTGTTGAGATGGATATTCAGGAAACCAAGGACCTTGAGTTTGTCGTTATGCACGATACAGACCTTCAGGCCCTCACAGGCAATCCAGGCGGGACCCATGATTACACTCTAGAAGAATTGACTAAGATGACAGCTTCAGAAAACGGCATGTCCAGTCCGGTTCCTTCTTTCGATGCTTACTTGGACAAGGCAGATCAGCTGGGGCAGAAACTGCTGGTAGAAATCAAGGTAACAGACCAAGATTCCCCTGATTTGACTAAAACTTTCCTAGAAAAATACGGGCAACGCCTACTAGACAAGGGGCACCAGATTCAGTCGCTGGATTACCAAACCATTATCGAGGTAAAGGAATACGATGAAGCCCTTGTTTCTTTCTTTATCTTGCCCTTTAACTCGATTTATCCACAGACCCTTGCGGATGGTTATACTATGGAATATTCTTCTTTGGACCAAAACTTTATGGTCAAGTCCTGGCTATATGGAAAATCTGTCTATGCCTGGACCCCTAACGATGAAGAAACCATGACTCAAATGATTTTGTTGCAAGTGGATGGGATTATCACCGACCAGCTGGCTGTAATGCAAGACTTGATGAAGAACTTTCAGGAGAATACTTCTTATAGTGACCTTTTCCTGATCCAATTCCAAAAACTCCTCTACCAATTTGAAGGGTAACAAGAAAAAAACGGACATCTGTCCGTTTTTTTCTTGTTGTTTAGAATGGTAATTTTCCTGCAAAGGCACCGAGAGTTTTTTTGGTTGCTTGGTCTGCCAAGTCTAAGGCTTGATTGACAGCTTGGACAGTCATATCCTGCAAGGTTTCGAGGTCCTCAGGGTCCACGACCTCTGGTTTAAAGCTGACAGCTACCAATTTTTTATCCCCTGTAACCGTAGCAGAAACGAGTTCTTGGGCAGAGTGACCTGTGAATTCCATGGCAGCCAATTCCGCCTGGCTCTTTTCCATTTGTTTCTGCAGTTTTTGTGCCTGTTTCATCATTTGTTGCATGTTCATCATTTTCTTGTCCTCCTAAATGCTAATACTGTATTATACCATTTTTCCTGTCAGGGGGAAATAGACGCTTTTTGCATACAATATATCAACCTATTTTCTATTGACCTTTACTGGTGGGCGTAGTATAATAAAAGAAAAACTGGTTATAACCAGCAAAGGAGGAGCTATGTTTCGTTTAGCTAAAGAAGAATTGGAGAGACTGGGCGCTAGCATTACAGTGCCAGAAATTTTCCAACAACCTGGTTTATGGAAGGAGGCGCATGAACTGTATCAAGGGCAACTAGAGGCTATTGAGCGTTTTATCGGTGCAATCAAAGAACGTCATGATTTTGTCCATGTTATTTTTGCAGGTGCAGGGACATCTGATTTTGTTGGTCAGTCCATTGCCAACTACTTAAACCAAGTCAATGATTTGAAATCGATTCGTTTCACAACAGTTGGGACAGTTGAATTGGTGAGCAGACCCTATGACTACTTGCAAGCTGACCTTCCAACGATTTTGGTTTCTTTTGCGCGCAGCGGAAATTCACCTGAAAGTGTGGCGGCAGTAGAAGTTGCCAAACAAATCGTTGATAAACTTTATCAAGTGACTATTACCTGTGCTCCAGAGGGCAAATTGGCGCAGGCAGCTGCAGGTGATGAAGAAAATCTCTTGCTCTTGCAACCTGCGGGTTCAAACGATAAGGGCTTTGCAATGACAGGTTCATACTCCTGCATGGCCCTAACTGCTCTACTTGTCTTCTCGCCAGCTAGCCAAGAAGAGAAAGCTGCTTGGGTGGAGACGATTGTTAGCCTGGGACAAGATGTCTTGGACCGTGAAGACTATGTTGAAGAATTGGTCGGTCAAGACTTTGAACGAGTTATTTATCTTGGTGCCGGTGGTTTCTACGGTGTGGCGCATGAAGCTCAGCTGAAGATTTTGGAGTTGACAGCTGGTAAGATTGCCACCATGTATGAATCACCACTTGGCTTCCGTCATGGACCAAAGTCTCTTATTAATGAAAAAACGGTTGTCATCGTGTTCACATCCAACGATCCATACACCCGTCAATACGATGTTGATTTGATCAATGAGGTGTACGGTGATGGCATTGTTACGCGTATCGTGGCTCTATCTGCGAGCCCATTGGAAGGTACAGAAGCAGCTAACTTTGTCTTGGCTTCTGGCGGAGAAAATCTACCAGATGTCTTCTTGACTTTCCCATATATCCTTTTTGCCCAAACTTTCTCCGTGATGGCAGCTCTCAAGTGTAAAAACTTGCCAGATACACCATCACCAACTGGCACGGTTAACCGTGTCGTACAGGGAGTTATCATCCACCCACTACCATAAGCGTGCCAAAAGAGCTTCCTCTCGCGGAAGCTCTTTTTTAATATGGCAAATGAAGGCTAGACTGGTCCAATTCAAGAGAAATGGTCCAGTCGCTATTGTCCCGAACAGTACACTCAAAGTCGGTAGTGTAGAGAATCAACTCCAAGACATCGCCTTTTTTCAGCTGATAAATGGTCGGCTGCAGTTTCCAGCTCAGGTCCATCCATTGGTCTGGCACCACTTCCTCGACAGTCATCAGGTCGGTGCGGTTTTGTAAGTTCATAAAGCCCTTGGTTACCAAGCGTTGCGGCATCTCCACATAAGGTAATTCCAGCAGATTTTCTTGGACATGGTAACGACCGTTGTCCAAGCTCAATCTTGTTTTCGGTGTTGGTATTGGAGCTAGGCGTCTTTTATTTCCCTTGTCCAATAGCTGAGCAGATAAGAGGCCTTTGGCTACACTAGAAGCTACACGTAGTTTCAACGTGACCTGTCCGTTGAGCAGGAGGTCCTCCGTTACAGGCAGTTCGATGCTGACTTGGTTGGCCTTGCCTGCATAGAGGTCTTGGTGGAAAGCTGGGTAGGATTTGCCGTAGCGGTCAAAATCTTCTTGGGCATATTGATTGGAAATGGTCTGGCTTCCAGTACCTAGTGGCAAGACAGCCTCGTTTTCACCGCCAAAGGTGTCCAAGGTCGTCCAAGTCTGCTCACCGCTGTTGTCCTGCCAGATAACCGTTGGCAGTTGGTAGTTATTCTCGTAGCCCAGCAGTTTTTGGCTGAGCAGGGCGTTCATGGACTCACGGAAGTCGATAGACTGCCAGTTGTTCATATAAACATGGGCCCCGTTGTGGAAAAAGAGGTGCTTTTTGAGCTGGCTTGGCAGGGCATGAAACATATTCCAGACATGGATTGGCTTGACATTCCAGTCCTGTGAGCCGTGGGTAAAGACGACTTCGCATTTGACCTTGTCTGCGTGGAGCAGATAATTGCGGTCATGCCAGTATTGATTGTAGTCGCCGCTGGTGCGGTCCAGGGCAGCACGTTCTGCCGCCAGTCCTTTTTCGTAGGCTGCTTTATTGCGGAGGAAGTCCCCTGCTTGCAGACTCTTGGAGTAGGTCAGGGCGGTCAAGCTGTCCAAGTCCTCGCCTGGATAGCCGCCAGGGCTAGTCACCAGCCCGTTTTCACGGTAGTAGTCATACCAAGAGGAAATCCCTGCTTCTGCGATGACGACTTCCAATCCGTCCACGCCAGTTGTTGCCAAGGCATTGGACATGGTGCCCAGATAAGACAGTCCCGTCGTCGCCACCTTACCATTGGCCCAATCGGCCTTGACCTCAAGCGAGCGAGTATGGTCTGTGTAGGCCTTGGTGCGACCGTTTAGCCAGTCAATCACCGCTTTATAGCCCTCCACCTGCTGGTAGTCGCCAGATGTCATGTAGCCTGTTGAGCCCAGCGTGCCGACACCAGACACATGGAGGCTGGCAAAGCCGCGAGCGAGGAAGTAGTCATTGAGGGAGTATGAAGTAATGTGCCCCAGTTTTTCAGTAGCAGGGCTGACAGGCAGGTCCCGCTGGTCCAAGTCTAGCTTGGTGATGCTGGACTGCTTGACTTGAATGGTACCAGCAGTTTTCTGTGCTAACTCGCCTTCCATCTTATGCAGGGCCTTATCGCTGGCTACATCGTTCACTCCTTGATGATAGGGACTGTTGGTAATCACCGCAGGGATTTTCCCGTCAAAGTGAGGACGGAGAATGGAAACCTTGACAATGTCAGTCTGTCCAGTCCCCGCCGTATCAACAGGTGTTTCGACATAAACTACCTCACGAATGAGGTCCTTGGTCGAAAAAGTTGCCAAGGATTTGCCGTTGAAGAAATGGTAGCGATTGTCCTCTGGAATCAGGTCGTCGCTGACCAGCTGGTCAATCAAGGTATTTCCAGACTTGGTGCGAGTATTGAGGAGTTGGTAGAGGTTATCGATGACATCCCCATAGACAACGGGGAACTGGCTGGTCTTGCGGAATTCCTCCACATCGGTGTAGTCCACACCAGGCACGAAGCCTAGCAACTGAAATGCCACTTGATAGAAAATCTGGTCTGTCAGCTCACGGTCAGATTGGAAGAAGGTCAAGAGATCTGTCTTCCAATCCGCAATCATGTTGGATAGGGCAAAGTCGGTGTTTGCTGTCAGGAACTGGCACTTTCTGACAAAGGTTTCGAGAGTGACTTTAGGACAAACTTGAGAATCCAGAGTAAAGCCAATCTGGTGGAGTTCCTCAATCATCTGACCCATGGGGCTTGTAATGTAGGAATAGGCATTGAAACGCATACATGTTCCTTTCTTGTATAAATCCTTTACTTTAGAGACCATTGTTGATAGAATGGTCCTTACTTCGTTTTCACGCTACTGTTAGCATAAAGAAAGTAGCGAGGCTTGTCAAGTATCGTTTGTGTGGAAAATTGGAACTTGTTCAAACCTGGGACAGATTTGCCAAAATGAGGTCAAAAAGTTAGAAAAAACGGGAGTTGATTTTTATATATTATTTGTAAAATTCGACATTTTCCATTACAATAGTATGGTATAGTATTGAGGAGTATGAGATGTTACGAGACAAGCATGTAGTCCCTGTTTTGCGTGTTAATAACCGGGCTATCAATCAAGAATTTATCGAGAAAAATTTGGGTTTGAAGACCCTATTAGAAGATGGACCATTTGCTGATTTTTCAAGCCACCAATCAAAAGAATTGGTCTTGAGTTTGATGGAATCACCTAGTGCCCGTACCCGTCAGGTTAAGGGCTTGAAAAAACTGGCTCTTCTAGTGCTGAAAGTAGCACAGGTCGAAGAGATTGAAGCGCTTTTGGCTACTGGTGCCTCTTATTCAACATTGTATAAAGGAAAACGTGGCCTTGCTTTTGAATGCCTATCGCCAGAAGGAGACCGCTTCTTGGTTCATGGTGAAGAGAGCCGTGAGGATTTGGTTGAAATACTGGCTCCCTATCCTTTTGCCTCTAAAGAAAGCTTTGACGGTTTCAGTCAGGCTTTGATAGAGGAGGTTGTACTGCGAACACCAGATCAGGCAGCTAGTCAAGCCTTTTATCAAAAACTGTTGGGAGATCAGGAGCTTGTTCGTTTCGAACAGGCAGAGGGTGATGACTTGCAGACACCAGCTGAGGAAGTTTGGGATTTGGATAGCTTGCGTTTTGCGGTGCGACAGGACTTCGACTGGGATCCCCTAGAAGCAGTCTTGCCAGATGGATATTTCAAGGACAAGCGTGAGCGTTTTATTCAGACAAGGGACCTAGGTGGCATTGAATTGTGGTTCGAAAAATGAGACAAGCGATTTTAGACAAGATTTCAGAGCAGATTGGGCAAGGAGTTTATCCTGGTGCCAGTCTGGCTCTTTTTTCTAAGGGCCAGTGGAAGGAGTACTATCTAGGGACCCAGGATGGCCATACGCCAGTTGAGGCAGGTTTGACCTATGACTTGGCTTCTGTTTCCAAGGTGGTTGGAGTAGGGACTCTTGCGACTTTTCTGGTTAATAGCGGAGCTTTGGAGTTAGATAGGACCTTGCAGTCTTATTATCCAGCTTTTGCGGATAGTGAGGTCACCATTCGGCAATTATTGACCCATACTAGTGGTATCGATCCCTTCATTCCCAATCGGGATAGTCTGGATGCCGACCAGCTCAAGGAAGCAATTTTGAAGATTACCGTAACGGATAAGAAAGATTTCCTCTACACAGACATTAATTTTCTCTTGCTGGGCTTTTTGTTGGAGGAACTGGGTAGAGACAGTCTAGACCAGCTGATTAGTCGAGATGTTCTAGAGCCCTTTGGCATGTCCCAAACCTCCTTTGGACCAGTCAGTCAGGCGGTGCCGACGGTGCGTGGCGTCAAAGCAGGTGTGGTGCATGATCCCAAGGCGCGTGTTTTAGGGCTTCATGCAGGGAGTGCAGGCCTCTTTTCGACCGTCAAAGATTTGGAAATCTTTTTGGAACACTGTCTGACGGCTGACTTTGCGACAAATTTAACGCAGGATTACGGTTTTGATGATAAGCGCAAGCGGTCTCTGGCCTGGGATAAGAAGGGGGACTGGTTGTCGCACACAGGCTATACAGGGACCTTTATCATGTACAATCGTCCTTTGCAGAAAGCTGCGATTTTTCTCTCCAACCGGACCTTTGACAAGGATGAGCGGGCCCAGTGGAAGTTGGATAGAAACCAAGTTATGGCTCTGATTCGTCAGGTCTTGGAGGGAGAAGGACAATGAGATATGTGCTATTGCTGAGAGGGATCAATGTTGGCGGTCGTAATAAGGTTGTGATGGCTGAATTGCGTCAAACGGTGGCAGATTTGGGCTGTGACAATGTTGAAACCTACATCAACAGCGGCAATCTCTTCTTTGATACGGAAAAGGAGCTAGAGGAGATTGTGGCGGACTTTCATGACTTCTTTGCTAGTCACTATCCCTTTGTTGAAGGATTCTCTCTTTTGAGTACTGAGGATTATGCGACAGAAGTAGGGCAGAGCTAGCTGCTTGGTGGGAGGATGACATGGCTCGGAAGGATGTTTTGTTCTATACAGATAGGAGTCAGAAGACTTTGATTGAGGACTGGGTGAGCCAGCTGGACTTGGGAGAGGAGATTATTTACTTTGGGCAGACGGCTCTCTTCTGGGGTAAATATGATGAGCAGTCTTATTTGCAGACGGCCTATCATAAAAAGCTTGCCCATCAGGTTTTCTACAAGAGCTTAACCATCCGCAATCACAAGACCTTTGTCAAATTGGCGGAGTTTTTGGAAAAATGAAGAAGAAAATGAAGGGAAACGACTTGTGACTGTTTTCCTTTTTTATACTCTTCGAAAATCAAAATCAGACCTTGTTGACTTGATTTGATGAGTGGAAAGCTCCAGTGGAGGTTTCCAGCCTGTCACTTGACAATAATAAAGTGACAGAGTTCTATCTGCATAAGTAGAAACGAACTACGTTCGCCTATCTCCAACCTCCAAAGGTTCCCCAAACCTTTGGAGCTAGTTTGATTTTGATTTTCATTGAGTATTACATTTCTGACATCAAATTGTCATCAGTTTTCAATTTGCTTGAGATTTTAGCGTGATAGAGTGGAAGAGAAGTAAAGGAGAGATTCTATGAAACAAAAAATGACCCTCTGCAGTCTTCTCTTGGGAACAGGTTTGATTTCAGGGCTGACTGCTCAAGCAGCAGAATACCAGGTTCAGGTAGGCGATTCCTTTTCGTCCATTGCTGCGGCGCACCAGATGGATATGTATCAATTGGCAGAAGCCAATCAGATGACCATCAATGATCTTTTATTGCCTGGACAGGTCTTACAGGTTGCAGATAACTGGGTAGCTAGTCCGTCTGCCAGTCAGGAGACAAGCTATACAGTTCAATATGGTGACAGCCTATCTGCTATTGCAGCCAAGTTTGGAATGGACATGTACCAACTTGCCCAACTCAATGGAATGGATATTTATGGCTTGTTGTTGCCTGGTCAAGTCTTGACAGTGACAGCCACCGCTCAACAAGTGCAAACAGCTACCTCAGATTACTACCTACCAGGCTTTACCTATGAAGCAGGTATCAATTACCCTGTGGGTCAATGTACCTGGGCAGTGCAGAAATTAACTGGCTGGGCAGGTGACTGGTGGGGCAATGCTGCAGATTGGGCTCGTAATGCTGCTGCGCAAGGGTTCCTTGTTGGAAGTCAGCCCCAGGTTGGATCGATTGTGGTCTGGGATGATGGTGGTTATGGTCACGTTGCCTACGTGACAGAAGTGAATCAGTGGGGGCAAATCCAGGTTTTGGAAGCCAACTACAACGGCCTGCAATGGATTGACAACTATCGTGGATGGTTTACACCGACAGTATACCAGGGAAGTGTTTCCTACATTTATCCTCCAGCTTATTAGTAAAAAAGAACACTCATTAGGAGTGTTCTTTTTTTGTTCTTAAGCTTGACCTGAAACTTCAGCAGCGTGGTCATCCATTGAAAGAACTTCGTGGAAGACACGTTGTGTCAATTCAGTTTTTTGTTCTTTAGTGAGGTATTTGGTGTTTACGCAGTATCCAGAGATACGAACGATAACATCCTCACCAGCCATGATTTTCTCGTAAACGTCGTTCAAGTCCATAACGTTCAAGTTTACGTGTTGGCCACCTTGCTCGAAGTAACCGTCAAGGATGGTTACCAAGTTTGATACTTGCTCATCGAAGGTCTTACCAAGTGCTTTTGGAGAAACCTGAGTAGTCAATGAGATACCGTCGTTGGCATGGTTGAAGTTGAGCTTAGAAAGGGTGTTCAAGTTTTGCAACCAACCACCACGTGATTTAGAAGTTGGGTTAGCACCTGGTGGGAAGAATTCCACTTTAGAAGTGTTAACTGAGCCATCTTCGTTGAGGAATACACCACGGTGAACAGGTGAGTTACCAGTTTGTTTAGAGTAAGCAACGTTTGAAGTGATGGTCAAGATAGAAACTGCGGCTTCTGCATTCTTGTAGAGTTTATGTTTGTTCAAACGAGTGAAGAATGCTTCCATGAGCCATTTCGCGATGTCGTCTACACGGTCATCGTCTTCACCGTAACGTGGGAAGTCGCCTGTTACTTCGTAATCGTAGATGAAACCATCTTCGTCACGGATTGGTTTAACCTGTGCGTACTTGATAGCAGACAAGGAGTCAACAGTGTTTGCAAATCCACAGATACCGAAGCCCATGTTTGCACGAAGGTGAGTTGGCAAGAAGGCCATTTGAACCGCTTCGTAGTTGTACTTGTCTGTCATGAAGTGGATGATGTTCATGGCATCAACGTAAGTGTCAGTCAACCAGTCAAGGGCTTTCTCGAAGTTTTCAATAACTTGATCGTAGTCAAAGATCTCAGAAGTGTTTGGCTCAACGCCGTCAAATACTTTATAGTCTTTGTGGACATCATCGTAACCGTTGTTCCAGCTTGAAAGAAGGGCTTTCAAAACGTTAACACGCGCACCGAAGTACTGGATGTTGTGGCGTTTGTCTTCGCTTTCTGGGTCAAGTGGAGACACACAGCAAGAGATACAGCTCATTTCACCGTAACCGTCTTTGGCCATTGTTGTTACACCTTCATATTGGATAGAAGAGTGTTTGTGGCTCATTGCCATACAGTAGCGACGGAAAGCGTATGGAAGTTGGTCAGACCAAAGAACTGTCAAGTTTGGCTCTGGAGAGTTACCGATGTTGTCAAGTGTGTTCAAGAAACGGTAGTCCATCTTGGTAACACGGTGACGACCATCGTTACCCATACCTGCCATAGATGTTGTAAGGAAAGTAGGGTCACCAGAGTAGATTTCGTCGAAGGCTTTTGTACGAGCAAATTTCACTGTACGAAGTTTCAATACAAAGTCATCAACAAATTCTTGGATTTCTGATTCAGTAAATGTACCACGAGCCAAGTCACGTTCTGCGTAGATATCAAGAACGATTGGCACACGACCAAGAGAAGTTGCCGCACCATTGATAACACGGCAGACTGCCATGAAGGCGATGTTTGTCCATTGGATTGCTTCTTTGGTATTCATCGCAGGCTTGCGCACATCAACACCGTACATATCACCTAAGCGAACAACTTGTTGCAATGCTTGGTACTGCATGTTGATTTCTTCACGAAGACGGATTGACTCTTCATCGATTTCAGTAATCGCGTTCCAGTCAGCTACTTTTTCTTCCATCAAGTAGTCAGCTCCGTAGAGAGCCAAACGAGCGTACATACCGATAATACGGCCACGTGAGTAAGCATCTGGAAGACCAGAAACGTGATGTGAGTGGCGAGCACGGCGGATGTCAGCTGTGTAGGCACGGAAGATACCATCGTTTACAGTTGTAGCGTGTTTTGTATAGATTTCATGAAGAAGTGGGTCTGGGGTATAGCCGTTTTCGATCAAAGTTGTTTCAGCCATACGAATACCACCACGTGGCATGAAGTTCAATTTGAAGAGTTCATCGTTTTGGATACCGAAGATGAGTTCGTTTTCTTTATCGATGAAACCAGCTGGGATATCTGCGATTGAAGTAGCGCGATCTACGTCCATTGGGAAGCGAGTGTCTTCGTAGCCAGCTTTTGTTTCTTCAATGATTTTCTTGATATGGAGCGAACGCTCAGTTGGGCCAGCAAGGAAACTTTCATCTCCATCGTAGGGCGTATAGTTGGCTTGAACGAAGCGAGTGACACTTGCTTTATCTTGCCAGTCTGTACCTTTGAAGCCTTCCCAGGCCTGGGCGAAAATGTCTTCAGTAACATTTTTAGTTTTTACTTTTGTTGACATGAGGGTTCTCCTTCAAAATAGTTTTTTTATTCACATAGTTCATTATATCATGTGTAAGCACTTTCTTCAAGGTCAAAATACTTGAAAATAAATGAAAAGTGTGGTAAAAGATTTCAAAAATTGTGAAAATAGTCTCAATCTTTCTTTGCAAGGAGAATCAAATTTAAAAAATATAAAACATGTTAACATATTGACATTGTGGAAGCGTTTTTGTAAAATGAAGCTGTATAAACCAACTTTCTCAACATATCATAAGGAGGTAAACAATGAGAAGTTATTCGAAAGAATTGTTTTCTAAGAAAAATCATTACTCGATTAGAAAACTAACGGTTGGTGCAGCTTCGGTCATTGTGGGAATGAGCTTGTTTTCTGGCGCTCAAGTCAAGGCTGAAGAAACTGCACTAACGGAGGGTGCTACAAGAGAAACTGTCTTAGCACCTACAGATGAAGCAGTGGCTGAAGAGGAGGTCGAAGAGAGAGCTGCGACAGAAACTGCAGAGGCAGCAGTAACTCCAGAACTCAACCTTGCGCCAGCAACAAACACAACGGAAGAAGTTGCAGCAGAGTGGACCGCTAGCTCTAACCCGGCAGGTACTGTTGAAGTTCGTGAAGAAGACGGTGTTCGTTACAACCGCCTGTCTTCTGTTAGTGGCCAAGATAATGGCGCTTCAACAGGTACATTTACTAGTCCAGATTTGAAGATGAACGAAGATGGCAGTGCAGCGATTTCCCTAGACCTGATCGAACGTTCAGATGCCGAAAAAGGTCGTTTTGGGGTGTATTTGAACCATACGAGCCACACCAAACATATTCTGGTTGGTTATGATAAGCAGGGGTGGTTCTGGGAGTACAAGTCTCCTGTGGCTACCAATGGTGGAACTTGGTATAGTGGCACACGTGTGGATGAGCCAGTGAAAGATACGGCTTACCGTCTCAATGTCAATCTGACTACAGGGGGCCAGTTGTCTGCATCCATCGTGTCAGCAGATAACCGTGAAACAGCTCTCTTCAATGCTATTCAAATTCCGGCAGAAGTATTGGCAGATCTTCGTTCGAGCAATGCTGCCAAATTGAAAGTAACCAGCTACAGTGCAGACCGAACCATTGTGGATGTCAAGGTAACCAACCAAACTGGTCTCAATAGCGATGAAGCAAATACTGATGAACAACCAGTTGAAGAGACACCGACACCAGCTGATATTCAACCAGAGTGGACATCAACCTCTGCCATCAAAGGAACTGTTGCCATCAAGGAAGAAGGTGGCGTTCGCTACAATGCCCTTTCTTCAACAGCTCAAAACAATAATGCCGCAAATATTGCTGTCTTTGAAAAAGCTGGTTTGGAAGCAAGTTCAGAAGGCAATGTCAATGTAAACTTGGAATTTGTAGAGCGTTCCGAAACCAACCAAGGCCGTTTTGGGGTTTTTGTCAAATACAAAGATGTAAATAACTTCCTCTTTGTTGGTTACGACAACTTAGGTTGGTTCTGGGAGTATAAAGTCAATGGTACAGGAAACTGGCTCCGTGAACGGACAGTCACAACTGCACCAGCAAAAAATAGCCGCAACACCTTGTCTATTTCTTATAAGGCTGATGGTCAGCTAAATGCGACCAACAATGATGTGCAATTGTTTGACACCTTAAACCTAGAAACAGCTGTGAAAGAAGCCTTGGCAGCAGAAAAACGTGTTGCTTTGAAATTGGGAACCTATAATTCTGAATTGACCAAAATTGATATTAAGGCAGATAACCAGACAGGTGTTGCCCCATCAGATGGGAAGGAAGATACGCCAACGACAGCAGTTGTTGTCAATGATGCAGCAGTTGAATATGATGAACTCAATTCAGGTGAATTGACTGCTAAAATCGACCGTGCATTCCCTCGTGTAAAAGAGTACACCTTCAATGGTAATAAGATTTACGGTCAAGTTAACCCAATCAACAAACTCCGCATCAACAAATTAGAGGTAACACCAGAAGTAACTTACACCAAAGTGGATGCTAAGACAGCTCACTATGTCTTGGATGTTGTAGATGAAGCGAACAAAATCAATGCCTCTATCAAAGTTCAAATCAAGGTGGAAGGAAAAGAGCTTCACTTTGATGTACTGGAAGTTACAAACCGAAACCCAGTGACCTACGGAGCGGCCATTGATGATGTGGCTAAGTTGATTCAAAGCATTTCCTTTGATGATAATAACTTGGTTTCCGTGGCTAGCCATCAAACAGATGCAAAATTTGACGGAACCCGCATGTCCACCCATACCCACCGTACAGGTGATGAACATATCCAGTTGCAGGATGTGGCTAACTATGAGCGCAAGGGCTACATGTATGGTTTTGTATCAACAGATCAAGTAGCTGCCGCAGTTTGGAGCAACTCTCAACATAGCTATGGTGGCGGTGCAAGTGACTTTACACGTTTAACATCCAACAGCAATCGTTATACAGTTGATGGAGAGACAAGCCTTCATTTCGGTATCGCATCGTCTGAGTTCAAATGGCAAGGTGCCCACAATGGCGTCGTCTATCCAGAGTATACACTCGATAAGCCAAGTGCAAAAGTTGTCTTTACAGCTGATGCTAACAATGACAACAAAGTTGATTGGCAGGATGGTGCCATTGCTTACCGTGCCATCATGAATAATCCGAAAGGATTTGAATCTGTACCAGAACTGGTAGCTTACCGGATTGCCATGAACTTTGGATCACAGGCTCAAAACCCATTCTTGATGACCTTGGATGGCATTAAGAAAATTGCCCTTCATACAGATGGCTTGGGACAAAGTATCCTCTTGAAAGGTTATGGTAGTGAAGGTCATGACTCTGGCCACCTGAACTATGCAGATATTGGTAAACGGATCGGTGGGGTGGAAGACTTCAAGACCTTGATTGAAAAGTCCCAACCATATGGTGCAAAATTAGGTATCCACGTTAACGCATCAGAAACCTATCCTGAATCCAAATACTTCAGTGAAGAAATCTTACGTCGTGGCCAAAACGGTAGCTACGCTTACGGCTGGAACTGGATCGACCAAGGAATCAACATCAGTGGTCACTATGATCTTGCCCATAACCGTTTGAAACGTTGGGAAGATTTGAAAGAAGCCCTTGGTGCAGGCCTTGACTTTATCTATGTCGATGTTTGGGGCAATGGCCAAGCAGGTGGTGAAAATGCTTGGGAAACACACGTTCTCGCTAAAGAAATCAATGCCCAAGATTGGCGTGTTGCCTTTGAATGGGGCTATGCAGGTGAGTATGATTCAACCTTCCAGCACTGGGCAGCAGATTTGACCTACGGTGGCTACACTCTGAAAGGGATCAACTCAAACATCGCTCGCTTTATCCGCAACCACCAAAAAGATTCATGGGTTGGTGACTACCCAGCTTACGGTGGCGCTGCCAACTATCCATTGCTTGGTGGCTACGATATGAAAGACTTTGAAGGCTGGCAGGGACGTAGCGACTACAATGGCTACATTACCAACTTGTTTGCCAACAACCTGATGACCAAGTATATCCAACACTTCCAAGTAACCAACTGGAAGAATGGTGATCCTGTTCGTATGACGGACAACGGAGAAACCTATACTTGGACACCAGAGATGGAAATCACTTTGAAAGACAAGTCTGACAATACTCTGGTCTTGACTCGTAAGTCAAATGATGTCAACAATGCTGGCTACCGTCAACGGACAGTAACCCTCAATGGTCGTAAGATCCAAGATGGTGCAGCTTACTTGGTGCCTTGGAACTGGGATGCCAACGGTAAAGATTTGGCAATTGACAAACAAAAGATGTACTACTTCAACGAAGAGGCTGGAGCAACTACGTGGGATATGCCAGAAGGTTGGAACACCGGTACGCTTTACCTCTATCGCTTGACCGAGCTTGGAAAAGTAGAAGAACAAGCTATCCAAGTAAGCAATGGCCGCATCACGCTGGACCTTCAGGCCAACATGCCATACGTACTCTACCGTACGCAACAGACCAACGCAGACGTGTCTTGGAGCGATGGTATGCACATCTATGACCAAGGCTTTAACTCAGGTAGCTTGTCTCACTGGAACATTACTGGTGACCAAAGCAAGGCAACAATCGTGAAATCCCAAGGTGCCAACGACATGTTGCGCATCCAAGGTAACACAGAGACAGTTAGCCTGACCCAAACATTAACTGGCTTGAAACCAAATACAAGCTACGCAGCCTATGTTGGTGTGGATAACCGTAGCCAGGCTAAGGCAACCATCACGGTTCACAATGGCAGTGAAGCTGTTTCTAACTATACTAAAGAGTCCATTGCCCTCAACTATGTCAAAGCATATGCCCACAATACCCTGGAGCGCAATGCGACTGTTGATAACACAAGTTACTTCCAAAACATGTATGTCTTCTTTACAACAGGAGACAATGTGGATAACGTTCGCTTGACCCTTTCAAGAGAAGGGGATGCAGCGGCAACCTACTTCGACGAAATCCGCATCTTTGAAAATAATTCAAGCATGTTTGGTGGCAATCACAATACAAGTACAGGTGCCTTCCGTCAAGACTTTGAAAATGTACCACAAGGTATCTTCCCATTTGTTATCGGTGGTATCGAAGGCGTTGAGGACAACCGTACTCACTTGTCCGAAAAACACGAACCATATACCCAACGTGGTTGGAATGGCAAGAAAGTCAACGATGTTATCGAAGGCGACTGGTCATTGAAGACAAATGGCTTGACTGCTCGTGACCGTCTGGTTTACCAAACTATTCCACAAAACTTCCGCTTTGAAGCAGGTAAGACCTACCGTGTAAGCTTTGATTATGAAGCAGGTTCAAATGGTACCTATGCATTTGCAATCGGTGAAGGCAAGTACAATGGCCGCTCAGGTAGCCTCTTGTTGACACCATTGAACAACACTTGGGAAAATAGCCAGACACCTGGTAAGGCAAACTTCCTTGTGACTGGTGCGGCATCTGGCGATAGCTGGGTTGGTATCTTCTCAACACGTCGTCCTGGTGATACGAAGGGAGATACCCAAGGAAATGCTAACTTCCGTGGCTACAACGACTTTATGTTGGACAATTTGGTGATTGAAGAAGTCGAGTTGACAGGTCATATGTTGGCTATGAACTACTACAATATCAACACACCAGTTTTAGATGAATCCTACACCAAGTCTAGCTTGAAACCATACAAGGATGCCCTTCTCAACCTTGGTTCTGTTTCAGAAGATGTGACCATTGAAGAAGCGCAAGCTTTGATTGATGCGGTCAACCAAGCGCGTCAAGGTTTGACAATCCGTAAGACTGCGGTGACTAAAGATGATATTGTCGTGCCAAATGCTCCTAGTCAACAAGGGGAAGACTTGCTCAAAGCCTTTGACGGAGATACGTCAACCCTTTGGCATACTCCTTGGTATACTCCAACCATCAATGTTCCGGCAACCTTCCGTCTCCGCAAACCAGAATTGATTACTGCCTTTGAGTATGTACCACGTCAAAATGGTGCAAACGGCATCTTGAAGGCCCTTGATTTGGTGGTGACTGATGATCAAGGTCAAACCCATACCTTCACAGCAAGAGACTGGGCAAACAATGGCCAAACCAAACGTATTGCCTTTGAGACACCAATCCGTATCGCAAGCGTGTCTATCACAGGTAAGGAATCATACGGTAACCCTGTCAACAACTTCATGTCCGCAGCTGAATTCCGCTTCTTGATGCCTGTTGAAGAAGAGGCAGAGCTAGACCGTTCTGCTTATGAAACAGCCTTACAAGCAGCTCGTACAGCTGGTAAAACTGCCTTGGCAGACCAAGTAGCAGCCTATGTTGCACGAGTTGAAGCAGCCAACCTTTTGACAGAGACAAGTTTGGCAGCAGCAGTTGCACGCTTGAACGGTGCTGAACCAGACACAGGTGGCTCTACAACTGGCGACAATACTGGCACAACAAACGGTGAAACAACGGACAATACAGGTGGTTCAACAACTGGTGACTCAACAGGTGGTAATGCAAGTGGTGAGCAAACCCTCAATACTGCAGCGCTTGAGAAATTGCTAGCAGACGCAGAGGGATTGGATCCAACAAGCCTCAATGAAACCCAGACAGCTCAACTTGCTGAATTGTTCGAGTTGGCTACCCAAGCTATTGAGAGCAATGACCAGTCAACGGTGGATGAAGTTGCCCAAATGCTGGAAACTTGGTTGGCAGGTCTAACTGGTGGAACTACTGGAAATACAGATAACACTGGTAACGCAGGCGAAACTACCGGCGGAGACACTGGAAATACAGGCGAAACTACCGGCGGTGATACTGGTAATGCAGGTGAAACAACAGGAGGTGACACCGGTACTACAAGCGAAGAAGAACTTGTGACTGCTAAGGGAGAACCAGCTTACGCTGAGCCACTTCCAGCCTTTGAAGGTGGTTTGGTTCTGAACGAAAGCTTGACCCATTTCATTCCAGCTTATGAAGGGGACTTGTTAACGAAGAAAGCACCACTTCCAACTGCAAAAGCAGCAGAAAACAAGAAAGAAACAAGTGAAAACGCGAAGACCTTACCAAATACAGCAGCTGCTGAATCAACAGCTCTTCTGGTAATGGGAACAGCCAGCTTGTTGTCAGGACTTGGCTTAGCAAGCCGTCGTCGTAGAAACAAATAAGCTCAAAAGAGAAAGGATTTCCTTTCTCTTTTTTGAATTGGGAAAAACAAAAATCAAGCAGGATAGTTTATAATAGAGTGAGGAGGGTAGGATGTTAGAGTTTCCATTGATTGATGATCGTTCACGAAAAATCATCCATATCGACATGGATGCCTTTTTTGCAGCCATTGAAGAACGGGACCATCCTGAACTCAAGGGGAAGCCTGTGGTGATTGCACGAGATCCTCGAAAATCGGGTGGCAGAGGAGTCGTTTCCACCTGTAACTACGAGGCACGAAAATATGGTATTCACTCAGCTATGTCCAGCAAGGAAGCCTATCAGCGTTGCCCACAGGCTATTTTCATTTCGGGAAACTATGACAAATACCAGGAAGTCGGTTTGCAGGTCCGTGCCATATTTCGGCGCTATACCGATCTGGTCGAGCCCATGTCGATTGATGAAGCCTATTTGGATGTGACCCAGAACAAGCTAGGGATCGGTTCCGCAGTCAAAATCGCCAAGTTGATCCAGTATGATATCTGGAATGAACTGCATTTGACAGCCTCAGCAGGAGTGTCTTATAATAAATTTTTAGCAAAGATTGCTTCGGATATGGAAAAACCTAAGGGCTTAACCTTGATTTTGCCAGAAGAGGCAGTTGAGATTCTGTCGCGTTTACCTGTGGAAAAGTTTCATGGAGTTGGAAAAAAAACAGTCGCTCGCTTGCAAGAAATGGGAGTTTATACAGGCAAAGACCTCTTAGCCATCCCAGAAATGGTCTTGATCGATCAGTTTGGTCGTTTTGGTTATGATCTCTACCGTAAGGCACGTGGTATTTCCAACTCACCCGTCAAAGCCAATCGTATTCGTAAGTCCATCAGCAAGGAGCGAACCTACG
This sequence comes from Streptococcus suis, assembly GCF_016775005.1. Lineage (GTDB taxonomy): Bacteria > Bacillota > Bacilli > Lactobacillales > Streptococcaceae > Streptococcus > Streptococcus suivaginalis. The sequence continues at coordinate 279,953 of NZ_JAEUXI010000002.1, read as the reverse complement.
GCAAGCTGCTCTATCGGGAAGAGGATGCCTTAAAAGAATTAGCCAGTCTCTGCAAACGAGTCGCTACAAGCTTACAAAAGCATGATAAAAAGGGGCGAACCATTGTACTGAAAATCCGCTACGGTGATTTTTCAACCTTGACCAAGCGGCATAGTTTTGCGGAAGCAATTGATCGTTTGGAGCAGATTGAAAAAGAAGTGCGAGATTTGTTTGACCAAGTCGCCAAACCAGCAAAGGGTATCCGTCTTTTGGGAGTGACCCTTACCAATTTTATTGATTAGAAGAAAGGATTGCTATGCAGATATCCAGTCGATTTACCATTGCCAGCCATATCTTGTTGTTGCTAGCGATTGAAGGAGAAAAAGAAAAGCAGACCAGCGAAACCATCGCAGCAAGTGTCGGGGTCAATCCAGTTATTATTCGAAAAATTTTATCCCAACTCAAGCTGGCGGGCCTAGTCCAGGTGGCACGTGGAGTTGGTGGGGCACGATTGGCAGCAGATCCAGCTGAAATTAGTCTTTTGCGAGTCTATCAGGCTGTTCAACCATTTGGAAGTGAAGGGCAGTTGTTTGGTTTTCATGAGCAACCCAATCCGGCTTGTCAAGTTGGTCGTCAGATTCATCCACTGTTAGACCACCGCTTGCAAGCAGCCCAGCAGGCGATGGAGATGGAATTAGAGACCTCAAGTCTAGCTGATTTGATGGTAGAATTGAAATCAGGTTCCTCCTAGTGGAGGATGGCGATTTGAGAATCTTGTCTGGATTGCTAGGCCATTTTATTGGATGCGTCCCTTATTTTTGTTGAATCGAGACCATCTTACAGATGGTTTTTAATTTTTATAAGTTGTAATCATTGACATTACAACGAAGTAGGTGTATAGTTTTGTTGTAACAAAAAAAGAACAACAAGAGGTGCAAATAATGAAAATTGCTATTATCGCAGCAAACGGCCAAGCAGGTCAAGTATTAACTCAAGAGGCAGTGGAACGTGGTCACCAAGTGACAGCTATTGTCCGTTCTGAAAACAAGAGTCAGGCACAGGAAGTAATCCAAAAAGACGCTCTTGCTCTTACCAAAGAAGACTTGGCGGGTTTCGATCTTGTTATCAATGCCTTCGGTGCTTGGACAGCTGAGACCTTGCCGCAGCATAGTCAGTTGGCAGAGCACTTGACCACTCTCCTGGCAGCAAGTCCAACTCGATTGCTGATTGTCGGTGGAGCGGGTAGTCTCTTTCTTGATGAAACCGGTCAACTTGCCTTGAAAGATAGTCCAGATTTTCCAGCTGAGTATCTTCCGATTGCAGAAGCAATGGGAGAGGGCTTGGCAATCTACCGCCGAGCACAGGATGTCAACTGGCTCTACCTAAGTCCAGCAGCAGATTTCGATGCAACTGGTGAAAAGACAGGTGTTTACACCCTAGCGGGTGAGGTTTTCCAGGTCAATGCAAAAGGTGAAAGCTACATTTCTTATCGTGATTATGCAGTCGCTTTGCTGGATTTGGCGGAAAATTCCGAGCACAATCAGGTCCGTTTGTCGGTTCTCGGTTAGTAAGTGTCGTTTGGATGAGTTTCAAGCGAAAAGCCTAGGGTTCCTAGGCTTTTTCGTTTTATTTTAAATTATATATAAAGATATATTATTTAAAGAATTCGTGATAAAATAGGAGTGAAAGGAGTAGCATATGATTCATTTAATTTGTCCCAATCCAGCTTTGGATCGCACCATTATTGTCGATCAATTGAAGAAAGAGATTCCAAACCGTCCCAAGGAAGTGCGTGATTTTCCAGGTGGAAAAAGTTTTAATGTGGCTTATGCTTTGCGAGAAAGGGGGCAGGCAGACTATTGCATTCATACAATTTTGGGTGGCCCGATCGGTGATTACATACAGGCGCTGAACACAGAAAGGCAGAACCCCTTGGTTTTGACCCAACATGACCGCAACACGCGCATCTGTACCATCTATCTAGAGGAGGCTACTGGTCAGGTAGTTTTGGTTTATGAGAAGGGCTTGGAGTTAACTGAAAGCCTCTTGACTGCCTTTACTGACCGCTTAAAAGAGTCCTTGTCTCCAGGTGACTTTGTGGTCTTTTCAGGTTCATTGATGGCAGGAATGCCTGATGACTATATTCGTCGTTTTATCGATGAACATCCAGAGGTTCATACCATTGTTGACACTAGCGGTGCAGCCTTGGTCCAAGCTTATCAAGCCCAGCCTAGCTTAATTAAAATCAACAATGAAGAGTTGAAAGACATCTATCCTGACCTAGACGAACAAGATCCAACAGCCATTGAAAACCTCTTGCGCCACCAAGTTCCTCATGAAAACTTGATTGTGACCTTGGGCAGCAAGGGAAGCCTGGCAAAGATTGGCACGCGCATTTTCCGTGTGCAATCGCCGAAAAAAATCACCCGCAATCCGATTGCATCAGGCGACTTTTATTTGGGTGTTTTGGTCAAAGGTCTGGTGCAAAATGAAGCACCTGAAATCTATCTAGCAGAGGCTGCAGCCTTTGCAACAGCTAACTGTCTCAACGATTTTCCAGAGGTTCATCCCCATCAATTTTTATCGGTTTTACAGGAAGTAGCGGTGGAGGAGCTGGCAAATCCTTCCTAAACCCTCTTGACATATCTCATACAATATTATATTATATCAACATAGGAAACCGTTTACAAAGTTGATTGCTTCGACTGCTTTATGCTTAAAAAGAAAGGATTAAGGAATGAAAAAAGTATTGAAGCTCTTGGCGCTTGCATTCGTTGGCTTGCTCTTGGTTGCTTGTGGTAAGTCAGAAGAAAGCAGTACTGCAGAGTCAGGGTCTGGTAAGACCTATCAAGTTGGTGTTGCCATCTACAAATTCGATGACAACTTTATGACACTCTATCGTGAAGAATTGGATGCCTACTTCAAAAAATTGAGTGAAGAAACAGGCGATACCTATGTCTTGGATATCCAAGATGGTAAGCAAGACCAAGCGACACAAACAGAACAAATCAATACCTTTATTGCACAAGGTAAAGACGTGATTTTGGCAAACTTGGTTGACCCAACTGCTGCAGGTTCCATTATCAACTCTGCAAAAGCTGCAGATATCCCAGTTGTATTGATCAACCGTGAGCCAGAAGTTGCTGAACTGGAAATCTGGCCTGGTAAAACAACCTATGTTGGTGCAGATGCAACTCAGTCTGGTACCTTCCAAGGTGAAATCATTGCTGCTACTGACAGCAAGGGTGACATCAACGGTGACGGTACAGTGAGCTACATCACCCTATTTGGTGACCCAGCAAACGTTGACGCACAACAACGGACAACTTACTCTGTTAAAGCCCTTGATGATGCAGGTATCAAACGTGAAGCCTTGGCTGAGCCTTACCTCGCAAACTGGGATACTGCAAAAGGTCAAGAAGTGACTGCTGCAGCCTTGGAACAATTCGGTGACAAGTTGGAAGTTATCTTTGCAAACAACGACGGTATGGCAGTTGGTGCGGTAACTGCGATCAAAGCAGCTGGCCGTACAGTTGGCAAAGACATCCTTGTAGTCGGTGTTGATGCGATTCCAGATGCGATGGAATTGTTGGCTAAGGGTGAATTGACTGGTACTGTATTGAACGACCACTTCAACCAATCACACACTGCAGCACAAGTAGCAGTTAAGTTGATGAATGGTGAAGATGTGTCTCCTTACTACTGGGTTGACTACGTGAAAGTGACTTCAGAAGCTGATTCTGAATTGAAAGAAGCAGAAGCAAAAACTGAAACAATCGAAGAAATCAAAGAACGTTACGCAAAACGTTCAGCTGAATAAGCTTCCTGTTAAGTAATCAATTTTGCAAAACGATTAGTGCGTTCTCACTATCTATGATTCCCTTGAAAAATGGTGATTGTACGTATAGTGAGAACATATTTTTTTGGAAAGAGAGCCGGGAGAATGAGTGAATATATTTTAGAAATGAAACATATTACCAAGACATTTCCAGGTGTCAAGGCCCTGGATGATGTTAGTTTCAAACTTCGTCCGGGAACAGTTCATGCCTTGATGGGAGAAAATGGCGCAGGGAAATCCACCCTGATGAAATGTTTGTTTGGTATTTATCACAGAGATGGTGGAACCATTTTGTTTGACGGTCAAGAAGTCAATTTCAAGGATTCCAAGGAAGCCATTGATGCAGGTGTGTCCATGATTCACCAAGAGCTGCAACCGATACGGATGATGACTATCGCTGAGAATGTCTTTTTGGGCAACTATCCCTTGGGGCGGTTTAACTTGGTTGACCATGCCAAGATGAACCAGGATACCAAGGCCTTATTGGATGAGGTGGGTTTGCAGATTGATCCTAAGACCCTGCTCCATCATCTGACAGTTTCTCAAATGCAGTCTGTCGAAATTGCCAAAGCCATTTCCCACAAGGCTAAGGTGGTCATCATGGATGAGCCGACCTCCTCCTTAACCAGTTCGGAAGTAGAAAAATTATTCAGCATTATCCAGCAGCTCAAGGAGAAAAATATTGGCATCATCTACATCTCCCACAAGATGGATGAAATTTTACGAATTTCGGATGATATTTCGGTTATGCGTGATGGCCAATATGTCGGTACATGGCCTGCAGCTGAGATGACGACAGGAAAAATCATCCAGGCCATGGTTGGTCGTGAACTGACCAGTCTCTTCCCTGAGAAAACCAATAAGGTGGAAGAGGAAGTCGTTCTTCGACTGGAAAATCTAACTTCTCCAAGTCCCCTCTCCTTTAAGAACGCTAGTTTTGACCTGAAAAAAGGCGAAATCTTAGGGATTGGTGGCCTAGTCGGGGCCCAACGGACGGAACTGATGGAAGCCCTCTATGGTATGCGGGTCTTGAAAGAAGGGAAGATTTTTGTAAAAGGCCAAGAAGTCAAGATTAAAAATCCTGCCGCAGCCATTGCCAATAAGATTGCTCTGGTGACGGAGGACCGTCGTTTTAATGGAATTTTTGGTGTCTTATCGGTCTCTGATAATGCTTCGATTGCCTCCCTTCACCAATATTTGGGACACTTGGGTTTGCTGAATGAGAAGCAAATCAGCCAGGTTGTCAATCAAAGTGTGGACCGTTTGCGGGTTAAAACCCCTTCGACCAAGACGCATATTGAAAGTTTGTCAGGAGGAAACCAGCAGAAGGTGATTCTTGCCCGCTGGTTGGCCAATGATCCAGATATTCTGATTTTGGATGAGCCGACACGCGGAATCGATGTCGGTGCCAAGTATGAAATCTACCAGATTATCAACAACCTAGCCGCAGAAGGCAAATCCATCATCATGATTACCTCAGAAATGTCGGAATTGCTTGGCGTATCTGACCGCGTCATGGTGATGTGTGAGGGACGGATCTCCGGTTTCCTTGATCGTGAAGATGCAACCCAAGAGGCCGTCATGACGCTGGCAACTAAATTTATGACCAATCAGCAAGGAGGAGAAACAGATGCCTAAACTTCTGTCAGATAAACCATCTCAATTTCATCTAGGAGATTTCTTGACAAAGAACTCCATGTATATCGTTGTCGCTGCCATGATTTTATATACTGGCCTGACCCAGGATAATTTCTTTACCCTTGGAAATGCTGCCAATATCATGGCTAATACCTCTGTTCGTTTTATCATTGCCTTGGGTGTATCAGGCTGCTTGATTATTCGTGGTACAGACCTATCCGCTGGTCGGATTGTGGGCTTGACTGCTATTATCACAGCGACCTTGGTGCAGCGACCAGACTTTGCCCAAAAATTTTTCCCAGACCTACCAGACATGCCGATTTTTGTACCACTTTTGGCAGCCCTAGCTGTCGGTGCCCTTCTCGGTTTGCTTAATGGTGCAATTATTTCTTTCCTCAGCGTGCCACCATTTTTGGCGACCTTGGGAACCCAGATTATGACCTATGGTTTTGTCCTTATCTACTCGCAATCCAAACCAATCGGTACCTTTAAGGATGAGTTTGTGGCAATCGGTCAAGGCAAGTTATTTGGCTTCATTCCCTATATTACCATCATTGCAGCCCTAGTTGGTCTGGCCATGTGGGTGCTTTATAATAAAACCCGCTATGGTAAATACATGTATGCAATTGGTGGTAATGAGAACGCTGCAGAAGTATCAGGTGTCAATGTTCGCTTCTCCAAAATCAAGATTTTCCTCTTGGCAGGTTTGCTCTACGGTTTAGCTGGTTTCCTCTTATCTGCTAAAACAGGTTCAGCTGGTGCAGGTGCCGGTATGGGCTATGAGCTGGATGCCATTGCCTCTGCTACAATCGGTGGTGTATCAACTGCCGGAGGTCAAGGTACCGTACCGGGTATTCTCCTTGGGGTTTTCGTCTTTGAGTTGCTCAAAGTCTGCTTGACCTACTTGGGAGTGACACCAGATATGACCAACGTTATCCAAGGGATTGTCATCATCGTTGCTGTTGCCCTCGATATTCGGAAAACCCTTGTTAAAAAATAAAAAACCCATTTTGGAACAGGAACCTTCGCTAGGAAGGTTCTTTTTGATGGTTTTGAATGTAAGGAAAACCATAGGCTCAAAACGAATGTTGGGCTGTTTAGTGAGTAGAGTTACTTGTCTAGCGCCTAGAAATCAGCTATACTATAACAGTTATGACAAATGAGAAATATGAAAGAAAATTAAGGCGTGAAGCTCGGTCAAGGTCAGTTAAAAGACGACGCCCAAGAAGGGTACCAACTAGACGCAAGCGAAGCCATATTTATAAACGATTTCCTAGAACAAATCTAACCATTGATCAATTATGGAAGCAAGATAAGGTTAGGAATGACCAAGAATTGGTTGCAGTTCCATTAGACCTTCCGCCTGAATCTAGTGAAGGTCTAATGAGACGGAAGCGAAAAAAAGTTTTTTCCGTTAAAGATTGGTTCCGCTTGCCCTACTTGCTTGGTCTTCTTGCCCTTATCTTAGTAGGGAGTATCCTCTGGTTGGGTCAACAGGTAGCAAGCCCTTCAGACCAAACAATTAAAACGTCGACGGATCAAGCAGAAACAGATTCGGATGGAGAAGAAGATACATCCCAAACTGAGCCTACTGTCCGTCCGGTCTATAAGTCATTAGCAGATCGGGAATTGGCTCTGCAAGAAGATTTGGCTTATATGGATAGTCTCTATCTCTACTACGATTATGTTCATTTGAGTTTGGAAGAGACAGTCCAAGCCTTTCTAGCAGAACAGGGGTTGGATTCCTCTCAGGTGGCCTTTACCTATAAAAACCTCCAAACCAATGAGGTCTTTTCTATGAACGACACCCAGCCGATGACAGCGGGGTCTACCTACAAACTCCCCCTGAATATGCTGGTTGTGGATGCTATAGAAAAGGGGGGAGTATCGGAAACGGAGGCCTATGATATCACCTCAACACCTTACGAATACAAACCTGAACACGATGCCTATGTCGCCAATTATAATGGCAAAATGACCATCGCAGATATGCAATATGGATCCATTGTTGTGTCGGAAAATACGCCAGCCTATGCCTTATCAGAGCGAATCGGAGGGATGGTTGCCGCCTATGGTATGTTTGGACGCTACGGCCAATCCAAAAATCCTGATATTCCAACGTTTTCGCTAGAAGGAAACAAGACAACTAGTAGTTATTACAGCCAGGTCTTGGACTACCTCTACAATCATCGAAACAAGTATGCCGACCTGTTGCTTTATCTAGATTTAGCTTTTCCTGGAGAGTGGTATGAAGAATACGTTCACGGTGTGACCGTCTATCAAAAACCAGGTTATGTCAGGGAAGCATTGAATATCGATGCCATCGTGATGGAGGAAACGCCATATAGCATTGCCCTTTATACGGCAAACTTTGGTGGAGCCTCAGAAGATGATCTGGAAATTGATGGATTTGGCTACAACCAGGTCGTTGCTCTTGCCTATGTCATCAATCAGTGGCACCGAATCAATATGAATCCTGCCAAGAAGGCTATGGTAGGCCATTATCCAATCTAAATAGAAAAGAAGAAAATGAAAGAAGACTAGGTCCATTGGCGACCTAGTCTTTTTATATAGTGAGTACTTTATAGGATTATTCTTTTTGGGACATAGAATAACGATATGTTGCTCATGATAAATTTTACATGCACTCGATTGTTCAGATAAGCCAGCAAGATGTAGCGAATCTCTAGTCTAACTTATTGAGCGTGACGTGAATAGTTGGTTCTGTTTCTAAGTCATATACTGCCTCTGAACTGTCAATAGGATTTCCCCACAAGATGACCTTATACTGACTGTTTTCCAAAATAAATCCAGGTGTAATCCGCCCACCGAGTCCAGTCATGCCTGGGAGAAGAGCTGCTATGTCACTCTCCGCATTCCGAATGATGAAATGATTAGGCTTGTACTCGACAAGGTCAGAAATTTTTGCAGTAAAGGTCTGGACTAGTCCATTTGCATCCTGATTTTCATTTTGACGGAAGTCGTTTGTTACGGTAACGGTGCCATCGGCAGTAACGACCATATCAATTTGACGAGCTTGTTGGCTACTTCCTTGCCATGTTCCCACTAAGTCATTAGGGATACTGGTTGCTGGTAGGGTAAGGAGTTGACTATGGGTTGTTGTGCTACTTACAAGACTCTCAACTCCCTGTGAGCTTTGGCTTTCTTGATTCTGTTGACTTGTTTCTGTTGAAACGCTGCTTGATGTCGTCGTTTCCGTTAAGCTGGAAACGGTTGTTGAGCTAGTGCTGGTTTGTGTAGTGCTTGATTGAGTTGTCTGACTTTCTTGTTTTTTTGATGAGCAGGCTACCAATAAGCAACTAGCAGCTAGTAGGATGAGAGCGTTCATTGTAGTCTTTTTCATTTTCATTACCTCCAAATATAGATAAAGTATATCAGGAAAACAATGCATCGTCAACACATTTTTGTAATATTTGTAATATATTTGTAACAAAAGAAATTTATTTGTTATCTATTTTTGAAAAATTCCTCTATATCTGCCTCTCGAATGCCAATCATAGGGTCGATGGTTAGCAGGTTGTCCACCGTCAGAATGTATTCTTTAGGGTGGGTGCTTGTCCTTTCTGGCTCTTCTTGTTCTAGAAGGGTCAGTTGTTGACGATCCCTTGTCTGTGAATCTGTGGCTGTTTGGGATAAGGATGGGCTTGTTATTGTGGGTTGGCTAGCTGGACTAGTTGGGCTTTCTTTCAACTCTGCCAGGCTATCTTTGCTTTCCTGCTCTGCTTTTTCCCCTTGGAAACGAGGGACCAGATAGGTTTTTCGGATCGTACCGGCGTTTTGAACAGCAATCTGGTAGGCGCTGCTTTCACCGAGGAGAATCAATTTACTCTTTGAGCGGGTGATGGCCGTGTAGAGGAGGTTGCGCTGGAGCATCCGGCTGCTGGAACGGGTCAGGGGCAGAATGACTACTTGAAATTCACTCCCTTGGGACTTGTGAATGGACATGGCATAGGCTAGGCTGATTTTATACCATTCATTTCGTGGGTAAGTGACCTCGTTGCCGTCGAAGTTGATGGTCAGTTCATCCTGCTTGGAGTCGGTATACTTAGCGGGTAAGAGGTCGGTGATGTAGCCCAAATCTCCGTTGAAGACGTTGGCTTCGGCATCGTTGACAAGGTGGATGACGCGGTCTCCTTGGCGAAATGCTTGGTCATTGTGGAGGAATTCAAGTGTGCCTTCTTCCTTGGGATTGAGCAAGGCTTGAGTGATGGTGTTGAGCTGGTCAATACCTGCAGCCCCCTTGTACATGGGGGCCAAAATCTGCACCTCCGAGGCTGGGATGCCCGATTTGACGGCTGCGCTGACAATCCGTTCAATCATAGCAGGAATCTGCTGGTTGCTGGCTTCGAAGTAGGACCTGTCTGGTTTCTTTTCCCGGAAGTCTGGCGGTAGGGCTCCTTGGCGGATGTGGCTGGCTAGGGTGACGATGGTAGAATCATCTGACTGACGGTAAATCCGTTCCAGGGTGATGCTGGGTAGCTGTTCAATCTTTAGGAGGTCGGCAAGGACCTGGCCAGGACTGACAGAAGGGAGTTGTTCGGCATCACCCACAATCAGCACTTGGGTATTCGAGGAGATGTTTTGAAAGAGCTGGTTGGCCAGCCAGGTATCCACCATAGAAAACTCATCGATGATGATGAATTCAGCATCTAGATAGTCGTCACGGTAGGTCTCTTCTTGGCCTTCTACTAAGCCGAGGTGGCGGTGGATGGTTGCTGCCGGTAAGCCTGTTAACTCGTTCATCCGTCTGGCAGCCCGACCTGTTGGAGCAGCCAGTAAGATGGGGGAGTCTTCCCGTTTTTGGGTCAAATCAATTTGGTGTAAGATGGCATAGACAGCGATAATTCCATTGATAACCGTTGTTTTTCCTGTCCCTGGTCCCCCTGTTAAAATAAAGACGGGGTGGCTGATGACTTGACGAATGGCATCCTTTTGGATGGTATCATACTGGATCTTGGCCATCTCTTCAAATTCCTTGATGGCTAGATCAATCTCTTCTCTCGAAAAGGTCTTGGTAGAAGACTTGGTCAGTAGGCGGTGGAGGTTTTTATGGATGCCTTCTTCTGCAAAATAGAGGCTATTGTCAAAGAGTTTGGTCCCTGCTTGCTGGATTTTTCCTTCTTGAAGGAGATTGGTGATTTCCTGGGCAAGGGCCGCGGGGTCCAATTCTGTTGGACGAGCTGCTTCGAGCAGGTCTAAGCTATGTTCTAGGAGCGCGCGTGCTTCGATATAGGTGTCTCCGCTCTCTAGGGATTGCTGTAAGAGGGTGTAGAGCAAGCCTGCCCGGTAGCGCTGGGGAGACTGGCTATCGATACCCAGGTTCTCTGCCATTCGGTCAGCCAGGGTAAAGCCCATCCCTTGTACATCTTCAACCAGCTGGTAGGGATTTTCTTCAAGGACAGAAAGGGTCTTTTCCTTGTAGATTTCATGGATTTGGAAGGCCAGCTTGTTTGGGATGCCGTATTCTGCTAAGCGTGAGAGAATCATCTCGGTGCCATAATTGAGACGGAGTTTTTCTAGGAAGGCTTGGCGGTTGGCAGTCGATAGTCCGCTGATTTGGGTTAGTTTTTCAGGCTCTGCCAAAATCTTGTCAATGGTATCTTCTCCATAGAGTTGGACGATTTTCTCTGCCGTTTTGCGCCCGATTCCCTTGAAATGGTCGCTAGAGAAATACTTGACCAAACCAGCAGAAGTAGGCTTGCTACGTTCGTAGCGAGAGATTTGAAGCTGCTGGCCGTATTTGGGATGGGTGACTAGATTGCCATAGAAACGATAGTCTTCTCCCTCGATGACATCTGCCATGGTTCCTGTGACAATGATCTCATAATCATCATAGTCAGCGTCGGTTTCATCAATTTCCAAGAGAAGGATTTTATAAAAGTTTGCCGGATTTTCAAAAATGATTCGGTCGATGCTTCCGGTGAAATAGTATTCTGTCATAGTCTTTCCTTACGAAAAAATCACAAGCGAACTTGTGATTACTGAACGGTACCAATTCGGTTGAATGGCCAGATGCGTAGCTTGATTTCCCCTTCGATCTGGTCAGCAGAGAAGGTGCCCACATGACGGCTATCCTGTGATACCAGACGGTCATCCCCTAGCAAGAAATATTGGTTTTCAGGGACTTGGATGGTAAAGCTCGCGTACTTGTTGGCATCCATGGTAAAGGCTGTCGATTCAAGAGCGAGGGTTTGAAAATTCGCGTTATAAGAGTAAACGGACTGGAGCTTGTCTTGGCTGTAAGCTGCCAAGTACTGGTCCAAGTAAGGCTCATCCACTTCTTGGTCGTTGATGTAGAGGACATCATTTTCATAGCGGATGGTGTCGCCTGGCATCCCGATGACCCGTTTGACAATCAGTTTTTCCTTGCCATTGGTATCTGTCTCACTAGCTACAACCACATCAAAACGTTGAATGCTAGTTGTCCGTACCATGATCAAATGCTCTTGATCCAGAAGTGTCGGGTCCATGGAGTGGCCGTCAACTGTCACCGGGCTCCAAATATAGAGACGGCTCAAGATAAAACCGACGATAAAAAGGGTAAAGAGTCCCCATTCTGCTAAAAAGCCTGCAAATGACATTTTTTTCATTTCAACGATTTCCTCATTTCACTAATTTTTGTGCTTTCTGTGTATTGGCAAAGTGGAGTTTGGCAGTTTGGTTGAGTCCTGCCATGCCATAGTCTTTTAAGATGCTGGCTGCGACTTGGTCTGACTTGCTTCCAGCTCCTGATGGCAGATTCATCCCAACTAGTTGACCAAGCTGGACAAGATTTTCTAAAAACATAGCTCTAGCAATAATAGAAGATACTGCCACAGCCAGATACTTGCCCTCAGCCTTTTCTTCTAGAGTGACGGGGTTGGCAAATTGGTTGGCTTCCTTCTTCAAGTACTTTTGATAATTTTGACTGGAAGTGAAGGCGTCAATGACAATCTTCTCAGGCTGGACACCCTTTTGCAAGAGGAGGAAAATAGCCTGATTGTGTAGGGCGACCTTGATAGATACTGCATTATAGCCCTGTTCGATGACTTCGTTGTATTTTTTCGGTGACAATAGCAGAGCTTGGTGGAGGATTTTCTCTTTTAAGAGAGGGGCGATTTGGCAGATTTTCTGGTCTGTCATTTTCTTGGAATCATCCACCCCAAGCGACTTGAGAAAGGCATGGTCTTCTAGGCGGACAAAACTAGCAACGACTGCCAAACCTCCAAAATAAGACCCGTTTCCAACCTCATCTGTTCCAATCATGGGCAGGTCTTGACCAGGACTGGTCGTCTGTCCAGAGCTTTCTGGTTTATAACCCCAGTGACTTGCTTCCTGCTCTGCTTTTTCCCCTTGGAAAACGACCTTTCCAGAAGTATAGATGGAGAGGCTGGCTCCATTCAGTTTGAAAAAGGCGGTGATATAGGGATTTTTACTGGGTGCCTGATAAGCAGCGTAGTGACTGGCCATCTTGGTCGCTTCCTGTGGAGAGACCTTTATTACGACTGTATTCATGTTTTTATTGTATCACAAATGCTGGTTAGAGTGTGCAGAAAACCTTAGTTTTTGCTATAGTAGAAGAAGCAAAAGTAAAGGAGATTTGGGATGGGACAAGAAGTGAACTTTCGCTGGGCGACTCTGGGAACAGGTGTTATCGCCAATGAATTGGTTCAGGCTTTGCAGGCTATGGGGGGCAACCTCTACTCTGTAGCCAACCGTACCTATGATAAGGGTGTGGAATTTGCGCAAAAATATGGCATCGAGAAAGTTTATAGAGAAATCGATGAAGTGTTTGAGGATCCTGAAGTGGATATTATCTATATTTCTACGCCTCACAATACCCATATTCATTACCTCCGTAAGGCCTTGAAAGCGGGCAAACATGTTCTCTGTGAAAAGTCTATTACGCTTAATTCAGAAGAATTAGCAGAAGCCATTCAACTGGCAGAGGAAAACCAGGTCATCTTGGCAGAAGCCATGACCATTTTCCATATGCCTATTTACCGTAAGCTGCATGAAGTCGTTGCCAGTGGCAAACTGGGTGCATTGAAGATGATCCAGATGAACTTTGGTAGCTACAAGGAATACGACATGTCCAACCGCTTTTTCAATAAAAACTTGGCAGGCGGAGCCCTCTTGGATATTGGTGTCTACGCCCTGTCCTTTGTCCGTTGGTTTATGACGGAAAAGCCTAGCCAGGTCTTGTCCCAGGTCAAATTAGCTCCGACAGGTGTGGACGAGCAGGTAGGGATTTTGCTCAGCAATGATGCAGGAGAAATGGCGACCATCGCCCTGACCCTCCATGCCAAACAGCCAAAACGGGGCACCATTGCCTACGACAAGGGCTACATCGAGCTTTACGAGTACCCTCGTGGTCAGAAAGCAGTCATTACCTATACTGAAGACGGTAGCCAAGAGGTAATCGAAGCGGGCGATACGGCCAAGGCTCTTTCTTATGAAGTGGCGGATATGGAAAAAGCTGTCGCAGGCATCGAAAACACTATGCACCTAGTATTTACCCAAGATGTCATGGAGATCATGACCCAACTCCGAAAAGAATGGGGCTTGGTTTATCCAGAAGAAGAATAGAACCCCAGCTCGAAAGAAGAAAGTCAGTGTAAAAGCAATCATTTAGAACAGGATAGGTAGCCTGTTCTTTTTTTGTATCTTGCCTAAAAATCAATGAAAAATGAGAAAAATATTATAGGTCTTTTAAATAGGAAGAAGAGTGCAATATTGAGCTTTTTAGTCAAAAAATGACAATATTTTGGAATATTCAATAATATTATAGTATGGTTACAATACCGTTACAAAACAATTATTTACTTGTAAAAAGAAACAAAAAGCACTACAATTGTTGTAATAATATGTCAACATAACAAAAGCTGGGCGTGAGAAGGGAGGAGAAAGAATTTCGCTTGGCAACAAATTTTATGGAGGAAAGTATGAAACACATCAAAAAAGAAAAGTTTTCAATTCGGAAATTTTCCGTCGGCGTCGCATCTGTATTAGTCGGAACAGCAATCTTTTCGGGTCAGACCATTCATGCCAATACAGCAAGTGAGGTTGGTCTAACAAATGATGAACCGACTGCTGCTATCCATGAAGTGGCTGTGGAAGAGCCGACTCTAGAAATGGCGGTGGACTTACGAGAAGGAATTATTGAAGAAACAGATCAGGTCTCTCCAGTTTCGGAGGACCTTGCTGAAGATACAGCTGTAACAGAAACTGTCAGCCCTATTCCCCTTGCTTTGACGAATGTAGTAGAAGTCAGTGATGAAGGAGTCGGAGAATCGAGAGAAGCTAGTCCAGATCCAGAAACGGCTTCGCTGAAACCAGTTGATTTGGCACTCAACAAGCAAGCAGAAGAATTAACTGAAGCCCAGGAAAAAGTGGCTCTGAAAAAAGTGATCTCAATTGATGCAGGTCGGAAATATTTTTCTTTGAATCAGTTGAAAGAACTAGTCGACTTAGCAGCAGCAAATTCCTATACCGACCTGCATGTGTTGCTTGGGAATGATGGATTGCGCTTCCTTTTGGATGATATGACCATTCAGGTTGGTGAAAGACGGTATGAAAGTGATGATGTGAAGACTGCCATGCAAAAAGGGACAGACCTCTATTACCGAGACCCAAATGGCAATCACCTGACCCAATCAGAAATGGATCAATTGTTGGACTATGCCAAATCCAAGAAAATTGGGATCATCCCATCGATTAACAGTCCCGGCCATATGGATGCAATCCTGGATGGTATGGTTGAATTGGGCATTCAAAATCCAAAATTTAGCTTCCGATTTAACGAGTCTAAACGAACCGTTGATTTGGACAATGTAGAGGCGGTTGAATTTACGAAGGCCTTGATTGACAAATATGCAGCCTATTTTGCCAAGAAAGTAGATATTTTCAATATCGGTTTGGATGAATATGCCAACGATATTACAGGAAACTATGGCTATGGATGGAATGTCCTGCAATACCGCCTCAACAAGTATGATAAATTCGTAACCTATGCCAACGATCTTGCACGCATTGTGAAAAACCACGGCATGCGGCCAATGGCATTCAATGATGGTATCTATTTCAATAACAACACCAGTAAAGGAACATTTGATACGGATATTATCGTTTCTTACTGGACAGCGGGTTGGAATGGCTTCAATGTTGCATCATCCAAATTCATCTCTGACAAGGGGCATGCCATCTTAAACACAAATGATGCTTGGTACTATGTTATCGGGCGTGACCATGGCAGCAAGGACTACTATAACCTTGATCAAGGATTGAGAGGCGTGTCCAATACCCCACTGGACCGAGTTGCCAAAAATGATGGGCATAACATTCCAATCGTGGGTAGTATGGTAGCTGTTTGGGCAGATATTCCACGTTTGACCTATCGTAAAGAATTAGTCGAAGAGTTAGTAACCGCCCTGAAGAATCAAAACAAAGCATTCTTCCGTGCAGATTATACCGAACTGGATCAGGTCTATGCTCAATTACCAGAAGACCTTGCTCTTTACACTGAAGAAAGTCGCCAAGAACTTCTGTCTGTCATCAATGGCATTGACTGGTTTGCAAGTTTAGAAAACCAAGACCAAATCCAACAGTATGTGCAGGCATTGAGAGAAGCGCGTGCTAAATTGCGCCGCTTAGATGGTAGTGCAGATGCACCAGAGAATCCATCTGATTCAGCTTCAACTGACCCAGATAGTGCCGATTTACCGCAAGATCAGGCGCCAGGAACAACTGAAGCAGAAAGCCCAGAAATTGCCTTGACGGAAGCCCAACAAAAAGTTGCTAAGATGAAGGTTATCTCCATCGATGCTGGTCGGAAGTATTTCTCCTTGCAACAACTGAAAGAGTTGGTTGATTTGGCAAGTGAACATTCCTACACTGGCCTACACGTCTTGCTTGGTAATGATGGTCTTCGCTTCCTCTTGGACGATATGGAAATTCGTGTGGGAGACCGTACCTATAGTAGCGACGATGTGAAACGTGCCATGCAAAATGGTACCAATGCCTACTACAATGATCCAAATGGCAATCATTTGACCCAGGACGAGATGGACCAATTGCTAGAATATGCAGCTTCTAAGAAGATTGATATTATTCCAGCGATTAACAGTCCAGGCCACATGGATGCCATTTTGGAAGGGATGGTAGAATTGGGCATTCGTGATCCGAAATTCCGCTTTGGCTTCCGTCAATCCAAGCGGACGGTCAATTTGGAAAACGAAGAAGCAGTTGCCTTCACCAAGGCGCTGATTGAAAAATATGCTAACTACTTCGCCAATAAGGTAGCTGTCTTCAATATCGGTCTGGATGAATACGCCAACGATGTAACCGATCAATATGGCTATGGTTGGAATGTCCTGCAAAACCGTCTCAACCAGTACAATAAATTTGTTGATTATGCCAACCAGTTGGCGGGTATTGTGAAAGCAAATAACATGAGACCGATGGCCTTTAATGATGGTATCTATTTCAACAATAACACAGAAGGCGGTACATTTGATACAGATATTATCGTGTCTTATTGGACAGCTGGTTGGAATGGATTCAATGTTGCATCGTCTAAGTTTATTGCGGAAAAGGGACATGAGATTTTGAATACCAATGATGCTTGGTACTATGTGTTGGGCCGTGACCATGGTAGCAGCCAGTACTATAATTTGGACCAAGGTTTGAACGGTGTTCGGACAACGCCAATCGATGTCGTAGCTAAAAATGAAGGTCAAAAAATTCCTTCCATTGGTAGTATGGTAGCCATTTGGGCAGACCAGCCACGTGCAACCTACCGCAAGGAATTAGTAACAGAACTGATTACTGCACTTAAAAACCAAAATAGAGAGCATTTCAAAGCAAACTATTCAGAATTGGATCAGCTGGTGGATGCTGTTTTGATTCGTTATGATGACTTTAAGGAAGAAAGCAAGCAAGAATTTGAACGTGTATTAGAAGGGATCAATTGGTTCCATCATCTTGATGAACAAGATCAAGTAGATGCTTACCTTACGGCAGTTCGAGCAGCTATTGATAACTTGGAGTTGGAGAAACCTTCAGGCGATAATCAAGGGGATCAACAACCGGATACAAGCAATCAGGAAAATAGGCCATCTAACTTTATCCATACGGGTTCTGGAGCACCTGCTTCTGAACTAGGACAAGATGCAGACCTCTATATCGATACACAAACAGGTGACCTTTACTCTAAGGTCAATGGATCTTGGACACTTTTATCCAATCTCCGCGGACCAAAAGGTGAACCTGGCGAGCGCGGCGAACAAGGTCCAGCAGGTCCACAAGGCGAGCGTGGTGAACAAGGTCCAGCAGGTCCACAAGGTGAACGCGGTGAACAAGGCACGGCAGGTCCACAAGGTGACCGCGGCGAACAAGGCCCAGCCGGTCCACAAGGCGAGCGCGGCGAACAAGGCCCAGCGGGTCCACAAGGCGAGCGTGGTGAACAAGGTCCAGCGGGTCCACAAGGCGAGCGTGGTGAACAAGGTCCAGCCGGTCCACAAGGCGAGCGCGGCGAACAAGGTCCAGCGGGTCCACAAGGCGAGCGTGGTGAACAAGGCCCAGCCGGTCCAGTTGTTCAACCTCTTCCAAATCCAGTAGATGAGACGCCCCTTCATACAGCAAAAGGAGAACCTGCCTATGCACCAGAGCTACCAGCCTTTGAAGGAGGCATTAGCCTTAATGAAAATCTGACCCATCATTTGCCAGCCTTTGAAGGAGGTATTAGCTTAAATGAAAACCTGACACACAGCCTACCTTCCTTGCGGCTTCCAGATAGTGGACAACTAACGGATAAGAAACCATCAAGTTCCCCTGTTCCAACTGCAAAACCTGTGGAAAAAGTAGAGTCAACAAGCAAGACTCTTCCAGCAACAGGTCTGAAAGACTCAAGTGCCCTAGCCCTCTTAGGAACCCTAGGCTTGCTTTCAGGTTTGGGTATGGTAGCTAGAAAAAGAAAAGATACTTCCTGCTAGGAAATTGACTGGCGGACTAGATAATTCGTCAGATACTATTTCAAAAAAGGAACAGGCGGGGGGCCTGTTCCTTTGATTTGTGCCAGATATGCTTACTTATCGAGGATTCTGGGGAAGTTGGATTCAGCTTTGTTTAAGCTGGCTCGCTTATACTGACTATATCCTAACATTTTCTTTTTCATTCTCTCCTAAAACAAGCCCTGATTGCATCAGGGCTTGTTTTGTTATATGCTAGGTCAAACGCCTATCTCCAGAACTTTTCATAGCCCTTCTTATCTTCCATGTTAAAGGCGATGATATTGCGGAGCAGGTCCCAGTTGACTTCTTGGTCTTCCTTAATTTTGAAGAGGTTGGAAGTCGCATCGTAGCCGGCTTCCTTGATGTCCTTGGCAAAGGTCTCCATAGTAACCGTTTCGGGTGCAATGGAAATGGGGGGCTTGGCAGCGGAGAATCCGATGCTATAGTCATTTAGTTTTTCTTTTATTACTTCGTTAACTCGCTTTGCCGTACCCCAGTACTGTCTGCAGCTCGTTGCCTAGTACTAAAAGTGAACTAAAAGACTATAAAAATCCCATCCATGATAAATATGGGCTGGTTCCACTTGATTTCAGTTGTCAGACTTGGAAATTCCTGCTGGATTTGGGTGAAAATTCTTTCCAGTTTGTCCTTCAAAACAGGATTCTTGACCTTGCTCAAAAATTCTTGGAGCATGGGTGGTTCCTTTCTTTTTTATTTCATTCTATCATAAAAGAGGAGCTTGCTCCTCTTTCATTCATTATTTCACCAAAATCGCCAGAGCCTGATAAGGCTTGAGGGTGATTTTCTTACCTAATTTGTTGTCAGGGTAGTTGCTGATAAGGACTTGACCGTGGGCATAATCGTCTGCCAGGTCTAGCTCAACCTCTTCTGCGAAGAAATTGTTGAGGACTAGTAGTTTTTCGCCGTTTAGCAAGCGTTCAAAGGCATAGACTTTCTGGCTGTCCTTGTAGGCGGCCTTGTAGTCTCCTTCTGAGATGAGAGGAAGTTCTTTCCGCAGGCGAATGAGTTCTTGGTAGAAGGCAAAGATTGGGCCTGTTTTTTCCTGCTCAACGTTAATCGTTTGGTAGGATTTGCCAGCTTTCAGCCAAGGGGTGCCTGTTGAGAAGCCTGCATTGTCAGAAGCGTCCCATTGCATGGGGGTACGGGAATTGTCACGGGACTTGGCCTGGATAATCTTGAAGGCTTGCTCAGGCGTGTGACCTTGGTCCAAGAGCATCTGGTAGGCATTGATAGACTCCACATCGACATAGTCGTCCATGCTATCGTAGTCAGGGTCAATCATACCGATTTCCTCGCCCATGTAGATGTAAGGCGTGCCGCGTGACAGGTGGATAGAGGCAGCCAGCATGGTTGCTCCTTCGTTGCGGAAATTTTCCACATCAACAAAGCGGTTGAGGGCACGAGGTTGGTCGTGGTTGTTGTAGAACAGGGCATTCCAGCCATTTCCAACTGACATCTCCTCGCCCCAAGTGTGAAAGAGGCGTTTGAGTTCCTCAAAGTCAAAGTCCATAATGGTCCATTTTTGCCCGTCTCTATAGTCCACTTTCAAGTGATGGAAGTTGAAGGCCATGGACAATTCTTCCCGCTCAGGAGCCGTGTAGAGAATGCAGTTTTCAATGGTAGTGGCAGACATTTCCCCAACGGTCATGAAGCCTTTTTCTGCTCCAAAAGTTGCGTTGTTCATCATCTTGAGGTAGTCGTGGGTAATCGGGCGGTCGGTGTAGGCAGGCTTGCCGTCGTTGATTGGGCAGTCTTCTAAAACTTCATCCTTGCCAATCAGGTTGATAACGTCGAAGCGGAAGCCCTTGACACCCTTGTCTTTCCAGAAGTTGACTACCTTGAAGAGTTCTTCGCGGACATGTGGATTTCGCCAATTGAGGTCGGCTTGGGTCACATCAAAGAGGTGGAGATAATATTTCCCGGTGTCGCCAAATGGAGCCCAGGCATTGCCGCCAAACTTGGAAACCCAGTCAGTTGGCTGGTCACGCAGGATAAAGAAATCCTGGTAGTATTTGTCGCCAGCTAGGGCCTTTTGGAACCACTCGTGGTCTGTCGAGCAGTGGTTGAGAACCATGTCCAGCATGAATTCGATACCTAGTTCTTTGCCGACAGCCACCATTTCTTCAAAGTCAGCCATGGTACCAAAATCAGGATTGACGGCTATATAGTCTGAAATGTCATAGCCGTTGTCCCGTTGCGGACTTGGGTAGAAGGGATTGAGCCAGATCATGTCAATCCCTAGCTCCTTCAGATAAGGTAGTTTTTCAATAATCCCACGCAGATCACCGACACCATTTCCAGTCGTATCCTTATAAGATTTGGGGTAGATTTGATAGACAACTTTTCGCTTGTCAATTGTCATGATTGTCTCGCTTTCTAATCGATTACGGTTGGGGGAAAAACAATCATAGGAGGGACAGGGAACCTGCACCTCCTGAGGATTGATTAAAGCTTGCTTGCAGTTAGGAGTTTTTGTCCATTTTCAACTACAGCTGGTAATTGTTCCAGGATCTCCACGGAGAAGTCAGCCTGGTTGGTTACGATAATTGGAGTCTCGGTCACCAATCCAGCTTCTTGAATGGTTGGAATGTCAAAGCTGATCAATTTGTCACCAGCTTTGATGTTGTCACCTTGTTTGACGTGGGCTTCAAATCCCTTGCCTTCGAGGCTAACAGTATCCATACCAATATGGATTAAGAGTTCTAAGCCTTGGGCGGTTGTAATCCCAATAGCATGTTTGGTTGGGAAGAGCACAGAGACTGTTCCGTCAACTGGCGCTGTTAAGAGGCCATGGCTTGGTTCGATGACTAAACCAGTACCCATGACACCAGAAGAGAAGACAGGGTCAGTAGCTTGTGACAATTCTTTGGCTTGTCCAGTTAGTGGACTTACCAATTCAATTTTTGCTCCTGATGAAACGGTTGGAGTCACGCTTTTTACTTCTTCAGGAGCCTCATCCTTTTTTGCAAACAAGCCTGCACGCTTGAATACAAAGGTCAATACCATCGGTACAGCAATTGCGACAAGCATAGTGATGGCAAATGCTCCCCAGTATTCTGCCTTGATAGACAAGATGCCTGGAAGACCACCAATACCGATAGAAGCGGCTTGGATGTTAAAGGTTACAGAGAGCAAACCAGCGATGCTTGATCCGATCATAGCTGCTACGAATGGATAGATGTATTTAACGTTGACACCGAAGAGGGCTGGCTCTGTGATACCAAGGTAGGCAGAGATAGTTGCTGGAAGCGAAATCTGTGCCTCTTTTTCATTTTTACGGTTCATGAGGAAGTAAGCAAATACTGCTGAACCTTGAGCGATGTTTGAAAGTGCGATCATTGGCCAGAGACCAGTACCACCAGTATCGGCAATTAATTGAGTATCGATCGCGTTTGTCATGTGGTGAAGACCAGTGATAACGAATGGCGCATAGAGGGCACCAAAGATGGCACCGAAGAGCCACTTAACAGGACCTGTCAAACCTGCCAATACAATGGTTGACAACCATTGACCGATTGTCCAACCGATAGGACCAAGGACAGTGTGAGCCAAGATAAGAGCTGGTAGAAGTGATAGGAATGGTACAAAGATCATGGATACCACTTCAGGAACAACTTTGCGCCAGAAGATTTCCAAGTAAGAAAGGGCTAAACCTGCCAAGAGGGCTGGGATAACTTGGGCTTGGTAACCGATACGAGCGATTGAGAAGAAACCGAAGTTCCATGACCAGTCGCTAGCAATGGTTGCAGCATCTGTACTTGGTACAGCGTAGGCGTTGAGCAATTGTGGGGATACCAAACAGATACCCAGGACGATACCGAGAATCTGTGATGTACCCATTTTACGAGATACAGACCAAGTGATACCTACTGGTAGGTAGTGGAAGATGGCTTCACCTGGCAACCAGAGGAAGTGGTTGACACCATTCCAGAATGGAGATACTTGAACGATGGTATTCCAGATTGGCTTGCCACTTGCGTCAAAGAGGAGCTCTCCATCTTGCATTGCTTGGCCAAGTGCTTGGAATTGTACGCCTTCCAAAACATTTCGGAAACCGAGGATCAAACCGCCGACGATAAGGGCTGGAATGATTGGTGTGAAGATTTCCGCCAACATAGTCATGACACGTTGGATGGCATTCTGGTTGCTCTTAGCTGCTGACTTGGCAGCTTCTTTTGATACGCCTTCAATACCAGATACGGCTGTGAAGTCGTTGTAGAAGATTGGTACATCGTTACCGATGATAACTTGGAACTGACCAGCATTGGTAAAGGTTCCTTTTACTGCAGGAATGTCTTCAATAACCTTGACATCTGCCTTTTTCTCATCCGCCAAGACGAAGCGCATGCGTGTTGCACAGTGCGTTACGGCTGTGACGTTTTCCTTGCCGCCAATAGCGTCCAAAAGGACTTTGGCGTCTTTTTCAAATTTTCCCATATATTTTCCTTCCCCGACAGTTTTTCACTGTCCCTCCTATATTTTTTAAGAAAAATTTGTACGGACAAATTTAGCTTGAGGTTATTGTATCCGATTTCATTATTTTTTGCAAGTATTTTTGCAAAAAAATTTTTAAATTTGTTATAATATGGGATAGGTTATTTGTTAAGAATGCGACAACGAAGAGGAAAATATGAAAAAATACCAAGAAATTTTTAACGATATTAAAGACAAGATTTTGAGTGATTACTACAGCGCAGGAACTTCCTTGCCAACAGAAAAGGACCTGCAGGAGCTCTATGGGGTCAGTCGTGACACGGTTCGTAAGGCATTGGCGATTTTGACCGAACGGGGCATGATTCAAAAGGTTCAAGGGAGAGGTTCGCTGGTCTTGAAGCAAGAACTCTTGAATTTTCCAGTCTCTGGTTTGACTTCTTATCAGGAGTTGACCCAATCTCTACAGCTACAGAGCCAAACGGATGTAGTGGAGTTGGACTTGGTCTCAGTTTCAACTAGTTTGTCAAAACTAACAGGCTTTGAGGCTTACAGTAAGGTATGGAAGATTGTCCGTACAAGATCTATCGATGGGAAGGTTTCAGTAATCGATACGGACTACCTTGCCCATGACTTGGTTCCCCATATGACCAGAGAGATTGCTAGTCAGTCTATCTATGATTATTTGGAAAATAAACTTGGACTGGATATTTCTTTTGCCCAAAAAGAGATTACAATTGAACCAACCAACCGAGAGGAAAAGTCCCTACTTCAGAGTCAGGATGACTATCTGGTCTTGATCAAATCCCGAGTCTTTTTAGGGGATACCCGTCAGTTCCAATATACTGAGAGCAAGCATAAGATTGACAAGTTCCGTTTCGTGGATTTTGCCCGCCGCAAGCATTCTCTCTAAGACTGTCAATCGTTGAATCTCTCCTTATTTTAAGGTATAATGATAGATGAGGTGAACTATGGCAAATATAAATCGTTATAAATTTTCCTTCGGTGAAAAACAACTAACGCTAACGACAGAACATGACAATCTGTTCATGGAAGAAATCGAACGAATTACCAATGAAAAATATCAGGCTTTAAAGGAAAAAATGCCTTCAGCAGATTCTGAGACCTTGGCTTTGCTCCTGGCTATCAATGCTCTTTCTGTTCAATTGAACCGTGAAAAGGCCTATGCCCAAACAGAGGCTGAGTTGGCTACGATGAAGGAAAAGGTCTTGAAGAAAAATGTGACCCTAGTTGATTTAGATGAATTAGAGGACCGCCCATGATTAGTCTGCTTATTTTGATTGTCTTGGCGTGGAGTTTCTATATTGGCTACAGTCGAGGGTTGATTGTACAAGCTTTTTACACTTTTTCAAGTATCTTTGCCATGATTGTAGCAGCAGGATTTTACAAGCAAGTGGCACAGGTCTTGTATCTCTGGGTGCCTTTTGCAAATGCAACTGAAGGTAGCTCCAGCTATTTCTTTGATAGCCAGTACCTCTTTGACTTAGATCAGATTTTCTATGCTGGTCTCGGTTTTCTCTTGGTCTATTTCTTGGTCTATGTCATCATGCGCTTGCTTGGCATCTTCGTCCATCTCTTGACCTTTGCTGACCCAGATACAGCTACCAGCAAACTGATCGCAGGAGGCTTGGCAGTCTTGGTGACGTGGATTTCTCTGCAGATGGTCTTGACTATTGTGGCAACGGTTCCTTTGGCACTGATTCAAGACAGTTTGAACAAGGATATCTTGGCCAAAGTGATGATTGATTTTACGCCAATTACCAGCGCAGTCTTTAAAAATCTATGGATTAGTGCCATCTCAGCACAATAAGAATAAAAAGAGGAAAGAGTTCTGCCTTAGGCAGACTTTTTCTGTATGAAGTGAATGAAATGAATACAAAAATTTTAGAAACCCTTGAATTTAACAAGGTAAGAGAATTGGTTCAGCCCTTTGTCTTGACAGAACAGGGCTTGGAAGAACTCAGGCAGTTGGAACCCATGGTGGAGATCCACCGTATCCAACAAGCCTTTGATGAATTATCGGACATGGGGCAAATCTTTGTCGAAAGTCCCTATTTTAGCCTCTCAGCCACCAATGACATCAATCCAGCCATGCGCCGCTTGGAACTGGATACCGATCTCAATATTTCTGAATTATTAGCCGTCAAGAAGGTCTTGGAAGTGTCCAAGTCTCTCTTGGACTTTTATGGAAATCTGGAAAATGTCAGTCTGAGCCAGCTGGATAAACTCTTTGAGAAAATCGAGCTCTTTCCCCACTTACAAGGTTCGCTCCAGTCTATCAATGATGCAGGCTTTGTCGAGGATTTTGCTTCTGAAAAGCTAGCAAAAATCCGCAGAAAAATCCGTGAATCAGAAGATCAGGTCCGTCAGGTCATGCAGGATATTTTGAAGAATAAGGGGGATATGTTGTCCGACAGCATCTTGGCTAGTCGTAATGGGCGCAATGTCCTTCCTGTCAAAAATACCTATCGCAATAAGATAGCAGGGGTCGTCCATGATATTTCCGCTTCTGGCTCGACGGTTTATATTGAACCCAGAGCAGTTGTTGCGCTCAATGAAGATATTACCAATAGCAAGGCAGAGGAGCGCCATGAAATCAGTCGGATTTTGCAAGAGTTGTCCGACATGTTGCGGCCTCATAGCGGTATTATCCGCAACAATGCCTGGGTGATTGGGCATTTGGATTTCATCCGCGCCAAACACCTTTTTGCAAGAGATTATAAGGCTGTCGTCCCAAGGATTTCAGATAAGCAAGATATCGCTCTGCTCAATGTCCGCCATCCGCTCTTAAAAGCACCTGTTCCCAACGACCTTTATTTTAGTAGTCAGTTGACAGCCATCGTGATTACAGGTCCCAACACGGGTGGTAAGACCATTATGCTCAAGACCTTGGGACTGACCCATCTGATGGCCCAGTCTGGTTTGCCTATCCTGGCTGATAAGGGCAGTCGGGTGGCTATCTTCAAAGAAATTTTTGCGGATATTGGTGATGAACAGTCCATCGAGCAGAGTTTATCAACCTTCTCCAGTCACATGACCCACACGGTGCAGATTTTAGCGGAAGCGGATCAAGATTCCCTTATCCTATTTGACGAGTTGGGAGCTGGGACCGATCCGCAGGAGGGTGCGTCTTTGGCAATGGCTATTTTGGACGACCTTCGTCTGCGGGGGATCAAGACCATGGCAACCACCCACTATCCTGAGCTCAAGGCCTACGGGATAGAAACCTCTGGTATTGAAAATGCCAGCATGGAATTTGATACCAATAGCCTGCGTCCAACCTATAAGTTTATGCAGGGTGTTCCTGGTCGCTCCAATGCCTTTGAAATTGCCCGCCGTCTTGGGCTGTCTGATATTATTATCCAGTCAGCCCAGTCTTGGACGGATACAGATAGCGATGTGAACCGCATTATCGAGAAATTGGAAAGCCAGACGGTTGAAAGTCGTCAGCGTCTGGATAAGATTCGTGATGTGGAGCAAGAAAATTACAAGATGAACCGAGCCCTTCGTAAGCTCTATGACGAGCTCAATCGTGAGCGGGAAAATGAGCTCAACAAGGCACGTTTGGAGGCCAAGGAAATTGTAGATATGGCATTGGCAGAAAGCGAGGACATTCTTAAAAATCTTCATGCTGCAGCCAGTCTTAAGCCCCACCAGATTATTGAAGCCAAGGCAGAACTGAAAAAGTTGGCACCTGAAGTGGTAGATCTATCTAAGAACAAAGTCTTGAAAAAAGCCAAAATTCAGAGGGAAGCCAAGGTGGGCGATGATATTATCGTTACAGCTTATGGACAACGCGGCACCCTGACCAATCAGCTCAAGGACGGGCGTTGGGAAGCTCAGGTTGGTTTGATTAAGATGACCTTGGCCAAGGATGAGTTTGAGTTAGTCAAGGCGGAAAAGGCAGAGCAGCCTAAGAAACGCCAGGTTCACACAGTCAAACGTGCCAATGTACGAGGACCAAAAGCCCGCTTAGATCTCCGTGGTAAACGCTACGAAGAGGCTATGATGGAGCTGGATGAATTTATCGACCAAGCCCTGCTCAATAACCTAGCCCAAGTCGACATTGTTCACGGTATTGGTACAGGGGTTATCCGAGAAGGGGTGACAAAGTATCTTCGCCGCAACAAGCAGGTCAAGGAATTCGGCTACGCCCCACAAAATGCAGGTGGCTCAGG
Organism: Streptococcus suis; assembly: GCF_016775005.1. GTDB lineage: Bacteria > Bacillota > Bacilli > Lactobacillales > Streptococcaceae > Streptococcus > Streptococcus suivaginalis. The sequence goes on along the minus strand of NZ_JAEUXI010000002.1, from coordinate 252,837 downwards.
CTGTACTATTGTGACGTTTAAATAGCAATCAACCGATGGGAGATTCTTATGATTATCAGAAAATATCAAACCAGTGATGAAAAAGGTTGGGTTTACTGTAAGGCACTCAGCTATCTCTTCTCTCCATTCTTTGATGATAGAGAAACAGAGAAGCCCGAACTAATGACAGACGTTTATGATTATCGTGTGGAATGGGTGGCTGAAGTGGACGGGCAAATCGTTGGTCTAATCGACATCGATATTTACACTGAGGAGTGCAGCCAGTCTTATATTTACGCACCAAGTAAGCGAACAGCTTATTTTACTAACCTAGCAGTCCACCCTGATTTTCAAGGGCAGGGCATTGCCCAGGCGCTTTTTGAAAAAGCAGAGCAGGAATTGCGTGAACAGGCTGTCGAGAAATTAGCCATCTTTACTCGAGAAGGAGATGTAGCCAATCACTTGTATCAAAAATGGGGCGGACAGCTAGTTTGCTCGGACTATCTAGTTGTCGGAGCACCCAAGGACATCCCAACCTTTCGTTTTGGAATCGATTTAGAGCGAGGTAGATTGTCCTTTTCAGATATGGAAGGTCAGCCAGTTCCCTACTATTTGAGAGAAGGTGTTTATGTAGTCAGTGAAGAAGCTGGCTTGGAGCTCTTTGACATAGAAGATGTCTATCAAGAATTAACCTATGTGGTGGATTTGGTATAAGTTCCCTACGAACTAGTTTAGCCTGTCCGATTTGTTTTTACATCTGAAAAAATCATAGGTATATCTACCTGATTTTATCTCCGTAGCAAAAATTCGCTTTCTATTTTCTTTTGGTGTAGAATGATAGTAGAAAAACAGAAACGGAGAAAATTATGGTTCAAGTTATTACAGATGCAAACTTTGAAGTTGAAACACAAGAAGGTGTAGTCCTTGTTGACTTTTGGGCACCATGGTGTGGTCCATGCCGCATGCAAGCACCAATCTTAGAGCAATTAGCAGGTGAAGTGGATGAAGATGAATTGCGCATCTACAAGATGGATGTTGATGAGAATCCAAACACAGCTCGTCAATTCGGTATCATGTCGATCCCAACCCTTTTGTTCAAAAAAGATGGACAAGTTGTGAAACAAGTTGCTGGTGTTCACACCAAAGACCAAATCAAAGCAATCTTGGCAGAGATTGGTTAATTATGGAGGTTGAGGAAACTCAACCTTTTTCTGCATCGAAAGGAATCTTACATGAAAGAAATTTACCTAGCAGGCGGTTGTTTCTGGGGGATGGAAGGCTACTTTTCCCAGATTGATGGTATTCTTGACACCAGTGTTGGCTATGCCAATGGACAGGTGGAGACGACCAATTATCAACTCCTCAAACAAACAGATCACGCAGAGACGCTCTATCTAGCCTATGATGAGACTCGTATCCATTTGCGGGAAATTCTCCTCTATTATTTCCGCGTCATTGATCCCTTCTCTGTCAATCAGCAGGGGCCTGACAAGGGGCGCCAGTATCGGACGGGTATCTATTACACAGATGAGGCTGATTTGCCGACCATCGAGCAGGTCATGACGGAGCAGTCTCAGCTCTTTGGCGGACGCCCCCTAGCCGTTGAAGTGGAGCCACTCGCGCATTACATCCCCGCCGAAGACTACCATCAGGATTATCTCAAGAAAAATCCCCAAGGCTACTGCCATATCGATCTTGCACAGGCAAAAATCCCTCTGATTGATGTTGCAGACTACCAAAAGCCAGACCAACAAGTCTTAAAAGACAGCTTGACCGACCTCCAGTATCAAGTCACTCAAGAAGCTGCGACGGAAAGACCCTTCGAAAATGAGTTTTGGAATAGTGACCAAGCTGGCATCTACGTCGATATTACGACTGGTGAGCCCCTCTTTCTCTCAACAGACAAATTCGACTCAGGCTGCGGCTGGCCCTCCTTTACCAAACCAATCAGCAAGGAAGTTGCGACTTATTTCCAAGATCTCTCCCACGGCATGAACCGCATTGAAGTTCGTAGTCGGGCTGGTCATGCTCATTTAGGTCATGTCTTTGATGATGGACCGCGTGACAAGGGTGGATTACGTTACTGTATCAACTCAGCAGCCCTTCGTTTCATCCCGAGAGAAGATATGGAAGCAGCAGGCTATGGCTTGTTTTTGAAGCTGTTAGAATAATTTTTCAAAAAACATTCTTGATTTTTTCTGAAAAATGGTCTAAAATAGAGCGTGATAAAACTGAATAACCGGTTGATAGTGGGCAGAAAGGCAACTGACTGTCCAAAGGACGGAACTCTGGAGAGACCATAGGGCACCGAAGGGGCAAGGTAGTTCTGCTTGGAAAAGTAGAATTGCTGAAACTCTCAGGTAAAAGGACAGAGCGATTAGGAGACAGGGGATTTTCTGTTGTCTTTCGCGTTGATTCTAGAGGTTGAAGTTATTCAACCTCTTTGTTTTTTTCCGGCAGCTTTATCGGATTAGGAATCATACTTAGGAGGAAGCTATGTTAGAATTGATGCAAAACATCAATAACCTTGTGTGGGGTCCACCCCTCTTATTACTATTGGTCGGAACGGGTGTCTATTTCACCCTTCGGTTGGGAATCTTTCAAATCAGTAAGTTGCCAACGGCCTTTCGTCTGATTTTTTCCAGTGACCAGTCTGGTCAGGGAGATGTGTCGAGCTTTGCGGCTCTGTGTACAGCTCTTGCGGCGACGGTTGGTACGGGAAATATCGTTGGGGTGGCGACTGCCATTACGACAGGTGGACCAGGTGCCCTCTTCTGGATGTGGGTGGCGGCCTTCTTCGGGATGGCAACCAAATATGCAGAAGGCTTTTTAGCCATTAAATACCGTACCAAGGATGCCAATGGGCAAGCGGCGGGAGGTCCGATGCACTATATCACCTTGGGGATGGGACAAAAGTGGAAGCCTTTGGCAGTTTTCTTTGCCATTTCAGGAGTTCTAGTGGCTCTCTTGGGGATGGGAACCTTTTCTCAGGTTAATTCCATTGCCTCATCCATGTCTTCTAGCTTTGGTCTGGCTCCCCAGTTGGTCAGCATTGTAACCGCCATTTCCATCGCCTTCTTTATCTTTGGAGGGATTGAAAAAATCTCAGATGTTTCAACCAAAATTGTTCCATTTATGGCGATTTTGTATGTCTTGGCAAGTGTAACCGTTTTGGTTCTGCATTTGGATCAGCTCTTGCCAACCCTTGCCTTAGTTCTTAAATCAGCTTTTACACCAGCAGCTGCTGTAGGTGGATTTGCGGGTGCGACTGTGCAACAGGCAATCCAACGTGGGATTGCGCGTGGGGTTTTCTCAAATGAGTCTGGTCTGGGTTCAGCTCCTATCGCAGCTGCAGCTGCCAAGTCAGACAACCCAGTGGAACAGGGATTGATTTCCATGACAGGTACCTTTATCGATACCATCATCATCTGTACCTTGACAGGTTTGACGATTTTGGTGACCGGTCAGTGGTCAGTTGCTGGCTTGGAAGGTGCTCCGCTGACCCAGGCAGCATTTGCGACAGTTTTTGGTCAATCAGGTGCTTTGGCCTTGACCATTAGTCTGGTTCTCTTTGCCTATACGACTATTCTGGGGTGGTCATACTATGGGGAGCGCTGTATCGAGTTTCTATTTGGGACCAAGTCTATCTTGCCTTATCGTTTGGTCTTTGTAGCCATGGTTGCTTTGGGTGGTTTTCTCAAGCTTGACTTGATTTGGACCATTGCAGATATTGTGAATGGGCTTATGGCTCTACCAAACTTGATTGCCTTACTAGCTCTCTCACCAGTGATTATCAAGGAGACGCGCCAGTATTTTGCCAAAAAGAAATAAGGGTGATACCTTTGGCTATGCTTAGGCTATTGGAGATTTCCTTTGTTTTTAAGTCAGTGAAAGATTAGAAAAGACAGCTAAGTTGGCTGTCTTTTCGTTACTTTGAGAAAATTTGGTATAATAGTGGCTAGGAAGGAGTTCTATGACAGATTTTATCTCAACTTACCTAGCACAATTTAATCTTGAACAGCTCTTGACGAGTATTTTGAACAAGCTCTTATCCTTGGTTCTCTTGTTCCTTTCCTTTTATGTGGTGAAAAAACTAGCCAAGCAATCTGTAAAACGCATTCTGGTGCCGTCTTTAAAGATTTCGACCCAGGACATCGGTCGCCAGAAAACCATCAGCCGTCTGGTGGAGAGTGTGCTTAATTACTTGCTGTATTTCCTACTGATTTACTGTATTCTAGCGATTCTTGGTCTTCCTGTTTCCAGTCTATTTGCTGGTGCAGGAATTGCAGGTGTTGTGATTGGTTTAGGAGCGCAAGGCTTTCTCTCAGATTTGGTCAATGGCTTTTTTATCCTGTTAGAGAGACAGTTTGATGTGGGAGATGTGGTCAAATTAACCAACGGTCCCATTACCATCGCGGGGACCATTGTCAGTGTCGGAATTCGGACGACTCAAGTTCGGGACGCGGATGGAACCTTGCATTTTATCCCCAATCGTAATATCCTAGTGGTGTCCAATCAATCTCGTGGAGACATGCGGGCGCAGATTGATATTCCGCTCAAACTCAATACAGACTTGGAAAAGGTTTATCAGGTGATCGAGGAGGTCAATGCCCGGGAGTTACCAACTAATCAGCTGGTCAAGGATGTGACCATTCTTGGACCGCAAAATTTACAGACGGGACAATTCTCGTTTCGGGTCAATCTCTTTGTGGCCAGTGGCCAACAAGGCAAAATCTATCATCAATTTTATGGCTTGTATCAAGAAGCCTTGCGTACTGCTGGAGTTGACTTGCCAAGCGGCCCAGCACATTAAGAAAAAGAGGAGTTATTTAGATGAATCCAAAAGAGTTCGTTGTTGAAGATGGTTTGGTCTATTACCGTAAGAAACCATTGCATAAACAGGTCTTGTTCTGGACAACACTTGTCGGAGGCTTGCTGAGTTTTATTTTAACCATTATCTGCATTTTGTTATCCTTGGGGCTCACAGCAGAAAAAAGCTATTCTTCCTTGTATGATTCGTCCACATATAGCGATTATTACTATGAAGATACCAGTAGCTTGGAGACTATTTCTCTTGGAGAAAGTAGGGAGGTTCAGTCTGGCCTTGAAATGGTCGTTACACGGATGGAAAAGGATTCTTCCTTGGAACTTGTAGATACTTATTATACAAATGCTTTTGTTGTAGAGGTTGAAATGACCAATACCAGTGATCAGGTGTATTACTTCGATGAATATGCCTTCTCCTTGGTGGATGCTGGTACCGATATGACTTTCTTGCTGGACTATGCGACCTACGATGTTAACATCCCTGAAAAAATTGATCCTGGTCAGTCTCTGAAGGTAAAACTGGTCTATGGTGTGGATGGCGAATCCTCTTTCTATTTTGTTTACGATAGCTTTGCCTGGACCCAAGTTGTTGGTCAAGGTATATAAGAAAAAATACACAAGTGATGTACTTGTGTATTTTTTTATGACTTGTACTATACCAAACCTTGAGCAATCATGCTATCCGCAATTTGTTCAAAGGCTGCGATGTTAGCACCTGCAAGATAGTCTGTACCAAGGTCGTATTTTTCAGCAGTTTCTTTAGCTGTGTTGAAGATGTTTGCCATGATGTCTTTAAGACGGCCGTCTACTTCTTCACGAGTCCATGACAAGCGAAGGCTGTTTTGGCTCATTTCAAGGGCAGATACGGCTACACCACCAGCATTGGCTGCTTTAGCAAGGCCGTAAAGAATGCCATTTTCTTTGTAAACTTTGATAGCATCAAGGTCAGATGGCATGTTAGCACCTTCAGCCACACAGTAAACGCCATTTTTCACAAGGGCAGCAGCTTGCTCGCCGTTGATTTCGTTTTGAGTCGCACATGGAAGGGCAATGTCAGCCTTACCATCGTAGTTCCATACAGAACCTTCGAAGTACTTAGCAGTTGCTTTTTCTGCAGCGTATTCTGTCAAACGAGCGCGGCGTTTTTCTTTGATGTCCACCAAGAGGTCAAAGTCGATACCAGTTTCGTCAATGATGTAACCATTTGAGTCTGAAACAGAGATGACTTTTGCACCGAGTTCAGTCGCTTTTTGAACAGCATATTGGGCAACGTTACCAGAACCTGAGATAAGGACTGTTTGGTCTTTGAAGGATTTACCGTTTGCAGCCAACATGTTATCAGTGAAGTAAACCAAACCGTAACCAGTTGCTTCTGGGCGGATAAGAGAACCACCGAAGCCAAGAGGTTTACCAGTCAAGACGCCTGCATCAAACTGGCGGAGGCGTTTGTATTGACCGTACATGTAACCAATCTCACGACCACCGACACCGATGTCACCAGCAGGGACGTCAAGTGAAGGTCCGATGTGTTTTTGCAATTCAGTCATGAAGCTTTGGCAGAAGCGCATGATTTCAGCATCAGTTTTTCCTTTAGGATCAAAGTCTGAACCACCTTTACCACCGCCGATTGGAAGACCAGTCAAGACGTTTTTGAAGATTTGCTCAAAACCGAGGAATTTCAAGATGGATTGGTTTACAGTTGGGTGGAAGCGAAGACCACCTTTGTAAGGACCTACAGCTGAGTTGAACTGAACACGGTAGCCACGGTTGACTTGAACATTTCCATCTTTGTCTGTCCATGGAACACGGAAGCTGATGATACGCTCAGGCTCAACGATACGGGCCAAGATGTTTTCTTCGATGTATTCTGGGTGTGCTTCAAAAACAGGCTCAAGTGTAGAGAAGAGCTCTTCTACAGCTTGGAGGAATTCTGTTTCATGTGGGTTGCGGGCTTTGACTGCTTCAAAAGAAGCTTGGATGTAAGCTTTTGCGTTAGACATGTGGTCACCTGATTTCTTTTTAATTTATTAAATTGTCAGACAATTTAATGTATCTGCTGATTATTATAGCACTTCCGATTTTTCTTGTAAAGTAAAAAATGCAATATTCAGAAAATTGTTGGTAAGTTTGTCTGGGAAAAAGCGAACAATAACAGCAAATTACCTCATTTTTTATCCTGCTTATGGTATAATCATTCAAAAATAAGGAATAGGAGATTGTATGGTATCAACTGCGACACGATTGGGAGGCTTTGCCTTTGACAACTGTTTGATGAATGCGGCGGGTGTGTGGTGTATGACCACGGAGGAGTTGGAAGCTGTCAAGGATTCTGCAGCTGGGACCTTTGTGACCAAAACTGCAACCCTTGCCTATCGGGAAGGAAATCCCGAGCCTCGCTACTGCAATCTTCCTTTGGGCTCCATCAACTCAATGGGGCTGCCTAATCAAGGGCTGGACTATTATATGGACTACTTATTGGAGTTGCAAGGGTCAGAACCGGAGCGGACCTTTATCTTATCTCTAGTGGGGCTATCTCCTGACGAGACACATGAGATTTTGAAAAAGGTAGAAGCAAGCGATTTTAAGGGCTTGATTGAACTCAACCTCTCTTGTCCCAATGTTCCTGGAAAACCGCAGATTGCCTATGATTTTGAAGCAACGGAGACCATTTTACGGGAGGTTTTCAGTTATTTTACCAAGCCTTTGGGTATCAAATTGCCGCCTTATTTTGACATTGTTCATTTTGATCAAGCGGCAGCGATTTTTAACAAATTCCCCATTGTCTTTGTCAACTGTGTCAACTCAATCGGAAACGGTTTATATATTGAAGATGAGCAAGTGGTCATCAAACCCAAGGGAGGATTTGGTGGTCTAGGTGGTGAGTATATCAAGCCGACTGCCCTGGCAAATGTCCATGCTTTTTATCAACGTTTGAAACCTGAGATTCAGATAGTTGGAACAGGAGGCGTTTTGACAGGCCGGGATGCCTTTGAACATATCCTTTGCGGTGCCAGCATGGTCCAAATTGGAACGGCCTTGCAAAAGGAAGGACCAGCTATTTTTGAGCGGATCACAGCTGAATTGCAGGCCCTTATGGCGGAAAAAGGCTACGAGACCATTGAAGATTTTCGTGGAAAACTTCAAACAATAAGAGACTAGCGTGCAGTGGTGGAACTGGTTGATGAGTGTCAATCAGTTCTTTTTTGCTCTAGATTTTTGAGGAAAAATGCATTATACTAATATGTGAATAAGAAATGAAGAGGTGGAACATGGATAGACGTCGGAGCCGCAGAGGCAAGCATATGCGCAAGCAGAAGAAAATAGGGATTGCAGGTCCAATCATTTTGGTGGCGGGGCTAGCGCTTGGAGTTTTCTTGCTCAAAGATCACCTTCCTTGGCAAAAAAACCAACAAATTCAAGAAAGTCAGGCAACCAGACAGTCGACAGAAGCAGAGGCTAATCAGTCCGTTGAAACGGTCAAGACTGCCCGTATCATGGCACATGGGGACTTGCTTTACCATGATATTATTTATGCTAGTGCCTTGCAGGCTGATGGTAGCTATGATTTTTCGGAAAATTTTACCTATGTTCAACCTTGGTTGGAACAGGCTGATTTAGCCATTGGGGACTTTGAAGGGACCATCTCAGATGATTTTCCTCTAGCTGGCTATCCTCTTTTCAACGCGCCGTCTTCTGTTGCGACGGCCATGGGGCAGGCTGGTTATGATGTCATGGACTTGGCCCATAACCATATTTTGGATTCTCACTTGTCTGGTTTGCAGTCAACTGTCAACTATTTGGCAGCTGCGGGAATTGATTCGGTGGGAGTTTATCCAGATGGGAACCGGGCAGAGATGCCGATTTATATTCGGGAGGTTAATGGGATAAAAATCGCCATTTTGGCTTATGCCTATGGTTTTAATGGGATGGAAGCTGGACTAACTCAGGAAGAGTATGATGCCTATCTCTCGGACCTCAACCAAGAAAAAATGCAGGCGGAATTGGCAAAGGCAGAACAGGAAGCTGATTTTACCATTGTCATGCCTCAGATGGGTGTGGAATACCAGATCGAACCAAGTCAGGAACAAATTGATCTCTACCACCAAATGGTAGAATGGGGAGCAGATCTTGTCTTGGGTGGTCATCCGCATGTAATACAGCCTTCTGAAACCCTTGAAAAAGATGGGGAGAAGAAACTCATTATCTATTCTATGGGGAATTTTTTGTCCAACCAACGGATGGAAACCATGGAAGGCGTTCTCAACTACCAGTGGACAGAGAGAGGTGTCCTCATGGATTTAGAGATTGAAAAAGATCATTCCGGAACGCGAATCAAGACAGCACAGGCGCGACCGTCTTGGGTGAAGAGGGTGCCGCGTGAAGGGACTCCATATTATCTTTATCAAACCTTGATTCTGGAAGATTTTATCGCTGGGGGCACCTACCGAGACCAACTCTCGCCAGAAGATCAAGCACGGATAGACCAAGCCTATCAAGAAACCTTAGACCACGTTGGTTTGAATTGGTAAAAAGAAGTGGGGGGAAGAATGATGGATATTCGTTTGATTGCAACAGATATGGATGGTACTTTTTTAGACCAGGAAGGTGGCTTTGACAGGGATCGATTTGAACGCTTGCTGACGGTTTTGGAAAGCAGAGGTATCGGCTTTGTGATTGCTTCTGGAAATGGCATGGACCGTCTGCTCAGTCTCTGTCAGGGATTTGAGGACCGGCTTCTCTTTCTGTCAGACAATGGAGCGAGGCTGGTGCGAAAGGGCAAGACCTATTTCCGCCATCAGGTTCGTTCGGAGCAGGTGAGCCAGGTATTGGAGTATTTTTCAGGCCGATGGCACCAGGTCTGTCTCATGTTGGCAAATGACCAAACCATCTATATGCAGGCTGGTGGAGCTCTGCCATTTCACCAATCGGGAATTCCGATAAAAGAGGAAGAAATGCAGCAGTTTTTATCACGTATCCGTTTTTTGGATTCTCTTGCGGCCTATCCCAAAGAGGAGGTCATTTACAAGATGGGATTGTGGATCGAGCCGAGTCAGGTCGAGCAAGTTGTGTCAGCTTTTAACCAGGCCTTTGCGGGGAATTTAGTGGCGGTGACCAGCGGCTATGGTTCGATTGATATCCTTCCTTTTGGGATCCACAAGGCCTGGGGCTTGTCCCAAGTCATGGAGGAAAAAGGCCTGGCCCCAGATCAGGTGATGGCTTTTGGAGACTCGGACAATGACATCGAGATGTTGCAGCTGGTGACCTATTCCTATGCTATGGAGAATGGAACGGACAAGGTAAAAGCAAGTGCCCGTTACCTGGCACCCTCCAACAAGGACCAGGGAGTTTTGACCGTTCTTGAATCCTTCTTTTTAGCTCCGTCTAACAAGTCCAGTGAGGAAGGACAAGACTAGAAAGAATCTTATATAAAATATCAAAAGACCTAGTAAAGAGACTATCTCTAGCTTACTAGGTCTTTTTTTGATGGCTTAGTGGCTGTCAGGGGTCATCAATTGCCGGAATTGCCGCGGAGAAGTGTTGAAATACTTGCGGAAGGTCTTGGAATAATGCTGCACATCGTTGAACCCAACCTCTTGAGCAATAAAGGTCAAACTCTTTTTTGTCCTGCTCATAAGCTCAACTGACCGATTGAGCCTATAGAGGGTCAGGTAATGTTTAATGGTGGTCCCGGTTTCTGCCTTGAAGAGCTTGTTGAGGTAGTGGGGAGTAATATTGAGTTCCTTGGCGATTGTAGCCAGTAAGAGCGGGTTTGAAAAGTGGTGGTGGATGTACTCCAAGGTATTTTGGACATAGCGAGATCCCAGTTCAGGGCGACCTTCAGGTTCGCGCTTGATCCTGTACAAAATCTTGGTTAAAAAGACAGTGAATTCCAATTGCTGTAGGCTTGATTCGTAGAGGTCTGGAGGAAGCGGAAGACGGCTGGACTGGAGTAAGTAAGCAGCTTCTTCCTCCGTAGGTTGAAAGAGCAAGTGGCTATTGGTGTCCTTGAAAAGATCAATCATTTCAAAGGGATTTTGACGGTCTTGCCCCACTAAAAAGTGGGGAAAATGATAGAGGTCAAAGTGCAACTGGATAACGGTACAGGTGTCCTCTTTGGGAATGGTCAGCGAGTGAATGACAAAAGGGGCAAGGATGACACAGTCACCCGCCTGAAATTGATAGGTCTTGTTGGCAAGGTCCATCTGGCAAGAACCTTCTAAGATCAAATAGAGTTCAGAGAGCCGATGGGCATGGATGGGAAAATGGTAGCCTTTTGCAAAGGTTTTGTGGGACCGCTTGTAGAGAATCTGTTGGGAAAGATGAATAGAGTTTTCGACCATAAATACCTCTTTTTGACAAGTTTAAGCAATAAGATAGCGTTTTCTTACTATATTTTTGACTACTAGTTAATATAAAATAGAACTGAACAAGGATTTAAAGGGAGGAGCTGATTATGCCCCTAAAACAGGTAAAAAAATGGCAAATTCTAACCCTTATGGCGGGTCTGGTCTTGGTCATTTGTACTGGGATGATGGTTTTTCGACCAGCTAGCTACTCCCTGAAAATCGATGGGGTTGCAGTAGCTGAAGAAGAGTTTCAAACGGAGGTAACCAAGGCCCAGTATCAGGTCACCAAGTATTTTTTTGATCAGTACCAAGCTGAGGTTGATCACGGTTTTTGGGACAGGGATTTTCAAGGAGAAAATCCAAAGGTCCGCTTATTACAGGAAGTCCTGGACCAGCTAAGGCGGATTTACGCAGCCAGAAGTCTAGCTCTGGAAACAGGGATGATATCTAGTATCGATTATAGCGCATTTATAAATAGGTTTCAAGCCTCGAATCAAAATCGCCAAAAAGCGAGTTCAAATGGTGAAGCCGTTTATGGTCTTGCAACCTTTTCGCAAGAAGCTTTTTTGGAATATGAATTAGACAGTTTCGAGCAGGCCTATTTGGACCAGTTTGGCACAAGCAGTCTGGCAGTGAGTGATGCTGAGCAGTTAACCTATTACCAAAGTCAGGCAGAAGGCATCTTTGCCCGCTATGATGACTATGAGGTAGAGTATATCCGGATTTATTATGCGATGGAAGATTTGAATGACCAGGTCTTGGCACAACTGCGGGCTGATCTAGATAGTCTAGCCAGGCAGTCAGCTCATTCTCGCTTTGACATGGCAGGATTTCCAAGCCTAGTAGCCTATTATGGCTATGAAGAGATTGCTTCTGACCAGGTTTCAACCCTAGCAAAATTTATCGGTGATGTTCTCTATTATGCAGACCAGTTGGAAGCTGGTCAAACCAGTCCAGTCATCGATGAAAATGGCTGCCTTTACCTGATTCGCCTAATCAACCGAACAGATAATGGTCCTGTTCCATTTGAAGAAGTAAAAGAAGTTATCAAAAAACGCCTCCAAGAAGAGGCTTATCAACAACTCGTCAATCAAAAAAGTGACAGCATGGAATTGGACTATGAGGAAGACCAATTACTTGCCTATCTCGATTCTATCATCAACTAATAAAGGAGGAAATGGATGAAGAAAAAAGCACTTATCAGCTTAGCCACGGTGTCCTGTTTGACCCTGGCTAGTCTGGTTCAAGCCAACACCACCGACAGTCCAGCTACAAGCTCTACGGGTCGAACCTACTATGTCAGCAGCCTACGGGGAAATGATGCAAACAATGGCTTAAGCGAGTCTAGCCCCTTTCAGACCCTAGACAAGATTAACCAATTAACCCTTGGACCAGGAGATGTAGTCAAGCTAGAAAATGGCTCCGTTTTTAATAACCAGTACCTGCATCTGAATGGATCAGGAAGTGAGGGTGCACCGATTATCATTACCAACTATGGTGATGGCAGTGCCAACCTTCCGACTATCAATACCAACGGTCATGGTCAATGGTATCAAGACTACGGTAAACAGTTGGACAATGCTCGTCACAAATACCAAGGAACAGTCTCCTCAGCCATTCTTTTGAAAGATGTGGAGTACATTGAAGTCAGCAACCTTGCCATTACCAATGCTGCGGCAGAAGAAGGCAAGGCCTACAATGCCATCGATGCCATGAACCGAACAGGTGTGGCAGTAGTTTCCCAGAACAAGGGGACCTTGGACCATATCTATCTAGAAGGCTTGCGCATTTCCAATGTCAAAGGAAATGTCTATGACAAGCACATGAACAACGGAGGTATCTATTTCACCACCTTTAAACCGACCAATGAGGCAGAAACAGGAATTTCTCGCTACAATGATGTGCGCGTGGCTAATAACCATGTGACAGATGTCAACCGTTGGGGGATTGCACTAGCCTATACTGCCTACTGGGACCAATTCACCACAACAGCCTTACCAGATAGTGTGATGGAACGCTACGGGGCAACCAATGTGGTCATTGAAAATAACTACCTCCGTGACATTGGTGGAGATGCGATTACGACCATGTATGCCCACCGTCCTCTAGTACAAAATAACGTAGCCATTGAAACAGCTAATCAGATTAACCCTTCGGATTATTCAGCGACAGATTTTGGGAGGGTAGCGGCTGCCATCTGGCCTTGGAAGTGTAAGGATGCCATCTTCCAATACAACGAAGTCTATGACACCAATTACAGCCAGGATGCTCAAGCCTGGGATGCAGACTATGGCGACGGCACCGTTTATCAGTACAATTACAGCCATAATAACGAAGGTGGTGCCATCATGTTCTGCTATACGCAGGCTTACCGCAATACCTTCCGCTATAACATCTCCAACAAAGATTTGGCAGGAGTGATTAGTGCTGCTCATAACCCAGATGCCGAGGTTTACAACAATACCTTTATTGTTGCTGAAAACGTGGATGTTCTTCGTGGGGCACCTCATACAGGCGGCACGATGAATGTGGAAAACAACATTTTCTACTATACTGGGACCAGTCCAAAAAATGAAAACTGGACCAAGGGCAATGCGCGTGCGACCTACAACAATAACCTTTATTATAACTATGCCAATGTTCCAACCGATGACGCTAATGCCATCCAGGCAGATCCAAAATTTGCAGGAGACATTTCCAGCGCACCGATCAGTGCTACGACAGGAACCAGCATCCATGACCGCTCTGCCTTTGCCATGTTTAAACTGGCTGAGGACTCACCAGCTATCGATGCAGGAGTCTTACAAGGAGGCCATCCAAACCAAGATTTCTTTGGCGAAGTAGTTGACTCAAAACCAGACCTTGGTGCAGCAGAAAGTCCATATACAGCCGAAGAGCTTTCAGTCGCTTCAGCTGTCTATACCGTCACAGAAACCAGTATCTCAGAAGTACCAAAACGGACAAAAGTTTCGGACTTTAAGGCAAATCTGCGTGCTAGCCGAGGTGCCAGCCTAGAAGTCCTGGGTAGAGATGGTAAGGTTAAGGCGGATGGGGACAGCCTACAAGCTGGTGACCGGGTGAAACTGACAAGAGGTGCCCTGGAAAAAGAATACCAGATTGAATTTGGCAAGACCTTTGAAGAATACGATCCATCTAGTATGTCAGCAGAAGTCGGCAGTTTCCAACCCAATAACCAGCGCGAAGGTGATGGTTCCCTAGCCTTGGACAATCAGCTGTCCACCATTTGGCACAGTAAATGGGCAGGAGACAGCCGAGATAACCTTTGGATCAGTCTAGATCTGAGTCAAGTTAAAGATGTTTCCATGTTCAAGTATGTACCACGTCCACAGGTCGGCAATGGGGTCATCACAGCATACGAAATTTCGGTCAGCCAAGACAAGCAGGAATGGCTGACTGTCGCAAGTGGCGATTGGGAACCAACTACAGCTACTAAGATTGTTGAATTTGCACCAGTAAAAGCCCGCTATGTCAAACTGAAGGCTATCAGTAGCATCAGCCGTGAAGCTGGTAAGAATTTTGCAGCTGCAGCAGAAGTGCGAGTTGGCTATGAAATTTTGGATGAGGGCGAAGTGCATCTCGATGGTCAAAATACTATTCTTTCCAGCATCTATCAGATGGATGGAGGCACCCTGTATGTTCCAAGTACAGCTACTCATCCGACCGATGAGGCCCAATTATTAGCAGGTTTAGGGCTTCCTGAAAAAGCAACTGCCAAGGTGGTTGATGCCGAAGGAAATCCTGTTACAAGCGCCCTTGAAACAGGTCACAAACTACGAATCACAGCAGAAAATGGCCAGGTCAAAGACTACCAGATTGAAGTGAAAAACACCTACAATTGGGCACTAGACTATGTGCACAATAAGCAAGGAAATGTTTGGTTTGCCCAACGAAAAGAAGGCGACGCCTACCACAATTTGACAGACTATGATGCAACTTGGCCGAACTGGAAGGGTGGCAATTATGGCACGGTCGGAATTGATGGTTCAGGTCATTCGGCAGCCATTACCGATGCGACGCATGGTCTCCTAGCAGATTCTCTAGAACCAGGTGGTTCAAGCCAAGGTTATGCCATGACCTATCGCGCTCCGAAAGATGGTTACCTTCAGATTAGCCTGAAGGATGGAGAGCCTTATCTCCGTCAAGCAGGCAACCAAAATGGCTCTGTCAAATTGTCTCTAACCCATAATGGAACAAGTTTAGACAGCGTTACCTTGACAACCAGCCTGGAAGCCCAACCAATTGCCAGTCGTGTTATTGCGGTGCAAAAAGGGGATTTTGTCCGATTTGAAGCATTGAATATCGAACGTCCAAGCAAGTTCTCTATCCATGTAACACCGATTTTGACCTATACCGATCAAGCACCTACTGTTGCGGTAACAAGTGTCGATCGTGCTGGTTTGCAGGAAGAATTGGACCGAGAAACAAGTGTCAAAGAGTCAGTCGCCTACCAATTGGCTTCTCAAGAGAAGAAAGCAGCCTATGACCAAGCGCTGGAAGCTGGTAAAACGGTAGCAACGGATACTGCAGTCCAGCAAGAGGCGATTAACCAGGCAGTAGCAGACTTGCAAGATGCAAGAGAAAAACTGGATGGTCAGGCGATTGAGGCAGCTGCCGCAGCTCTCCTATCTCTCCTAGAAGAAGAGGAGCAAGTCAAGGCTTCTCCAACTTATCAGGGAGCAACAGTAGAAACCAAAACAGCCTATGATCAGGCTATCTTGGCAGCCCAAACTGGCCTGGAAGCAGAAGAGCGAACAGTTGCCAGTCTAGAAGCCTTGAAAACAGCATTAGAAACAGCCAAGACAGGTTTAGTTGCAGCAGATCATCCTTCTGAATCAGAAGAGCCGGGCAGTTCAGAGGAACCAAATAGCTCAGCTGTACCAGAAGAACCAAGTAGTCCAGATGATTCAAATGGAGCAAACGAGCAAGCAGAGCCTACTACAAACACAGTCGATCGCACCGCTTTGGAAACCCAATTGGCTAAAGAAGAGTCCACCAAGGCAAGTCCAGCCTATCAAGCTGCAGACCAAGAAAAACGGACAGCCTATGATCAGGCGCTCCAAGCGGGTCGCCAACTCCTGACCGGACAAGTCGGTCAAGAAGCTATCGATCAGGCAAGCCGAGACCTTGAATTGGCAGCTCAAGCCTTAAATGGTCAGGCAATCTTGGACCTCTTGAGTCGCTTGCAAGAAAAAGTGACTGCCAGCCAGACAGTCAAGGCAAGTCCGCTCTACCTAGCAGCTGATAGTGGAAAACAAGCTGCTTATGACCAAGCTCTAGCTCAAGCACAAGCCAAACTCAGTCAACCAGGTCTTCAAGCAGACTTAGAAGCGGCCTTCACCAACCTATTGAATAGTCAAGCTGCCCTTGATGGCAAAGAGACAGAGTCGACAGAAGATACGACTCCGGAACAAGCAGAGCTGCAAACAGAAGCCTTGAGACAGGCACTCAGCCTTGCACCAGATGTTCAAAAAAGCGATGCCTATCTCTTTGCTGGACCAGTTCGCAAGGACCAATACAACCAGATTATTCTAGCAGCTCAAACCCTTTTGGAAACGGGGGCAGGCAGTCAGACCGAAGTAGATCAATTGCTTGAAACCTTGACGACCTACCAAACTCAATTAAATGGTTTGGACCTGAAAGACCATCTTCTTGCTCTCAAATTGGAGCTAGATGAAGAGGAAGCCGTCAAGGCAAGCCTGCGCTACACAGCTAGTCAGGCAGACAAACGCGCTGCCTATGACAAGGCACTGCAAGCAGCAAAAGAAGGCTTGGCGCAAGCGGATTATAGCAAGGAGACCCTTGCTAGTCTAGAAGCAGCAGTGACCAAGTCCAGGAAAGCCCTTGATGGAAAAGAAACTGGCTCAGTCACTCCACCAACAGAGACAAAACCAGGAACATCAACTGGAAACTCTTCTGGAACAGATACTGGTCATCCATCTGGAGGCAGTTCAGGAAGCTTGACTCCAACTCTTCCAACTCCAATCTATGAGCTCAAGGACCCAGATAGTGGTGTCATCATTACAGCAGATCAGGACTTGGGCAACTACAAACTGGTAGTCAAACAAGTAGAGAAAAAGATTGCAGACTTGGAGGGTCGTCAGCTGATTGTACTCGACATTCAACTTCTAGATGCAGCAGGTCAAGCAGTGGCATATAAGGGACTCTTGCAGGTGCAAGTACCCGCTGCCAAGGCAGATAGCGTTGAGAAGGTTTATTATCTATCACCAGATGGTAAACTGACTGAGATGAAGATTGTCAAGAAGGATAAGGAAAGCTTGACCTTTGAAACAGACCATCTATCAGACTTTGTCTTAGTTTACCCAGAAGAGATCGCAAACACTGCCAGTGGCAAATCAGGATTAAAGGCAAAAATCCTTCCAGCTACAGGCGCAATTATTGGAATCACTTTACCTCTGGCAGGACTAGGTATCCTCGCCGGCACCCTTCTGAATAAGAAGAGAGATTAGGTTTATACCCTATTAAAAAAAGAAAGTCCTAGGACTTTCTTTTTTTAATTTCCAACACTCGTAAACTTGGTCATACCATAGCGGAAGAGCTTGTAGTTAATCGTAAAGATGATGGCAACAACGAGCGGAAGAGCTAGGCCCCACATGGAGAGGTCCAGGAAGTAGAGGGCTGGGAAGTAGGCGGTAAAGGCGTAGGGAAAGACAAAAATCAGCAGGAATTGAATGACTTTTGGATAGATATTGAGAGGATATTGAGCCATTTGGTTGAGGGCAAAAATCCCCATGGTGAGCGGAAAAGACTCTACAATCCAAAAGGCCAGAGCCGTCGGTCCTAGCTGAATCGCCGCATAGAGCAGGCCGATACAAATAGCGATAAAAATCAGCAGGAGAAGTTTCCAGACAGACCATTCCAAGCCCAAAATCTGCGAAGATTGCCACAGAGCCACGCCGCCAATCACCGTTGTGCCGATGCCTTGAGGCTGGATTCGCTCGCAAACCAGCTGAAAGAGCGGATTGACCGGCAGCAGAAGCAGACGTTCAAACTCTCCCTGCCGAATGTAGCGGCTACCAAACATCCACAGATTATCAAAGAAAATCAAGTGCACCGATCGCCCCACCGTTGCCATGCCATAGA
The DNA here is from genome assembly GCF_016775005.1 of Streptococcus suis. Lineage (GTDB taxonomy): Bacteria > Bacillota > Bacilli > Lactobacillales > Streptococcaceae > Streptococcus > Streptococcus suivaginalis. Next base: position 234,562 of record NZ_JAEUXI010000002.1, on the reverse strand, counting down.
TAAAGAGCATCTGCCCGTAGCTAAAGCCGGCAATCTCTTTGATATTGCTAAAGAGGACATTGAGGAAAATCAGATAGACCACCTGTTCTACCAAAGAAGATACCAAACCGATGAAAAAGTCCACCCGAAAGGACATTTGGGCCATCATGAAGACCTTGACATTGTACAAATACAAACCGATATACTTTTTCATCCTAGCCTCCAAAAATGACAATTTTTCGTTTGGCTTGGGACCATAGAGCCGCGATAAAGCCAGCAAGTACAGGCAACCAGAGCAACTGCAAGCCTAGCAAGGACAGGTCTGTTTCCCTACCCAAGAGAATGGAAATAGGCACATTGATCGCATAGTTATAGGGCATGAAGCTCAGGACCTTTTCAACTTTTTCAGGGTAAAAGCTGAGCGGTAAGAGAGCTCCGGATGACAGGTTGAAGAGCCCCATTCGTAGCAGCATGACTCCCCAGGCATTGACCGTAAAGAAGGTCGCAAAACCAAAGGCCAAGTCCAAGAGCTGCACGATAAACATGCCCAAGACAGCAGACAGGAGAAAGACCAGTATAGTCTTTCCATCTGGAAGGTAAAAGTCACTCTGCACCAAGAGGATGATGAGGAAGACCACCAAAAACTTGAAGAGTTCAATCAACTTCGTCCCCAGGTCCTTGAAGAAGAGGGAGAGGATAAAAGAGTAGGGCCGTAAAAATTCCCCCGCAATCTGCCCTTTCAAAATAGCGTATGACAGGTCCTCTCCGATAGAAAAGGTATTGAGACTGGCCAAGAGGCTGGCGAAGATGATATAGGTGGTAAAGGTCTGGAGGTTGTAACCATTGACCTCGGGCTGTGTGAAGAAAATGGTCTTCCAGACAAAGAGCGACACCAAAATCCGTGCTAAAACAGACACGAAGGTAGCCAGAAAAAAGGCCTTGTATTGTAGGGCTGTCATCATGGTCAGCCGCGTCATGTAGAGGTACTTACGCATGGATGCCCTCCTCGTAAATCTGACGGACAATGGACTCGATTTCCAGCTCTTTCATGGTCACATCATCAACCTCAATCTGCTCGAAGACCATAGTAATGACCTGGGCACTGGTCCATTGACTAGCCTGATAGTGAATATCGAAATGGTAATCGTCCTTGCGGTCAAATTCCAAGCCGGCTGCCTCAATATCTGTCGTCAACGGGTGTTCGGTAGAAAAGCTAATGGTTTTGATTTGAGAAAACCGCTCTTTGAGCTGGCTGAGTGAGCCGTCATAGACTTTTTTCCCCTTATCGATGATGAAAATCCGTTCGCAGAGGGTTTCGATGTCTTTCATATCGTGGGAGGTAATCAAGAAGGTCGTACCATGCTCTTCATTCATGTAGCGGATAAAGGCCCGAATGGTCTCCTTGACACTGGCATCCAGGCCAATTGTTGGCTCATCCAGAAAGACCACGGAAGGCTGGTGGAGGAAAATCGCCGCAAATTCACAGCGGACCCGTTGCCCAAGAGATAGATTACGAATGGATTGCTTCATAATATCTGCCAAATCCAGCAGGTCAATCAAGCGGGCCAAGCGTTCCTGGAAGACCGCCTCAGGCACATCATAAATCTTGGCATGGAGAATAAAGGACTCCTGCACAGGCAGGTTCCAGTCTAGATGTGATTTCTGCCCAAACAGAACACCGATTTGCTTGTTGACCGCTTTGCGATTGTCCTTGGGAACAAGACCGTTAATGGTGACCGTCCCCTCGTCAGCGTGCAGCACCCCTGTCAGCATCTTAATGGTCGTCGATTTGCCAGAGCCGTTGGAGCCGATGTAGCCAACAATCTCCCCCTGTTGAATGGATAGCGAGATGTCCTGGACCGCCTGAATGGCCTTTTTCTTGGGCTTGAAGAAGGCCTTGATCGAGCCCTTGAGCCCAACCTCCTTGTCCACGACGTAGTAGGTTTTGGATAAATGCTGCGCTTCTATCATATCTATCTCCTTTAAGAAAACGTTTGCACAAATCATTATATCACTCTGTTAAGTGAGTGACAAGCCCAATCCTTGACAATCTAGCTCATCAAGGAAGTAATTTGAGTAGGATTTGGGTCATCTCCTCAGGACTTTCAGATTTTCCTTTGGCAATCCAAGATTGGACCAAACCGAAAAAGGCATGGGAAAAGTAAATGCTACGGTATTCTTTTTCGTTGGCTGCCCATTCTTCTTTATTCATGCTTAGGGAGAGGTCCCTGCTGACTAGGAGACGGACCTTATTGATCAAGAACTGTTGAATTTCTTGAGTGCCATGTGGGCTTAGCAGGGCAGCCAATAATTCTTCCCTATCTAGAAATTGGAAAATCTCCAAAAACGAAGCTTCTGGGTCTCCCTTATAATTGTCAAAAATCACCTCTAGCTGATAAAAAAGGGTCTGTTGGTAGGATTCGATTAACTCGAATTTATCCCTGTAGTGGGTATAAAAGCTAGACCGACTGACACCAGCGGTTTTTGCTAGGTGACTGGTCGTGATATCATTGAAATTTTGGTCCTGTAAGCAGGTGACCATCGCACGTAATATGGAATCCTTTGTTCGCTCCCTGCGAGTATCCATGAAATTGATTTCTCCTTTTGTACATTTTTAGACACTGTGTCTAAAAAACGATTCTTTTGCTTGCTTTTAAAAAGCAGACTCGTATAATGTATTTTATCAGTTTTTGGACAGTATGTCTAAAGGGAGTTGTATATGTTGCAAAAAGTAAAGAATATGTTAAAAAAACCAATGACCTTGCTAACGATTTTGGGGATAGCTTGTGTACCAGCCCTCTACAATATTAGTTTTTTGACTTCTATGTGGGACCCTTACGGTCGTTTGGATCAATTGCCTGTTGCAGTTGTCAATCAAGACCAGTCTGCACAATTTCAGGATAAGACCCTTACGATTGGTGAGGATATGGTGGATTCGATGAAGGAGAGTCAGAGTTTAGACTTTCACTTTGTATCGGAGACAGAAGCAGATCAAGGCTTGAATGACGGAGATTATTATATGGTCATCACCTTACCGGAAGACCTCTCTCAAAAAGCAGCCAGCCTCTTGACCGAGCAACCGCAGGCTCTCACCATTTCCTACCAAACTTCCAAAGGCCATAGTTTTGTCGCCTCAAAAATGAGTGACTCAGCCATGGAAAAATTGGAATCATCCATCTCTGAAACCATTACAGAAACCTATACCAGTGCTGTTTTTGATAGCATGGGGCAGCTGCAAACAGGCCTCGGTCAAGCAGCAGAAGGCAGTCAGGTCCTATCTAGTGGTGCCAACCAACTCGAAACAGGAAGTCAAACTCTGGCGACAGGACTGGATACCTTGGCGACATCTAGTCAAGCCTTGGCATCTGGTACCGAGCAAGTGGCGACAGGAATCGTAAGCTATACAGACGGGGTTGGCCAGGCTAGCACAGGCAGCCAAACCTTGCTTACGGGGATTACCACTTATACAAATGGCCTTGTGACCCTATCTAGCGGAGCCAATCAGTTGGCTGGTCAATCTTCCGTCTTGCTAGCAGGAGTGGGGCGTTTGCAGTCTGGGACAGAGCAAATTGTCCAATTACAAGCAGGAGCTAGTCAACTCGAAGCTGGCCTTTCCCAACTCGCCACTGCGACCAGCCTGTCTGAGCAAGAAAATGCCCAAATCCAGTCCCTGATAACAGGCCTACCACAGTTACAAGCGGCCATTCAACAACTAAACGCTAGTCTGACAGGCTTAGGAACGGTTTCTGTGGATACCAGTCAATTGACCAATCTGCTGACCAGTATGGCCAGTCAGGCCCAGGCTCTTCTAACAGCCTCTCAGACAGACAAAACAGCCAGCCTACAAGCTGTTCAAGCTACTGCCGCCTACCAATCAATGACTGCCACGCAACAGACAGAGATTGATGCGGCCTTGACCAATAGCCCTTCGACCACTGCAAGCTATGCCCAGGCTATTCTCAGTCAAATTAATCAGCTCAGTCAATCCTTGACTAGCCTACAAAATCTAACTGGTCTCAGCAGTCAAGTGAGTCAACTCCAAACAGCTGTCAGTCAGATTAACGCAGCAGCAGAACAAGCCCTACCTGGAGCAACAAGTGCCTTGACCACCCTCACAAGTGGCATGAGCCAAGTCAATACAGCGCTTAACCAACAAATCTTACCAGGCAGTCAAGCCCTGTCAAACGGTGTGACAACCTTGCAAACCCAATTGAGCAGTGGTGCAAGTCAGCTACAAGCAGGCGTCGTTGCTTATACGACCGCAGTTGATCAACTAGCTGCAGGTAGCAACCAGCTGGCAACCAATAGCCCAAGCCTCGTCACTGGGACCAACAGTTTATCCAGTGGCTTGACCACTCTAGCCGCCAACTCAGGACAGCTGGTCAGTGGGACGCAACAGTTAGCATCAGGTAGTCAACAACTGGTAGCAGGTGCCGATCAGCTCGCCACAGGAGGACAAACCTTGGCAACAGGCCTAACCAGCCTTCGAACAGGCAGTGAAACCCTAGCCAGCTCACTCTCTCAGGCTAGTCAGCAGTTATCCGTGGTAGCTGTCGATGAAGATAATGCACAGGCAGTGGCGAATCCAGTCACCCTAGAACATACAGACCAAGACAGCGTTGCGACCAACGGTGTCGGCATGGCTCCTTACATGGTATCGGTAGCGCTTATGGTGGCTGCCCTATCTGCCAATGTCATCTTTGCAAAACACTTGGACAACCGTCCCTACAAAAACCGTTGGGATTGGGCCAAGGGCAAACTCTTGCTCAATGGAACTATTGCCAGTCTAGCAGCCATCATTCTTTATGGAGTCCTTCTTCTCATCGGAATTAGTCCAAATCATTGGGTAGAGACCTTAGGCTTGATTCTCCTAGCATCATGGACCTTCATGGCCTTGGTGACTGCCTTAGTCGGTTGGAACAGTCGCTTTGGCTCCTTTGCCAGCCTGATTTTTCTCCTCTTGCAATTAGGGTCTAGTGCAGGAACCTACCCGATTGAGCTCAGCCCACGCTTCTTCCAAGTGGTGCAACCTTATCTCCCGATGACCTATTCCGTCTCAGGTCTCCGCCAAACCATTTCCATGGTGGGTGATAGCGGGCATCAAGCCCTTCTACTCAGCCTCTTTTTACTGGGCTTTATGGGACTTGGTCTCATGATGTATCGACCGACAGAGGACTAGTTTCTTTTGGACAATAGCAGAGCAGGTTTCCTGTTCTGTTATTTTTTGCTTTTATTTCTGTGCATCATTTACAATGCCAACAAAAAGGTGTACAATAAAAGCAATCAATTCTAAGGAGGTTGAGATGTTAGAAGTTCGTCACTTGTGCAAAAGTTACGGAAGCAAGGAAGTCTTGAAAGACATTTCCTTCACCATTCCGTCTGGAACCATTTGTGGTCTGGTAGGGAAAAATGGTGCAGGGAAAACCACCTTCTTCCATTCCTTACTAGGATTTGTCAGCTACGAGGGAGAGATTGTCCTCGACCAGCAGGCTGTTACGCCAGATTTGTTCCAAAGAATCGGCTACTTACCAGAAGAACGCAGTTTGATGCCCAAGCTGACTGTTTTTGAACAGGTACGGTATTTGGCGAGTTTGAAGGGTTTGTCCAAGAAAGAAGTTGCTGAAAAACTACCGATTTGGATGGAAAAATTGGAAGTCAAAGGCAAAGTAACAGACAAGATAAAAAGCCTATCCAAAGGAAACCAGCAAAAAGTCCAGTTGATTGTGACCCTGATCCATGAGCCAAGCCTGATTATTTTAGACGAGCCGTTTTCAGGGCTGGATCCTGTCAATACTGCCCTCCTAAAGCGGGTAATTTTGGAGGAAAAGGAGCGCGGGGCAACCATCATCTTCTCAGACCATGTCATGACCAACGTGGAAGAATTGTGTGACCAACTCCTGATGATCCAAGATGGGCAGCTGGTCTTGAATGGAGGCATTCAGGATATTCGTCGGCAGTTTGGACGGACACGCCTCTTTGTTTCCTCGGATATTCCGAGAGAGCAGCTAGAAGACCTGCCCCATGTCCTCTCTATTCAAATGACCAATCACGATAAATGGCGTCTTGTCCTAGACGATGAAGCTTCAGGTCCAGAGCTCTTCCAGTTGATCAGCGGTGGTCGCTATCTGGCAACCTTTGACCAGCAGGCGCCAACTATTGATGAAATCTTTAAAATCAAATCGGGGGTGGCCGAATGAAATCCTTTATCCTAGTCGCAAAAGAGACCTACCTACGGCAGGTCAAATCCTGGTCCTTTGTTTTTATGGTCCTATCCCCCTTCCTCTTTCTCGGTTTATCTTTGGGAACAGGCTATCTAACAAGCTCTAGCATGGATGCTGGGTCGGAAAAAATTGGTCTCGTAAGTGAGGACTTTATGACCCAAATGGCCTTTGGGACCCTTGATTTGGATATGGTTCTTGTGACGGAAGAAGAAGCCAAGCAGCAGTTTTCAGAAGAAGAATTGGCAGGCTATATCAAGGTCGCAGTAGTGGACCAGCAATACCAGGCGACCTATCATGGAAAAGAAGTCCCTTCTCAATCCGTTCAGCAAACTTTCCAGTCCATTCTAGAGAGCTTGCAACAGCAGCTCAATGAAGCCAATGCTCAATTGACACCAAGTCAGCTTGAAGTTCTAACCATCCAGCCTTCCTATGTGGAGGAAGTTGGTGACCAAGAGGGGCTGGAAAAAATTGGGCAGATGATTACCTTCTTCGGCTTGATTTTCCTCATGTACATCATGACTATTGTCTATGCTTCTACAACTGCCCAGGAAGTAGCCAGTGAAAAGGGAACGAAAATTATGGAAGTGATTTTCTCTAGTGTTCCAGCCTGGACCTATTTCTACGGTCGCATCTTTGGTATCTTCCTCGTCATTGCGACCCATTTGGGTGTCTATCTTGTAGGTGGCATCTTGGCCTATCACCTAGCAGGACAATTGGAATTGACCAAGGAAATCTTGGAGTCAAACCAGGTCTTGGTGCAAGCTGTTTTAGACAACTTGGACTGGACCATGATTCTCTTTGCTATTTTTGGTCTGCTCCTGGGAGTGACCTTGGCATCCTTGTGTGGCTCTCTTGTGGTGAGGCCAGAAGATGTCAACAAGGCTGTTCAACCTGTTATTTATCCTATTATCATCGGATTTTTAGGGGCCATGACCTTTGGTCAACAAGCACAAGAACATATCGTGGTGAAAATCGGATCCTTTATCCCATTTTTATCCTCCTTCTTTATGCCGATTCGCCAGATAAATGGCTGGGCGAGTAGCTGGGAGACCTGGCTATCCTTCTTCATTCTCGCAGCGACCACGATTGGTGCAATTGTCTTTATTGGCAAATCCTATGCAGGTTTGATTTTACAGACCGATGATATCGGCTTTTGGAGAAGTTTGAAAAAAGGCTTAATGAGCAAGTAAGTCTGCCTACCAGATCTGACTGAGTAAAAACATAGACAACGCGAAAACACGCATAAAATCAGATGCTTGTCGGCTTGATTTTATGCATTTTCTTTTTTTCTGGGAATAGGTTTCTAAATGCTATTGCAAGTTGACTCGGGTGAAAAAGTGAGGAAGATGGCGACGTATTTTACGATTGTTTTGAGATTTACCGAACTGTTGATATAATAAATAAAAAAGATGAAGGGAGTAAGAACAATGCACAATCCTGTCCGTTTTGCACTGAGGAAATTATCAGTAGGTCTAGTTTCGGTTGCCTTTCTTTTTGCAATGGCTACGACTTGTTCAGTTGGTGTCAGTGCTGATACGGAAACTACCTTAGGTAGTTCTACTAATGAAATATCTACACTTTCCGATATTGGAGATAGCGAGGGGCTAGCGTTAGCAGAGGAGAGATCTAGTCAAGCAGAGTCTGTGACTAACCCCTCTCAATTAGACCAACCACAATCAGATGAAAACCAGACTGAAGTATCAACCCCAAGGCTTAATGGCGAGAGCTCTGCTACAAATCAGGAAACTAGCTTGCCTAGTAGGGAGTCTCGAAGTGGTGGAGAGCCAGCTTATGCAGGGGAAAATCTTGTAGTGCCTGTCTCTCAACCGACCAGCCACTATGTCACAGAAAGTGGGGAGACCCGTGAAATAATTTGGGCGCAAGGGGTAACGCCACCAAGTATGGGAGAGGCTGGTGATTTTGAGAAGGAAGTAACGGGTGAGTTTGTTGAGTATTCGATGCCATTTGAAGCTGGAAAGGGTTACTACGATGCCAACAAGAGTTTGGATGCTTCCATAGAAGACTTGAACCTGTGCTTTGCAGCAGTTTCTTCCAATATGCTGCATTGGTGGTTGGAACAAAATAAGGATTATGTGGAACGATTCATTAGTGAGAAATATGGAGCTGATCTAGGGCAGCAGGACTATTCTTTGACAGATGTGCGACGCTACACAGATTCTTTTGAAGACCAGCAAAACAGTCGGATTTTTAATCTTTTCAAGGCTTACTACGGTCGTCGCTTGAATGGGTTTGTATCGGATGCACTGGTGGATCTTTTCATCAATGGCTATCCACCCAAACATCAAGGAGGGGTCAACTTAGAAAATCCTGATTTGGTACCGGATAAACGTGGTGGTTTTTTCCATGATGTTTTTAAGGAGAAATTATTGACTGACCGAATGTTTAGTGGCGACTATCACTATTTTGGAAATTTGGTCCGCAATACCTTGGAAAATCAGGGATTATTGGGACTGGCCTATCGAACATTTGGGACGACAACCCACATTGTGACGGTCTGGGGGGCTGAGTATGATGAGCAGGGATTGATTCGAGCGGTTTATATTACAGATTCGGATGATCAGCACCAGCCGATTGGCTTGAAACGGATGGGAATCACGCGTGATTCTTCTGGCAATCCTCGTTTAAATAACAATGTTGTGAAAAACTCTGTTGGTTCTCATCTGGATTATGTTCATACCATCAAACTCGGTCAAACCTACTGGGAAGAATATTTCAATCCCATTGAAGCAGCAAGGCAGTTGGCGAGACAGCAATTGGCGACAGAGAAAGAAGCAGTCCTTCTAGCGATAATGAGTCAGGAAGAATTTTCGGAAAAAGAAAAAAATGACTTTAGAACCTTGCTAGAGGCTAGGTATGATGAGGCCTTGGCAGCAGTTAATGAGGTCGTTGCTTCGGCTGAATTGACGACTGTTTTGGAGTCGGAAATGAAACAACTAGCCATTCCTATGCATAAGCTAGGAGAAGCTGTCCACCATTCTCTGTCTCAAGGTCATCTTTCGGTCCACGGTTCCTCCGTCACGCATGAATTGCCAGCGGGTCATCTTTCGGTCCACGGCTCCTCCGTCACGCATGAATTACCTGCAGGTCATCTTTCGGTGCATGGTTCCTCCGTTACGCATGAATTACCAGCGGGTCACCTTTCGGTCCACGGTTCCTCCGTCACGCATGAATTACCAGCGGGTCATCTTTCGGTCCACGGTTCCTCCGTCACGCATGAATTGCCAGCGGGTCATCTTTCGGTCCACGGCTCCTCCGTCACGCATGAATTACCAGCGGGTCATCTTTCAGGTCATCTTTCAGTTCATGGTTCTTCCGTTATGCATGAGTTGCCAACGGGTCATCTTTCAGTCCACGGTTCCTCCGTCACGCATGAATTGCCAGCGGGTCACCTTTCAGTCCATGGTTCCTCCGTCACGCATGAATTGCCAGCGGGTCACCTTTCAGTCCACGGTTCCTCCGTTACGTATGAATTGCCAGCGGGCAAACCTCCTATTCGTTTCGAGGAAGAAGTGGATGGCGGACCAGCCGTAAGGGAAGATTTTAGTAGAGAAAGTGAGGCTTCTAATCAGTTTGTTGGGAAGATGACAAGCAGCTCAAGATTAAACAAGAGCGATGGTGCAAATTTACAGTCAAATTCATCAAGCTGCGCTGCTATGCTTCCAGACTCCTTTAACAGGGATTGGGATAAAAATCAGGTTAACTATTTGCCAAGGACTCGTGCAATTCCTCAAGAGCAAAATCAAAAGAATCATCAGGTAGTCGCTAAAGGAAGGGGAGTTCCTCTCCTCTATCAGGCGGTCTGTTCGCTAGTCAGTCTGGTTGCTTTAGGTTATTGGCTACTTCCTCGCAAGTCCAAAGAAGAAAAGTAATAGAAAGAGATTGCATGGATTCATAAGTATGTTAATTTTGGAAGTTTGTGACAAATCACTCCCATCTCTTGTCAGTCTCTTTACTTGAAACTAGATCGTTACTGAATATCAAACAAGGGGAAGAAAATACAAGAAAAACACAGACAGAAGGGTTCGATTCGATTGGAATCAATTGGAACTGTCTGTGTTTTTTCCTTTTGTTTTGAATTTTCTTATTTGGTAAGAAAATTATTTTGGATCACGGAAGTTGATAGTCGCGTTGGTTGCGTCAAGGCTTAGTTTGTTTTTGCTTTCTTTTTTCTCAACAGTCAGACTAAAACCATCTTCTGTTTCCTTGACCTCTAGTTTTTCATACTGGTCTCTTGTAAAGATACCAATATCTTTCAACTGACTTTCGTCAATCAGACTTGATTCGCTTTGGGCAGTTTCCCACTCTTCATCGGACTCGTAGTAGTAGCCCATAAATTCGCCTAGACTTCTTAAGTCAAGCTTATTTTGAATCTGGAGGTTGATGTCTGCTAATGATTGGTCAGTCAGATCGATATTGGTCACGGTATAAGCTCGGTCTTCGTGTGGAAGGAATTTGTTGTCTCCTAGGAGAGTTCCTTCAATCAAATCCAGTTGGCCATAGTTTTCAACAGAAACATTTTCGAGCTGGGTCTGGTAGAACTGGATATTGTTGCTTTGAGCAGAGATATTGGTATTTTTAATTGTTGATTTGCTGATATCTGTATAGTAACTGCTTAAAGTACCTGAATCCAATTGGATATTGTTGAGATAAAGTGTCCCACCTTGCTCGACGGTCATTTCCTTGATATGGACATTTTCGATGTAGAGACTATCGTAGTAGTGGTTATAGGTATTGTTACTGATGAGTCTGTCCAGTTGCTTACCTGTTGGGACCTCAATGGTAACAGAGTAGATGTCGATAGCGTCATCGGCTAATCTTTCCCCGAGAAACTGCATGATACCTTGAATGGACAGTTGGGGATTTTTGGAGCTAAGGGCCAGGATGCCATTTTTCTCAGTGACTTCAACTGTGTTGTGGGTGTTATTTTTTGAGTTGGCATAGGACACATGGAAGAGTCCGTCGGTTGATTCCTTGATCGTAACCGAATGCGGAAGATCTTTAATCTGGATTTCTGATAGGGAAGTATAGGATGTTTGAACCTGATTCGGCTTTGCAATTTCTTCCAGGCGGTTGAGACCTCCGGAGAAAAATCCAATTCCAACCAGAATCAAGCCAGAAATCAAGCTGACAAAGCCCGTGATGAGGGCGATAGTAAGTTTCTTTTTCATGCTCGTTTACCTCGTTTCAAGATCCATTGGAAGAAGGTTTTGACCAAGCGCCATGCCCAATAGGTGAAAAATCCGGTCAAAAGGTAGAGTAGGATTGCCGCACCAAACAAGGATAGGCCAGCGCCAAAGCCCATGATGAAGACATTGAATCCTTTTGAAAGCAAGGTAAATCCTTCCCAAATCAAGGAACCGCCAGTAACCATCAAGCCGACTCCCAAGCCAAATGCACCAATGATGAAGGCGATAATTAATAATACCAAGCCTAACAAGGCCCCGATCAGCAAGAGAAGAAGAGGGATGGTAATCGGAAGGGTAATCAGAGCAAGACTGGCCAACCAAACTGTTTTCCGTGTATGTTTCAATTGCTCTAAGTTCTTTCCTATGTAAAAAGCTGTGCTGATGGTGACCAAGAAGATTCCCATGATTCCAAGCAGTGGTTCAGCAAAGAGGAAGAAAGCAGAGATGAGAAGGGCAGCACTCAACAAGGCCAAAGTAAGCAAGAAGCGCTTGTCTTGTGGACTGGTCACATCTTCTGTTGGATTTGGGTCTTCCAGTTGACGGTTGAGCATGTTGTTGATCAGTTCATTGGCTGCTTCTTTAGGAGACCCCAACTCTTCCATGATATCGGCTTCACGTTCAGGACCAGCCTCGTCAAAATATTCTTCAAAAAAGTTTCTGGCTTCCAAGTATTCCTTGTGGGGCAACTTTTTCAAATGCTTTTCAAGTTGCTCCATGTACTCAGTTCTTGTCATGGCGGACACTCCCTTCTATGATGCCGTTGATAGTAGTCGTATAGATATCCCAGTCTTCTTTGAGTTGGACCAATTCTTCATGGCCTAGCTGGGTTAAACTATAATATTTCCTCATCCGTCCTTGGAATTCCTGTGAATAGGTGGTCAAGAGATCCTGTTGTTCCAAGCGTTTCAGAATGGGATAGAGGGCAGATTCCTTTATGTTGGAAATCAGCTTGATAGTCTGACAGATCTCATAGCCGTAGGAATCATTGGATTCTAAAATGGCCATAATGAGAAATTCCGTCAGCACAGCAGGTACGGGAAAATGCATGTGGCTCACTCCTTTCGATGATGATCGCCTTGTGGGTTGATATTTGTTATATACTGATTTTTGTATATATCAAAATTTACTATATATAAAATATACACCCACTTAAATAAATTGTCAAGTCATTTGAGGGAAATTTTTTCAAAAAAATAGGACTGGTATTCCAGTCCTGTTTGTAGTTTAGTCCACATAGAGTTTTGATTTATTGCTGAGCCAGCTGTAAAGGAAGCCGATCAGGATACCACCGCCGACAAAGTTTCCAAGACCTGAGAAGAGGAAGTTGGTCAATACGCTCATCACTGTCATTCCCTCGACAGCTCCGCCATTTGCAAAGAAAGCAAGAGAGAAGGTTGAGAAGTTGGCAATTACGTGCTCAAAGCCGAGGAAGGCAAAGATGAAGATGATAAAGATGAGGGAAATCACACGTCCAGCATCGTCTTTCATACGCATAGAAATAAAGACTGCGATGTTGACCACGATGTTGGCAAAGATCCCTTCGACAAACTGGGTCAATGGGGTCTTCATCAGTTTGGCAGTCGTAGCCTGGATCAAGTAGCTATGCTCATCCAAGTGACCAACCTGGTAAGGTTGCGTATAAGAGAGCATGAAGCAGACAATCACTGCACCAACGAAGTTGAAGAAGATACAGGTTGCTAAAATCTTAAGAGCAGTTTTGGTTGGGATAACCTTGCGGTGAACAGCGGAAGTCATATACATCATGTTGGATGTACCGAGCTCGGCATTCATGTAGAGAATCATGACCAAGCACCAACCGAACATAAGTCCGTAACCAAATTTACCCAAGCCATCCACGATGTGGTTAAGCTTGTCAGCGACATAGGCTGAGATTGCCAAACCAATTGCCAGATAAACGCTGGCCATGGCTGCCCGAATCGCATAGGCAAAGAAGTTGCTTTCAATCAAGTCAGCCTTTTTCTTGATACTCTTGTCTATGTTGTAAATGAGTGTATCCTGATTTTCTGCCATAATAGTCTCCTTTATTTGTTAGCGGATATTGAAAAGTTTCTCACAATAAGAGAGTATAACAGAAAATGACTAAAATAGTAAGTGTTTTTCGGCAAAAACACAAAGTAATCGCTCTCATTTTTCTCCTGAAAATTTCCAAGCCCTCTAAGTCGGAAATAGGCGAGATTTTAAGAAGAAGCTGGCTCTTTTCTCCTTCTGATTTCTTGAAACTATGCTACAATATAGATAGAAAAGATCGGAAAAGAGGAGACAATATGTCACAAACAATTGCCTTTGGTTATGGTAAAACAATCGCAGAAATTCCCTTGAAACGACTTAATCGGCACGGGATTATCGCTGGAGCAACAGGGACGGGTAAAACGGTGACCCTTAAAGTCTTGGCAGAGCAGTTGAGTGATGCAGGGATTCCAGTATTTCTGGCCGATATAAAGGGAGACTTGACTAGTCTGGCGGCGGAAAACAGCAAGGAGATTGACCCAGGCCGTTTGGAAGCAACGCAGTATGGTGACTACCAGCCAGCAGCCTATCCAGTTGAATTGTGGGATGTCTTGGGTCAGGAAGGGATTCCTGTTCGCATGACGATTTCAGAGATGGGTCCTGTCTTGTTGACCAGGATTTTGGGACTAAACGAAACCCAGGAAAGTATTTTGAACATCGTCTTTAGTGTAGCAGATCAGGAAGGTCTACTCTTGCTTGATTTGATGGACTTGCGGGCTATGCTTAACTACGTGGCTGAAAAAGCTGAAGAGCTCAGCAAGTATTATGGTAATATCCCAGCTCGCTCAGTTGGAGCCATTCTTCGTAGCCTGGTGGTTTTGGAACAGCAAGGTGGCAATCAATTCTTTGGTGAACCAAGTTTGGAAATTGCTGACTTGATGCGCACTAGCTCAGATGGTCGTGGAGTCATTAACATTCTCAATGCCAAGGATCTCTTCAATCAACCCACCCTCTATTCAACTGTTTTGCTCAGTCTGTTGACAGAACTTTATGAAAGTTTACCAGAAGAAGGGGATTTGGACAAACCAAAATTAGTATTCTTCTTTGACGAAGCCCACGTGCTCTTCAAAGATGCACCAAAGGTTCTATTGGAAAAAATTGAACTGATTGTTCGACTGATTCGTTCCAAGGGCGTGGGTGTCTTCTTTGTCACTCAAAATCCTACAGACATTCCAGATAGCGTGGCAGCGCAGTTGGGAAACCGCATCCAACACGGTCTTCGTGCTTTTACGCCAAAAGAGCTCAAGACGGTGACAACAGTGGCTGAGACCTTCCGCCAAGAAGAGGGTCTTGATTTAGCCAAAGTCATTCAGGAATTGCAGGTAGGGGAAGCAGTGGTTTCCACCTTGCAGGAGGACGGAACTCCGAGTCTGGCAGATCGAGTCCTTATCTATCCACCTAAGAGTCTTTTGGGAACTGTAGAGCCAACAACAGTCTTGAACCTGATTAACAAATCCAGTCTTCTGGACAAGTATGCTGAGATGGTGGACCGCCAATCGGCCCATGAACAGATCACAGCTCTGACGCAGGAGAAAGAGGCTGCCCTCCTTCAAGCTGCTGAGGAAGCGGAAAAGAAAAAGCAGGCTGAAAAGGAAGCCAAAGAAGCAGAAAAAGAAGCACAGGCAGCGGCAAAAGCCCGAGAAAAAGCGGAGAAAGCTGCTCAAAAAGCTAGCCAGCCAACCAGTCGCAGAACTGATTCAACTATGGACCGTTTTACTAAAAACCTGATGAGTCAGGTCGGTAGAGAGGTAGGGCGCGTGGTGACCCGAGGTATTTTGGGCATGTTAAAAGGGAAATAAGGGGGGCGGGCGGCCCCCTTTTATTTGTAGGAGCAATTACTTGCCCCAGTTAGAGACCTGTGCTAAGATATGGAGAGTGACACTAGTTAGTGAGGAATAGACATGCAGGACCAACTTCATTCTCTTTTAACCAACCGCAGACCCCAACCCTTGGGCTTGGAACGAATCTATGCCGTCCTCCTTCCGCTGGTATTTTGGGATGACCAGTGGCATATTTTATATCAATTGCGGAGCGAAGCCATTTCGCAACCAGGGGAGGTTTCCTTCCCAGGTGGGCGTGTAGAAGCGGGTGAAACCTATCAAGAAGCGGCCATTCGAGAAACTATGGAAGAATTAAATCTTTCATCAGACCAGATTGACATTTTGGGAGAGCTGGATTACCTAGTCTTTGGCAAGTCTATGATTCGTTGCTTTGTCGGTATTCTTCAGACGGATTGGACAAGTATCAAACCCAATGAAGAAGTTGCCAAACTCTTTACCATTCCGCTGTCAACCATGCAGCAGTTGGAACCGACCTATTATCAGTTGGATTCGATTATTGATCCCCAAAGTAATTTTCCCTTTGAACGAATCCGTGGCGGTAAAGAGTATCCCTTCAGCCACCACCAACGCCTGGTTCCTTTTTATGAAGGATTGGAAGAAAACCTTTGGGGCATGACCGCCCAGTTCACCCAAGGATTTGTAGAGATGATAAAAGACAGCCAGTAGACGGGCTGTCTTTTTTTGTTGTGGCATAGAACAATTTCAGTCAGGCTTGGTCATGCTTATTTTTTTCTAGTGTTTGCGGATTTCATAAGCAGACTAATGACACCTGTAGCAAAGATTGGGGCAAAGGATCGGATAATCTTTTCCGCACTGGCATAGGAATTTGATTTAGCAATTAATTGAGAGGTTTCTTGAATTTGTTCTAAATCAAGATGCTTACCAGATTGTTTTGCGATATCGGGTGATTCGGATAAAAAACTCATGAGCAATTTGGCACGTCTTGCTCTGTCAGGGTCAACTTGCTGCAACTGTTCAATTTCAAACTCGACTACCGTTCGAATGGCTATGTAATGGAGCTTTGATAATTTACTCCGATTTGTCTCTAGATTACTGATAGTCTGCTTGGTCACTCCAATTAGGGTGGCAAGATCTTCACTAGTCCATCCAATGGTCTCTCGAATCTCTTTTAGATTAGCTTGCATGATAGGTGCCAAGGTTGTTGAGTTTGGATACTTTTCGTTCATGGGAATTCCTTCATCTCTTTTTCTATATTATATCAAAAAATGAACAAACAATGATTTTTTTGTTGATCAAAAAATAAAACGAACAAAAATATATTTTAGTTGTATAAAAATCTTGACAAAATAAAAATGTTGAATTATACTGGATGTAGAAATTAATAAAGAGGAGTAGAACTATGGGCCAAACTATTGTAGAGGAACTTCGTACATTTCGAAAATTGATAATTGAGTTTGAGCAAGCGACCAGAGAAAATGAAGCTGCAAAATTGAAGGTCAAGGAGGCAAAGGACTATCAACCCAAAAGACTAGCTGGGTTTGATGATGCTTATTTAACCAAGTTTGTCGTGGACAGAATTGGGGAAGCACCTACTCTATTTGGTCCATTAGATCTTAGAAGATTGTCCCAAAGGGCAGTAGCCAAGCGAGATGCAGCTATACAGAGATACAATGAGAAGCTAGAGCAGGTCAAACAAGAGTACAATCACCTCTACCACGATAAAAGGCAGGAGTTTCAACGGTTGGACCAGGAGGAAAAAACAGGTAAACTCTCATTTGCCGAAGAGCAACTCTATAAGACAAGTCAAGTGCTAGCAGAGGTGACTAGAAAGGTAGAATCTGTAAACTTGTTGCCTCCCTCGCTCTATTCCTGCCATGCTATCGACAGGCTGATTACTTATTTCGAAGATTGGCGAGCAGACACACTGAAAGAAGCCATTAATTTGTACTTTGATGAGTCTTGGAGAAAAGATGAAAGCCAGCGTTTACAACGATCTTTTGAGGCGCTAGCACAGCAAATGAAAGGTAATGAAGAGCAAGTTTCCGAAGTGCTTAAACTTGTTAGAGAGACTAGAGACACGCTGTTTGAAATGAGGAGCAAGGTCGATGATATCGACTATTCTATTTACGAGTTGAAAAACAAATAAGGAGAACAAATATGGTGAGTAAAAAATTTCAAGAATATATCGATATGAGCGCAAGAGCAGGAAAGGTTGGAGGGGCTAATAACTATCAAGCAGCGTTATTATTAGGAGGTTTTTTAGTTGGATGTTTAGCAACACAAGTTTGGAACCATTTTTTCAAGGGGCTCAAACAAGAGAAAGAAGGAGCAGCCAAGCAAGCAAACCAAGAACAAACATATAAAGTAGTGCGCTTACCCAAAGAAGCTGCGGATGAATTAAGAAAAAGTTGCCCCTTCCTGACTATTGGAACAAGGTTTCACCTTATTGATCAACTAGAAATTGCAGGAAAAGAGACAGCCTTTATCGACATTGTAGGAGGAAAAAGCAATCCTTACTTAGTACCGTTTGATATTCTCCACTCTATTTCGGACATAGCATAAAAGGAACACTTGTTCAAGTGTTCCTTTTTAATGATTTCCTATTGTAAAATGGAATTCATCTTACTTTTTGAGTTTCCAATAAATGTTGACCTACTAGTGCAGCAAGTGTAGCACCAACTAGCGGTGCAAGTATAAAGACCCAAACTTGGCTAAGGGCAGTTCCGCCCACAAAAAGAGCTGGTGCCAAGCTACGTGCTGGGTTGACAGAGAGACCTGTGATGTTCAAGCCCAAAAGAATCAAGAGAGTCAAAGTCAATCCGATAACGAGACCTGCAATTTTTCCATTGCCCTTGCTTGCTGAAGTTACTGTAATGATAACCAAAACAAAGAAAAAGGTTGCAATTGCTTCAAACAAGAAAGCGCCTGCGGCATTTACAGTTGTAAATCCATTTTCTCCTAAACTGGCTGTTGAAAGTCCAGCATTTGACAAGAAAAAAATCAAGGTTGCTGAAGCAAGGATTGCTCCCAAAACTTGCGCAGCCACATAAGTAACAAACTCTTGAGCGTTCAAACGTTTGTTGATGAACATCGCCAATGAGACAGCAGGGTTCAAGTGTGCACCTGAAACAGTACCGATACTGTAAGCAGCCACTACGATAGAAAGACCAAAGGCAAATGCAATTCCCAGATGACCAAGACCATCTACACCATTACCAAAAACAACAGCGCCAGTCCCAATAAAGACCAACATAAATGTACCGATTAATTCGGCTAAAAACTTTTTAGATATGTTTTTTCTTCCGGTCATCTATCATGAATCGTTTTCATAAAAATTTCAAGAAAATTAATTTAAACTTGTGCCAGCGGATGGGATCTAGAGCTACGGTATCTAGTAAGTTGCTTTACAGAAATTAATAAAAGCACCGGAAACCATTGTTTCAAGTGCTTTCTTAGTTCAATTATTTTACTTCAGTAAAGGTTAAATATTATCTTATCCCTGTTGTTGAAAATCCTTTTATAATAAGGGTTTTCGAAAAATTGTGACGATCATTTATGTAAAAGGTAGTGACAAAGGTAGTGATGTAATTAAGCTGTCAACTCTTTCATTTTTTGAGTAAAGATGTTCACAGCGTTTTGAATTTTTTAGGAGCTAGTTCAGCGTAGGTATCCATTGTTGTAGATATTGATTTGTGCCCTAAACGTGTCTGCAATTCCTTCCAATTTGCTCCTGCATTCAACATCAATGAAGCATGTGTATGCCGAAAGAGATGAAATCCATACTTAGGTAAGTTGATTGATTCTAATCTTTTTTCTAGAGTTGTACGCTCGTTCCTATCACACATATAGTTTCCGTATATTGTTGGGAAAATTAACGGGCTTTCTGGCAACCCTTTCTTGGTGAAATATGCATTCATTTCCAGATGAAATTCTCGGAGCTCCTCAAGAACCTGTCTAGGGACGGAGACATTCCGATTGCTAGCATCAGTTTTCGGTGTTTGCTTACAGATAACCTCACCTTTAATCCCTAATTTTTTATTCCCAGCTTTCCACATTAATGTTTTATTGACTTGAATCTCATTTGTGTCAAACAGTAAATCATCAATGTCAAGAGCAAGTAATTCATTAATTCGAAGGGCAGATGCTAGTAATGTGTTACAAATCGTTTTAAAACGACGATTAGCACGTGTATTTTGAAGACTATTAAGGAATTGTAACCATTTTGCTAAGTCTTCATCATGCAATACCATCACACGTTTTTTATGAGCTTTAGGTTTTGGAGGAATTTTAACTACTTTAGCAGGGTTAGTCGTCAAGATTTCCAATGTAATCCCGTAATCGAATATATCACTCAATTTATGGATTACTGCACCAAAATCTTTTGCTTCTCCTTTTCTAGATTTTTTCTTACCTGAAGCAACTGATTTTTGTGATTTCTGTGCTAAATAGTTCACCCATTGTTGTATATCAGCAGATGTGATTTGCTCTGGTTTATAATCTCCGAATTTTGGGAGAATATAAGTGTCCAAGTAGCCTCTAACTCTGTTTAAAGTATTGTGTGAACTAACCCATGTCTTGTAATTGGCAAACCAAGCTTCGGCAAGTTCTGCAAGATTTGAAACCTTGATAACTGTTTTGACCGTTGAACCATTAGACTCAAACTCCAATTTTAATTCAACAATTTTCCTATCTAGTTGTCGAAGTGTTTTGGCTGTGACAGTTTTGGTAATTGACTTTCCAGTTTTGCTGTCAGTACCGATATAGACACCTTTTTGTGAATAGCTAATACTGCCATCTTTTTTTGTTGTTTTAATAATTTTTTTGCCTTTATATTCAATCGTTTCTTTATTCATGTTGCCTCATTAATGTCGGATAAGTAATAAGGCTAAAATAACAACCCCACAGTCTTTTTTGATACCATTATTTTATGAATGGTAATAAAATGGCTAACTAGATAAACCATGGATAGAGTTTTCCTGAAATGTCTAGTTAGCCATTATTTTATAGACTCTACAATGGAAGGATAAAGTAATCCATTTTTAATAAAAAGTGGATTATGGAACGTACCACGAATCCAATAAAAATGGAAAACTAAATAGACCATAAATTTAGATTTTATGGAGTATCTGGTTATCCAATATTTTTATTGATACTAGGATGGAAGACTGAAGTAATCCAATTTAGTAAAAAAATGGGTTATGTAGATAACCATGAATAGCGATTTTATGGAATACCTAGTTATCCAATATTTTTATTGATACTAGGATGGAAGATTGAAGTGATCCAACTTTTAGTAAAAAAATGGGTTATGTAGATAACCATGAATAGCGATTTTATGGAATACCTAGTCATCCATTATTTTTATTGATACTAAGGTGGATGGTTAAAGTAATCCATCTTTTAATAAAAATTGGATAGGTATGAAGTCCATTAATAGTTGAAAAATGGTCTAAATTTATAAAGTCTATGTTTGACCAATAAATGGACAAAGTAGAACTCCATTTTTATTATTTTGAAACTGAAAATTCATGCTTGATTGCCCGAATGACGGGCAACAGCGGGGCGCATTGCTATTCCCCGCAGGCCTATGTTCGATATTTTTGAGCTGTAAGATTAACAATTGACTTCGATTCAAGATAGCTTTTTGTTACTTTTTGCCAAAAAGTAACGTTTTTGTAGTTTTGACAGCCCTGTGGTCCATCAAAACTACAAACGCTCTCCGAGGGGTCTTGCAGACAGCTAACCCAAAAATAAGAAAACAAAAACGCACCAAAAATGGTGCGTCAGTCGTTTTTGTGTTATAATGAAAGCAAATATGAGGAGGTCTTTATCTATGATTGGAGACAATATAAAATCACTACGCCAGACACACGATTTAACACAACCAGAATTTGCGAAAATGGTCGGGATTTCACGCAATAGCCTGAGTCGTTATGAAAATGGAACTAGTAAAGTTTCAACAGAACTCATCGACCGTATTTGTCAAAAATTTAACGTTTCTTATGTTGATATTGTAGGGGAGGACAAGATGTTAACACCTGTTGAAGATTACCAATTGACTTTAAAAGTAGAAGTGATAAAAGAACGTGGAGCAGCCATTTTATCACAGCTTTATAGATACCAGGATAGTCAAGATATTGCTTTTGATGATGAAACAAATCCTTGGATTCTCATGAGCGATGATTTGGCTGAATTGATCAATACGCAAATTTATTTAATTGACACCTTCGATGAAATTGAGCGTTACAATGGCTATTTAGACGGTATTGAGCGGATGTTAGATATGGTGCATCATCGGGTGGTGGCTTAATGAGGTTGGAAGAATTTAGTGAGGCTGAATTTCAGAAGGCCTTGCAGCGAATCATTCGGGCTTTAACCCGAGGAAAGACGATTCCAGATCAACCGAAAGCTATCTTACTTGGAGGACAAAGTGGAGCAGGTAAGACAACTATTCATCGTATCAAGCAAAAGGAATTTCAAGGCAATATCATTATCATCGATGGTGACAGCTACCGTTCTCAGCATCCCAATTACTTAGCCCTGCAAGAAAAGTATGGCAAGGACAGCGTGGACTATACCAAGGGATTTGCAGGAAAAATGGTTGAGCATCTGGTTGATGAACTTAGTACACAAGGTTATCATTTGCTGATTGAAGGGACTTTGCGTACCACTCAAGTTCCTCGTCAGACTGCTCAATTATTATCATCAAAAGGCTACCAAGTTTCCTTAGCTGTAATTGGTACCAAACCAGAGCTTTCTTATCTCAGCACCTTGATTCGTTACGAAGAGCTTTATGCCATCGATCCCAATCAGGCCAGGGCAACACCAAAAGAACACCATGATGGGATTGTTGAGAACTTGGTTGATAACCTAAGCGAGTTAGAAAGAGAGCAACTCTTTGACTGTATTCAGATTTATCAAAGAGACAGGACTTGCATTTATGATTCTAAAACGTATGAAGGTTCCGCAGCAGAAGTTCTTCAAAACTGCCTTTTCGGAGAGTGGAGTAAGGTAGAGGAGGAGATGATGAAGTTTGGACAGGAACGGTTGAGGGAGATGAGTAGAAGTAATGGAAACGATGTATAGTTATATGCAGTATGAATTGGGTTTTTCAGATAGAATTGTAGTTCAATTGATTGCTCATGAGATTAATTCTCTAAGTAAAAATCAGATTAGAAGTGAAATTAAGCAGAAATCATCTAGAATTGAAGATAAATTGAGTGATTTTCCAAGTTACTATACACGGTTAATTAATGAAATGTAAAATAGTTGATAGAAAGGAGAAAAAATGACTAAAATATCTTTCGAAATCCAACAACAAATTATTCAGTGTTTTGGATTGTGTTTTCATTATAAAGATACTGTCGTTTCATTTATGCAGGCTTCAGGAGTTCCTAATAATTTGATATTAAGATGGAAATCAGAACCGAAGTTTGTGTGGGCGAAAAATGTTATAAATGAACTTAATAAAACAGAAGATGGAAGATTTATAATTAGACAAATAGCAACTGAATTTTATAAGATGAAAAATATTCCAGATGAAGTTCAAGATAGACATCGAGGATTGGATGCGTTAAGAAAATTAAAGAGAATGCTAGGTAATACTCAACAGAATAATACTAATGAAACATCGAATAATTCCTATCATCGTTTAAAACAGGAGAAGAAAATTCAAATTAGACAACAACAGATTCAAAAAATTGAAGAGTTAAAATTTGAGTATTATTCGCTATTTTCAAGTGAAAATCCTCAAGAAAGAGGATATCGTCTAGAAAAAATTGTTGCTAATTTATTCAAAGTTAACGAGATCGATTACCATGATTCGTATCGAAATAGCTCAAATACTCAACAGTTAGATGGCTATTTTAGGTTTGAAGGCTTTGATTATCTAGTTGAAATGAAATGGGAAAAAAATCCAGTAAATTCTCCGAAAATTGCTTCTTTAAAACAAAAAGTTGATACAAAACTAACTTCAACTCGAGGACTGTTTCTTTCAATAAACGGTTTTAGAGATGAGGTAATTCAAGACTTTGCAAATAGAGATTCTAAAATTTTATTTATGGATGGACAAGAGTTATCTTATATTCTTGAAAATAGGATTACTTTATACGAAGCTTTAAAAGTCAAGATAGTTGGCGCTTCTAAAACGGGTGATCCCTATGTTTCAATTGTTAATCAATAGTAACCTTTATCAAAGAAGGACTTGGCTCTATCTTAATGATGTAAAAAATTTCTGAACTGAGATTTGGATAAGAATCTTCATTTTACCTAGAACAAATGTTCAAAATTCCAACATATTCTTGTTGATTTTTGATATAATGTAAAAAAACAACAAAGGATTAAACATGAATAAACGAGAACGACTAGAAGAAATTACACGATTGGTAAATAAAAAAGGTACGGTACGAATCTCTGAGATTGTTGAATTGCTAAATGTTACTGATATGACTGTTCGACGTGATTTCATTGAATTGGAAGAGCAAGGAGTTTTAACCAAAATCCATGGCGGTGCTAGAAGTAATAAGGCTTTTCAATATCGGGAATATTCCCATTCTGAGAAACACATTCAAAATAAGGAAGCCAAGCAAGAGATAGCCGAAAAGGCAGCACAGCTGATAGAAGATGGAGACACGGTATTTTTAGGTCCAGGAACAACAGTGGCCTTTCTGGCTGAGGCCATTAAAAATCCTCGTCTAACTGTCATCACCAACTGTATGCCTATTTTTACCATTTTATCTCAAAAGAAAACAGAGGAATTTCAAGTCTTTCTCCTTGGAGGAGAATATCGCCAAGTGACAGAATCATTTGTAGGAGAAATTACCAATACAAGTTTAGAAAAAATGCGATTCAGCAAGATTTTCTTTTCAGGTAACGGACTTAAGGGAAGTGATGTCATGACTTCCACCCTAGCGGAAGCCTATACGCAAAATATTGCCATCAAACATTCTTTAGAAAAGTACCTACTGCTAGATGCCTCGAAAATTGGCAAAGATGATTTTACTTCCTTTTGTGATTTGAATGATGTAACTGCTCTCGTGACAGATATGAATGCAAAGGATGAAAATTACCAATTATTACATAACCACATTGAAATTATTTCTACAAAATCATAAAATAATCAAAACCAACAGTAAAATGTTGGTTTTTTTGTTTATATATGAAAAAAATAAACAAAAATAAAACAAAATATGTTGACTTTGTGTTTGTTTAGTTGTATAATTTAAACACAAAAAGCGAAAACGCTTTTCTAAGTTTTGCAAAACAAAGATTTTCTGCCACATATGGCTACAACTTTCTATTTTTGTTAGGAGATAGGTTATGACAATCATTATCGGTGCTGATCCAGCGGGCTCAAAACTAAAGGACGTTATTAAAGATTATTTACAAGAAAAATCATATGACTTTAAAGATGTCAGTGATGGAAGTGATTTTGTTGACACAACTTTGGCAGTAGTTGCAGCAGTCAATCAAGAGGAAGGAAATCTTGGTATTGTGATTGATGCTTATGGTGTTGGTCCATTTATGACCGCAACTAAAGTCAAAGGCATGATCGCTGCAGAAGTTTCAGATGAACGTTCTGCCTATATGACAAGAGGGCACAACAATTCGCGTATTATTACAATCGGTAGTGAGATTGTAGGAGAAGGAATTGCTAAAAATATCGTTAAAGGATTTGTTGAAGGTGAGTATGATGGCGGCCGTCACCAAATTCGTGTCGATATGCTAAATAAAATGTGCTAATTGTTGTAAATAAAGGAGAATAAGAGATGAAAATTGCAATCGGTTGTGACCACATTGTAACCTATGAAAAAATCGCTGTGGTAGATTATTTGAAAAATCAAGGATATGAAGTATTGGACTTTGGGACTTATGACAACGTTCGTACTCATTACCCAATCTTTGGTAAAAAAGTTGGTGAAGCTGTTGCAAGCGGACAAGCAGATTTGGGCATTTGTATCTGTGGAACTGGTGTTGGAATCAACAATGCTGTAAACAAGGTTCCTGGTGTTCGATCAGCCTTGGTTCGTGATATGACCTCCGCACTTTACGCTAAGGAAGAGTTAAATGCCAACGTCATTGGTTTTGGTGGCAAAATTACGGGTGAGTTGCTCATGTGCGACATCATTGAAGCCTTCATTAAAGCAGAATACAAACCAACTGAAGAAAACAAACGTTTGATCGAAAAGATTGCTGCAGTTGAAACGCTCAATCAAGAGCAAGCTAATCCAGAGTTCTTTACAGAATTTCTTGAAAAGTGGGAGCGTGGAGAATACCACGACTAGGAGGCTCACATGATTTTGACGATTACTTTAAATCCGTCGGTTGATATTGCCTATCAATTGGATACCTTTCAATTGGATACGGTCAATCGAGTAGAAAAAGTTCAAAAAACAGCTGGAGGCAAGGGGCTTAATGTGACACGGGTTTTGAAACAAATCGGTGAAGATGTTGTGGCTACTGGTTTCATTGGTGGTGAACTTGGAAGTTATGTAAAGAAACAACTCACTCGAAATGATATTAAAAATTCCTTTGTAGAAATTGGGAATGAAACACGTAACTGCATTGCGGTTCTTCATGATGGCAAACAGACGGAGATTTTAGAACAAGGACCAACTATTCAAGAACATGAAGCCTTGAATTTTATCGAACATCTAGAAATTATTCTGAACAATGTAGATGTTGTTGCTATTTCAGGAAGTTTGCCTAAGGGACTTGCTAGCAACTACTATGTTAAGGTCATTGAACTTTGTAAAAAATGTGGTGTGGCTGTTGTTCTAGATTGTTCTGGTGAGGCCCTGAAAAACGTTTTAGAAAGCCAGCAGAAGCCGACCGTTATCAAGCCAAATACAGAAGAGTTATCACAGTTAATTGGCAAAAATGTCACAGATGATATTCAAGAATTAAAAGCAGTTCTATCTGGTCAATTATTCCAAGGAATTGAATGGATAGTCGTATCCTTGGGGGCAAAGGGGGCTTTTGCCAAACACAATGATAAGTTCTATCGTGTTAAAATTCCAAAAATAAATGTCGTCAATCCAGTAGGTTCGGGTGACTCAACTGTTGCAGGTATTGCAGCTAGTTTGAAACATGCATTATCTGATGTAGAACTACTAAAAAATGCAAATATTTTGGGTATGTTAAATGCTCAGGAAGAACAGACAGGTTATGTCAACCTAGAACATTCAGAAGTATTGTATTCTCAAATTGAAGTCGAGGAGGTTTAAGATGGTAGTAACAGCAGAAAAAAGAAAATATATGGAAAAAGTAAGCAATGAAGCAGGAGTCATTTCAGCTCTTGCCTTCGACCAACGTGGAGCCTTGAAAAAAATGATGGCAAAACATCAGGCAGAAGAACCTACTGTGGAGCAGATGGAAGAGCTAAAAACGCTAGTTTCAGAAGAATTAACACAGTTTTCTTCTTCAATTCTGTTAGATCCTGAATTTGGCTTACCAGCTTCACGCGCCCGCGATGAGCAATGTGGATTGCTTTTGGCTTATGAAAAAACTGGCTATGACACCAGCTCTACCAGTCGTTTGCCAGATTGCCTGGTAGAATGGTCTGTAAAACGACTAAAAGAAGAGGGGGCAGATGCCATTAAGTTTCTACTCTACTATGACGTTGATGGTGATCCATACGTTAATCTTCAAAAACATGCCTATATTGAACGCTTAGGTTCAGAATGTCAGGCAGAAGGTTTGCCATTCTTCTTGGAGATTTTGAGCTACGATGAGACGATTGATGACAATGCTAGTGTTGAGTTTGCCAAAGTTAAACCTAGAAAAGTAAATGAAGCCATGAAAGTCTTTTCGGATGAACGTTTTGGAGTAGATGTTCTCAAGGTAGAAGTACCTGTGAACATGAATTTTGTAGAAGGCTTTGGAACAGGGGAAGTCGTTTATACAAAAGAAGAAGCAGCCGAACATTTTCGTCAACAAGAAGCATCAACTCATTTGCCATATATTTATCTAAGTGCAGGTGTTTCTGCTAAACTCTTCCAAGATACACTAGTATTTGCACATGAAGCAGGTGCTAAATTTAATGGTGTTCTCTGCGGTCGTGCAACATGGGCGGGTGTTGTGCCAGTCTATATTGAACAAGGAGAAAAAGCAGCACGTGAATGGTTACGAACTGTTGGTCGTGAAAATATTGAAGGGCTTGATGCAGTCTTGTCTCAAACTGCTACTTCCTGGGTAGAAAAATTATAAAAAAATAACCATTTTTCTTAAAGAAAGGGTTTACATTTTCTGAGGATATGCTATAATAATCTCATCAGCAAGAATAGAGTGGATTGTAACTAATTCGATTAGGCAAGACTACAAATGGATTTGAGAGTAGGATATTCTCGGTTTGTTTGTAGTCTTTTTTTGCTTAAAAATATAGGAGGAATATATGTTTAGGATTATACAGTCACTAAATAATAACGCTGCTCTGGTAAAAAATGAACATGGGGAACAGGCAGTCGTGATGGGATTAGGTATAACCTTTCAAAAGAAAAAGGGAGATTTAATTGTTCAGGATAAGATAGAAAATATCTTTTCGCTAAAAAATGATGAAGCCAAAGAAAATTTTCTAACCTTATTAAAAGATATTCCCTTAGATTTTATTTCGGCAACCTACACGGTTATCAATCATCTCGTAGCAACGTATCATTACCCTGTACAAGAATATCTCTATGTGACACTGACAGATCATATCTATTGTGCCTATCAGGCGGTTTTAAAGAATACTTATCAAGAAAGTAGGCTACCCAATATTTCAGCCGAATATCCATTGGAATACAAAATGGCGCGTGAAGCCTTAGCTATGTTTCGTGAAAAGTTGCTAAAAGATTTTCCAAATGATGAGATTGGTAGAATTGCACTTCACTTAATTAATGCAAAGGGTGAAACCATTCATCCCACAAGTGAAGAACAGGACATCAGCAAAAAAATTATAACAGATGTTGAACAAATTCTAACGGAGAATGGGATTAAACGCTCAAAAGAAAATAGCAATTTTTATGATCGCTTTATGATTCATCTGTCCTATTTTCTGAATTACTTAGATAGATCTCATCAGTCAAATGAATCAATTGCTAGTTTGGAACAGCATATCAAGCTCCAGAATCCAAGAGCTTACCTGATTGGAAGTCAGATTTTTGAGATGATTACATCATTGGTTGATGAACCTGTAAATGACAGTGAAAGGTTCTATATTGTACTACATATTCAACGGTTATTGTAAATCAATTCAATTTTAAAAGGAGGTTCATATTATGAACAGAGAAGAAATTACGTTATTAGGTTTTGAGATTGTTGCGTTCGCTGGAGATGCACGTTCTCGTTTGATGGAGGCACTGGCTGCTGCTCAAAAAGGTGATTATGCAAAAGCAGAAGAACTAGTTGAAGCTGCCAATGCTTGTATTGTTGAAGCTCATCATGCTCAGACTAGCTTGTTGCAAAAAGAAGCGGCTGGTGAGGATTTAGCCTTTAGTGTGACACTTATGCATGGTCAAGACCATCTCATGACAACATTGTTATTGAAAGACATGATGAGTCATATGATTGAATTGTACAAACGAGGTGATAAGTAATGAATAAATTGATTGAATTTATTGAGAAAGGGAAGCCTTTCTTTGAAAAGATTTCGAGAAACCCTTATTTAAGGGCTATCCGTGATGGTTTTATCGCAGCCATGCCAGTTATTTTGTTCTCAAGTATCTTCCTATTGGTAGCTTTCGTGCCGAATATCTTTGGATTTACTTGGTCTGATGAAGCAGTTGCTGCTATCATGAAACCTTACGGATACACAATGGGGATTGTAGCTGTCCTAGTTGCAGGAACGACCGCAAAATCTTTGACAGATGCTTTTAACCGTCAATTGCCAAAAACCAATCAAATCAACTTTATTTCAACCATGATTGCCTCAATTTCAGGTTTCCTATTACTGGCTTCTGATGGTATTGAAGGTGGTTTTGCCAATGGTTACATGGGAACTAAAGGACTTTTGACAGCCTTTCTAGCAGCCTTCATTACAGTTAATATCTATAAGGTCTGTGTGAAAAACAATGTCACCATTCGTATGCCAGATGAAGTTCCACCGAACGTATCCCAGGCGTTTAAAGATGTAATTCCATATGCATTGTCTATCTTTGTCTTGTATGGAATTGATCTTGCGACACGTCAACTGGTTGGAACAAACGTTGCTGAGGCTATTTTAAAATTATTTGAGCCATTATTTACAGCAGCAGATGGTTATGTTGGTATTACCATTATCTTTGGTGCCTATGCTTTGTTCTGGTTTGTAGGGATTCATGGTCCATCAATTGTTGAACCAGCAATTGCAGCCATTACCTATGCCAATATTGAAACCAACTTCCAACTTTTGCAGGCGGGTCAACACGCTGACAAAATCCTGACTTCAGGTACTCAAATGTTTATCGTGACAATGGGTGGTACAGGTGCTACCTTGGTTGTGCCATTCATGTTTATGTGGTTGACTAAGTCTAAACGAAACAAAGCAATCGGACGTGCTTCAGTTGTTCCAACATTCTTTGGTGTAAATGAACCAATCTTGTTTGGTGCACCGCTTGTACTTAACCCAGTATTCTTTGTTCCATTTATTTTAGCTCCAATTGCTAACGTATGGATTTTCAAATTCTTTGTTGATACGCTAAAAATGAACAGTTTCAGCGTCAACTTACCATGGACAACTCCAGGACCATTGGGGATTGTCATGGGAACAAACTTTGCTCCACTTGCCTTTGCACTAGCTATCTTATTGGTATTTGTCGATGTACTTATCTATTATCCATTCTTGAAAGTTTATGATGAGCAAATTCTTGCTGAGGAACAATCAGGGAAAGTTGAAAATAGCTTGAAAGAGAAAGTGGCGGCTAACTTCAATACTGCCAAGGCGGATGCTATCCTTGAAAAAGCTGCTGTTGATACCGAAATTTCTGAACAAACCAACGTTCTGGTACTTTGTGCAGGCGGCGGTACAAGTGGATTGCTTGCTAACGCGTTAACTAAAGCCGCAAAAGAATACGGTGTTCCAGTCACAGCGACAGCAGGAAGCTATGGTGCTCACCGTGAGATTTTGCCAGAATATCAATTGGTTATCCTTGCACCTCAAGTAGCATCGAACTATGATGATATGAAACAAGAAACCGATGCATTGGGCATAAAACTCGCCAAAACTGAAGGGGCTCAATACATTAAACTCACACGTGATGGTCAAGGTGCTCTTGACTTTGTCAAACAACAGTTCTAGAACCTGTATTCACAGTTCAGCACTTCCATCTAAGGCTAGTTTTTCAGCTACTCATCGTTAGTTTTTTTCAAAATACAGTCAGTATTCCCTCAAAAAACTGCCTTGATTAGCGAAAAACTATCTCTTATATACAAGCACTTCACTTGTGAATACAGGTTCTTAATCAAAAGGGGAGGGAGTGAAATCTCCAACTCCTACCCCTTTATTTATTTTTGATAGAAGAAGGTAGGCATATGGTTAAAACATTACCAAAAGATTTTATATTTGGTGGAGCAACTGCTGCATATCAAGCAGAGGGTGCCACAAAGACAGATGGAAAAGGTCGTGTTGCATGGGATAAGTATCTAGAAGATAATTACTGGTACACTGCGGAACCAGCTTCTGATTTTTATAATCGTTATCCAGTTGATTTAGAATTAAGTGAACAATTTGGAGTAAACGGCATTCGTATTTCAATTGCTTGGTCTCGTATCTTCCCAACAGGCTTTGGAGAAGTGAATCCAAAGGGAGTAGAGTTTTACCATAAATTATTTGCGGAATGCCATAAACGTCACGTAGAACCATTTGTAACGCTTCACCATTTTGATACACCAGAAACGCTACATTCTAATGGTGACTTTCTAAATCGAGATAACATTGAACACTTTGTCAATTACGCAGCGTTTTGCTTCAAAGAATTTCCTGAAGTTAATTACTGGACTACCTTTAATGAAATCGGCCCAATTGGTGACGGTCAGTATCTTGTTGGGAAGTTCCCACCAGGTATTCAGTATGACCTAGCTAAAGTATTCCAATCTCATCACAATATGATGGTTTCACATGCCAAGGCAGTTAAGCTCTACAAGGATGCTGGTTATAGCGGAGAAATTGGTGTTGTACATGCATTGCCAACGAAATATCCTTATGATCCAACCAATCCAGAAGATGTCCGTGCAGCTGAACTTGAAGATATTATTCACAATAAATTTATCCTAGATGCAACATACTTGGGTTACTATTCTGAAAAGACTCTTGAAGGTGTTCGCCATATTTTGAAAGTAAATGGTGGGGAATTAGACCTTCGTGATGAAGACTTCGCGGCCTTAGATGCTGCAAAAGATTTGAACGACTTCTTGGGCATCAATTACTATATGAGTGATTGGATGAGAGCACATGATGGAGAAACTGAAATTATCCATAATGGTAAAGGTGAAAAGGGAAGTTCTAAGTATCAAATCAAAGGAGTTGGTCGTAGAGAGTCCCCAGTTGATATTCCAAAAACGGACTGGGATTGGATTATCTATCCACAAGGCCTTTATGACCAAATAATGCGTGTGAAAAATGACTATCCAAACTATAAGAAAATCTACATCACTGAAAATGGTCTAGGCTATAAAGATGAATTTGTAGATGGTACAGTCTATGACGATGGTCGAATTGATTATGTGAAAAAGCATTTAGAAGTGATTTCAGATGCTATCTCAGATGGTGCCAATGTTAAAGGGTATTTCATCTGGTCCTTAATGGATGTATTTTCTTGGTCAAATGGATACGAGAAACGATATGGTTTGTTCTATGTTGACTTTGAGACTCAAGAACGCTATCCAAAGAAAAGTGCTTATTGGTATAAAAAAGTAGCAGAAACACAGGTTATTGAATAAAAATAATACAAGGATGCCTAGCTCAAGTTAGCATCCTTGTTTTCATATAAGGGAGGCAGTTTTTATGCTTGAATTAAAAAATGAGAACTTAACAGTACAATTTTCTGAATTAGGTGGGCAAATTATTTCAATTAAAGATAATGATGGTGTCGAGTATCTTTGGCAAGGAGATCCGACCTATTGGAGCGGTCAAGCACCAGTTCTATTTCCAATTTGTGGAAGTTTACGAAATGATTGGGCTATCTATGAACCTGCAGAAAGACCGACATTTACAGGTACAATTCCAAGGCATGGACTTGTGCGAAAAATGATGTTCAAAAATGTAAGGAGAACCGAAAATTCTTTGGAATTTTCTATTTCATCAAATGAGGAAACCGTAAAAAATTACCCATTTGAATTTGAACTTTCCATTAATTACTCACTACTTGGTAATACAATCCGAACCGAATATCGAGTGAAAAATCTTGAAGGACATAGAAAGCTACCTTACTTTATTGGGGGTCACCCAGGTTTTAATTGTCCCTTGTTGGATGGTGAGAGTTATGAAGACTATTATTTAGAATTTGAAAAAGTAGAATCTTGTACAGTACCTAGAAGTTTTCCAGAAACTGGTTTACTTGATCTGCGAGATCGCCGTTCATTCTTGGAAAATCAAAAGACCTTGGACTTGTCCTATCAACTGTTTGAGCATGATGCTATAACATTGGATCAATTAGCATCACGAAAGGTATCTTTGAAATCTAAAAATCATCAGAAGACTCTTTCGATTGCATTTGATGATTTTCCATATTTAGTGATTTGGTCAACTACAAATCAGAGTCCCTTTATCGCTTTAGAGCCATGGAGTGGACTCTCTACATCACTGGAAGAATCTGATATATTCAATACCAAACGAAATATTAGTTACGTCGCTCCAAAAGAAGTTGATACAAAATATTTTGATATTATTATTGAGTAAACTTTTGAAAATGTTTGCTCGTTACAGAAATTTGGTAAAATAGTTCATATAATGAAAAAACTAAAAAATAGTAAGCCACGATGGTTTATTCTTATTTGTATCCTTGTTTTTCTTGCTTTAGGTTTTGACAGTCGGCTTCAGGTAACTCATTACAGGCTTGTTAGTCACAAAATATCTCAGCCAATCAGACTTGCTCTAATTACTGATTTACACTCATCAAATTACGGTAAAAACCAGATACAAATCTTGGAAGTATTAGAGAAAGAAAGCCCAGATATCATTTTATTAGGTGGAGATATTTTTGATGATGAACTTTCGGACAGAAAAACACTAGAATTGTTGAGCGGGCTAAGTAAATTTAATCATACTTACTATGTGTCAGGTAATCATGAAATATGGAGTAATCGATATGAACAGATGCTAGAACATCTGCGACAACAGAATGTAGCCATATTATCTGGAAATACTAGTAGAGTTGATATAAGGGGGCAGTCAATCACTATTTCAGGCATTGACGATCCTGAATATTTTCAAAAGTATGATACTAGTGTGAATTTGCTAGACCAACTTGAAGACATAAAAGGGAAGCAAATAAGTACCGATTTTCAAATTTTACTAGCGCACCGCCCAGAACTAGTTGATACGTATCAAAAGTATGGATTTGATTTAGTATTATCAGGTCATGCGCATGGAGGACAATGGAGAGTACCATATTTGGTTAATGGTGTATTTGCGCCGAATCAAGGATTTTTTCCGAAATATGCAGGTGGTTTATATGAATTTGGAAACTCGTATTTTATTGTAAGCAGGGGTCTGGCCAAAGAATCTACACGAGTACCAAGATTTTTTAATCGCCCAGAAATTATCGTTGTAGATCTTGTTAATCAGTAACTTTGCTCTTTCCCAATCACTCAAAAACCCCACTGACTTTCATTAGCCAGTGGGGTTTATTACTTATCCGAATCAAAATCTTATTTCAAAAAAGGTAGTGAAAAAGGTAGTGATTCGACTGATTTGTACTGCAATGTAATGAAAGTTCATCTTTCAAAAATCGCATTAAATCAAGGTTTCTACCGTCTATTGACGTGTAGTGAATCCCTATTTCACCTCAGTAAAAATCACGTGCTTACGCAATTTTGGTGAGTATTTTTTCAATTGAAGACGGTCTGGAGTGTTACGTTTGTTTTTTGAAGTAAGGTACAAACGCTCACCAGATTCTTTGTGTTCAAGTGTAATATTTACGCGCATGGTATCTCCCTTCTATTATTCAGCTGAAGCAGCCTTAGCGATTTTACGTCCTTTGTAGTATCCTTTCAAAGATACACGGTGTGAACGTGAGTAATCTCCAGTAGTTTCATCAAATTTCACAGTTGGAGCTGCTACTTTATAGTGAGTACGACGTTTGTTTTTCTTCGCTTTTGAAGTGCGACGTGCAGGTACTGCCATTTCTTTCTTCCTCCATTAAATGTCAGGGCTAAGCCCCTTTTAAATCTAAAATAGTGCGTATGACTTTCGTCAACTTTAACAGTATAACAAAAGTTTTTTGTAAAGTAAAGTTACTTGACAGATTTTTTTTAAAATTTTATTCACCAAATTTTATTGCTAAATTCCCACCTAAAGAAATTTTGCTATAATGTTCAAAAAGTCACAAAATTCACTTGACAGCATATATATATATATAATGGTTATAGGACGAGTTCCAATTATTCAAGTATGAAGGAGAAATGTATGAAAACAGTTGGAAAGTTTTTTGCGAAAAAGTTGGCTAGCCTCTTGGTCTTGTTGCTGGTTTTAGGGGTAGGGATTTTCTGGTTTAGAAATAGTATTCTAGCATTGTTCCAAGGAACCCACAAGGTTCAATATGAGTTTGTCATTAAGAAGTTTGAAGCGGAAAGCAAGCTGGTTGTAGCAGGTGCCGAGGTGGATACGACTGCCAACCAGACCTTTGAGAACAATCAATTAAAAGATTGGCCAGACTGGACTGAGCCTATTACCAAGCTCTTTGTTGGACGTGAAATGTCTGTTGATATTCCTGTGCAGACTGAGTTCAAGTTGGTCTTGGAAGGGATTGGCCAGTCAGATGTTCAGATTCAAAACAATACCTTAACCTTCAAGAAACCTGTTCTTGTCGAAGTTGATTCTCAGCAACATGGAGCAATCAAAATCAGCAACAATAGCAATGGTCTTATAGATAAGGCAGTGGATGCTTTCACTTCTGGACAAAAGGCTCAGGAATTTCTAAATGATAAATCCCAAGAAGCCATTTACAAGACAAGTGAGGAAGTGTTGAATGATGCGGAACGCCAAGAAAAAGTAGCGGCCTTTGCAGAAACAGCCTTAGAAAACCTCCTCAATCTCAATTCAGAAGAAAAACTTGAAGTTGAGATCGAAGTGGCCGACTTGAATTTCCAGATTGTAGACAAGAAATAGCTTTTTAAACAAGGTCGTGTCAGTAGGCACGGCTTTTTGTCTGCTCTGCCATTTCCAAAAAAGCCCAAAATATGATAAAATAAAGGACAAGATTTAGAGAAATGAGAAATTCCATGAAACTACAAAAACCTAAAGGAACACAGGATTTACTACCGCAGGATTCTGCCAAATGGCAGTATGTGGAAAACTTTACCCGCAGCATTTTTAAACAGTACAATTATGCTGAGATTCGCACACCAATCTTCGAGCATTACGAGGTGATCAGCCGTTCGGTTGGCGATACGACAGACATTGTGACCAAGGAGATGTACGATTTCTATGACAAGGGAGAGCGTCATATCACCCTCCGTCCAGAAGGTACGGCACCGGTTGTTCGTTCTTATGTAGAAAATAAGCTCTTTGCTCCAGAAGTGCAAAAACCAGCTAAATTCTACTATATGGGCCCTATGTTCCGCTATGAGCGTCCGCAGGCAGGTCGTTTGCGTCAGTTCCACCAGATTGGTGTCGAGTGCTTCGGCTCCAGCAATCCAGCGACAGATGTGGAAACCATTGCCATGGCCTACCACTTCTTTGAGGAGTTGGGGATTCAAAATATCCGCCTCCACCTCAACAGTCTGGGCAATCCAGAGAGCCGTGCTGCTTACCGTCAGGCCCTGATTGACTACCTGACACCGCTCAAGGACCAGCTTTCCAAGGATAGCCAGCGCCGTCTAGAAGAAAACCCCTTGCGTGTGTTGGATTCCAAGGAAAAAGAAGACAAGGTTGCAGTGGAAAATGCACCGTCCATCTTGGACTATCTGGATGAAGAAAGTACTGCCCACTTTGAAGCGGTTAAGACTATGTTGGATAGCTTAGGCATTGCTTATGTGATTGACACCAACATGGTGCGTGGTTTGGACTACTATAATCATACTATTTTCGAGTTTATGACCGAGGTAGGCGGTAATGACCTGACCATCTGTGCCGGCGGTCGTTATGATGGTTTGGTGACCTACTTTGGCGGACCTGAAACACCAGCTTTTGGCTTTGGCATGGGGATTGAGCGCCTCATCCTAGTCCTTGAAAAGCAAGGCATCGAGCTCCCTCTCGACACCCAGCTAGATGTCTACATCGCAGTTTTAGGTCAGGAGGCCAATGGCGGAGCGCTTGAGTTGGTTCAAGCCATCCGCAAGCAAGGCTTCCGAGCAGAGCGAGATTACCTTGACCGCAAGCTCAAAGCCCAGTTTAAGTCAGCAGATGTCTTTGGCGCTAAGGCCATCATTGCCCTGGGTGGTAGTGAAATCGAATCTGGACAGGTTGTGGTGAAAAATAACCAGACAAGAAGTCAAGTTGAAACAAGTTTAGAGACACTCAAAACAGATTTCGCAAGTATTTTAGAAGCATTGGAGAAGCAGTAGCCTAAGGCGCTGCTTTTTTCTGTTCGAAAAACAGATTGAAAAGACAGAGTGGATTTGATATACTGATAGTAAGCGCTATCATTTTTGAGATTTCAAAAAAGTCTTGTGAAATCCAAGAATTCAGCAAAATCTCTTTCACAAACTAGGACTGGAAACCCTAAAACAAAAGGAATCTTGCGGAAAATTTCACAAGCAACTGGAAAAATTTGTGAAATTTTTAACAAACTCTTTACAAATCCAAGAAGATGGTGTAGAATATATTTGTGAAAAAGTTAACAAATGAAGTTGACTAGAAAAAGAACATTTTGGAGGAATCCCAATGGCTGATAAAAAAGTAGTATCACCAGAAGAAAAACTAGCTGAAGCTCGCACTCACGTTGATGAGTTGGTGCAAAAAGGTCTCGTTGCTCTCGAAGAGTTCCGTCTTCTTGATCAAGAACAAGTTGACTACATCGTTGCGAAAGCGTCAGTAGCTGCCTTGGATCAACACGGTGTCTTGGCCATGCATGCCCATGAAGAAACTGGCCGTGGCGTCTTTGAAGATAAGGCGACTAAAAACCTCTTCGCCTGCGAACACGTTGTTAACAACATGCGCGGTGTGAAAACTGTTGGCGTGATTGAAGACGACGAAGTAACTGGTTTGACCTTAATTGCAGAGCCAGTTGGGGTTATCTGTGGGGTTACTCCAACAACCAACCCAACTTCAACAGCCATCTTCAAATCATTGATCGCTCTTAAAACACGTAACCCAATCGTCTTTGCCTTCCACCCATCTGCACAAGAATCATCAGCACACGCAGCCCGCGTTGTCTATGAAGCAGCTGTAGCAGCAGGTGCACCTGAAAACTGTATCCAATGGATTACAAAACCATCTATGGAAGCAACTTCAGAGTTGATGAAGCACGATGGTATCGCAACAATTCTTGCGACAGGTGGTAACGCAATGGTGCGTGCAGCTTACTCTTGCGGCAAACCAGCCCTTGGGGTAGGTGCAGGTAACGTACCAGCTTATGTGGAAAAATCAGCAAACATCCGTCAAGCAGCTCATGATATTGTTATGTCTAAGTCATTTGACAATGGTATGGTCTGCGCATCTGAGCAAGCTGTTATTGTGGACAAGGACATCTATGATGAATTTGTAGAAGAATTCAAGTCTTACCACACTTACTTTGTGAATAAGAAAGAAAAAGCCCTTCTGGAAGAATTCTGCTTCGGCGTGAAAGCTAACAGCAAAAACTGTGCAGAAGGTAAATTGAATGCTGACATCGTTGGTAAACCGGCAGCATGGATTGCGGAACAAGCTGGCTTCAAAGTACCAGAAGGTACCAACATCTTGGCGGCAGAAGTAGCCGAAATCGGTGAAAAAGAGCCTTTGACACGTGAAAAATTGTCACCAGTTATCGCTGTCTTGAAAGTAGAAGGCCGTGAAGAAGGTCTGGAAGCAGCACGTCAAATGGTTGAATTCCACGGTCTTGGACACTCAGCTGCTATCCACACAGCTGACGAAGATTTGGCTAAAGAATTCGGTACACGTGTGAAAGCTATCCGTGTTATCTGGAACTCACCATCAACCTTCGGTGGGATCGGTGACGTTTACAACGCCTTCCTTCCATCTCTTACTTTGGGATGTGGTTCTTACGGACGCAACTCAGTGAGTGACAACGTAAGTGCCCTTAACTTGCTCAACATCAAGAAAGTAGGAAGACGGAGAAATAATATGCAATGGTTTAAAGTTCCATCAAAAATTTACTTTGAACGTGACTCCATTCAATACTTGCAAGTAATGGCAAATGTTGAGAAAGTCATGATCGTAGCCGATGAAGTCGTTGTGAAACTTGGATTTGTTCAACGTGTAATTGAACAATTGCAACTTCGCTCAAACAAAGTGATGTACACCGTCTTCTCAGATATTGAACCAGATCCAGACATCACAACAGTCGAACGCGGTGCAGAAGCAATGAAAGCCTTCAAACCAGACACAATCATTGCAATCGGTGGTGGTTCTGTAATGGATGCTGCGAAAATCATGTGGCTCTTCTACGAGCAACCACAAGTGGACTTCCGTGACCTTGTTCAAAAATTCATGGACATCCGCAAACGCGCTTTCAAATTCCCAGAATTGGGTGAAAAAGCAAAATATGTTGGCATCCCAACTACATCTGGTACTGGTTCAGAAGTTACGCCATTTGCTGTTATTTCTGATAAGAAAAACAACCGTAAATACCCACTTGCTGACTACTCATTGACACCAACCATTGCCATCGTTGACCCAGCATTTGTTATGAGTGTGCCAGACTTTGTAGCAGCAGATACAGGTATGGACGTCTTGACTCACGCGACAGAAGCTTACGTTTCTACTGTTGCCAACGACTACACAGACGGTTTGGCGCTTCAAGCTATCAAGTTAGTCTTTGAAAACCTTGAAAAATCTGTAAAAGAAGCAGATTGGGAATCTCGTGAGAAAATGCATAACGCATCTACAATGGCAGGTATGGCCTTTGCCAACGCCTTCCTGGGTATTTCTCACTCAATGGCCCACAAACTTGGTGGACGTTTCCACACTGTTCACGGTCGTACCAACGCTATCTTGCTTCCATACGTCATCCGTTACAACGGTACTCGTCCAGCTAAGACCGCTACATGGCCTAAGTACAACTACTACCGTGCAGATGAGAAGTATCAAGATATCGCGAAAATGCTTGGACTCCCAGCTTCAACGCCAGAAGAAGGTGTAGCATCTTACGCGAAAGCAGTCTATGAACTCGGTGAACGCTTGGGTATCAAGATGAACTTGAAAGACCAAGGTGTTGACGAGAAAGAACTCAAAGCACACTCTCGTGAATTGGCCCTTCTTGCTTATGAAGACCAATGTACACCTGCTAACCCTCGCCTCGCAATGGTTGACCATATGCAAGAAATCATCGAAGATGCTTACTATGGTTACAAAGAGCGTCCAGGTCGTATCAAATAATTTAGGCAGTCAAAAAAATCTCCTTCAATGAAGGAGATTTTTTTATGCTGACTCTTGCGGGCTAAGTTGAATGGTAAGAAAAGCTGGTTGTTGAGGATCTAAGCTATCAAAGATAGAAAGGTTCCATAGGTTGATTTTGAGAGCGCCTGCTTCTAACTGATAGCCAACAGGATATTGAACCAACCAGCCACCAAGTCCATTTGTCCCGGCGATCAGGGCAGTGTGATCGCCTTGGTATTGATCTAGGATAATGGCGGAATCAGATCAGAGTTGGCTTTGGTCGATTCGTGCGGAAAATGTTTCTGTCTGTTCAGGGTTATGGTTGTAACGAACACTTGTTTCAACACCGCCATCAGCTGCGATGGTGACTTGAATAAAGTTTGCTTGCTCGCTTTTTCCAACCCAGGTACCGACAAAGGTAAAAATGTTTTAAATTTGTAAAAAATAAAGCATTTTTTTGAATGAGGTAAAGGGTTTTTGATTATATCTTGGGAATTTTCTGTCAATTTATGTTAGAATAGAAAAAATAGATTTTTACGGGGAATATTATGACACTAGTTTATCAATCAACACGCGATGCTAAAAATACTGTATCGGCTAGTCAAGCGATTTTACAGGGCTTGGCGACCGACGGTGGTTTGTTTACACCGATTTCGATTCCTGCAGTTGATCTGGATTTTTCTGTTCTCAAAGACGCTTCTTATCAAGAAGTTGCCAAGTTGATTTTATCGGCTTTCTTGGACGATTTCACGGCAGACGAGCTGGACTACTGTATCAACAATGCCTACGACAGCAAGTTTGACACGCCAGTTATTGCCCCAGTTGTCAAGCTAAAAGGTCAGTACAACTTGGAGCTCTTCCGTGGCTCAACCATTGCCTTCAAGGACATGGCTCTGTCCATCCTCCCTTACTTGATGACGACGGCGGCTAAAAAGCACGGTTTGGAAAACGAGATTGTCATCTTGACTGCGACATCAGGCGACACGGGCAAGGCGGCTATGGCTGGTTTTGCGGACGTTCCTGGCACGCAAATTATCGTTTTCTACCCACGCGACGGGGTGTCTAAGGTCCAGGAATTGCAGATGACCACGCAAACAGGGGCTAATACCCACGTGGTGGCCATTGACGGAAACTTTGACGATGCCCAGACCAACGTCAAGCATATGTTCAACGATGAGGCTCTTCGTGCCAAGTTGGCGGCTAAGAAACTCCAGTTTTCATCTGCCAACTCCATGAACATCGGCCGCTTGGTACCCCAGATTGTTTATTATGTCTATGCCTACGCTCAGCTGGTTAAGACTGGTGAGATTGCGGCGGGTGACAAGGTCAACTTCACCGTTCCGACAGGCAACTTCGGCAACATCTTGGCGGCTTACTACGCTAAGCAGATCGGTCTGCCAGTTGGCAAGCTCATCTGTGCGTCCAACGACAACAATGTCCTAACCGACTTCTTCTCGACTGGTGTTTACGACAAGAACCGCACTTTCCGCGTGACAACCAGTCCGTCCATGGACATCTTGGTGTCTTCTAACTTGGAGCGGTTGATTTTCCACCTCTTTGGCAATGACGCTGCAAAAACAGCTGAGTTGATGGAAGCCTTGAACACAGTTGGTCAGTATGATATTCAAGGGGCTGACGCGGATATCCTCTCTCTCTTTGCTGCCGCCTTTGCGACAGAAGAAGAAACTGCTGCGGAAATCAAGCGTGTCTATGACGAGTCAGACTACATTGAAGATCCACATACGGCTGTTGCCTCAGCGGTCTATAAACAGTATGTGGAGCAGACAGGTGACCAAACTCCGACAGTGATCGCTTCTACAGCAAGTCCTTACAAGTTCCCAGTAGTTGCGGTTGAAGCGGTGACAGGCCAGTCAGGCTTGACTGACTTCGAAGCCCTTGCCAAATTGCATGAGATTTCAGGTGTAGCCCTACCACCAGCTGTGGACGGCTTGGAAACGGCACCTGTCCGCCACAATACCGTCGTTGCAGCTGCAGATATGCAGGCTGAAGTAGAACGTTATTTGGGTGTTTAATAGAAATGAGGGGCGAAAGCCCCTTTTGAATTGGAGAAAGATGAAAGAAACTTACAAAGACTTGTTAAAAATCGCTCTACCAGCTATGGCGGAAAATATGCTTCAAATGGTTATGGGTATGGTGGACTCTTATTTGGTGGCCTTTCTGGGCTTGGTCGCCCTGTCAGGTGTGTCAGTTGCCAGCAATATCATGGCTATCTATCAGGCGATTTTCATTGCCTTGGCGGCTGCGGTGGCCTCGCTTTTAGCCCAGGCTGTCGGTCAAGGTGACCAAGAGAAAATCAGTAGGGCAGCTGGAGAGGCCTTGAAGTTGACGGTCTTGCTGAGTGGCATCTTGGGCTTGTTGTCTATTTTGTTCGGCCAGAGCTTGCTTGGTTTGCTGGGGACAGAGCCTGCGGTGGCTCAAGCTGGTGGGCTTTACTTAGCCATAGTCGGTGGAGGTATTGTATTCCTTGGGCTCATGACCAGTTTGG
Organism: Streptococcus suis; assembly: GCF_016775005.1. Lineage (GTDB taxonomy): Bacteria > Bacillota > Bacilli > Lactobacillales > Streptococcaceae > Streptococcus > Streptococcus suivaginalis. The sequence continues at coordinate 192,170 of NZ_JAEUXI010000002.1, read as the reverse complement.
GTGCTATCTTGCGGGCGACGGGTCGGACACAGTTACCTATGCATATCAGCCTTTTGTCTAATTTTCTCAATGCAGTTCTATCTGCCCTTGCGGTATTTGTCATGGACTGGGGGATTGCAGGGGTGGCAATCGGCACCGTTTTGTCTCGCTTGATTGCTTGCCTCATCCTCTGGCGATCCTTGGGGATTTCCCTACCGCCCCTAACACTTCACTTGGACCGCAAACTTATGGCTTTAGCCCTGCCTGCGACGGGCGAGCGGCTCATGATGCGGGCAGGAGATGTGGTGGTCGTGGGCTTGATTACAGGCTTGGGGACGGCGGTTTTGGCGGGCAATGCCATAGGTGAAACCCTGACCCAGTTCAACTATATGCCGGCTTTGGGGCTGGCAACGGCGACGGTCATTCTAACGGCCAAGGCCCAAGGGCAGAGCGAAAAAATCGATGCCGTCCGTAAAGCTAGTCTGGTCCTGAGCCTGATTTTCATGTACGGTGTGGCGGTGACCGTTTATCTCTTGGGGCCGCACTTGATTGGCCTCTATACGCAGGACGCGGTAGCCAGTCAGGCCAGTATGCTAGTTTTGACTTTTTCTTTGATTGGTGTGCCTTTTACGGCAGGGACCCTGATTTACACGGCTCTCTGGCAGGGCTTGGGCAATGCCAAACTGCCCTTTTATGCCACCAGTATTGGCATGTGGTGTGTGCGGATTTTAGTTGCTTACCTCCTGCTTACCTTTACAGAAGTTGGTTTTGCGGCCATTTGGATTGGGACAGTATTGGACAATATCTTTCGTGCAGGTCTTCTGGCTAGGTCTTATAGAAGAAAAAATAAACGATAATTGAAAAACCAGTACGCTCTGCACTGGTTTTTTTCATAGAGAAAAAGAATAAATATCTGGAAAATGGTATAATAGAATGATTGCAAAAGGAGAGAAAAATGGAAGCAGTAGGAAAATCAACTGGAAAAATCATTTTGATGGGAGAGCATGCGGTTGTTTACGGACAAGCAGCCATTGCCATGCCCTTTTCTGCTGTTGAAATCACGGCCACCGTTCGAACCGAGGGTCAGGCCTTAGCAGTGACATGTGAGTTTTATCAAGGTTTGGTCCACCAGATGCCTAAGATATGGGAGAGTCTCAAGCATGCCATTCGCTTTTCCCTTTACCGTATTGGTGCACCGACCGATCCCGCTATTCATATCACCATCACATCCACCATTCCAGCAGAGCGGGGCATGGGGTCCAGTGCAGCGGTGGCTGTTGCGGTGGCAAGAGCCCTCTTTGCCTACTACCAAAAAGACCTGAGCGACAGCGAGCTATGGGACATCGTCCAGTCATCTGAGAAGATTGCACATGGAAATCCTTCAGGCATTGATGCGGCGACGACCAGTGGCACCACCCCTATCTATTTCAAAAAAGACCAGCCTATCCAGCCCCTGGCCCTACACTTGGATGCCTTTTTGGTGGTGGCAGATACAGGCAAGACAGGCAACACTTTGGAAGCCATCGCGGATTTAGCGGCCCTACTTAGGGAAAAACCAGAGGTGTATGACCATATTCGAGCTTTGGGAGAGTTGACAGAGGGTGCTCGAGAAGACTTGGCTTTTAACAGGGCAGAGCTTCTAGGGCAAAAGATGAGCCAAGCCCATTGCCATCTGAAAGAATTAGGGGTGTCAGACCCTAGCCTGGACCAGTTGGTTGAGCAGGCCATGAACAAGGGAGCCTTGGGAGCCAAACTAACGGGTGGTGGCAGGGGTGGTTGCATGATTGCCTTAGCCAAAACAGAAGAAGTGGCCCAGCATCTGGAAGCAGTTCTTTCTCAAGCTGGAGCCCGACAAACATGGATACAATACTTAGGAGAATAAGATGACACAATCAGTCGGCATTGCGCGTGCCCATACCAATATTGCTCTGATTAAATACTGGGGCAAGCGGGACAAGGAGCTCTTCCTCCCAATGAATTCCAGTCTATCCTTGACTTTGGATGCCTTTTATACCGATACAAAGGTGGTTTTTGATACAGCTTTTACAGAAGATCGGTTTATTTTAAATGGTCTCGAACAGGATGAGAAAGAAATTCGAAAAATTTCGCGTTTTTTGGATTTGTTTCGCGAATATATAGGTGAAGATCGTTTTGCGGTGGTTGAGAGTCTCAACTTCGTTCCAACAGCAGCTGGTTTGGCCAGTTCGGCTTCTGCCTTTGCGGCGCTAGCTTTGGCGACAGCCACGGCCTTGAAAATAGACTTGTCTCGTCAGGCTCTCTCGACCTTTGCTCGCCGGGGGTCAGGGTCTAGTACTCGGAGTTTGTTCGGAGGCTTTGTTGAGTGGGATATGGGGACTTGTTCCGAGGATTCGCTTGCTCGTCCGATTGATGAGGCGGACTGGGATATCGGTATGCTCGTCATTGCAGTTGATAAAGCCAAGAAAAAAGTGGCTAGTCGAGAGGGGATGGACCTGACGGTGGCGACTTCTCCTTTCTATCAGGCTTGGGTAGAGACTGCAGCCCAGGATTTAGTAGCGATCAAGGAAGCCATCGCTGAGCGAGATTTCGAGAAATTGGGTCAGTTGACCGAGCACAATGGGATGAAGATGCATGCGACAACCCTGTCTGCCAACCCACCTTTTACCTATTGGTCTGCAGCGAGTGTGCGGGCTCAGGAAGCTGTGCGACAGGTGCGGGAGGAATCAGGTCTTGCTGCCTACATGACCATGGATGCAGGTCCTAATGTAAAAGTGCTCTGTCGTGCCAGTCAGATGGAAGAATTGAAGAGAGAGCTGAGTGTCTTGTTGCCTGAGTTTCAGTTGATTGAAAGTTTGCCTGGCCAGGGAGCTAGCCAGTTGACAGAAGAAGAGTGGGAGCAGTCTCACAGTCGCTTCCAGAAAGAGGTTGGCTATGAAGGTTGAGGTCGCTGTTCCTGGAAAACTATTCATAGCGGGAGAATATGCCATTGTACAGCCAGGGCAACTGGCGCTCGTAGCGGGTGTCAATCGTTTTTTGACGGTTGGTCTGGAACCTGTTTTGGAGGGGCAAGAAGGAACCATCTGGTCCGAGCAAGATCCTGAAACTGTGTTGACCTGGCGACTGGAAGAGGGGCAAGTTTGGGTGTCCCAGCCAGAAGTCTATCCTTTGATAACAACTGCCTTGCAACTGGTCCTTGACTATGGTCGAGCAATTGGTTGCCAGCTTTCTAGTCCTTTTCATTTGAAGATTACTTCTGACTTGGATGATAGAAAGACAAGTCGGAAGTATGGTCTAGGCTCCTCGGGTGCCCTGACCGTAGGACTTGTTAGGGCGTTATTGCGTTATTTCAAACTAGAAGAGAAGGATTTGCTTGTTTTTAAGTTGGCTGCCTTGGTACAGACCAGATTGGAAATGAAAGGGTCCTTTGGGGATTTGGCAGCTTCCAGTTTTGCAGGCTTGGTTGCTTATCAGTCTGTGGATCGGTCTTGGTTGACTGAAGAAGCGAGTCGGCAAAGTCTTCATTCGTTACTGGAATCCGACTGGAAGGATTTGGACATCCAGCGATTAGAATTGCCGGCAGATGTGCAGTTTATGGTGGCATGGACTGGGACAGTTGCCTCGACAGATGCTTCCTTGGACCGTGTCCAAAAAGCAAGTGGGCAGTGGTCACAAGCTGGATATGATGGTTTCTTACGAGATAGTTTAGCCTGTGTAAAAGGCTTGATTCATGCCTGTAAATCGGATGATCGCTCTGCCTTTTTGCAAGGAATTCGTGAGAATCGTCGCCTCTTAAAGGAGGCTTCAGCTGGCCTTGGAGTCGAGATCGAGACTCTTTCTCTAAAAACTCTGATTGACAGAGCAGAGGAAGTTGGCGCTGTGGCCAAGACATCAGGAGCAGGTGGTGGTGATTGTGGGATTGCATTTGCTGACTCTGTGACCATTGCGAACGAAGTCAAAAAAAATTGGTTGGCAGCGGGCTTATTGCCGCTGGATATAGAAATGTGTGAGGTAAACAAGCGTGATGATGCATCAGCAAGAATTTGGGAGTGATCGAAAGGATCAACATGTTGGACTGGCTAGTCTCCAATACAAAGAAGAGTCGCCGAGTGATTTGACAGAGACACGCTTTGTTCACCAGTCTTTGCCGGAGTTGTCTCTGGATCAGGTGGATGTGAGGACCTGTTTTGCAGGTTTTGAACTAGCCCATCCTTTTTACATCAATGCCATGACAGGTGGGAGCGTTAAGACCGGAGAAATCAATCGTTCCTTGGGTATTTTGGCGCATTATACTGGTGTTCCGATTGCGGCTGGCTCCTTGAGTGCGGCTATGAAGGATCCGAATGTATTGGATACTTTTTCGGTCTTGCGCAAGGAAAATCCCAAGGGGTTAATTTTTGCCAACCTAGGTGCTCACCATGGTTTGGATAATGCCAAGCGAGCAGTTGCTGCCTTGGAGGCTAATGCTTTGCAAATCCATGTCAATGCTCCTCAAGAGATTGTAATGCCAGAAGGTGATCGGGATTTTTCCATGTGGTTGAAAAATATCGAAACCTTGGTGAGGGAATTAGAGGTGCCTGTGATTGTCAAGGAAGTCGGTTTTGGTATGAGTCGGGAGACCATTTCACAGCTGCTGTCTGTCGGTGTCAAAACGATTGATATTTCTGGGACTGGTGGCACAGATTTTGCCAAGATTGAAAATGCAAGGCGCAGTCAGAATAAACTGGATTTTCTGGAGGGGTGGGGACAATCTACCTTGGTATCTACGCTGGAAGCTCTTGAAGCAAGAGGACAGAAGGAATTGTCGATTTTGGCATCAGGAGGTGTCAAAACCTCTCTTGATATCGTCAAACTCTTGGCGGTTGGTGCCGATGCTGTTGGGATGTCAAACCGCATTCTCCAATTGGTGAAAGATGGAGATGGTGAACATCTTCAAGCTGCCTGCCTGGAGCTGGACAAGATGAAGGAAGAAATTCGGGCCATTGTTGGTATGCTTGGCGCCAAAAATCTGACTGAACTACGCACTAAAGATCTGATTTTGGCTCCAAAGGTCCAAAACTGGTGTGAGGCACGTGGGATTGACTGGAAAGCCTATGCCAATCGGTCACGAGGGTTGAAATAAACTGAATAGGTATGACAGTGACCTATTACAAGAAACAGCAGGGGTTGCAATAGAAAGCAGTCAGCGATCAATAGAGGTGCTGAAAAGTCTACACACGAAAAAAGAGGCTGGGCAAAAACTAAAAAAATTCCCCTCTGATAAAAATTTTAACAATCAAAAACAGCTTAGAATCAACGTTTCTGACAACGTAACTCTAAGCTGTTTTTTATTTTTAAGACTTTCTGTCCAGCCTCTTTTGTCAGGAAGTTGATTCTAGGTCGCTGCCAATTGGCCTGCTTGTAACTGGTACATACGGTGGTAGTGCCCCTTGAGGGACAGGAGTTGTTCGTGATTTCCAGACTCGATAATTTTTCCCTTGTCCAAGACATAGATACAGTCGGCATCTTGAATGGTGGATAAGCGGTGGGCGATAGCAATGGTTGTCCGCCCTTTTCGCATTTTTTCCAGAGAAGTCTGTACTGTCTGCTCAGTCTCAGAATCGATATTGGCAGTCGCCTCATCTAAGATGAGAATCTTGGGCTTGCTAGCCATGGTGCGTGCAAAGGCCAGCAGTTGCCGTTGACCTGTCGAAAAAGCACTACCCCGCTCGGTGACAAGGTGATTGTATGTGTCGGGAAGTTTCTCGATAAAGGGAGCAGCATCCACAAAGCGAGCTGCTTCCTCAATATCCTCTTGAGAAATCTCCTGATACATCTGGATATTGGAAGCAATGGTTCCGTGAAAGAGGAAGGGATCTTGCAGGACCAAGCCAATAGCTGACCGCAATTCCTCTTGTGAAAAACTGCGGATATCCTGACCGTCGATCAGAATCCGCCCAGATTGGAACTCATAGAAACGCATAAAGACATTGATGATAGAGGATTTTCCAGACCCAGTGGCACCTACAAAGGCAATGGTCTGCCCCTGTCTCACTTCAAAGGAAACCTTGTCCAGAATCTGTCGCTTACCGTCATAGGAAAAGCAAACATCCTCAAAGACAATATGCCCCTTGCCAATCTTGGCCCCTCGGTCAACCTGTAGCGGCTCCTCTATGGTCTGGTCCATGAGCGTAAAAACTCGTCCGGCAGACACCATAGAGGTTTGGAGGGTGGAAAAATGCTGCGTGACATCCAGTAAGGGATCGAAAAGCCGATTGACATACTGGATGAAAGCGTAGATAAGACCAGCAGAAATTCCAGCTTGTGACCAATCCAAACCAAAGTAGGTCATGAGAAGAGCATATGCCAAAATCTTAACAAGTGACAGAGCAGGGCGGAGAAAGAGACTGTCCAAGGCCATGGAACGACTGGCATAGTCCAGATGTTCCTGGTTGATAACCTCAAACTCTTCCTTCAACCTCTCTTCCTGAGAAAAAGCCTGGATAATCCGAATTCCCTCGATACTCTCTGCCAGTTTGCTGTTGATTGCACTCAACAGACTTCTGGTCTTGGCAACAATGGGAGCTGACCGCTTCCGATACTGATTGACCAGGACGAAAATCACGGGCAGGAAGAGGACAATCAGACTGGTTAATTTCCAATCTAAGGCAAACATGGTCGAAAGCGTGGTAATGATAATAAAGAGAGCGGAGATAAAACTGGATAAAATTCCCGAAAACATCTCTGAAATGCTCTCGGTATCGTTGGTAATCCGAGAGACGATAGAACCACTAGGGGTTTGGTCAAAGTAAGCCATTCCCAGCTTTTCCATTCTCCCAAAAGCATCCCGTCGAATGTCTCTGACAATGCTATAGGAAACCTTGGCAAACCAGAGATTTCCAAAATACTGGAGTAACATTTGAAGCAGGTAGAGAGCAAAGTAGGCGGCTAGAATAGCCACAGCTGTTTCAGAAATTGAAGAAGTATAGTGGTCGATAAAGAAAGAAGCCAGAAGGGGGATCAAACTACGAACAAGAGTTGTCAGCAACAAAAAGCTGAGGGCAAGGATTGTCAGCAGCCGATAGGGCTTCAGATAGGACAGGAGTCGCCAGAAAACACTGGTTTGTTTGGTCTTAGTCACGATCGCTTTTCTCACTTTCTAACTGCTGCATCATATAGGTATCGTAATACCAGCCTTTTTCATCCAATAGGTCTTGGTGACGACCTCGTTCTACGATTTTCCCGTCTTCAAGGACCAAAATCAAATCCGCATGGACAATGGCTGACAGACGGTGGGCGGTGATAATGGTCGTCTTGCCCAGCCGTTCTTGCTTAATGGTTTCAAGAATAGCATGTTCTGTCTTTGCATCCACTGCCGAGAGCGAATCATCCAAGAGTAGAATATCTGGATTGAGAATCATAGCACGAGCCATAGCCAACCGTTGCTTTTGTCCACCAGACAGGGAAATGCCCTTTTCACCAACCATGGTGTCAAATCGATCTGGCATATCCTGAATATCCTCATAGACATGGACAGCCCGAGCAGCCTGCTCCACCTGTTCTAGAGACAGATCTGGATTGCCAAAGCGGATATTTTCAGCAACGCTGGTCGCAAAAAGGAACTGGTCTTGGGGAACATAGCCCATCAACTGCCGTAGGTCAGCGAGCTTGTAGTTCTTGATATTTTCCTGATTGAGCAAGATCTGCCCCGAGGTCACATCGTATTCACGCATCAGGAGCTTGAGCAGGCTGGTCTTCCCAGATCCTGTTGGCCCCACCAGACCGATTGTCTGTCCCTGCTCGATGCAAAAGGCAATGTCTTGCAGAACTGGCAGGTTATCATAGGCAAACTCGGAAATTTCATAAACAATCTGCCCATTGCTGGGTGCAGGTAGCGGTTGGTCTGTTTCAACCACCTCTGAGGAAATAGTGAGGAGGCTCTGGATACGATTGTAGGACACGTCACCACGCTGGCTCATATTGACCAAGAAACCGATTGCCATGAGAGGCCAGACCAGGAGGTCTAAGTAGGTCATGAAGGTAACTAATTGTCCAAGACTGACCAGACCTTGCGAGATGAATCGGGAGCCGACCAGCAAGGTTAGCAGGTAGGACAGGCCGATGAAGAAGAGGACAGCAGGGTTGAATAGGGCATCGTACCGCATGGTTTTGATATTCTGCAAGAAGGCAGCTTGATTGACCGCCTGAAAGGCAGCTGTTTCTTGCTCTTGGTAGCCGAAGGATTTGGTGACTTTGATACCTGAAACAGCTTCCTGGACCTTGTTGTTGAGTTCTGAAAAGGCGGCCTGTGAAGCCTTGAAATTTTCATGGGTTCGACGGCCTAAAAAGTTAGTAGTCAGCGTCATGAAGGGCAGGGGCAAGATTGCTACCAGGGTCATCTGCCAGGAAATGCTCAAACTCATCGTAATTAAGGTAACCAAGGCTGTGACCGTTGCATCGACAAAGGACATGACACCACCACCAGCTAGTCGGGTTAAGGCATTGATATCATTGGTCGCATGGGCCATTAGGTCCCCAGTCCTGTGCTGTTGGAAAAAGGAAGGAGATAGGTGCATGAAGTGGTCAAACAGGCGAGCCCTCATGATTTTGCCCAGTCGATAGGAGGTCGCTAGGATATTCATCCGCCAGACATAGCGGAGACCGTACATAGCAAAGGCTGACAAGACCAGTCCTCCGATGCCAAGAAAGAGCTGGATATCCGTCAACTTGCCACTGGCAATCTGATCGATCAACTGCCCCATGATAAAAGCTGGAAATAAGTTGAGCACGCTGACTAGACAAAGGGATAGAATACCAATCAGGTAGGCCTTCTTTTCCAGGAAGAAGAACCACCATAATTGCTTGATGATTTTCATAGATGTCCTTTCTGAACAAAAGAAAGGTTGGCAGCTTGTTACCACCAACATTAGTAAAATTCCTCGACACTAGTGTATCATAGACTGGTAGAAATAGAAAGTTTGTTACTTCAAACAGTAGTCAAACATGGCTGTGACTTGCAAGAAGAACAAGTAAACGATAAATACGTATAATAGGGGTAGAAACTAGACGATTTCTACCTTTTTCTGCATATTTATGATAAAATAAATGAAAATTTAGAAGAGGTGTTCAGATGAAAGCTATTGTTACAGTTGTCGGTAAGGACAAGTCAGGAATCGTTGCAGGTGTTGCGACCAAGATTGCGGAATTGGGTTTGAATATTGATGATATTTCTCAGACAGTTTTGGATGAGTATTTTACCATGATGGCGGTGGTGTCATCAGATGAGAAGAAAGATTTCACGCAACTTCGTGCAGAACTAGAAGCTTACGGTCAGGCTTTGAACGTGAAAATCAACATTCAAAGTGCGGCGATTTTTGATGCTATGCACAACTTGTAAGGAGAGCAATCATGGACATTAGACAGGTTAGAGAAACCATTGAGATGATTGAGGAGCAGCACTTTGACATTCGGACCATTACCATGGGGATTTCCCTTTTGGACTGTATTGACTCGGACATCGATAAGGCTGCTGAGAAAGTTTACACCAAAATTGTGACCAAGGCCAAGAACTTGGTAGCGGTCGGTGATGAGATTGCGGCGGAGCTGGGGATTCCCATTGTTAACAAGCGTGTGTCGGTAACGCCTATTGCTTTGATTGGTGCAGCGACGGATGCCACGGATTATCTTCCCTTGGCTCATGCCTTGGACAAGGCGGCTCATGAGATCGGCATCGATTTTATCGGAGGTTTTTCAGCTCTCGTTCAAAAGGGCTACCAAAAAGGGGATGAAATCCTCATCAACTCTATACCGCAGGCATTGGCCCAAACGACAAAAGTCTGCTCGTCAGTCAACATCGGCTCGACCAAGACGGGTATCAACATGACGGCTGTGCGGGACATGGGGCGGATCATCAAGGAAACGGCGGAGGCTTCTGATATGGGTGCGGCCAAGCTGGTGGTCTTTGCCAATGCGGTCGAGGACAATCCTTTCATGGCGGGTGCCTTCCATGGTGTCGGCGAGGCGGATGTGGTTATCAATGTCGGCGTGTCTGGGCCTGGTGTGGTCAAGCGTGCCCTTGAAAAAGTGCGTGGCGAGAGCTTTGATGTGGTGGCGGAAACTGTCAAAAAGACGGCCTTCAAGATTACCCGTATCGGTCAGTTGGTCGGCAATATGGCCAGCGAACGCCTGGGTGTTAAGTTCGGTATCGTGGACCTGTCCCTTGCTCCGACGCCAGCTGTTGGCGACTCAGTGGCTCGGGTCTTGGAGGAAATGGGCTTAGAAACCGTAGGTACGCACGGAACGACTGCTGCCCTAGCTTTGCTCAATGACGCAGTGAAAAAGGGTGGTGTCATGGCCTGCAACCAAGTCGGCGGTTTATCAGGTGCCTTTATCCCTGTGTCTGAGGACGAGGGCATGATTGCGGCGGTGCAAAATGGCTCGCTCAACCTTGAAAAATTGGAAGCTATGACGGCTATCTGTTCAGTTGGTTTAGACATGATTGCCATTCCAGAAACAACGCCTGCTGAAACTATCGCGGCTATGATTGCGGATGAGGCAGCGATTGGAGTTATCAACCAGAAAACCACTGCGGTTCGTATCATTCCGCTTGGAAAAGAAGGGGACATGATTGAATTCGGTGGGCTTTTGGGAACAGCTCCTGTTATGAAGGTCAATCAGGCTTCGTCTGCTGACTTTATCAACCGTGGCGGACAAATTCCAGCACCGATTCATAGCTTTAAGAACTAAAAACGTAAACCGATTGCGACAAGCGGTCGGTTTTTTGCTATACTTAATAGTAAGAAAAGACAAGGAGAATGCTATGGCAGACGTAAGATTATATATTTCTCGACATGGGAAAACCATGTTTAATACCATCGGGCGCGTGCAGGGCTGGTGTGATACACCGCTGACCAAGGCTGGTGAGGAAGGGATTCGTGAACTGGGCTTGGGGCTCAAGGATGCGGACCTTGATTTTAAACTAGCCGTATCCAGTGACCTGGGACGGACCGTTCAGACCATGACCATCGCCCAGCGTGAGTTGGGAATTTTAGGAAAAATCCCATATTACCAAGATAAGCGTATCCGTGAATGGTGCTTTGGTAGTTTCGAAGGTATGTATGATGCCGAGCTTTTCCAAGGTGTCCTGCCTCGTTTGAAAGGGACAGTTGATGCAACAGGCATGTCCTTTGCGGAAATCGCAGCAGGTATCCAAGAAGCAGACACCGCTGGCTGGGCGGAATCATGGGAAGTTTTGAGCAATCGTATCCTGACAGGGTTTGAGGCTATCGCCCAAGACTTGGAAAAGCAGGGCGGTGGCAATGCCCTTGTGGTCAGTCATGGTATGACCATTGCAACCCTGGCCCATCTGTTGGAGCCAGAGCGTGGTGCCAATGTCTTCCTCGATAATGGCTCAATCACCGTCCTCAAATACGAAAATGGCAAGCTCCTAATTGAAGCTGTTGGCGACCTATCCTACCGCAAACGTGGGGCAGAATTGATTGCCCAAGGGAAATAAGAATCAAATCAGGGAGTTTTCTCTGATTTTTTTGTTGACATTCCACAGTTCTAGGTCCTCAGACTGATTTTTAGCACTCTAGGTAAAAGAGTGCTAATTTTTTGGTTTTTTCTCTTGACAATCCATTTTTTCGGCGTATAATGGGAGTATAAAGTTTAGCACTCATCGTTATAGAGTGCTAAAAATATAAAAATCAACACTGTTCATGAAAGGAGCGGAGATGATTACCCAACGTCAAAATGATATTTTGAATCTGATTGTTGAATTGTTTACGCGTCATCATGAGCCAGTTGGTTCTAAAGCTTTACAGGAGATGATTGCTTCTAGTTCAGCTACCATTCGCAATGATATGGCTAAGCTAGAGCAGTTGGGCTTGCTAGAAAAGGCCCACACGTCAAGTGGTCGGATGCCCAGTCGGGCTGGTTTTCAATACTTTGTCAACCACTCGCTCAACTTGGAACACATCAATGAAGAAGATGTTTATCAGGTAGTCAAGGCCTTCGATTTTGAAGCCTTCAAGCTGGAAGACATCTTAGAGCGGGCCAGTACAGTCCTAGCTGATTTGACAGGCTACACTTCGGTTATCTTAGATGTGGAGCCGACCAGTCAGCAGTTGACTTCCTTTGACATCGTGCAGCTCAGTAGCCACGATGCCTTGGCAGTCTTGACCTTGGACCAGTCCAAACCTGTTACCGTCCAGTTTGCCATTCCCAAGAACTTTTTGACCAGGGACTTGGAAGTGCTCAAACGCCTGGTGGATGAACGCTTCGTTGACCAGACGGTCTTGGCTATCCACTACAAGCTGCGGACGGAGATTCCCCAGGTGGTTCAGCGTTACTTTACCACGACGGACAATGTCTTGGATCTGATGGACTACATCTTTGCCAATCTCTTCCAAGAATCAGTCTTTATTAGCGGAAAGGTCGCTTCGCTGACCTATGGCAATCTCGCCACCTACCAGCTTTTGGATAGCCCACAGCTATTAGCCCCAGAGTTGCGGCAAGGCTTAGCGCCAAACCAGCAGACCAGCATTTCTGTGGCGGAACATAGGGATCCTGCCCTAGCAGATGTGACAGTTATTCATCATCGCTTTCCAATCCCCTATCGGGGCATGGCCCAGATGAGTTTGCTTGGTCCTGTTGACATGGACTATCGTAGGCAGATGAGCTTAATCAACATCATCAGCCGCGTCCTATTTATGAAATTAACCGATTACTACCGATATTTGAGCAGTAATCATTATGAGGTAAATTAAGATGTGAGGGCGTGAAGGAAACGATTGAAAAATAGGAGATTGACGCGGTGTCATCAGACACAAGGAAATCTATCTTTTTTCTGAGTTTCTAGCCCGAACTCAATTTATTATTTGTCAAAGTAATAATAGAAAATGAAGAGGTGAACAACTTGTCAGAAGAAATCAAAAACGAAGAAATCGTAGAAGAGGTTGAAGCAACAGAAGAAGTTGTCGAAGCTCCTGAAAAATCAGAGTTGGATTTGGCAAATGAGCGTGCAGAGGAATTTGAAAACAAGTACCTCCGTGCCCATGCTGAAATGCAAAATATCCAACGCCGTGCCAACGAGGAACGCCAAACCATTCAGCGTTACCGTTCGCAAGACTTGGCCAAGAAAATCTTGCCGAGCTTGGATAACTTGGAACGCGCTCTTCAAGTCGAAGGCCTGACAGAAGATGTCAAAAAAGGCTTGGAAATGGTACAGGAAAGTTTGATTCAAGCCCTCAAAGAAGAAGGAGTGGAAGAAGTCGCAACAGATGTCTTTGACCCAAATCTTCACATGGCCATTCAAACCGTTCCAGCCACAGACGACTGCCCAGCAGAACACATCGCACAAGTCTTCCAAAAAGGCTACAAGTTGCATGAACGTCTGTTGAGACCGGCTATGGTGGTCGTATCAGAATAGTCGCTCTGCTATTTCCAAAAAAGAAACTTGACCGAAATGTCGTTAAACTATGAAATTGTAAACAAAGACAAGCCCTAGGTTTGTAGGCTAGCGAACATCGTGAGCCCATTTGATACTCTCCGCCGTGGCGCTAGATACGCAAAGTTTGAGACAATTGGCTCAAACTTTAGTCAAAGAGACCGAAAAAGCGGGCTCTGACGGCGTCGCCACTTAAGGAGAGTATCACAAAAAGAAATAATAAAAAGAGGTATTTATAATGAGCAAAATTATCGGTATTGACTTAGGTACAACAAACTCAGCAGTTGCAGTTCTTGAAGGAACTGAATCAAAAATCATTGCAAACCCAGAAGGAAACCGCACAACTCCGTCTGTTGTGTCTTTCAAAAATGGTGAAATCATCGTTGGTGATGCGGCAAAACGCCAAGCGGTAACCAACCCAGATACCATCATCTCTATCAAATCAAAAATGGGAACTTCTGAAAAAGTTTCAGCAAATGGTAAAGAATACACCCCACAAGAAATCTCAGCTATGATCCTTCAATATTTGAAAGGCTACGCTGAAGAATACCTTGGTGAAAAAGTAACGAAAGCCGTTATCACTGTTCCTGCTTACTTCAACGATGCTCAACGTCAAGCAACAAAAGATGCTGGTAAAATCGCAGGTCTTGAAGTAGAACGTATCGTCAACGAACCAACTGCAGCAGCCCTTGCTTACGGTTTGGACAAGACTGACAAAGACGAGAAAATCTTGGTATTCGACCTTGGTGGTGGTACTTTCGACGTATCTATCCTTGAGCTCGGTGACGGTGTCTTTGACGTACTTGCTACAGCGGGTGACAACAAGCTCGGTGGTGATGATTTTGACCAAAAGATTATCGACCACATGGTAGCTGAATTCAAGAAAGAAAACGGCATCGACTTGTCAGCTGACAAAATGGCTCTTCAACGTCTGAAAGATGCTGCTGAAAAAGCTAAGAAAGACCTTTCAGGTGTGACATCAACTCAAATCAGCTTGCCGTTCATCACTGCAGGTGCAGCAGGTCCGCTTCACTTGGAAATGACATTGACACGTGCAAAATTTGACGAATTGACTTACGACCTTGTAGAACGTACAAAAGTTCCTGTTCGTCAAGCCCTTTCAGATGCAGGCCTTAGCTTGTCAGAAATCGACGAAGTCATCCTTGTCGGTGGTTCAACTCGTATCCCAGCTGTTGTAGAAGCTGTTAAAGCTGAAACTGGTAAAGAGCCAAACAAATCTGTAAACCCTGACGAAGTTGTTGCTATGGGTGCAGCAATCCAAGGTGGTGTGATCACTGGTGATGTCAAAGACGTTGTCCTCCTTGACGTAACACCATTGTCACTTGGTATCGAAACAATGGGTGGTGTATTTACAAAACTCATTGACCGCAACACAACCATCCCAACTTCTAAGTCACAAGTCTTCTCAACTGCGGCAGATAACCAGCCAGCTGTTGACATCCACGTGCTTCAAGGTGAGCGTCCAATGGCAGCGGACAACAAGACTCTTGGTCGTTTCCAATTGACAGATATCCCTGCAGCACCTCGTGGTATTCCACAAATCGAAGTAACATTCGACATCGACAAGAACGGTATCGTTTCTGTAAAAGCCAAAGACCTCGGTACGCAAAAAGAACAAACAATCGTTATCCAGTCTAACTCAGGTTTGACAGACGAAGAAATCGACCGCATGATGAAAGATGCAGAAGCAAACGCAGAAGCAGACAAGAAACGTAAGGAAGAAGTAGACCTTCGTAACGATGTGGACCAAGCAATCTTTGCGACTGAGAAAACTCTTAAAGAAACAGAAGGAAAAGGCTTCGACGCAGAACGTGACCAAGCTCAAGCAGCTCTTGATGAGTTGAAAGCAGCTCAAGAAGCTAACAACTTGGACGACATGAAGGCTAAACTTGAAAACCTCAACGAAAAAGCCCAAGCCCTTGCAGTGAAACTCTATGAACAAGCCGCAGCAGCACAACAAGCAGCCGCAGGCCAAGAAGGTGCTCAAACAGCTAACAACGCAGGCGATGATGTCGTAGATGGCGAGTTTACTGAGAAGTAGTAAAAACGTTCGGGGAACGTTTTTAGCCCGAGCCACGAAATTCTTCACTAGGCTTTGTTAACTCTCCTCGATGAACTCTAGTTCAATCTTCGTCCAGTTGCCTAGCCTAGTCTTGAATTTCTTTGAGTATCTAGGGTTCGGAAAATCATTTTTTCTGAAGTTCTTAGCTCGAACTTAGTTCTCATCTTCTCGAGAATAGAAATCATTCGTCAATAAAATTTCCAATCACAGAGGTTGCAACCCAGCCTCTGTTTTTGGGTAAATACCCTTCTAACTTTTACAGAATTGAATACGCCTACGACTCTGTGAAAAAGTCAAAAAGTCTGGGGATAGACTTTTTGAGAAATACCTGTCGCTCGTTAGTTTTGTGCGACAGGGCTGAAAGTATCTGCTGGACACTTTCACTCCCTATTTTTCTTTGAGTCGCTTAATGGCTTAATATCTTCATAGAAAGGAATGTGTTTGCAATCGAACACGGGCTACTTTCTATACTCTAAAGAAAGGAATACAAGTTCGGTAATTCGAACACAGGCTAAAAACCTAGTGAAAAAGATAAACCTCCTAGTGTGTTTTACGCACTGCGTCAGTTAGCTGTTTTCACTTTTCCAAAACCATGATAGAAAGGAAAGTGTTCGTAATCGAACACGGGCGTTAATATGCAGTATTCTTGCATGACTAAATTGGTGCAATTGAATACGCCTACGACTCTGTGAAAAAGTCAAAAAGTCTGGGGATAGACTTTTTGAGAAATACCTGTCGCTCGTTAGTTTTGTGCGACAGGGCTGAAAGTGTCCACTGGACACTTTCACTCCCTATTTTTCTTTGAGTCGCTTAACGGCTTAATATCTTCATAGAAAGGAAAGTGTTCGCAACTGAACACGGGCTACTTTCAATATTTCAAAGAAAGGAATACAAGTTCGGTAATTCGAACACAGGCTAAAAACCTAGTGAAAAAGATAAACTTCCTAGTGTGTTTTACACACTGCGTCAGTTTGTCGTTTTAACTTTTCCAAAACCATGATAGAAAGGAAAGTGTTCGTAACTGAACACGGGCTACGGACTGTGCCAAAAAGATAGTTTTTCCTAGGACGGTGATGTCCTGCGTCAAAACTCCTATTTTGGCTGTGTCCGCTTAACGCCCTTAGTATCTTATATGAACAATACAGAATATTACGATCGTCTTGGTGTTTCTAAGAGCGCTTCGCCAGACGAGATTAAGAAGGCTTATCGGAAGCTTTCGAAGAAATACCATCCAGATATTAACAAGGATCCGGGTGCGGAGGATAAATATAAGGAGGTCCAAGAGGCTTATGAAACCTTGAGCGATCCGCAAAAACGGTCTGCCTATGACCAGTATGGTCCTGCTGGAGCAAACGGTGGCTTCGGCGGAGGAGCAGGTGGTTTTGGTGGTTTCGACGGAGCGGGCTTCGGCGGCTTTGAAGATATCTTCTCTAGCTTCTTTGGTGGGGGTGGTGCGACCCGTAATCCCAATGCACCTCGTCAAGGTGATGATCTCCAATACCGTGTCAACCTCAAGTTTGAAGAAGCGATTTTTGGTGTGGAGCGTGAAGTGTCCTATAATCGTGAGGCCACCTGTCGGACCTGTACGGGTTCGGGTGCCAAACCTGGAACTAGTCCTGTAACCTGTGGTCGCTGTCATGGTTCTGGAGTTATCAATGTGGACACACAAACACCACTTGGTACCATGCGCCGTCAAATGACCTGTGATGTCTGTCATGGTCGTGGAAAACAAATCAAAGACCCATGTACAACCTGTCATGGAACAGGTCATGAAAAACAAGCCCATACGGTAACAGTCAAGGTTCCAGCTGGTGTCGAGACTGGTCAACGTATTCGATTGGCTGGTCAGGGTGAGGCTGGCTTCAATGGTGGTCCGTATGGAGATCTCTACGTGGTAGTACAAGTCCAAGCATCGGACAAGTTTGAACGTGATGGGACAACTATTCATTACAAGTTGAGTTTGAACTTTGTACAGGCAGCCTTGGGTGACACCGTTCATGTCCCAACTGTTCATGGCGATGTTGATTTGGTCATTCCAGAAGGGACGCAGACTGGTAAAACCTTCCGACTTAAAGGAAAAGGTGCACCAAGTGTTCGTGGTGGAGTAATTGGTGATCAATATGTCACAGTAAATGTCGTCACTCCGACAGGTTTGAACGATCGCCAACGTGCAGCTCTTAAAGAATTTGCATCTGCTGGAAATATTGATGTTAAACCTCATAAAAAAGGCTTTTTTGACAAGGTAAAAGATGCTTTTGATGAACTCTAAGCAGATAAAAAGACTGGTTTTTGAACTGCACCCCAAAAAGTTGGACAAATAATTATTGAAAGGATTTAGTTCTGTATTGGACAGGACTAAGTCCTTTTAATTTTGCTTTGATTCGTTTGTTGTTGTAGTAAAAAATATAATCTGTAATAGCTTCTTCAAGCTCGTCAAGTGATTGATAAGATGTCTCGAGTCCATAAAACATTTCAGATTTGAGAATGCCAAAGAAAGACTCCATCATCCCATTATCTGTGCTATCCCCTTTGCGGGACATGGATGGTCGAATGCCTTTGGTTTCCAAAAAGTAATGGTAAGACTGGTGCTGGTATTGCCAACCTTGATCGCTATGGAGAATAGTCCCACTGTATAAATCTGCTGGAAAAGCCTTCGCAAGCATGGTTTGAACCTGCTTCAAGTCAGGTGACCGAGACAAGGTAAAATCAATAATCTCACTATTATAGCCGTCAAGAACAGGCGATAAGTAGAGTTTCCCTTCAGGCAAAGCAAACTCCGTCACATCGGTATAACATTTTTCATAAGGCTTAGATCCCTCAAACTGACGTTTAATCAGATTATCAGCCTTCTTACCCACCTCACCTTTGTAAGAAGCATACTTGTGCTTACGACGAATACGAGCCGCCAAGCCCATGACTGTCATCAAACGCTGCACCTTTTTATGGTTGATGAAGAAACCTCGATTTCTGAGTTCTAAATAAATCCGACGATAGCCGTAATTACCTTTATGGTCATCATAAATGGCTTGAATTTCAGTCTTAATTGCTTTGTTCTTGTCGGGTTTATCCAGTTGCTTGACTTGATAATAATAAGTTGAGCGAGGCATTTTAGCTGTCGCAAGTAGGAGGTCTAGTCGGAATCCTCCTTGGACCATATCTCTAATTGTTTCTGCTGTTCGCGCACTAGTGTTTCGTCCCTCAAGCGAAGTTCCCTCAACTTTTTTAGGAAGGCCACCTCCGTTCGAAGACGTTCATTTTCCTCTTGAACGCGCTCTAATTCCGTCATCTCTTCCCAGGTTTTCTTGCGTTTACGTCCCATCTTGCTCGGTCTCCCTCTTGGTTTTTCAAGAATAGTATACCCGTTTTTCTTGTATTGTGCTATCCAATTGGGAAGCATTCCTCGATTTGGCAAGGCATAATCAAGGGAAACTGAGAGTTGAGAACACCCATGAATCAAGACGTTATCCATTATTTCTTGCTTTAATTCAGGTGAATAATGCCTATTTTTACCTTTTTCAACGATTTCCACGCCATATCGATCCATGAGTTTTATCATGTATGTGAGATTGGCAATAGTGACCTTGTATATCTGGCTAAGGTTGACCAACGACACGCTACTCTTTCTCGGCTCATATATTTCTAGTTTATCTTCATAACTTAATTTCATAAGAAAAACACCCCAATCGTTAGATTTTGTGTCTAACTTTTGGGGTGCAGTTCATTTTCCAGTCTTTTTTTGCCCATAAAAAAGTAGATCAGTTTTTTTCGATAGCTATAAATAAATGTGATACAATAAAAAATAGAAAAAAGAGGTCGAGGTTTGGCATGAAATCGTGGGTTGAGAATGTGGTCATAAAAAAATACGAAGATCGTTCTGGCTTGACAGGTTTGAAACAGGGACCACTGGTGTGGACCGAGGTCTTTTTGCGCGAGGTCAATCGTCAGTCCAATACAGGGATTTTACATTTTTGGCCCATGGACCAAACGGTCATTCTGGGGATGATGGACAGTCAGGTGGCCCAGCTGGACAAGGGCTTAGCCAGTATTGGTCGGGCGGGCTACAGTCCGATTATTCGGAGTTTGGGCGGTTTGGCCGTCGTTGCGGATGAAGGGATTTTAAATGTCACTCTGATTTTGCCTAATCCTTCTGGTCACAAGGTTGATTTGCGGGAGTCTTATCAGGTCATGGTGGATTTGATTGCTCAGGCGCTTTCGGATTTTCCTTTCAAGGTGGTTAGTGGTGAGGTGACAACTTCCTACTGTCCTGGGACCTACGACCTTAGTATCAAGGGGCGGAAGTTTGCTGGATTGGCCCAGCGGATTTACCAAGAGGCAATTGCCATTTCCGCCTATATCAGTGTGTCAGGCAATCAAGTCAAACGAGGGCAAGTGGTGGCTGATTATTATGCAGCAAGTTTTGCTCCGCAAGAAGTATCGGACAGATTTCCACAGGTGAATCCGAATTCGATGGCCAATCTGTCAGACTTGGTCGGTCAGGATGTGACGGTGGAGGATATGAAAACACGAATTGAGCATGTCTTGATTGAAAACGGAGCTTTTCTGACCACCTTTTATCCTTCGTCGGACAACATGGCTGATTTTATGGCGCTCGGAAAGACCATCAAGCAGTCTATGGAAAAATATGGAATCTAGGAGGAAATATGGAAACCTATCAAGCATTATTTGAAGCTCTGCCATTGCACCAAACCGTCCTAGCCAATCGTTTTGTCCTGTCGCCCATGGTGACCAACTCCTCCACCGCGGATGGCTTGGTGACCCAGGATGATTTGGACTATGCGGAACGGCGGGCGGATGCGGCTCCTCTGCAAATCACAGGGGCGGCCTATGTGGATCCCAAGGGGCAATTGTTCGAGTTTGGCTTTAGCGTGGCCAAGGATGAGGATGTTGATGGTTTGCGAAAACTGGCCCAGGTCATGCAGTCCAAGGGGGCAAAGGCAATCTTGCAGCTGACCCATGCTGGTCGTTTTTCCAGCCACACCCTTCAGCGGGACAAGCTGGTCTATGGTCCCAGTCCCATGAAGCTCCATGCTCCCTTTCCCCATGAGGTCAAGGAGTTGACCATAGCAGAGCTGGAAGAGCTGGTGGAGGCCTATGGGCAGGCGACGCGGCGGGCTATTGAGGCGGGTTTTGCAGGAGTAGAGATTTCTTCTGCCCAGCGTTTGCTGATTCAGACCTTCTTTTCGACTTTTTCCAATCAGCGTCAGGACCGCTATGGCTGTCAAAACTTGGAAAATCGTTCCCGTTTTGGTTTAGAAGTCTTGCGGAAGGTCCAGGATGTGATTGACCAGTTGGCGCCAGCTGACTTTATCCTCGGCTTTCGAGCAACACCTGAAGAAACAAGAGGAGCCAGTATCGGCTATTCTATAGAGGAATTTTTACAGTTCATGGACATGGCTTTGGAGGTTGCAAGGATTGACTACCTAGCCATTGCTTCATGGGGGCATGATGTCTTTCGCAATCAGGTTCGAGGAGCTGGGCGCCATCAGGGGCGCTTGGTCAATCGGGTGGTTCACGAGGCCTTAAAGGATAGGCTGGTGGTTATGGCGACAGGGGGGATCAATTCGGCGGAGAAGGCATTAGAGGCCTTGGAGCATGCGGATATGGTTGGTCTGTCAACACCTTTTATCACCGATCCTGAGTTTGCTCACAAGATCGCGGCCGGCAAGCCAGAAGATATCCAACTGCGGATCAAGCCAGAAGACCTGTCCAAGCTGGCTATTCCCCAGGCTTCCTTCAAGGATATTGTTCCCTTGATGGACTATGGGGAGTCGTTGCCGAGGGAGTCTCGGGAGGTTTTCCGTAGCTTAGAAAAACACTACGAGGAGGAAAGGTATGAAAATTAGTCTCTTGGACTATGGGCTTTTGGATGAGGGTCGGACCTATCAGAAGGCCTGGCAGGATAGTTTGGCGCTGGTGCAGGCGGCGGATCGCTTGGGCTACCATCGGTTTTGGTTGGCGGAGCACCACAATGTCCATGCCCTAACCATCGGCAGTCCCGAGGTCGTGATTCCTTACTTGGCCAGTCAGACTCAGCGGATCCATCTGGGTTCGGGTGGCATCATGGGCTTGCATTATTCACCTTATAAAATAGCAGAGCTGGCAGCCAGTTTGGAAACTCTTTTTCCAGGTCGGGTGGACATCGGCTTGGGAAATTCTACTGGAACGGCTCTGGTTAAAGAGCACATGCGTAGCCAGTTTCAACCCAGTCAATTTGACCAATGGGTACAGCAGTTTACAGGCTATCTGACAGGAAAAGATGAAGCCATTGGTCTGTCGCCCAAGCTGGCAAGCTATCCAGAAATTTTTACCTTGGGGATGGGAGGTCAGTCCATGGCCCTGTCTGCTAAGGAGGGCTTGGGCTATGTCTTTGGTAGCTTTCCTTACATTCCCCATGATCCTGTGGAAACAGCTGGAAAATTGGCTCAGGATTACCGCAGGGATTTTCAGCCGTCAGACATCATGGCGCAACCGCATTTTGCCCTGGCCCTCTTTGTCGTGATTGCGGAAACCAGTCAGGAAGCAGAGAATCTGGCAAAATCGCTGGATATTTGGATGTTGGGCAAGCAAGATTTTAATGAATTTACCCATTTCCCAAGTCTAGCCACCTATCAGGCCTATGAGCTGACGGAGCAGGATAGGGAAAGAATTGCCCAGCACCGCAGTCGGATGATGATCGGTAATCCGGCAGAAGTCAAGGAGCAGCTTGAAAAATTGGTTGCTGCTTGTCAGCCAGACGAACTCCTCTTTATACCCTTGGTTTCAGGGATTGACAACCGCTTGAAAGCTATCGAATTACTAGCACAAATTGTAGAAAGTGAGACACTATGAAAAAAATTGCTAACTACCTCTGGGTAGAAAAAGAAGATGCTATTTACACTATCCGTATGACCGCAGAGTTGCAGGATGATGTTGGTACACTTGGTTTTGTTATTTTTTCCGACAAGGAAGTCTTGGAAGTCAATGATGAGATTCTCAATCTTGAAGCCTCAAAAACAGTTATGGCTATTCTGACCCCTATTGCAGGTCGGGTGGTAGAGCGCAATACGGCTGCTCTGGAACAACCAACCCTGCTCAATTCGGAAAAACCAGAGGAAAACTGGTTGATTCGCTTGATCGATGTGTCTGAAGAAGCCTTTTTAGCCCTTGAAGATGCTTAAGGAAGAGCTACTGGACTTGCTGACGGCTATGATTGCCATCTTGCAGGCTGAGAAGGGTGAGTCGCAGTCGGCGGAGCTAAAATTGGCTAGTCTTGAAGAGGCTCTTCCGATTTGGAGAGCTTTGGTCAATCAACGACCAGCAGGACCGATTGGGGCGGACTATCTGACAGTGGAGGAGGCTTTTCTAGTAGCCTATCATGAGGAACATATGCAGGATGTGTCAGTCTGTCAGCCGACGAGCGATCCTCGGATTTTTCTCTATCTAGGAGATTTGTGTCATTTGCAGGTTGATGCGGTGGTCAACGCTGCCAATAGTCAGATGCTGGGCTGTTTTATCCCCAACCATGCTTGTCTGGACAATGCCCTCCATACCTTTGCTGGTTTGGAGTTACGCCAGTTTTGTGCCAAGAAACTGGAAGAACAAGGTCTTCCAGCAGCAGTTGGCAAGGTCATGGTGACACCTGGTTTTCATCTGCCAGCTGGTTTGGCCTTTCACACGGTGGGGCCTTTTATCCCAGAAGGTAAGCCTGTTTCGGCTATTCGGAGAGGGCTCTTGGAGCAGTGCTACCTGTCCTGTTTAGAGGAGGCCAAGGCGCGTGGTCTTAAAGCAATCGCCTTTCCAGCCCTGGCAACAGGGGAATTTGGCTATCCCAAGGACCAGGCGGCAGAAGTTGCTGTTAGAACGGTCCGCAAGTGGCTGGCAGAGACAGCCTATCCCCTAAAGGTCATTTTTTCGACCTATACGGTGGAAGACCAGGGCTACTATATAGCCTTACTGGGAGAAAAGGAGGATGTCCATGTGGCAGACGCTTAAACAAGAAGAAAAAACTCAGGCGGAGCTACTTGCTGGCTTGCTGGCTGAAGCTGATGCGGTGGTGGTGGGCATTGGAGCAGGCATGTCTGCGGCGGATGGCTTTACCTACATCGGTCCTCGTTTCGAAGCTGCCTTTCCAGATTTCATCGCCAAGTACGGCTTTTTGGATATGTTGCAGGCCAGCCTCTTTGACTTTGAAAGCACGGAGGAATACTGGGCCTTTCAGAGTCGCTTTGTCGCCCTCAATTACCTGGACCAACCTGTCGGTGCTTCCTATATTCATTTGAGGGAAATTTTAGAAACCAAGCCCTATCATATCATCACCACCAATGCAGACAATGCCTTTTGGGTGGCCGACTACGATAGGAATAAGGTTTTCCACATTCAAGGGGAATACGGTCTCTGGCAATGCAGTCGCCATTGCCATGACCAGACCTATCGAGATGATGCCCTCATTCGTCGCATGATAGCAGAGCAGGTGGACATGAAGATTCCCTATGACCTGATTCCGCGTTGCCCAGTCTGTGATGCCCCGTTTGAGATTAACAAACGCAATGCAGAAAAGGGCATGGTCGAATCGCCAGATTTCTTTGCCCAAAAAGCCCGCTACGATGCCTTTTTAGAAGGTCATCAAACAGGTAAGGTCCTCTATCTGGAAATTGGGATTGGCTTTACCACGCCTCAGTTTATCAAGACCCCCTTCCAGACACGGATCCAGCAAAATCCTCAGGCCCTTTATGTTTGCCTCAATCAAAAACATTACCGCCTGCCACTGCCTATCAGGGAACGGAGTTTGACCCTGGCAGAGGACAGTGCCCAATTATTAAAAGAAACCCATAGGATTTATTTTAAAGGAGATACCCCATGTACCTAATCGAACCAATCCGCAACGGTCAATATGTCAGCGATGGAGCAGTTGCTCTAGCTATGCAGGTCTATGTTCAGCAAAATGTCTTCTTGGATGACGACATTCTCTTCCCTTACTATTGTGATCCCAAGGTAGAAATCGGCAAGTTCCAAAATGCCTTGGTTGAAATCAATGAAGACTACCTCAAAGAGAACAATATCCTCTTAGTTCGTCGAGATACGGGTGGCGGTGCCATCTATGTGGACAAGGGTTCTGTCAATGTCTGCTACTTGATTCAAGATAACGGCATTTTCGGAGATTTCAAACGTGCCTACCAGCCTGCCATCAAGGCCCTGCATGAGCTAGGAGCCGTTGAGGTAGAGCAAACAGGCCGTAATGATCTGGTGATTGAAGGGAAAAAGGTGTCAGGTGCAGCCATGACCATCAGCAACAACCGTGTCTATGGTGGCTACTCTCTCCTTTTGGATATTGACGAAGAAGCCATGTCCAAGGTCCTCAATCCCAACAAGAAAAAGATTGAATCAAAAGGCATCAAGTCTGTCAAAAGCCGTGTGGGTACCATCCGTCCTTACTTGGCAGAAGAATACCAGTCTGTCACAACAGAGGAATTTAAGAACCTCATTACCTGCAAGTTATTGGGTATTGACTCCATCGACCAGGCAAAACGCTATGTCTTGACTGAGGAAGACTGGGCAGCCATTGACAAGTTGGTGGCAGATAAGTACAAGAACTGGGAATGGAACTACGGCAATTCGCCACAGTATAGCTACCACCGTGATGGTCGTTTTGCTGGGGGAACTGTGGATATTCACCTCGAAGTCGAGAAAGGCCGCATTGCCAAATGCCGTATTTACGGAGATTTCTTTGCCAAGGGCAATATTGACGAAGTCGAAAACAAGCTAATTGGCACACGCTTGCTGGAAGAAGACCTCCAAGCAGCCTTGGCAGATTTGGACATGGCACATTATTTTGGTAAGATTAGCGCGGAAGAGTTGGTTGGCTTGATGCTGAGCGAAGGATAAGATAGAAATAGAGGTTCCTATGGAATGGAAAGATGCGACAGCCATGGCTCAGGCTGTCAATCAAAAACAGGTTTCAGCCAAGGAATTGGTGCAAGAAACCATTGACAGGATTGAAAAGCTCAATCCCGCCCTTAATGCGGTTGTCAGCAAGCAATATGAAGCAGCCCTGAAAGAAGCGGAGAAAGAAGACTATCTGGGCAAGCCATTTGCAGGAGTTCCTTTCTTACTGAAGGATCTGGGACAAAATGAAAAGGGGCAGCCATCTTCTGCAGGTTCTCGTCTGCTTGCTGGTCGGCCAGCAGGTCATACCGATACCTATGTCCAACGCTTGAAGGACTTGGGTTTCATCATTGTCGGTCGGACCAACACGCCAGAATTCGGCTTCAAAAATATTTCAGATGCCAGCCTGCATGGTCCTGTCAATCTTCCCTTGGACCCCAGTCGCAATGCTGGCGGATCAAGCGGTGGTGCAGCCGCAGCACTGGCTTCAGGCATGGTCCCTATTGCTGCTGCATCGGATGGTGGTGGTTCTATTCGTATCCCAGCCTCCTTCAATGGCTTGATTGGCCTCAAAACCAGTCGTGGTCGGATTCCAGTTGGTCCCAAGTCTTATCGTGGCTGGCAGGGGGCATCTGTCAATTTTGCACTGACCAAGTCTGTCCGTGATACCCAGCGTCTGCTCTACCATTTCCAGGACTATCAGTTGGAAGCCCCCTTTCCCCTTGCCAAGCTGAGCGAAGAGGAGGTGTTTGGAAAATTGTCTCGCCCCCTTAAAATCGCCTACTATAGCAAGTCTCCAGTAGGGAGTAAGGTCAGTCCTGAAGCGGTAGAAGCGGTTCAAAAAGCCTGTCATCACTTGGCTGACTTAGGGCATGAGCTGGTGGAATTGTCAGAATATCCTCTGGATGGAGTGGCCCTGATGAAATCCTTCTACCTGATGAACAGCGTGGACACTGCCCAGATGTTTGACGACATCGAAGCAGCTTTTGGGCGCCAGATGACCTTGGATGACATGGAAGTCATGTCCTGGGCTATTTACCAAAGCGGGCAAACCATTCCAGCCAAATTGCACTCCAAGGCCCTCTTGGACTGGGACCAGTTTGGAGCCAGCATGGCGCATTTCCATGAGGATTACGACTTGCTCCTGACACCGACGGTGGCTGATGTAGCGCCCAAGCATGGGCAATTTGACCTGCCAGCAGATTTGCTGGACCGCCTCAAGCACACTCAGAACTATTCCATGGAAGAGCAGCAGGACCTGATCTGGCAAATGTTTGAGGACAGCCTAGCCCTAACCCCCTTTACGCAGCAGGCCAATATTTGTGGTCAGCCAGCCATTTCTCTGCCAACTTATGTGCGGGCTGATGGCTTACCAATCGGCATCCAATTGACAGCAGCCAAGGGACGAGAGGATTTACTCTTGCAGTTGGCAGACCAAATGGAGGCAGCAGGTTTACTCAACTTGTAAGGGAATTCATTTTTCAGATAAAATACTTGCCAAATAGAAAGGTATATGTTACCCTTTTAATGTTAGTAATGTAACAAAAAAGGAGATTTGTTTTTATGTTGAAAAAGTTGCTGACATCAGCTCTCTTGGTGTCTTCATTTGCCCTCGTTGCTTGCTCGAACACAAGCACAAGTTCTACGACAGAGTCTTCATCTGCAACCCAAACTCAATGGGAAAAGATTGAAGAAGCTGGTGTTTTGAAAGTTGCAACACCGGGTACTCTTTTCCCAACTTCATACTACAACGATGAAAATGAGTTGGTTGGTTATGAAATCGAAATGATGAACGAGATCGGTGAGCGTCTTGGCATCGAAATCGAGTACCAAGAAATTGGTGTCGCAGAAGCATTTACAGCTGTTGATAGCGGTAAGGTTGACGTTGCAGTAAACAACTTTGACATGACAGCAGAACGTTTGGAGAAATACAACTTCTCTACACCTTACAAATATTCAGTAGGTGGTTATATCGTTCGTGAAGATGGTACATCAGGACTTGAAGCCGCTGATTTGAGCGACTGGACTGGCAAGAAAGCTGGTGGTGGTGCTGGTACTCAGTACATGAAGATTGCTCAAAAATTAGGTGCAGAGCCAGTAATCTATGACAACGTAACTAATGATGTCTACCTTCGTGATGTATCAACTGGCCGTACAGACTTCATTCCAAACGATTACTATACACAAGTGATGGCCATTGCATGGGCAAAAGCAAACTTCCCAGATATCAAAGTGAAAATGGGAGATGCGAAGTACAACCCAACTGAGCAAGGGATTGTCATGAGCAAGGCTGATGCAAGTTTGAAAGAAAAATTGGACCAAGCCATTACTGAAATGAAAGAAGACGGAACGCTTTTGGCGATTTCTGAGAAATACTATGGTGGCCAAGATTTGACGCAACCAATCGAAGGTGCAGAAGATCTTCCAGTCATCGATACTTCAGATGTAGAATAGGCGCATCTGATGTCAGGTCTTGTCAGTGGGAGGACGATTGGCAAGGCCACTTCCAGAGAAAGTTCTGGGAAAAACAGTGAAAGCCCAGCTAAGGGCTTTTACTTTGATAAGGAGATAGGATGAACATCAATTGGCAGGCAGTTTTTAATATTTCTATTGCCGCAGAGGCAATTCCGAAAATCATAGAGGGTCTTCCCTATACCCTTGCCCTGTCTTTAGTCGGGTTTGCACTTGGAACCTTTTGTGGTTTCTTTGTGGCTCTGATGCGCATGTCCAAGTTCCCCCCTCTACGTTGGTTAGCCATGATACATATTTCCCTGATGAGGGGAATCCCGCTCATGGTATTGCTCTTTTTTATCTATTTTGGTCTGCCCTTCATGGGCTTACAGCTAGATGCTATAACAGCATCTATTATCGCTTTTACATCCATGTCTAGTGCCTACATTTCTGAAATTATTCGTGCATCACTTTCAGCAATTGACAAGGGACAATGGGAAGCTGCTAGGTCGCTGGGACTGAAAACACCAGTCATCTACCGTCGGATTATTATCCCTCAAGCCTTTCGAATTGCTCTCCCCCCATTGAGTAATGTTCTCTTAGATATGGTAAAAAGTACCTCTCTGACAGCTATGATTACGGTGCCAGAGATTTTCAATAAGGCCAAGATAGTCGGCGGAGCCAAGTCTGACTACATGACAGTTTATATCTGTGTTGCCCTTATTTATTGGGTCATCTGTACTCTTTATGCATTTGGTCAGCTGAAGCTAGAAAAACGCTTGGCGACCTATTAAAAAAAGAAAAAGCCTTAGGCTTTTTCTTTTTTTAGTTGTCTTCATGTACATATTCCAAAATATCTCCTGGTTGGCAGTCTAGGATTCGGCAGATGCTCATCAGGGTATTAAAACGAATGCCTTTTGCCTTTCCTGTTTTGAGAATGGACAGGTTGGCTTCGGTAATGCCGACTTGCTCCGCCAGGTCCTTGGAAGTCATTTGTCGGTCTTTGAGGACCTTGTCTAAGTTTACGCGAATCATTTCCATATCAGATAAACTCGCTGTTCTCGGTTTCAAGTTCTTGCCCCTTTTGGACTAAGGTCCAGACAAAATAAGTCAGGAAGATAAAGAGAGCATTGAGGATAAAATCTGACAAACGCAGATTGAGGAAGTTGTTTGGGCCAGCAGCATTTGTCAAGGCGATCAAGCTGGTTAGGCAAAATTGCCCAGCAGTCAGGACGAGCAAACTGATGAAGAGTTTCTGATACAGTTCCAGACTCGCTGAAGTGAAATAATCTTCTTCCAGGAATATCTTGCATAGCTTTTGAATCAAGTAGGCAATGTGACTGAGTGCCGCCAAGACGATTAAGATTAGTCCAGTTGTTAGAAGGATGAGCCAGATACCAATCTGGTCAATGGGTTTGTTAAAGGTGTATTCCCAAGAGTCTATCGCAAAGGAGTCGCCTCCAAGACCAGCCAATGTAAAGATGGTATAAAGAGCAATCGTGAAATAGAAGAAATAGCGAACACATGTAGCAACCAATCCTGCTGTTTTGAGTAGTTTCGTTTTCATAGCAAACCTCCGATTATTATTGTTTTATGATAATATTATCCACAAAATTATTATAAAACAATAATTTTTGAAATGCAAGCGTTTTTTTTAAAAAAATAAAAGCAAAACCGCCAAGCAACTGGCGGTCTGATGCTATTTAAAATACAAGAGTCTCAACCCATTCAAAATCACCAAAATAGTAGATCCTTCGTGGCCCACCACACCGAGTGGGAGGTTGATAGACTGGAAGAGGTTAGAGATGATGAGGAGGGCAATGACAGACAGGGCAAAGATGATATTTTGTTTGATGATGCCCCGCATTTTTTTCGACAGGCGAATGGAGTAAGGAATTCGTGTCAGGTCTTCCATGAGCACGATGTCGGCAGACTCCATAGCGATGTCCGTTCCGCTTCCCATAGCGTAGCTGACATGGGCTTGAGCAAGGGCAGGAGCATCGTTGATACCGTCGCCTACCATACCGACAGACGCAAACTCGGTTTGCAGTTCTTGGATAACAGCAGCCTTGTCCGTCGGCAGACAGTTGGCAATCACACGGTCAATACCGACCTGACTCGCCACATAACGAGCCGTCTTTTCTTGGTCGCCCGTCAGGAGAATTGGCGTCACCCCCATCTCTTTCAACTGGGCAATCAGCTGCTTACTCTCTGGCTTCAAACTGTCTTCCACCATGAAAATCGCCACTAGCAGATCATTTTGGCTGACATAGACCAGGGTTTTCCCAGTGCTCTCTGCCTCATCGATCTGTGCCAGCAAGTCAGCAGACAAGGGACTCACCAAACTATCCACCACAAAGCCCGCCTTACCGATTTTCCAGCTGTCGCCCTCATAGCCCGCCACCAAGCCTTTTCCGGTCACGTCTTCTAAGCTTTGGAGGGCAATAGCAGAGCTATCAGCTGTATAAGTCATGAGAGCTTGAGCGATTGGGTGGCTTGATTGTTTTTCAACTGCCTGAACAACCTGCTTGATAAGTTTTTCATCGCCAAGATAGGTTGTCCCTACAACCTCAGGTTTACCAATCGTCAGGGTACCGGTCTTGTCAAAGACGATGGCCTCTAAATTGGCGATCTTATCCGCAATGTCGCCTCCTTTGATAATCATGCCCTTGCGTGCCGCACGGCTGATGGCAGAAAGTGTCGCCGGTGAAGAAGAAGCCACAAGCGCACATGGAGAAGCAATGGTCAAGAGAATCATGCCACGGTAGAAGGCAGTCAACCAGTCCCAACCCAGAGCAAAATGAGCAAAGAGGATAAAGAGAGGCACCACCACCAAAACAACCTTGACATAGGTATCTTCCATGTTTTCAATAAAAGTCGCTGTTTTTGATTTGGATTCTTGGGCATTTTCAACCATTTGGACGATTTTATCGAAGAGGGCGTCGCCTTTTTCAGCTGTAACTTGAACGGTCACCGTTGGACCTTGGTTGATAGTACCACCGATAACCGCCGCACCAGCCATTTTCTCCGCAGGGAGCGGCTCGCCAGTAATCATGGACTCGTCAAAGATGGATTGTGGGCTGATGAGGGAGGCATCCAGAGGGACCGTATCACCCTTGCGGACTTGCAATAGGTCACCGATGCGAATATCAGCCGTATCCAAAACAGTGATATCACCATTTTCCTCGATTTTACGAGCTGTTGGAGGTGTCATATTCATCAAAGCGGCGATAGCATTCTTGCTTTTCTCCATAGCCAATTCTTCCAGAGTAGAAGAAAGGGAGAAGATGAAGATGAGCAGGGCCCCTTCCATCCAGTAGCCAATTAGACCAGATCCGATAGCAGCCAAGATCATGAGAAGGTCAACAGACAGGTGCTTTTCGAAAATCAGCTCAGTCAGACCTTCCTTGGCAGACTGGTAGCCACCGATGACAAAGGCTGAAATGAAGAGGATGGGTGCCCATCCCTGTCCAGTCTGAAGCAGGAGGACACCTACTAGGATAAATATTAGGCAGACAGATGTCGTGAAGATGTGGCTGTGTTGTTTGAGGTTGGTTACGAGTGTCATAGTTTATTTTTCCTTATTTAGAATTATTATCATTTAATCGATTTAATTATAACAGTTCTAAAAAGAATGTCAAGTCTTTTTAGAATAATTCTAAATAATATTATTCTGACAATTCAAAGGAAAAATAAAAAAAGCGACAAAGTCGCTTTCTAGCTATTCAGTTGGCATTCGGGACAGACACCGTAAATGGACAGGACTTCTTTGGTAATCTTATAGCCAGTTTGTTCATGGGCTTCGCGCTTGAGACTTGGAATTTCCACGTCCATGAAATCGGTGATTTTTCCGCATTTTTCACAAATAACATTGAGGTGTTCATGCCCCATAAAGTCATAGTAGGTCGTCGTGTCATTTGCTCGTTTAAGTTCGGTGATAAAGCCTTCTTCCAAGAGAACCTTGAGGTTATTGTAAACCGTTGCCAAACTCATATTAGGGTAGTTGGGCAGGAGGTCCTTGTAAATCATTTCGGCACTTGGGTGGTCGTCGCTTTCGATTAGATAGGCAACGACAGCTTTTCTTGTTTCGGTAATCCGAATGCCTTTTTCTTTCAAATGCTGGATCACATGGTCAAAGCTTGTTTGATTCTCCGAGTTTAAGTGAGAATGTAGTTCCATTCCTGCCTCCTTTCTTAGTCGGTAGTGGGACATCACCATTCCATCTGAGGAGTCTGTACTCTTGCTAGATGGGGAAATCGGTATGTATTAGAATAGTTCTAATTAGTTTCTTTCACATTATAGCCCTTTTTAGAAAAACTGTCAATTGTCGGCGGTTGAAAAACTGTGCTAGGACAGTTTGTGCTTTCTAGGCTTGTATTTGCAAGTTTGCTTATGCTACAATCAGACCATGACACGATATAAAGCAATTATTTCCTACGACGGACATGATTTTTCTGGTTTTCAGCGCCAGCCCCATGCTCGTACAGTTCAGGAAGAAATCGAAAAAACGTTAGTAAGACTCAATAGTGGTCAGCCAGTAACTGTTCATGGTGCAGGTCGGACAGATGCTGGAGTACACGCCTACGGTCAGGTTATACACTTTGACTTGGCTGGCAGTCGAGATGTTGAGAAGCTCCGCTTTGCCCTGGATACCCAAACACCTGAAGATATTGATGTAGTTAAAGTGGAGCAGGTGGCGGATGATTTTCATTG
This sequence comes from Streptococcus suis, assembly GCF_016775005.1. Lineage (GTDB taxonomy): Bacteria > Bacillota > Bacilli > Lactobacillales > Streptococcaceae > Streptococcus > Streptococcus suivaginalis. The sequence goes on along the minus strand of NZ_JAEUXI010000002.1, from coordinate 159,657 downwards.
CCGCTATGCCAAGCACAGCAAGACCTATGAATTTCTAGTGGACATTGGCCGACCCAAGAATCCTATGATGCGGCACTATGCGACTTTCTATCCCTATGATTTGGATTTGAGTCTGATAGAAGAAGCTATTCAGGACCTAGTGGGGACCCATGACTTCACAGGCTTTACAGCATCGGGGACTTCAGTCGAGGATAAGGTGCGGACCATCACGGCGGCGACAATGGAGTATGACCAGCGGCGCCAGTTCTTGATTTTTACCTTTTCAGGTAACGGCTTTTTGTACAAGCAGGTGCGAAATATGGTCGGGACCCTCTTGAAAATTGGTAATGGTCGGATGCCTGTGGGGCAGATTAAGCGGATTTTGGCAGAAAAAGATCGTGGATTGGCAGGTCCAACTGCGGCAGGCAACGGCCTCTATCTAAAGGAGATTATCTATGAAGACTAAGTATATTTTGGCGCTTTCAGGCAATGATATTTTCAGCGGTGGCGGCCTCCATGCAGACCTGACAACTTACACAGTCCATGGCCTGCATGGTTTTGTGGCGGTGACCTGCTTGACAGCTATGACGGAAAAAGGTTTTGAGGTTATTCCGACAGATGCAGCGGTGTTTGCCCAGCAGTTGGCTAGTTTGAAGGATGTGCCCTTTTCAGCTATTAAGATTGGTTTGCTTCCGACGGTGGAAATAGCAGAGCAGGCCTTGGATTTTATCAAGTCTCATCAGGATATTCCAGTGGTTTTGGATCCGGTCTTGGTCTGTAAGGAAACGCATGATACCGAGGTCAGCCAACTGAGGGATGAACTCTTGAAATTCCTTCCCTATATCTGCATCATCACGCCAAATCTGGCAGAAGCTCAGCTATTGCTCCAAAAAGACATCCAAACGGTGGAAGAGATGGAGCAGGCGGCGGTGGCACTTTATGACTTGGGGGCCAAGTCGGTGGTTATCAAGGGGGGCAATCGCTTGGGAGGTTCACAGGCTGTCGATGTGTACTATGACGGGCAGGAAGTGGTGGTGCTCAAGTCTCCTCTGCTTTCAGAAAACAATGTGGGTGCAGGCTGTACCTTTGCGTCCAGCATTGCCAGTCAGCTTTTGCTAGGACAGGACTCTTTGGAAGCAGTCAAATTATCCAAGGACTTTGTCCATGCAGCCATCTTAAAATCAGATCAATATGGGGTAATTCAGTATGAGAAATAAAAAGACGCAAGAACTAGTATTGTTAGCCATTCTAACAGCATTGACCTTGGTCTTGGCGCATATCCACATGCCGACCCTATCCGGCTTTGTAACACTCTTGGACGTTGGAGTTTTCTTTACAGCCTTTTACTTGGGTAAGAAAGAAGGAGCCATTGTTGGCGGACTGTCAGGGCTTCTAATTGATTTTTTGTTGGGCTATCCCCAGTGGGCTTTCTTTAGCTTGCTTTTCCACGGTGCTCAGGGTTATTTTGCAGGATGGACGGGTAAGAAACGTTTGATTGGAGTTGTTCTTGCCAGTCTTTCCATGATTGGTGGCTACTTTGTGGCATCTAGTTTCATGTATAATGTAGCTGACGCTGTTACAAGTCTGATGAGTAATACTCTGCAAAACACAGTTGGTTTGGTAGTTGGTTACATCTTGGCTCAGGCAATAGAAAGAATTGGTGCAGTAAATCATGTCATTAAAGGAAATTAAAGACCAAACTAAGCAAGCTGTCGAAGAGATTTTAGAACTCAGCAATCTTCAAAAGGGTCAGATTTTTGTGCTAGGTTTGTCTTCTAGTGAGGTCATTGGTGGGCATATTGGCAAAAATTCCAGTCTGGAAGTTGGAGAAGCCGTTGTCGAAACCATTCTGGATATTTTGAGATCAAAGGGCATTTACCTAGCTGTCCAAGGCTGTGAGCACCTCAATCGTGCCTTGGTAGTGGAGCGGGAATTGGCTATCCAGAAAGATTTGGAAATAGTCAATGTCCTCCCCACCCTTCATGCAGGAGGCTCTGGTCAATTGGCGGCCTTCAAGTATATGAAAGACCCGGTCGAAGTGGAATTTATCACAGCTCAGGCAGGTGTGGACATCGGTGATACAGCGATTGGTATGCACATCAAGCACGTCCAAGTGCCAATTAGACCGAGCTTGCGTGAGATCGGCCAGGCCCATGTCACCGCCCTTGCCAGCCGTCCCAAGCTGATCGGCGGAGCACGTGCGGCCTATCAGGAAGATCAGATACGGAAAAATTAGTCACAACCAAGCGGTTGTGATTTTTTTGAATACAAAATCCTTGCCAAGTAGATTTCTTTATGCTAAACTTGTTCTTGTGGTTGATACAAGTTCAAAGGGAGGATTTCCATGGATACCAAATTTTCAGTAGCTTTGCATATTTTGACCATGATTAGCGAGAGTAGTGACGTCATGACGTCGCAGGCCTTGGCAACCAGCGTCGGTACCAATGCTAGTTATATCCGCAAGGTCATCGCTCTCTTGAAGAATGCAGGCATCATCCAGTCCCAGCAGGGCAAGGCTGGCTATGAGTTGAGCAAGGATCCGGCGGACATCAGTCTCCTGGACATCTACTATGCTACCCAGGAAGTCACGCATATCCAGCTCTTTCAACAGCACCAACACGCCAATCAAGCCTGCCCAGTTGGTCGGCACATTGCAGGAGCTGTCCAGCCAATCTTTGCGACCATTGAGCAGGATTTACAGGATAGATTATCCCAAGAAAGCTTGGGCCAGGTCATTGCCAACTTGTATCAAGAGGCAAAAAAAACCAACTGACTTTCACAAGTCAGTTTCTATTTCGTCCAACTTAGACTTGTATCAAATACAAGTCGTTTAAAAAAGGAGTAAACCATGAAAGCAGCACAACATACATCTTATAACAAAAACAATATCGTACTTAACCTAACTGACATTGCTAAACCGAATATCAAGGCAGACCAAGTCCTTGTCAAAGTGACCGCAGCAGGTGTCAATCCTCTGGACAACATGATTTCTCGTGGAGATGTCAAGATGATTGTGCCTTACAAATTGCCACAAACAGCAGGCAATGAGGTCGTTGGCTTGGTCGAAGAAGTCGGCTCAAGCGTGACTAATTTTGCAGTTGGTGACCGTGTCTTTGGTCGTCTTCCCCTCGACAATATCGGTGCCTTTGCCGAGTATGTAGCAGTTGAGGCTATAGCCCTTGCCAAAGTTCCTGCCTATCTGACAGATGTGGAAGCGGCAGCTGTTCCTCTGACTGCCCTGACCATTATGCAGGCATTGGACCTCATGGGTGCAGAAGCTGGCAAGACCATTTTCATCTCAGGTGGTACTGGTGGTGTCGGCGGGATGGCCATTCCCATTGCTAAAGCCAAGGGCTTGACGGTCATTACCAACGGTGATGAGGCAAATGCAGAGCGGGTATTGGCGCTGGGTGCTGACCAGTTTATCGACTACAAGACAGAAGATTACACCAAAACCCTCTCCCAAATCGACTATGTCCTGGACACACTTGGCGGTGCAGAAACCGAAAAACAAATGTCGATCATGAAAAAAGGTGGTCACCTGGTTTCCCTCCGTGCCATGCCAAACGGTGAATTTGCCAAACGCATGAACCTGCCGAAATGGAAACAAATCCTGCTTGGTTTGGTCGGTCGCAAGTTTGATAAAATGGCGGCAAGCTACGGCGTACACTACCATTTCATCTTCGTAGAAAGCAATGGTCAACAGTTACAAGAAGTAGCAGACATTTTCAGCAAACTAGAAATCAAACCGTCTGTCGACACTGTTTACCCATTTGAAGAAGTCAACGCAGCCTTGGACAAGGTCGCAAACGGTCGCTCACGTGGAAAAACTGTCCTCAGTTTTAAATAGTAGGAGTACTTATGTCTTATATCACAACCAGAAATCAATACATTACTGTCGCAGGCAATCAGATTGCTTACCGTGAACTAGGCAAGGGCCAGTCTAAACTGCCCCTGGTCTTGTTGGTCCATTTGGCCGCAACCTTGGACAACTGGGATCCAAAATTGCTGGATTTACTGGCTGAAAAAGAGCATGTCATTGTTCTTGATTTGCCTGGCGTCGGAGCCAGTCAAGGCAAGGTAGCTCCTACTATTCCAGGAATGGCAGAGCAGGCTCATGCTATTATCAAGGCTTTGGGGCATACGAAAATTAACCTGCTCGGTCTTTCTATGGGTGGTTTTATTGCCCAAGAAATCGTTCGTCTGGATAGCCAAATGGTTAACCGCTTGATTCTAGCAGGAACAGGTCCTCGTGGCGGTGATGAAGTGGATAAGGTGACAGGAAAAACCTTCCGCTATATGCTGAAGGCTGGTCTGGAGCGTGTGGATCCAAAACGCTACATTTTCTATAATCACGATGAAGCAGGTCGCTTGGAAGCTGAAAAAGTTTTGGGTCGTATGGGAGAAAGAAAAGCCGAGTATGCAGACAAGGACATGAATGTCCCAGGATTTTTAACCCAGCTGAAGGCCATCAAACGCTGGGGTAGAGATCCTCAGGACGATATGACCTTTATCACGCAACCAACGCTGATCGTCAACGGTGACAAGGATATGCAAGTTCCGACTGAGAACTCTTATATTATGCATGAGAAAATCAAAAACAGCCAACTGATCATCTATCCAAATGCGGGTCACGGATCTATCTTCCAAAATGCAGAGGCCTTTTCAACAGCCTTGATAGCCTTTTTGGAGGAATAGTACCCGCTACTCTTGACGATACAAGGCCTGCAAAGTCCCCAAAATCACCCCAGCTTGCTCTTGAAAGAGTTGATTGAGTTGGGTGGGATTTTCTGGCAGACCGCGTGAGATCCACTCATTGATCCAGCCGAAAATGGCATAGGCGAAAAAGGATTTGCCGTAGGCAATGTCATTTGGAAGGTCAGCTGTTAATTCAATCTTTTCCTTTATGGTATCCACGATGACCTGTGTTAGCTGGTAGCGGTAGAGGATGTTGTAAAATTCCTTGTGTTCTTGAAAATGCTGAAAGAGGCTTTGAAAGACCCTATCAGGTGTGGACTGCGGGTTGGCTTCAAACTCTCGTCCCCACTCCTGCATGAGTCGGCGGGATTGCTGGGAGAGAACATCTTCTAGTGAAGAATAGTAACGATAAAAGGATGCTCGTCCGATTTGGGCTTTCAAGCAAACCTCCTTGACCGTCAGGTTTTGGAGATCTTTTTCTTGTAAAAGTTGAATCAAGGTCTGGCTCAGCTGGTTTTCTACATAATGTTCTTTCATGAGACATATTCTGCTTTCTGTCTTATTTATTGTGAGACACTTGTCTCACTCTTTTTTTCATTGTATAATACTCCTAGTTTTTTCACAAGTCTATTGTGAAAAAGAAAGGAATTGTGTATGAAGAAGATGAAAACCTATCTTTTGTGGTTGCTTGGAATTGTAGCAGGCTTAGGCCTGGTTGCCTATATTTCCGTTACCAATCATCCACAGTTAGTAGTAGGTGCTATTCAAAAGATGATTTACAAGTCCAGTTCGCCCAACTCCTACAGCCCTCTTTATGAAGCTATTGACGGTACGAAAGAAAATGGTCACTATCTGAAAAGTGAGATTGCCTATAGCAAGGAATATCCCAATAGCTTTTTAGATATTATCTATCCAGACCAAAATCTAGAAGCTGACCGTCCAACGCTTTTTTATTTTCATGGTGGTGGCTTCTTTGCAGGTAGTAAAAATATGGGCGACCCGCTGGCAGCCAGTGAAGCGACTTATTTGCTTGATGATATGGTTTCAAAGGGCTATAATCTTGTAAATGTGGACTACGCTTTGGTGCCAGATTTCCACTTTCCAACGCCCCTCATTCAGATGAATCAGGCTATCGCTTATATAAAGGAACACGCAGAAGAATATCATCTGAATATGGACGATGTCATTCTGATGGGGTCCTCTGCAGGTGCTATCATGGTTGCCCAATATGGCAGTGTCTTGGCCAATCAGGACTACGCTCAGCTATTGGACATGGAGCCAAGTATCGCAAAAGAACAGGTCAAAGCCTTAGTTATTGATGATGCCCCTTTGGATTATCCCAAGCTTTCTCTGGGTGCCAAGATGCTGGTGGGGAACTATGTGGCGGGGACCATTTATCTCAGTGAAGAGGAAATCAACTCTTACAATCCGATTCTCCATGTGACCAAGGACTATCCAGCAAGTTTCCTTTTGGGCAGTGAATACCGTACCGACCTAATCACGCTTCAACAGGCCTTGAAACAGGCGGATGTTGTTCATGAGTTGGTCGATCCCTTAGCAGAAAAAGGGTTGGAAAAACCGCATGGCTTTGTTTCGAATTTACGAAATGACCCTGTTTCTGCAGAAGCCTTTGACCGTATGATGACTTTTTTAGAAGATCGAACAAAAGAATGAAAATAACAAGTTTACACGACCTGCCACCCAAATGGCGTAAATGGATGATTGGCTTACGAATTGCAGCGGTGATTTTACCCCTGTTATTCTTACTCTATTTTTGGCTGACCCTGGGGTCCTTGATACAGGTAATGGTGGGATAAGATGAAGTTTAGAGAATTACCTAAAAAATGGAAAATCCAGTTTGTCCTCTTGTCCTTCTGGATAGTGCTTAGTCTACTCTTGTTGGTCGGTTTCACTGTTTTCTTGCAGTCCTATCGTGCAAGCAATCAAGTCCACCGAGCAGTCTTGGTGAAGCCTGACAGTCAGCTAATAGGAGAGCGGTTGGTGATTGACCGACCTGAAAAAGAGTCTGTTCGTGTCAATCTTTACCGTCCAAGTGAGGCAAGCCAAACTCCGCTTCCCTTGGTGGTCAATGTCCACGGTGGTGGCTTTGTCGGAGGAGATGCAGATGTCTTGGACACCCAAAGTCAGCGACTGGCGGATCAGTGGCAGGCGGTCATTGTAACGGTCAATTATACCAAGGCAGATGTGCAGCCCATTTCTTACGGAGCAGAGGAAATCAAGGACACGGTCTTGTATTTTGTCAAGGAAAAGGCTGCTTACGGAGTGGATTCGACACAGTTTTCCATTATCGGCTATTCGGCAGGTGCTAACTATGCAGCCCTTGCCAGCGAATTATTGGTCAAGGATTGGTTTGACTTGGCAGGCTTGATCATGGCTTATCCTTGGACGACCGGGCTTTCTGTGGCAAATCAAGGAGAGGATTTCCCGCCAACGCTTTTTGTCTTGGCAGGTCAGGACCCCATTTCCCAAAAGGCCAAGCCCTTTATGGAAGACATGAAAAAAGCAGGTCGCACTGTGGATGTCATCGACTATCCAGAAGCCGTCCACAGTTTCATCGAGTCCAACAATCCCGAAGGCTTGACAGGGGCGACGACGGATATGTCCCAAGTGGTCAATGCAGAGCAGGAAAGCTTGGCAAGACAGGCAGAAGCAGCAATCGGTGACTGGTTAGACAGTCTAAGATGAAAGGAAAGCAAATGAACACCAAGAATTTTTACTGGGTACGAGAGCCAGAAAACTACCAGATCTCAGATAAGGAAATCAGAATCACAACCCAAGCTCACACGGACTTGTGGCAGAAGACCTATTACCATTTTGTCAATGACAATGCTCCCCTGCTCTTGATGGATACGGCGGAAGAGTATTTCTCCTTTACGGTTAAGACAGATTTTTCCAATAGTCATACCCGCTTTGACCAGTGTGGTGTCGTGGTCTATCAGGACTCGGAAAACTGGATCAAGGGCTCGATTGAGTATGAAAATGAGGAGTTTCAGCACTTGGGCAGTGTCGTGACCAATCACGGCTTTTCAGACTGGGCAACTCAGGAAATACCAGCTTCTGTCAAGTCTATCTATTACCGTTTGAGCCGACGGGGCAGTGATTTTTGCATTGAAAACTCTAAAGACGGTATCCATTTTGAGCAGATGCGGATTTGCCACTTACATGAAGGCGGTGGAAAAATCCATTTTGGAATCTATGCCTGCTCGCCAGAAGATTCTTCTTTTGAAGCCGTCTTTTCCGAAATGAGCTTGACAGACTGCAAGTTGCTGGCCCACGACGGACAGCAACCAGATTAGAAGATTAGCTTTCAGCTCTGCCATTTCCCTAAAGTCCATTATAAAATCGTTGAAATCCTTGTCATTTGTGGTATAATGAAGAGTATGCAATAAAATTTTAAGGAGAATGACAGAATGTCTGTATCATTTGAAGCAAAAGAAACAAACCGCGGCGTTTTGACTTTCACAATCGGTCAAGATGCAATCAAACCAGAATTGGACCGCGTTTTCAACAAAGTTAAGAAAGATATCAATCTTCCAGGTTTCCGTAAAGGTCACTTGCCACGTGCCGTTTTCAACCAAAAATTTGGTGAAGAAGCACTTTACCAAGATGTAGTAAACGCTCTTTTACCAGCAGCTTATGAAGCAGCAGTTGCTGAAGCTGGTCTTGAAGTCGTTGCACAACCAAAAATCGACGTTGTATCTATGGAAAAAGGTCAAGACTGGACAATCACTGCTGAAGTTGTGACAAAACCTGAAGTAAAATTGGGTGACTACAAAAACTTGGCAGTTTCAGTAGAAGCGACTAAAGAAGTATCTGACGAAGAAGTAGATGCAAAAATCGAAGCTGCACGCAACAACTTGGCTGAATTGGTTATCAAAGAAGGTCCAGCAGCTGAAGGCGACACAGTTGTGATCGACTTTGTAGGTTCAATCGACGGCGTTGAATTTGACGGTGGTAAAGGTGAGAACTTCTCACTTGGACTTGGTTCAGGTCAATTCATCCCAGGTTTTGAAGCACAATTGGTAGGCCACGCAGCTGGTGAAGAAGTAAACGTTGAAGTGACTTTCCCAGAAGACTATCAAGCAGCTGACCTTGCTGGTAAACCAGCCCTCTTCGTGACAAAAATCCACGAAGTAAAAGCAAAAGAAGTTCCAGCTTTGGATGACGAATTGGCAAAAGACATCGACGAAGAAGTGGAAACACTTGATGAGTTGAAAGCTAAGTACCGTAAAGAATTGGAAGCAGCAAAAGAAGTTGCCTTTGACGATGCAGTTGAATCAGCAGCTCTTGAATTGGCTGTAGAAAACGCTGAAATCGTTGAATTGCCAGAAGAAATGATCCACGAAGAAGTTCACCGTGCAATCAATGAATTCTTGGGTGGTATGCAACAACAAGGTATCTCACCAGATATGTACTTCCAAATCACTGGTACAACTCGTGAAGACCTTCATAAACAATACGAAGCAGACGCTGAAAAACGCACTAAGACAAACTTGGTTGTTGAAGCAGTAGCTAAAGCAGAAGGTTTCGAAGCAACTGAAGAAGAAATCAACAAAGAAATCGAAGACTTGGCAGCAACTTACAAGATGGAAGTGGCACAAGTTCGTAGCTTGCTTTCACCAGAAATGCTTAAACACGACATCGCTGTGAAGAAAGCCGTAGAAGTGATCACAAGCACTGCAACTGTAAAATAATAAATTAGGAAGCCGGTTTCGACTGGTTTCTTTTTTTGTACTTTTTTGCTATTTTTTTCACGATAAACTTGACTGGTTAATTATTTTGTGGTATAAACTTAACTAGTTAATCATTTAAAGGAGGAACTATGAAAAAGAAATTGTTTAGCTTTCTCTGTTTGGCTTTGACCTGTTTGTTGGCGGCTTGCCAGCTTCAGCCCATGCCGGAAGAGAAGGAGGGATTGACCATTGTCACAAGTTTTTACCCGATTTATTCAATGGTCAAATCTGTTTCAGGCCAGCGTAATCAGGTGCGAATGATCGGTTCGCGGTCGGGTATTCATTCCTATGAGCCGTCTGCTGGCGATGTTCGTGCGATTTATGATGCAGATGTCTTTATTTATCACTCAGGAGTTTTAGAATCCTGGGCTAAGCGTTTAGACCCCAATTTACAAGGGTCTTCAGTGGAGGTTTTAGAAGCATCGACCAAGCTAGAGTTGATGCGAGTTCCTGGTTTGGAAGAGGTAGAAGTGGCGGAAGGACAGGATCCGGCCAGTCTCTATGACCCTCATACCTGGTTAGATCCTCTCTTAGTTGCTGACGAAGCTAGAGAAATCGCCAAGCTCCTAGGTGAGCAAGATCCAGACCATGCTCAGGAATACTATGAGAATGCAGAAGCATTTGCCAAGGAAGCAGAACAACTCTATCAGACCTATAAGCCAATCTTTGAGAAAGTTTCTTCCAAGACCTTTGTTACTCAGCATACGGCTTTTTCTTACCTGGCTCATCGTTTTGGCTTAACACAGCTGGGAATTGCAGGGGTTTCTGAAGAAGAGCCTAGCCCCAAACGGCTAGCAGAAATCAAAGAGTTTGTAGAAGATTATCAGGTGAGGACCATTTTTGTAGAAAAAGGGGTGTCCGATAAGATGGCGCAAACCCTTGCTAAAGAAACAGGTGTAGAGCTGAAGGTCTTGGATCCCTTAGAGGCAGACCCAGAAAATGCAGCTACCTATTTAGATAATTTAAAAGTGGTGCTTGACACCTTAGCGAAAGAATTAAAGTAGATTGGAGAAAGTATGAAAAAGAAATGGATTCAGTTGGTACTTCCAGCGACGGTTGGTGCAGGTTTGTGTGGCTATTTTTTAGGCCAATACCAAGCAAACTTAAGTACACAACATCAAATCGCCTATGTTGAGTCAGAGTCGCAAGAAGGTGCAGTGGTTACAGAAACCAAGACTCCTGACCAGGTCTCCGCAGAAGAAGGGATTGATGCGGAACAGATTATTGTAAAAATCACGGATCAAGGCTATGTCACATCGCACGGAGACCACTTCCATTATTACAATGGTAAGGTTCCTTTCGATTCTATTTTTAGTGAAGAATTGTTGATGCTTGACCCGACCTATGTTTTGGACCAAAGCCACATCGTTAACGAAGTGAAAAATGGTTATGTTATCAAGGTAGATGGCAAGTATTATGTCTATTTGACCGATCCAAGCAAGCGGGATAACATTCGTACCAAGGAGGAGATTGCTAGTCAGCAGGAAATTACTGGGAAAAAAGCAGAGCAGGGACGGGCGGCTAGTCAAGGAAAGACAGGTCCCTATACTACAGACGATGGCTATGTTTTCAATCCAAATGACGTCATCGAAGATACGGGAGATGGCTATATTGTTCCCCATGGCAGTCACTTCCACTTTATTCCCAAAAAAGATCTGTCGCCAGATGAACTCAAGGCAGCACAGGCTGTTTGGGCAGGGAAATCTGGACAAGGGAGTCAGTCTAGCTCAACTGTGGCAAGAAGACAAGAAGTAGCTGCTATTGGAGCAGGTCAAGACTTGGCTTCCTTGTTGGCCCAATTGGACCGTACCCCTTTATCTGAGCGTCATGTCGAAGCTGATGGTTTGGTCTTTGATCCAAGAGCTATCAGTAAAAAAACAGCCACCGGTGTAGTTGTGCCCCACGGAGATCATTTCCACTTTATTCCTTACAGTCAGATGTCTGCCTTGGAAGAAAAGATTGCCCGAATGATTGGCACAAGTGGTGCAAGTGTCGGCCAGGCAAATGGTGGTACCAGACACCACGCTACTAGTCATCAGGTTCACTCTAATCCAACACCGAGTCCAGTCTTGCCAACTAGTCAAACCAAGCCGACAGGAACTGCCAAACAACAGACTCGTATGTGGCAGGGGCGTCCGATAACTGTTTATGGTAAGGGATTGGATGGCAAAGCCTACTTCACTAGTGATGGTTATCAGTTCAGCAAGGCTTCGATTACCTCTGTTGATGAACATGGCTTGATTGCAAGCCACGGAGACCACTTCCATTATGTTGGCTTTGGTGAATTAGAAGAATTTGAATTGAAGGAAGTTGCAGCATGGTTGGCTGAAAAATCCCAGGCCAATGCTGGTAGTCATTCGACAGCAGCTCCATCAAAACCAGTAACTCCTCCAGCGACTGAGGGACAAGAGAGTCCTGAAAACCGCCCTGAATTTGATAGCCAGGCAGTTTTGCGCAAGGCCAGTCATCGAGGTCAGGTGGGCTATTGGATGGAAGTGGATGGCAAGGCTTATTTCTATGCCCGTCAGGAATTAGATTTGATGAAGATTTCATTTGCAGAATTGCGTCTGATGGAGAAGGATCCATCCTATCTATTTGATGTCAGCCCTGCTAAAGAGGGGGATCTGACACCAGCTCCGCTTGTGCCAATCCATAAACTGCCAATGCGTGGTGGAAATGCCACCTATGATACTGGGGAAGTCTTTGTCATTCCGCATATTGACCACATCCATGTCCTGCCATATACCTGGTTGAACAAGGAACAGATTGCGACAATCAAGTACCTCATGCGTCATCCTGAAGTTCGTCCTGCAGCTTGGACCAGCAGCGGTCATAGTCATGATGAAGCCGCAGATCAGTTGGCACCGATTCTCAATGCGACAGCACCAGATAAGAGGGCTGGTTTGAAAAATTGGCAGATTGTCCATACAGCAGAAGAGGTGGGAGCAGCTCGTGCCCAAGGGCGATTTGCGACAGCTGATGGCTATATCTTTGCGGCTGAGGATGTATTGGATCCTAGAAGTTTTGTCTTCCGTGATGCATTTAGTCTGCCACGTGCAGATGACGATAGCCTGCGTTCAGTGAAAAAGAGCGAGCTCTCCAGTCAGGAATTGGCTGCGGTTCAAGCACTATTAGACAAGCGTGATAGAGATGAGTTGGCCAAACGTGTAACACCGCAAGAGCAACGGAAAGGATTGAAGAATTGGCAGATTGTCCACAGTTATGAGGAAATTGAAGCTGCCAAGGCGGCTGGTAAATTTACGACCAAGGATGGATACATTTTTGATCCACAAGATGTTGTCGATCCAAAAACCAAGGTTTCTCAAACGGCCTTCCGCATCCCAAGACCAGACGGTTCAGGTTTCTACCGGGTGGAAAAAGCTGCGCTCCATCCGCAAACGGAATTGGCACCAGCAGAAGCCTTGCTAGCGGCAACTCAACCAGCACCTGCCCAGCCTGCAAAACCTACAGAATCAACAACTCAGCCAAGCACTTCTTCGATTATTGCAACGCCTGCCCAACGCTTCACTCCTGAGGAAACAAGGGAGGAAAGTGGCACGCCAACAAGCAATCAAGCGCAAGAATCCAAGAGTGAGACTACCCCATCAAGTACATCACCATCGGATGCTGAGCCAGTTGCTAAACCGGCAAGCGAAGAGGCAGCTAGCGAACCGGCAGTAGCTGATGAACCAGTTCCAGTCCTGACAGATTCAACTGAAAGCAAGCCAGAGAAGGCACTAGACTCTGTCTCAGAATAAAAAAACATAGCTTTTGCACTCCCCGAAATGGTTAGCAAGCACTGCCGACCATTTTGAAAGGGAGGCAGAAGCTATTTTTTATAAAAGGAAGAATAAACAGAATTATCTATATTTTTAAAAAAATCAGAAAATTCTCTTGTAAAGTTGAGAAAAATCTTTTAATATATAGTTGTATATCCATACAAATTTATAAAGGAGGTTATGAAAATATGGATCTATTCAAGCGAATAGGAAAAGGATTGATGGGCGGTAGTCTGAGTATCATTCTCTTGCTAACTGCTTTTGTTGGTCCAACTATTTCAGCTGAAACTAGCTCAAGCGTGGACGAGTCGCTTCTGTCTTTGGAGGTAAGTAGCAGTGCTGACCTTTCTACAGATAATTCTGTAACCGCTATCACGTCTTCGCTGGAAGCGGAAGTTACGGTAACAACAATGGAGTTGTCGGAACAGACAGAGCAAGCTCCCCCTCTCCTATCTAGAGAGCCACTTGCGGCAGGTGAGTCGGCAGAGGGTTCTAGTTTGGTAGAGGCTGTCCCTGTTCCAAGCTCTGTGACTTCTGAAGAAGGGCTTGTTCCGAATGCGGAAACGAGTCAGACGGGGGTAGAGGTTCTTTCTGAAGAAAGCAATGCGCTGATTGAAGTACCAACTGTTTGGGAGACAGGAAATAAGGGAGAAGGCATGGTGATTGCCATTGTTGATTCTGGAATCGATGTCACTCACGATGCTTATAGCTTAACAGATATTTCGACAGCTAAGTATAAAAATGAAGCTGAAATTGAAGCTGTTAAGGCTGCAAATGGCATTAGCTACGGCCAATGGTACAATGAAAAAATTGTCTTCGCCTATAACTACCTTGATTTGAATACAGAAGTCAAGGAAGAAAAAGAAGCAACCCACGGAGGACACGTTGCAGGGATTGCAGCGGGAAATCCGACTCAAGAAGACAGTATTGGGCAAAAGATTGTTGGCGTGGCACCTGAAGCTCAATTGATGTTCATGCGGGTCTTCTCGGACAAATTCGGTAATGGGACCCAGCCCTATCTTTATATTCGAGCTATAGAAGATGCGGTTAAACTTGGTGCAGATGTGATTAACCTGAGTCTGGGTTCGGCAGCTGGCTCTTTGATTGATGCTAGCGTAGCTTTGAACCAAGCTATAGAAGATGCCAAAAAACGTGGGGTATCAGTGGTTATTGCTGCAGGAAATGACCGAGTTTGGGGAGATGGCCAGGACAATCCTTTGGTTGAAAATCCTGATTATGGCTTGGTTGCCTCGCCAGCGGCTGCGCGTGATAGCATCGCTGTTGCTTCCTTCAACAATAGCCATGTCATCAAGGATGTTTTCCAAATTTTAGGGATGGAAAATGATGCTCGCTTCAATAATGGGAAAGGGACCTATACACAACCGAGTGGGCTTGCCAAAGATTTTGAAGTTGGAAAAACCTATGATTATGTCTATGTCGGTTTGGGGCGTCCAGAGGATTTTACAGACAAGGATGTGGCTGGCAAGATTGCTCTGATTGAGCGGGGGATTATTTCTTTTGATGCCAAAATCACAGAAGCTGTGAATAAGGGAGCTGTTGGTGCAGTTATCTTTAATAATGTAGAGACCGGTGATGACTTGTCTATGGCTGTCACCACTCGTGTGTCTAAGTCAATTCCATCCATCTTCATTCCAAAAGCATTGGGACAGGAATTGGCAGCTCAGTCAGGAACAGGTCGTTACCAGCTGGTTTTTGATAAAAAACGTGCCAACCTCCCAAACCCAGATGCTGACCAATTGTCTGAATTTACAAGTTGGGGATTAACGACCGATGGTGAATTGAAGCCGGATTTGACAGCTCCTGGTGGTGCTATCTATTCTAGTATCAACGACGGCAAGTATGCCAGTATGAACGGTACTTCCATGGCAGCGCCACATGTGGCTGGAGCTATTGCTTTACTGAAAAAAGGCTTGATGGAGAAGTACCCTGATTTGCAAGGGGAAGCTCTCCAGGAACGCATCAAGCAAGTATTGATGGCGACGGCTCGCCCTCATTTTGATGAGAAAAGCCAAGCCTATGTTTCTCCTCGTCAACAGGGAGCGGGTTTGATCCATGTCGCGGCAGCACTCGATAGTTCTCTTTACTTACTTGGTAAGGATGCTTACCCAAGTATCTCTCTGGGGAATGTCGGAGATATTTTTGAGTTTGATGTTACCGTCTTCAATACGAGCCAAGAAGAAAAGGTACTTTACTACGTTAGCCATCTGAATACGGATGCCGTAGTAGATGGTCGTTTTGCCTTGACACCACGTGAGTTGGCACGAGTGGAAGGACAGGAAATCCGTGTGGCGGCTGGATCTAGTCAGACTGTTCGGATCCGACTAGACGCGTCAGCTTTTGCTGAAGAATTAGCCAAGCTGATGCCGAACGGCTACTATCTAGAAGGGTTCGTACGCTTTCAAGATGACGTTGACAAACTGGATTTGGTTAGCATTCCTTTTGTCGGTTTCCGTGGTCAATTCCAAAACCTTGCGGTTCTAGAGAAATCAATTTACGATATGGCCGAAGGAGAAAAGCCTTTCTATTCAGAAAAAGACTTTACACCGTCAGGGCACTTGGCTGTTGATGAGAAAAATTTCTTTACAGGCTTATTGACCGGGAAAGCTGAGTTTAACCATGAAACAGGCGAACATGGCATCCAATCACCGATTATTCTTGGAACGTTTGAAAATGCCAAAGGAGAATTCTTGCTCCAAAGAGACCAAGCTGGACAACCAATTCTAGCTCTTTCTCCTAATGGAGATGGCAATAGAGACGCAGTTGTTTTCCGGGGTGTTTTTCTGCGTAACTTCCGCAATCTGCATGTTCAGGTCTTTGCTGCAGCAGATACTGAGCGTCAGGAAATCTTGTGGCAGGGTGCGGCAGTTAGTGGTCCGAAAAATTACTATGCCGGCCGAGCAACCAACCCTCGTGCACACTTGATTGAAACTTCAGCCTGGGAAGGAAAAGACAGCCTAGGTCAGGATTTGCCAGACGGGCTCTACCAATATGTTGTTCGCTATCTTCCGGAGACGGCGGGTGCCCAGATGCAAGAGATGGTTTATCAGATTGAACTTAATCGTGTGCGACCAGCTATTACAACGGGAATCTTAGATCTGGAAAACTTGACCTTTAAGCCACGAGACCCGCTTGCCTATGGCATGCCTATCTATCGTGCTCGGGTGTATTATGTTATCCATACCAAGGATGAAAATGGAAATCCAGTTGAAATCTTGAACCCAGACAATATTGGGCCAACCGGACGCCCCCTACGTGAAGTTTTGACCCAGCCAAAACGGGTTTATGTAGAACCAGATGAAAATGGGGTTTATCATCTGCCAGAAATTGATATTCTGGACCGTCCTTTAGATATCAGCAATTTCTTCTACGCTGTTGAAGATCAAGCAGGAAATGTCATCAGTGCCAACTTGGTAGAATTTGCAGATTTGCCTCAGAACCATGGTATTGTAGTAGTGCAAGTGATTGATGATGCAACTGACCAAGAATTGCCGATTGGCTATAACTATCGTATTTTTGATCATGAAGGTGTCGAACTAACAGAGTTAAACAAACCAGGAGGCCCTTTTAGTAACTTGCAGCTCTTACCATTTGGAGACTATACGGTTGAATTGCTCTTGATGGACCAGGATGTGGCCCGCTTGATTGATGGTGAAATTCTACGCAAATCTTTTACAGTGTCAGAAGAAAACAGCTTGGTTGGTGTGTCTTTCCGAGTGGAAGCGATTGGCCGCTATCCTGTATTGGCAAGCTTTGCAGGTGTGGCGCCAGAAGGAACAATGATCTACTTGGTTGATGCCAGGGGACAGCGAGTGGAGTTGACACGTGCCCGCTATGCGCCGGAGAGTTTTGAACGCCTGATTCGCCAGGGGCAATACAAGCTTGAAGTTCAGTTGCCAGATGGCTATTTTGTCTTGGATTTGCCAGCGTCTTACTTGGTTCAAGCAAGTGCACGTAATTTGCTGGACTTAACCTTAGCAGCTAAAGGCAGCATGGAATCGTTGGGTCAGGCCTTGTCGAATCCAGCTAGTCAACTACCAAGTTTCGATTTGGCGGCAGATACGGATGGCGACGGATTTAGCAACCAGGTTGAGCTATTAGCAGGCTCAAATTATGCAGATGCGTTCTCTGTACCAGATGTGACAGCCAAAGGTGATAGTGTAACCTATGAATTACCACCAGGAGACCTCAGTCTTTCAGGGGCAGCAGTTTATGCATCTGTTCCTCCAAGTTTCGATTTGGCGGCAGATACAGATGGCGATGGCTTTAGCAACCAAGTTGAGCTATTAGCAGGCTCAAACTACGCAGATGCGACCTCTGTACCAGATGTGACAGCCAAAGGTGATAGTGTAACCTATGAATTACCACCAGGAGACCTCAGTCTTTCAGGGTCAGCAGTTTATGCGTCTGTTCCTCCAAGTTTCGATTTGGCGGCAGATACGGATGGCGACGGATTTAGCAACCAAGTTGAGCTATTAGCAGGCTCAAACTATGCTGATGCGTTCTCTGTGCCAGATGTAACGGCTAAAGGTCAAGCGGCTTACCAAGTTCTGCCACTTGCTCCCCTGCCGATCATTGCAGAAAGAACGAACGCGAATCTGGTAACAAAATCACTCGAAAATCCATCACTTTTGAGTCGACCAGTAGATGAGAAAAAGGTGCAAACAGTTTGGGGCAATTCTCTGTCTGCTGCTGCCAAAGCCTCTGCAAGCAGTCTGCCACAAACAGCAAGCCAAGAGCAAAGCATTTTATACTGGCTGGCAGCATTCCTTGTGGTAGTAAGTCTCCACAGTTTGAAAAGAAAAGAAGTTGGGTAATCCCAGCAAGAAGGTCTAGTTTGGTAGAGCCAACTGGACTTTTCTTTTCTGAAAAAGTGGACTAATCTTTGACTAATTAGCAGTTTTAGCGTAAAATAGAAAGGAAAGACAAAAAAGGAGAAGAGCCTTGGAATTAAACGTATTTGCAGGACAAGAAAAAAGTGAACTTTCCATGATTGAAGTGGCGCGTGCTATTTTGGAAGAACGTGGCCGTGACAATGAAATGTACTTCAATGATTTGGTTAATGAAATTCAAAACTACCTTGAAAAATCAAACAGCGAAATTCGTGCAGCCCTACCAACTTTCTATTCAGATTTGAATGTGGATGGCAGTTTTATTCCGCTAGGAGAAAACAAATGGGGCCTTCGTTCATGGTATGCAATCGATGAAATCGATGAAGAAGTCATCACCCTTGAAGAGGACGACGAGGATGCACCAAAACGGAAGAAAAAACGTGTCAATGCCTTCATGGATGGTGATGAAGATGCCATCGACTACGGCCATGATGATCCAGAAGATGAAGATGGCTATGACTCTGGTTCTGATTCAAGTTACGATGATGAAAATCCAGACGATGAAAAGGACGAAGTTGAGTCATACGATTCAGAAATCAATGAAATCATTACAGATGATGATTTGGTTGACGAAGAAGTTGATTTGAACGAAGAAGACGATGAGTTTTCAGAAGACGAGGAAGTCATCGACGAAGTATAGATTTGTCATTGACAAGCCTCTGTTTTTACGATAAGATAATATCGGGCACCTCTTTTGAGGTCGGAGCTCCCTAGTCAATAGGGAGCTATTTTTGTTTTTTCTTCAAGATTGTTAAAAAACACCCCGTCATTAAGAAGACAGCAGAGGAGGAGTTTGCATGACAAAATATATTTTTGTAACAGGTGGCGTTGTGTCATCGATTGGTAAGGGGATTGTGGCAGCAAGTTTGGGCCGCCTCTTGAAAAACAGAGGATTGAAAGTTACCATCCAAAAATTTGATCCCTACATCAACATTGACCCAGGAACCATGAGTCCTTACCAACACGGGGAAGTATTTGTGACAGATGATGGTGCAGAAACAGACTTGGACCTTGGTCACTACGAGCGATTCATCGACATCAACCTCAACAAGTATTCAAACGTCACAACTGGTAAAATTTACAGCGAAGTCCTTCGCAAAGAACGTAAGGGAGAGTACCTAGGAGCAACGGTTCAGGTGATTCCACACATTACAGATGCTTTGAAAGACAAAATCAAGCGTGCGGCTCGGACCACCGATGCTGATGTTATCATCACGGAAGTTGGCGGAACGGTCGGTGACATCGAAAGCTTGCCCTTCCTAGAAGCCCTCCGTCAGATGAAGGCAGATGTCGGTTCAGACAATGTTATGTATATCCATACAACACTCTTGCCTTATCTTAAAGCAGCAGGCGAAATGAAAACTAAGCCAACACAACATTCTGTAAAAGAGTTGCGTGGTCTAGGTATTCAGCCAAACATGTTGGTGATTCGGACAGAACAGCCAGCAGGTCAAGGCATTAAAAACAAACTAGCCCAGTTCTGTGATGTGGCACCAGAAGCGGTCATTGAATCCTTGGACGTTGAACACCTTTACCAAATCCCATTAAATATGCAGGCGCAGAACATGGATCAAATTGTTTGCGATCACTTGAAGCTCGACGTACCTCCAGCAGATATGACAGAGTGGACAGCGATGGTAAACAAGGTTCTTAATCTCCAGAAAAAAGTAAAAATCGCTTTAGTTGGTAAGTATGTAGAATTACAAGATGCCTACATTTCAGTTGTAGAAGCCTTGAAACACTCTGGCTATGCCAACGATGCTGCGATTGAGTTGGATTGGGTCAATGCCAATGATCTGACAGCAGAAAATGTAGCTGATCGACTTGGACAAGCCCAAGGGATCATCGTACCTGGTGGCTTTGGTCAACGCGGTACAGAAGGAAAAATTCAAGCCATTCGCTATGCGCGTGAGAATGATGTGCCTATGTTAGGCGTCTGCTTGGGCATGCAGTTGACCTGTGTGGAATTTGCTCGCCATGTTCTTGGATTAGAAGGAGCCAATAGTTTTGAGCTGGATCCTGAAACCAAGTATCCGATTATCGATATCATGCGTGATCAAATTGGAGTGGAAGATTTAGGAGGAACCCTCCGTTTAGGTCTTTATCCAAGCAAGCTCAAACGTGGTTCAAAGGCTGCAGCAGCCTATGATAATCAAGAAGTTGTTCAACGTCGTCACCGCCACCGTTACGAGTTTAACAATGACTTCCGTCAGCAATTTGAACAAGCTGGTTTTGTCTTCTCAGGTGTATCGCCAGACAACCGCTTGGTTGAGATTGTTGAAATTCCTGAGAACAAGTTCTTTGTGGCCTGTCAGTATCACCCAGAACTCCAATCTCGTCCAAATCGTCCGGAAGGACTCTATACAGCCTTTGTCACAGCAGCTGTTGAGAATGGAAGTGAATAAATTAGGAGTGACTGTGTAGACCAGCGCTTTTGAGTGGAGCATCCTTTTAGGGTGCTCGTTTTTTATGGGCAAGGCTTGACTAATTGGTGGATTCTGTTAAGCTTTTTAATATGTGCAATGAGTGATCTAGGAAAAGGAGGGAGAAGAGGTGAGGAATCTTCATTTTATCGTGACATTAGTGGCGATTAGCCTGGTAGCAGGATTAAACGTGCTCTTTAACTACCAGATAGCAGGAATAACAGATAGTTTAACTAGTGGGGATAGAGCTGGTTTTATTGTACAGATTTGGCAGTTACTTGCGATTTTATGCTTGATGCTGGTGGCAGAGTTTGTTCGTCAAGTCTGCAATCAGCGGTTTTTGAATAGGATTGGCTACAAGATTCAGGCTACTCTAGTCAATCGTTTTTTGCAGGGGCCGAGCTTGCTCAAGCAATCAGAAGTAGCGGCACGAGTTTCGGCTATTCATAATGATAGCGAGATGGTCAAGGAACTCTACTATGATACTCTGTTTTCCCTCTATCAAGGAGTGGTGTCCTTCTTGTTTGCCTGTCTGGCTCTCTTTGGCTTGGATAGTCAGGTATCCATAGCAATCCTGCTTTTGACCTTGGTGCCGATTGGGCTGCCCTACCTTTTTCAAAATAGTCGACAAAGGGTTCAGGAGGCCATCTCTCAGGAGAAGGCTGCCTATCAGATTCTGCTCAATGACCTCCTTTCAGGTCTAGTCATTATCAAAAATGCCGATCGTAGCCAGTATTTTTCTGACAAGACAAATGATCAATACAAACGAATCTATCAACTGGAAGACCGGAAGGCTTTTCTGTCAGCCTTGTTGAATGTCTTATCTGGTTTGTTCTTCTATCTATTGACGGTTCTGATTCTCTGTTTGGGAGGTCAAAGGATTTTGGCAGGGCAAATGACAGTAGGAGCCTTGGTGGCAATTTATAGTATTTCTTTAGAATTGACCATGCCGATTAGCTTAATTGCATCGTCTATTGCGGATATGGCTTCTGTTCGCAATCTACGTGAGCAGCTCTTAAAACAGGAACCAGCTCTGCCTTTTTCCCAAAAAACCAAACACCCCTTCACCTCTCTTCAGGTGCGTAATCTTTCTTTTTCTATAGAAGAAACTCCTCTTTTTTCGGGATTGAGTCTAAACTTTGAGCCTGGGAAGAAGTATCTGATTCAGGGAGAGAGCGGCGTAGGTAAATCGACCTTAGCCTACCTCCTGATGGGACAAATGGGGCAGGATGATGAAGGAGTCTATCTGAATGGGCAGCCTTTGAAGGAATTGGGAGAAGAGCTGGTTCAATCCTATCTTGCCTTTCTGCCACAAAAAGTGAAACTTTTTCATGCCAGCATCTGGGATAATATCAGTTTGGGAAGGGAGGTCGACGAGCAGGAGGTTCTTGTCTTGTTGCAGTTAGTAGGACTGAGACAACGATTTGCTAGTCGTCAGCAGTTGGAAAGCGAGCTCTTTGATGCAGAATCAACTCTTTCAGGTGGGCAGCAACAACGCCTGGCCTTGGTACGGACCCTCTTGCTCCACAAACCTGTCTTGCTCCTAGATGAATCTCTTTCAGGTTTAGATGATCGGACCTTTGCCATGGTGGAACAAGCCCTGCTAGACTTGGAGGGGACAACGGTCATTCATATCAGTCACCGCTCGCATCGTGAGGCAGACTATGACCAGAAGGTGGTGCTGGAGAGAAGAAAGTAAAAAATATGAACTTTTTTCAAAAAAAGTGTTGACAAGGGTGATACCCCGTGGTATACTTATCTAGTGTTCAGCGGGGATGGCGGAATTGGCAGACGCGCAGGATTAAGGATCCTGTGACCGCTTTAGGTCGTGAGGGTTCAAGTCCCTCTCTCCGCATAGAACTTTCAGACTGGTTTAACCAGTCTTTTTTTGTGTCTGAAAGATATGTGAAAATTTTCTCATATGGATACAGTTTCAGCTAGCATTTTTTTGAGAATCGTGTTAAAATAGGAGGGTATGGGGGATGACTCCCAAAAAATATTAGGAGGCTCTTAGAATGCCATTAGTTTCAGCAGAAAAATTTGTCCAAGCAGCGCGTGACAACGGTTATGCAGTTGGTGGATTTAACACAAACAACCTTGAGTGGACTCAAGCTATCTTGCGTGCAGCAGAAGCAAAACAAGCTCCAGTTCTTATCCAAACTTCTATGGGTGCAGCTAAGTACATGGGTGGTTACAAAGTAGCTCGTAACTTGATCGCTAACTTGATCGAGTCAATGAACATCACAGTTCCAGTTGCTATTCACCTTGACCACGGTCACTACGAAGATGCACTTGAGTGTATCGAAGTTGGTTACACTTCTATCATGTTTGACGGTTCACACCTTCCAGTAGAAGAAAACCTTGCAAAAGCAAAAGAAGTTGTAGAATTGGCACACGCTAAAGGTATCTCAGTTGAAGCTGAAGTTGGTACTATCGGTGGTGAAGAAGACGGTATCGTTGGTACTGGTGAATTGGCTCCAATCGAAGACGCAGTAGCAATGGTTGCAACTGGTATTGACTTCTTGGCAGCTGGTATCGGTAACATCCACGGTCCATACCCAGAAAACTGGGAAGGTCTTGACCTTGACCACTTGCGTAAATTGACTGAAGCTGTACCAGGTTTCCCAATCGTATTGCACGGTGGTTCAGGTATTCCAGATGCACAAATCCAAGAAGCAATCAAATTGGGTGTTGCTAAAGTTAACGTTAACACTGAGTGCCAAATCGCATTTGCAAACGCAACTCGTAAGTTTGCAGCAGCTTATGAAGCAAACGAAGCAGAATACGACAAGAAGAAACTCTTCGACCCACGTAAATTCTTGGCTGACGGTGTAAAAGCTATCCAAGCATCTGTTGAAGAGCGTATCGACGTATTTGGTTCAGCAAACAAAGCTTAATTGTTCTGCGAAAAAATCTTTGATTTTGAGCAAATAAAGTTTAATTAAAAGAGGATTTTCGATTGAAAATCCTCTTTTTGCTGTTTTTTTGAAATAGAAATGATTTTTCTGAAAAATCAATCTGATTTCCAATGAAGGGCAGGTCGTCTGAGGAAGGGAATAGTGATACACTTCCAATGATAATCAGATATTGGGCTGGATATGTGAAAAAAGAAAAATAATTCTTGCCAAGTTCTTTCTTTTCTGTTAGAATAGTATGGTATGTGGTGCTAGCACATCCGTTATATTTGATCAAATGAGGAGGAAGATACAAATGGCTAAAGTATGTTATTTCACTGGTCGTAAGACTGTATCAGGTAACAACCGTTCACACGCTATGAACCAAACAAAACGCGCAGTTAAACCAAACCTTCAAAAAGTTACTGTTTTGATTGACGGTAAACCTAAAAAAGTTTGGGCTTCAGCTCGTGCTCTTAAATCAGGCAAAGTAGAACGCGTTTAATAGAAGGAAATGACTCTCGAGGGTCATTTTTTTCTTGCAGTTTTCCGTGTTCTGGCCTATCTCTTCCGTTGTCACAAGCTTGTTTTTTACAGAAAGTTGAAAATGTGGTAAAATGGAGTGATAAAACTATTTGAGGTAACAAAATATGACGGTTAAGATCAATACCAAAGATGGCCAAATTGAATTGACAGATGAAGTCATTGCAACGGTTGTTGGTGGTGCGGCGACTGAGATTTTCGGTGTCGTTGGCATGGCTAGCAAATCTGCCCTTAAAGATAATTTTCAAGCCCTTCTCGGAAAGGAAAATTATTCCAAAGGTGTTGTCATTAAAACAACAGAAGAAGGGCAAATCGTGGTAGACGTTTACACTGTGATGAGCTATGGAGTGAAAATCAGTGAAGTATCCCGCAATATCCAAGAGCGTGTTCAATTTAACCTTGAGAACCAATTGGGCATTGCAGTTGATGCAGTCAACGTCTATATCCAAAATATCAAAGTCGTAGGAGAATAATTGTGTCTAAAATTACTACCAGTTTATTCCAAGAAATGGTGCAAGCAGCATCTACTCGATTGAATAAACAAGCTGAATATGTAAACTCATTAAACGTCTTCCCGGTACCAGATGGTGATACTGGAACCAACATGGGCATGACCATTACAAATGGTGCCAAAGAAGTGGCGGATAAGCCGGCAAATTCAGTAGGTGAAGTCGCTCAAATCTTGTCAAAAGGTTTGCTCATGGGTGCTCGCGGGAACTCTGGCGTTATTACGTCACAATTGTTCCGTGGTTTTGGTCAGTCTGTCAAAGGCAAGGTTGAATTGGATGGTAAGGACTTGGCGCAAGCCTTCCAACATGGTGTCGAAGTGGCTTATAAGGCTGTAATGAAACCAGTTGAAGGTACCATTTTGACGGTTTCTCGTGGCGCAGCTACAGCAGCTCTTAAAAAAGCAGAAGAAACTGATGATGCGGTTGAGGTCATGCGTGCGACTCTAGAAGGTGCCAATCGTGCCCTCAAGAAAACACCTGAGATGCTTCCAGTCTTGAAAGAGGTTGGGGTTGTCGATTCAGGTGGTCAAGGTCTTGTTTA
Organism: Streptococcus suis; assembly: GCF_016775005.1. Taxonomy (GTDB): domain Bacteria; phylum Bacillota; class Bacilli; order Lactobacillales; family Streptococcaceae; genus Streptococcus; species Streptococcus suivaginalis. The sequence goes on along the minus strand of NZ_JAEUXI010000002.1, from coordinate 134,627 downwards.
TATTTACGAAGGCTTCCTGTCAGCTCTGACAGGCGAGTACATTGCGTCAGAGGATTTTGAAGCGACACCAGCTGTCATGTCTGAGATGATCAATGCAGAACACCACAAGTCAGTTGCTGGTCATGTAGCGACTGAGGATATTACCTTTGGTTACTGTACAGAAATCATGGTAGCTCTTCGCCAGGGCCCTACTTATGTGAAGGACTTTGATTATGAAGAATTCCGCAACTATCTTAATGACCTTGGGGATTCTCTCCTAGTTGTCAACGATGATGAAATCGTTAAAGTCCATGTCCATACAGAAGATCCAGGTTTGGTCATGCAAGCGGGTCTTCAATACGGTAGCTTGGTCAAGGTAAAAGTGGACAATATGCGTGAGCAACATGAGGCTCAGGTTGAGAAGGAAGAAAGTTTCCAAAAACCGGCTGAACAAAAAGAGTACGGCATTATTGCTGTTGCGGCAGGCGAGGGATTGACAGAAATCTTCAAATCACAAGGTGTTGATTATGTGATTTCAGGTGGTCAGACTATGAACCCATCAACAGAAGACTTTGTCAATGCTATTGAATTGGTCAATGCCCGCAATGTCATCTTGTTGCCAAACAACAAGAACATCTTGATGGCGGCTCAGACTGCAGCAGAAGTTGCGGAAGTTGCAGTTAAGGTTGTGGAAACTAAGACCCTGCCACAAGGTTTCACTAGCTTGCTTGCCTTTGATCCAAGTCGTGATTTGGAAAGTAACTTTGAAGCCATGACGGCATCTCTCGCAGAGGTGAAAAGCGGTAGCGTGACAACTGCAGTCCGTGACACAACCATCGATGGTCTTGAAATCCATGAAAATGACAACCTTGGTATGGTTGATGGTAAGATTGTGGTTTCTAACCCAGATATGATGGAGACGCTTGTTGCTACATTTGAGAAAATGCTCGATGAAGACAGCGAAATCGTGACGATCTATATCGGTGAAGATGGTAATGAAGAATTGGCTCAAACTCTTGCTGAACAGCTAGAAGAACAATTTGAAGATGTCGAGGTCGAAATCCATCAAGGAAATCAACCAGTCTACCCATATCTTTTCAGCGTAGAATAAGCAGGTCCCCTCGAGAGAGGGGATTTTTCTTTCTTGTTTTCAATTTCCGTTTGAGAAGGGCTTGCTCTTCTTTTTGATATATGTTAATATATTGTTGAAAGTGTAGTTTTCACAAAGTGATTCAATTATTATCAAAAAGGAGGGTCATATGCCTGAGAATCTCAAAGGGAAAAATGCTTTTCCACGTGTTGCTCTATACTCATCTGTTGTATTGGCAACCTTTTTAGTTGGTCAACGTGGTGTTCATGCAAATGAAATTGTTGCAGAAACAACAACCACACCGCGTGTGGCAGAAGTTACTCCAACCTCTGAACCAGCTCCTACTCCAAGTGAGGAAGCTGTAGTATCAGAACCGACCGCAGAAGAGGCTGCGGAAGCATCCTTGCCTTCTTTAGATGTGAATTTGGAAGCGCTTCCTGCAGATGAATCTGCTAATGAGTTTGCTAGCCTTGAGGTGACAAAGCTGGAAAATGTCGCACTCAATAGCAGCAACAAGCGGTTGGAATTGTCAGAAGAAGTTCGTGATTCTGTCAAAGAATCGACAAGTGGTACAATCTACGTCGAGTACAATGCTCAAGCCAACGGCTTCTTTAACTTGTTTGCAACATCCAGCCAGACCCATAAGGACGAATACACTGCTCTCTTTGTCAATAATGGCACGGCAGGTTTGGAAAGTCGTACTGGTAGCGCTGGACAACGCAATGTCCTAATCGATTCAGGTACGCAACGGGCAGGAAATGGTGAGTGGAATGCGATCGCTCTTACCTACCAAAAAAATACAGCGGACAATACAGTTGATGTAAACATGTATGTCAATGGTCAGCTGTCCAAGTCAGCAACGGCTAGAAGTGATCTTTTTGGTTCAGCGACAGCTTTGAGCTATGCTCAATTGGGTGAAGTCAAACGGGCAAATACCAATGCTTGGGCTGCGACAAAACTAGATATTCGCAACTTTACACTCTACAATCGTGCCTTGACTGCTGAGGAAGTGGCGCGTCGCTCCTCTCTCTTTGTTCGTGAAGACAGCCCTTATGTCCTTAATGAAGGTTCTGAATTGACTGACAAGGTGACCGTGTTTGAGGGTGGTCGTGGAAACCGTAAGAACCCTGATAACAATGTAGCAAGTTTCCGGATCCCAGCCCTTCTCAAGACTGATAAGGGAACCTTGATTGCAGCGAGCGACCAGCGACATGACCATTCTGGAGACTGGGGCAATATCGCTCAAGTTATCAAACGCAGTACAGATAACGGGAAGCAATGGAGTGATACGATCAAGATTGTCGATTTGAAGGACAATCCAAATGCTCAAAACCGGAATGTTGGTGCACCATTAACCATCGATACAGCCTTGGTGCAGGATCCAACAACTAAGCGTATTTTTGCTATCTACGATATGTTCCCAGAAGGTCAAGCTCTTTTTGGTAACTTAAATGATCGAAAACCAGAACACAGTGTGATTGACGGCAAGACTTACCTCAACCTCTATCGAGGTACAGAGACAGATCCATATACTGTTCGTGAAGATGGTCGTATTTACGATGCCCAGGGTCAAGCGACAGAGTATCGTGTAAATGTGAATGACAGTAGCCCAGCCTTTGCAAACCTAGGTGATATTTACCAGGGAGAAGGTACAGAGCCAGTTGGCAATATCTATTTCCAAACGCAAAACAATGGTATGTTCCGTGTGGCCATGGACAACTATATCTGGCTCTCTTATAGTGACGACGATGGTGTGACATGGTCTCGTCCACGCGATATTACTGCAAGTGTGAAGAAAGAGTACATGAAGTTCCTTGGTTTGGGACCTGGTACAGGTATTGTACTTCATGCTGGACCTCATAAGGGGCGTTTGGTTGTGCCAGCTTATGGTATCAACTATACTGGTGCTTTGAACTCTCAATCTGCTATGGTCTTCTACTCAGACGACCACGGTGAAACTTGGTCTGCAGGTGAAACTTTTAACGATAACCGTACACTTGCAGATGGAACAGTATTACATGCGTCAACCATGAACAATGGCAATGAAATTGGTACTGAAGCGACGATTGTTCAATTGTCTAATGGTCAGTTGAAGATGTTCATGCGGGGTGTGAAAGGCAAGGTGCGTGTAGCAACCAGCTTAGATGGTGGAGCGACTTGGCAAAATGACTTAGAAACCTTGACAGACGTTCATGATGCCTATGTACAATTGTCCGCTATTCGAGTGGTTCGTGATGGCAAAGAATACGTTCTTCTTGCCAATGCTAATGGACCAGGTCGCCAACGGATTGATGGTCATGTCCGTGTAGCAGAAGTTGGAGAAGATGGCAGCCTCAATTGGTTACACCATCAAATTCTGCAACATGGCGAGTTTGCATACAACTCTATCCAGGAATTGGAAGACGGTACCTTTGGCTTGCTTTATGAGCACAAGTCTGGAGACCAAAATGCTTACAGTCTCTACTATCGTCAATTCAACTGGGAGTACTTGACTCAGGAAGACTATGGTTTGCCGACAACAGAGATTACAACAGTTGACCACTATAAGGATGGCTATGTAGCTCTTACCTTTAGTAAGCCTATTTTAGCGGTAAACCAACCTCGACTCTTGTTGACTAATGGTAACCAACTTGAATTCGTTTCTCAGTTGGCAACGGATCGCCTTTTGTTCCGTATCAATCCAGCTGATCGGAAGGAATCAATTGTGGCGGTGGTGTCAGGTGACATTTCCAATATTGCAAAATTGCCACTGTCTATTTTTAAATCGCTGGATGGTTCTGCTGTACAGAAGATCAAGAAAGTGGACGGCCGTACCGTTCGTGTAACAGGTCAAGCTGTCTTTGAAGATGAACGTGGCTATGGCTTGGCAAACTTGATGGATGGTGATAAGTCAACGGTAACAGAGTTGAAGTGGTTGATTGAAGGCCAGCCTTCCTACTCGCTTCCACAAACCATCACCTTGACCTTGCCGACTGAAAAAACCGTTCATTCAATGGTGATTTCAAAACGGACTCCAGGTAATGGTACTATGACTAAGTACCAAGTGAAGGCCTACTTGGGTGATCAGTTGCAGTTTGACTCAGGTGAACGTTCTGTTGATTTTGCAACGGCTGAAGTAGCGGTTGGTTTTGGAAAAGATGTCCGAGCAGATCGCATCGAATTTATTCCACTTGAAGCTCATACCAATGCAACGACAAAAGACAACCGCATGTGGACAGTTAGAGAAGTTCAATTGTTTGAAGTAGTTGACACGCCAACTACACCAGCAGAAGTAGAAACAAGCATGGAATTCCGCGATGAGAGAAGCGGCGTTTTGGTGCAATTGGAAGAAGCCTTGGCGACTAGTCATACCCTTGCAGTTGCGCTGATTGATAGTGACCATGCAGCGGTGGCAGATACAGATAATACTGTTTTGGATATTCAACTCAAATCTGCTGAGGATCAAACGGTTACCCTGTCAGCTCCAGCCATTCTTGTGATTCCAAAAGTGGGAGATAAGGTTCCTGCCAAAGCTCTCCTCCTCTTGGACAATAATGAAGTGGTTGAGTTGGATGTGACAGAATCCCCTGTTGAAATTGATGGTGTCAGCCGTGACAGCATTGTAATCTTGACAGAGCAGCTCGGTAAGATTGCCTTGATTTATCCAGCGGCAGTGACAGAAGTTGAAAATCCTGCACCAGCAGAGGGTGGTGAAGAGCAGTCAACAGCACCTGTTGAAACAGAAGAATTGGTAACAGCCAAGGGTGAAGCGACTCATTTTGAGCTACCTGCCTTTGAGGGAGGTTTGGTTCTTAATGAAAACTTGACACACTTCCTACCAAGTTTGGATCCAAAACTTCTGTTTGCAGACAAGGAAGCGGCATCAGAAGTTGTCGTTAACCTCCCTGCGGCAAGCAAGGACGAGAAGAAGGCGACAGATGGAAAAACTTTGCCAAATACAGGAACACAAGAAGCAATTTTGTTGAGTTTGACAGGTCTTGGTCTTTTGGCAGGCTTGGCAAAACGCCGGAAACAGACTCGTTAATCCTGTTCTTTTAATCAACCGAAAACTTACCTAGTTTCGTCTAGGTAAGTTTTTTTGTGTGTGGAATATTTCCGCAAAATTCCTTGACCAGCATATATTTGTAAGTTAATATACTACAGAAATATAGTCGATTTAAAAAAGTAACCATCAACAAAAATAAAAGGAGGATTCTATGCCTGAAAAACAACGGAGAACTGGACGGTTTTCCCAACTTGTTCTCTATTCGTCAGTAGTCCTAGCGGCGTTTTTGGTGGGCCAGTAGACTATTCATGCCAATGAAGCGGCGCCTGAAACGGAAGAGGTTCAGCCAACAGCCAACCATGCTGTTGAAGCGGCTAATCAGCCAGTCACAAGTTCGACGAGCCGGATCTTACTTCTGCTGAAGTGAGTGAGGAGGCTTCTGAGACGGATCAACTCCCATCATTGGATGTAAACATAGAAGCGGTTTCTTCTGATGAAACATCCCGGGAATTTGAAGAGGCTGAGGTTCATAAACTGGGAAATACCAGTTTAAATGCTTCTAATAAGCGATTGGAGTTTGCTCCTGAAGTCCGAGATAGCATCAAGGAGTCAGAGAGTGGGACCATCTACTTAGAATACAAGGCGCAAGCAAATGGCTTTTTCAACCTGTTTGCGACCTCTAGTCAAACTCATGCCAATGAATATACAGCTCTCTTTGTCAATAATGGTGTGGTCGGTTTGGAAAGTCGGTCTGTCTGGGCAGCGAATAGTCTAGATATTCGTAATTTTTCGCACCACGACCGTGCTTTTACAGAAGAAGAAATTCAGAGACGCTCTGCCTTGTTCATCCGTCGAGAACATCCTTATGTTCTTAATGAAGAATCACGTCTATCTAAGAAAATCACTGTGTTTGAAGGTGGGCGAAATAATCAGAAAAACCCTGCCAATGGTGTGGCGAGTTTCCGGATACCAGCCTTGCTGAAGACTGATAAGGGAACCTTGATTGCAGCAACTGACCAACGCCATGACCACCATTTGGACTATGGTAACATTGCCCAAGTGGTGAAGCGCAGTCTAGATAATGGTCAAACCTGGAGTGAAACCATAACGATCGTTGACTTGAAGGACAATCCTCAGGCTCGAGATCGCAATTTTGGTGCTCCTAGTCAATGTCAATGACAAGAGCCCAGGCTATGCCAATCTAGGCGATCTCTATGAGGGGGATAATCCGACTCCAATCGGTAATATCTACTACCAAACTGAAACTACAGTGCCATTTAAAGTGACTATGGACAACTATATTTGGATGTCTTATAGTGATGATGATGGTCTTACTTGGTCGGCACCTGTTGATCTGACGGCAACGGTGAAGAAAGAGTACATGATGTTCCTAGGAATTGGACCTGGTACAGGTATTGTACTGCATACAGGTCCGCACAAGGGGCGCTTAATCGTGCCTGCCAAAGGATCATCTGAGACCCATGAACTACGATGTTTGATGTTGGAATTAGCCTCAATGAGAATCTACTTCATGAGTTACCGGCCTTTGATGGTGGCATTAGCCTTAATGAAAATCTGACTCATGCCTTGCCAGCATTTGATGGTGGTTTGGTACCAGCAGATCTTGTCAGCCATCACTTACCAATCCTTGATCCATCCCTACTGCAAGTAGCAGGGGAGAAACAGGTTTCTCAACCAGCGACAAGTAAACCAGTAGTTCAAGAAAAAACCAAGACACTTCCAAATACAGGTGCGGACTTAGGCTTAGTATGGACGCTAGCAGGAATTGGTGTTTTGGGTAGCCTAGTAGAGCGCCGCAAACGATTGGGATAAAAAGAGAGAAATCTCTTGCAAAAAATTAAGAATGTGCTATAATAGTATCTTGTGAGAAACCCTCACTTACTCGTGGCTAGACCATGAGTCATTAGACCAAAAGGAGGAACATATCAATGGCTAAATACGAAATTCTTTACATTATTCGTCCAAACATTGAAGAAGAAGCTAAAAACGCTTTGGTAGCACGCTTTGACTCTATCTTGACAGACAACGGTGCAACAATCGTTGAATCAAAAGCATGGGAAAAACGTCGCCTTGCATACGAAATCAAAGATTTCCGCGAAGGTTTGTACCACATCGTTAACGTTGAAGCTAACAACGATGAAGCTCTTAAAGAGTTTGACCGTTTGTCAAAAATCAACGGCGACATTCTTCGTCACATGATTGTCAAACTTGACGCGTAAGAAGGTGTTGTATGATTAATAATGTAGTATTGGTTGGTCGTATGACCCGTGATGCAGAACTTCGTTACACTCCGTCAAACCAGGCTGTTGCGACTTTTACACTTGCGGTTAACCGTAATTTTAAAAATCAAAGCGGTGAGCGTGAAGCGGATTTTATCAACGTAGTCATTTGGCGCCAACAAGCTGAAAACTTAGCAAATTGGGCTAAAAAAGGTGCTCTGATTGGAGTTACAGGTCGAATCCAGACCCGTAGCTACGATAACCAACAAGGGCAACGTGTCTATGTGACTGAGGTGGTTGCAGAAAGTTTCCAACTCTTGGAAAGCCGTACTGCCCGTGAAGGACAAGGTGGAGCTTATCAATCAAACCCAGGCAACTCGTTTGCTGGTGGAAATGATTTTGGTTCATCCTACCAAGCGCCTGCACAATCGACGCCAAACTTTGCGCGTGAAGAAAGTCCATTCGGTTCAAGTAATCCAATGGATATTTCAGATGATGACCTACCATTCTAGGTCGACGAATAAACTATAAAGGAGAATTAACACATGGCTCAACAACGTCGTGGCGGTTTCAAACGCCGTAAAAAAGTTGACTATATCGCAGCTAACAAAATTGAATATGTTGATTACAAAGATACTGAGCTTCTTAGCCGTTTCATCTCAGAACGTGGAAAAATCCTTCCACGTCGTGTAACTGGAACTTCAGCTAAAAACCAACGTAAAGTAACAACAGCTATCAAACGTGCTCGCGTTATGGCACTTCTACCATTCGTAAACGAAGATTAAAAAACAACCCTGACGGGTTGTTTTTTCATGAGCTCGAAATTAAGAAAGCGAGTAATGGTCCAGTGGACCATTTTTTCTTGCACTCTAGAAATATGAGAAGTGCAACGGGAGAATGGACTGTTTTTTCATGAGCTTGAAAATACGAAAGCGAACGAAGACCCTGACGGGTTTTTTTAGTTTGGGCTCTAGAAACTGGAAAGGCGCAATCGCCCGTTGGTGGCGATTTTTTCTTGCACTCTAGAAATATGAGAAGTGCAACGGGAGAATGGACTGTTTTTTCATGAGCTCGAAATTAAGAAAGGGAATTAAGTCCTTGAATGGACTGTTTTTTCATGAGCTTGAAAATACGAAAGCGAACGAAGACCCTAACGGGTCTTTTTAGCTTGGGCTCTAGAAGCGTGAAAATCGCAATGATTGAATGGACTATTTTTTCTTGTGTTCATGAACTGAATGAAGGACGATTGCCCAAAGTGGCGATGATCGAGAAAGAGAAAAAGGACTGGAAGAACCAGTCCTTTTTGGATGTGTTGGGTTATTGTACTTGTACAGGTTGCATGGCATTGCGGATATTGTATTTTCGCTTGAGCCAGTAACGGAGACCGAAAGCGGCTGCTGCAAGAAGCAAGGTTGCAAGTGGTGGTAGCGTTGGGTTGATGCTGCTTGGGATGAGTGAAGCCAGGATGAAGACAACTGACCAGGCAAGAGTGGCCAAACCCAGATACAAGATGGCTTTGAGTAGTTTTGGTCGTTGGCCGGTTTTGATTTGTTCACGATAGACAAAGTGGTACATCATGTACATACCTGCACCGATACCAAAACCGATAACCAAGAGAGTGATGAGGCCGTATTGGCTTCCTTGACCCAATAGGTTCATAATGCCGTTAATTGCACCAATCAATGCTAGCATCAAAAGGCTAGAATCCAACCACATTAACCAAGGGTTTTCGTTGTAGACTACTTTTTCAGCTTCTTCTTGAGCTTGTTTGGTTTTGCTAGCGGCCCATTCGCTTGGAGGTCCAAACAAATTACGTGCAGTAGTGCCAGATTTTTGGTGTTCGATAATGGTTGGCAAAATTTCTTCCAAGAGTGCCTTGATTTCTTGGTCTGATTTTCCATCCTTGATCAGTTGATTGGTGGCAATATGGATGAACTCTTGGTTTTTTTTCGTTAGTGAAGGTAGGTTTGAAAGTTTCATAATAATCTCCTATGTTAAAACCATCTCTTACGAATGAAGTAGAAGGTGAGTGATAAGCTGATAGCAAAGGCAAACAAGATAATCCACCAGAAAGCATATGGGATGTCATTGAAAGGGATGACATTATCCTTGAAGTTCATGCCATAGGCGGAGAAGACCATGGTTGGGATTGATAGAACAATGGTCACCAAGGCCAAGGTTTTCATGATGGTATTCTGGTTGTTGGAAATGATGGATGCAAATGCATGGGTCATCGAATTCAGGATGGAACCATAGATATCTGCCATCTCGATTGCCTGTTGTGTTTCGACCAAGGTGTCTTCCAGCAAATCTTCGTCCTCTTCGTATTTACGAAGGAGACGAGAAGAACTAGCCAACTTTTTAACCAACCGTTCATTGGTTTTGAGGGAAGCCTTGAAATAGACGATTGTTTTTTCCAATTCCATGAGGACGATTAATTCTTCGTTACGAGTTGCTTCATGGAGTTGTTTTTCGATTTCTTCACTCTTTCTGTCAATGGTCCGTAGGGCTGATAAGTAGAGTTGGGCATTGCGGTACAAAATTTGGAAAACAAAACGTGACCGCATAAAAGTATAGAAATTGCGCAGTCTCCGATGGATAAATTGATCAAAGAGAGGCAGAGGTTCCAAGCAAGTGGTGATAATGGCATCTGCGGTCAAGATGATTCCCAAGGGAATTGTAATATAATAAGTTTTGTTGTTTCGCTCTTCAAGAATAGGGACGTCGACCAGGATCAGTGTGTAATCAACTTCGACGGTGATACGAGATGACTCCTCCGCATCGAGAGGTGCTCGTAGGTCAGCGATGTCAATTTTATAATGCTCAGCCACTTCCATAGACTCGCTCTGGGAGGGGTTGACCAAATTAATCCAAGCTCCTGGTTCAAAGGTTTGGATTTCTTCTAATTCTGTCATAGTAGATAGAAAAATCTGTTTCATATGATGCCCTCCTTTGTGCTTTGTTGCGTTGACGCAACCTTTATTATACCAAAAAATATGCCGTTGCGGAAAGGTTTTCTGCAAATTTGTGTTATAATATGGAGACTTTGAAGTGAGTAAGTTGTACGGTCTTTTTCTAATCTCTCATGTTACAGCTTAGAGCCTCTTAAGTAAGGAATTGAACACGGGCTGATGATGTTGGTGTAATGAGGAAAACTGCGTTTTCCCTATTTCCCGATTGTAACAGTCTCCCAGACTGTTACAACGCCCTCTGTATCTTTAGAAAGGATTTGAATGCGTGCTAAAAGCGTCGAGTTTTATACGGTTTCTTGACGTGAGATTTTCAAAACGATATTTTTTGAAAATCGAGCTAATACAAGATATAGAAATTGCCCATAGGCAGTTTCGTCTGGTGACGCGGAGTAAATCGACCGTCACCAGTTATCTTGTGAACGCACTTATATCAGAAAGGAATTGAACACGGGCTAAATGCGGTGTCAAAAAGTGCTAGTTTCTTCATGTTTCAGCATGGAAACTGGCTTCTGCGTCGTAGACATCTGTGCTTTCTTCGGTTTTCAACCTGTGAAAGCGCTAGTTGTCTTGACGGGGGTGCGTCTTCGAAATCACAGATTTCGGACTTACCGCCTATTTTGACTGTGCATTTGACGCCCTCTGTATCTTAAATTATGCAAGAAAATATTGTGATTCATGGGGCGCGTGCCCATAATTTAAAAAACATTGATGTGACCATTCCACGTGAGAAGTTGGTGGTGGTGACTGGTTTGTCGGGGTCTGGTAAGTCGAGTTTGGCTTTCGATACTCTGTATGCCGAAGGCCAACGGCGTTATGTGGAATCTTTGTCTGCCTATGCTCGTCAATTCTTGGGCAACATGGACAAACCTGATGTGGATTCCATAGAGGGTCTCAGCCCTGCTATTTCCATAGACCAAAAAACAACCTCGCGTAACCCGCGTTCGACGGTTGGAACGGCAACGGAAATCAATGACTATCTCCGCCTGCTTTATGCTCGGGTCGGGGTGCCGTACTGTATCAATGGTCACGGAGCGATTTCGGCTTCATCAGTAGAACAAATCGTCGATGAGGTCTTGGAATTGCCAGAACGCCAGCGTTTGCAAATCCTAGCTCCGATTGTGCGAAAGAAAAAGGGGCAGCACAAGACCATTTTTGAAAAAGTGCAGAAGGACGGCTACGTTCGGGTGCGGGTCAATGGCGATGTCTATGATGTGTCGGAAGTGCCTGAATTGTCCAAGAGCAAGGCTCACAACATTGAGGTCGTGGTCGATCGGATTGTCATCAAAGAAGGCATTCGCTCGCGGCTTTTTGACTCCATTGAGGCGGCCCTGCGGATTGCGGACGGCTATGTCATCATCGATACCATGGATGAGAAGGAACTGCTTTTCTCTGAGTACTACGCCTGTCCAGTTTGTGGCTTTACGGTGCCTGAGTTGGAGCCTCGCCTCTTCTCTTTCAATGCTCCTTTTGGGTCTTGTAGCGACTGTGACGGTTTGGGCATGAAGCTGGAAGTGGATACAGATTTGATTGTCCCAGATGCCGGCAAGACCTTGCGTGAGGGTGCTTTGGCTCCTTGGAATCCAATCTCTTCCAACTATTATCCTCAGATGCTGGAGCAAGCCATGAACCACTTTGGTGTGGACATGGACAAGCCTTTCGAGGAATTGACAGAAGAGGAGAAGAACCTGATTTTCAATGGTTCTGACGGGAAAGAATTCCATTTCCATTATGAAAATGAGTTCGGTGGAGTGCGTGATATTGACATTCCATTTGAAGGCTTGATTACTAACATTAACCGCCGCTACCGTGAAACCAATAGTGATTACACGCGGACGGTCATGAAGGCCTATATGAATGAATTGACCTGTGGGACCTGCCACGGCTATCGCCTCAATGACCAAGCTCTTTCTGTTAAAGTTGGTGGCGAGCAGGGACTTCATATCGGGCAGCTGTCTGACTTGTCCGTAGCGGATCATTTGCAAGTCATTGAAAATCTGACCTTGTCTGAAAATGAAGCAACTATTGCAACGCCTATTGTCAAGGAAATCAAGGATCGTCTGTCCTTCCTTAATAACGTTGGTCTCAACTATCTGACCCTTTCGCGAGCAGCAGGTACCCTTTCTGGTGGTGAGAGTCAGCGGATTCGTCTGGCGACTCAGATTGGCTCTAACCTGTCTGGTGTTCTTTACATCTTGGATGAGCCATCGATTGGTTTGCACCAGCGGGACAATGACCGCCTGATTGCCAGTCTTAAGAAAATGCGTGATTTGGGAAATACCTTGATTGTGGTGGAGCATGATGAGGATACCATGCGTGAGGCGGACTGGTTGATTGACATTGGTCCAGGAGCGGGTGTCTTTGGTGGAGAAATTGTAGCTTCTGGAACGCCTGTCCAAGTTGCCAAAAACAAGAAATCCATTACAGGTCAATACCTGTCTGGCAAACGTGAAATTCCTGTTCCTCTAGACCGTCGTGTTGGCAATGGTCGTTTCCTAGAGGTGACAGGTGCCAAGGAAAATAACCTGCAAGATGTAACGGTCCGTTTTCCACTCGGAAAATTTGTTGCGGTGACAGGGGTGTCTGGATCTGGTAAGTCAACTCTGGTCAACTCCATTCTGAAAAAAGCCATTGCTCAGAAGCTCAATCGCAATTCGGACAAGCCAGGCAAGTTCAAAACCATTTCAGGAATTGAACACTTGGACCGCTTGATTGATATTGACCAAAGCCCGATTGGACGGACACCGCGTTCCAACCCAGCTACCTACACAGGTGTTTTTGACGATATTCGTGACCTCTTTGCCCAGACCAATGAAGCCAAAATCCGTGGCTACAAGAAGGGGCGTTTCTCCTTTAACGTCAAAGGTGGTCGTTGTGAAGCCTGCTCGGGTGACGGGATTATCAAGATTGAAATGCACTTCCTACCAGATGTCTTTGTTCCTTGTGAAGTCTGTCATGGACATCGCTACAATTCTGAAACCTTGGAAGTACACTACAAGGAGAAAAATATCGCTCAGGTCCTTGATATGACGGTCAATGATGCGGTCGAGTTCTTCAAACACATTCCAAAAATCGAACGTAAGCTCCGCACCATTCAAGACGTGGGCTTGGGCTATGTGACTTTGGGACAACCTGCAACAACCCTTTCAGGTGGTGAGGCCCAGCGGATGAAATTGGCTTCTGAACTCCACAAGCGGTCAACTGGTAAATCCCTCTATATCTTGGACGAGCCAACGACTGGTTTGCACACCGAGGATATCGCCCAATTGCTCAAGGTCTTGGCCCGCTTTGTCGATGACGGCAACACTGTCCTTGTCATCGAGCACAATCTGGATGTGATTAAGACAGCAGACCATATTATCGACATGGGACCAGAAGGCGGTGTCGGTGGCGGTACCGTTGTCGCGACAGGAACGCCAGAAGAAGTGGCGGATAACCCAGCCAGCTTTACAGGCCAGTATCTGAAAACGAAGTTGAAGTAAAAAGTCGCTCTTGCGGCTTTTTATTGTGTTGCTGGAAAGAATTGGTATTTGTCCGCATTTCTGCTATAATGCTATAATAAGTACAAAATCTTTGGAGGTGGGTTATGCAAAAGCGACTTGAAAAACTTCGTGGGAAAATGGCAGAGCAGTCGATAGAGGCTCTCTATGTGACCAATTTAAAAAATGTCTATTATTTGACAGGTTTCTGGGGGTCGGCAGGAGTGATGCTCATCACACCTAACCGCCAGGTCTTGATTACAGATGACCGTTATATCACCTACGCCCAATCTGTTGTCAAAGACTTTGAAGTCATTTCCAATCGGGATGATTTGGGAGCGGCAGCTGGCCTGGTTAAGGATATGGGCATCAAGGAAGTGGCCTTTGAGGATGAGATTTCAGTAGCCTATTTCAAATCCATGGAGGCTGTCTTTGCAGGAATTGCTCTCAGACCGACGACCAATCTGATTGCGGACCTGCGGATGATCAAGGATGCGGCGGAGATTGCCACCATTCAGCGTGCTTGTCAGATTTCAGACCAGGCTTTTATCGATGCCTTGGACTTTATCAAACCGGGTAAAACAGAGATTGAGGTGGCTAATTTCTTGGATTTTCGTATGCGAGAAATGGGGGCAGAAGGGGTGTCTTTTGATACCATTGCTGCATCGGGTTACCGCTCTGCTATGCCTCACGGACGTGCTTCAAATAAAGTGATTGAGGCAGGTGAGGCTTTGACGCTGGACTTTGGCTGTTTGTATGACCATTATGTCAGCGATATGACGCGGACGATTTATGTTGGGTCGGTGAGCGATGAGGAGCGGGAGATTTACGAAACTGTTCTAGCGGCCAACAAGGCCTTGATTGCGACTGCCAAAGCGGGAATGGAATATAAGGAGTTTGACGGGGTACCACGTCGCGTCATCGAGCAGGCTGGCTTTGGCCCTTACTTTACCCACGGTATCGGGCATGGCATGGGCTTGGATGTCCATGAGTATCCTTACTTTAGCCGAACAGCAACGGATACGATTCAGGCGGGCATCGTCCTGACCGATGAGCCGGGTATTTATCTTGAAGGCAAATACGGTGTGCGTATCGAAGATGACTTGTTGATTACGGAAACGGGCTGTAAGGTTTTGACATTGGCGCCAAAAGAGTTGATTGTCATTTGAGAAATCTGTTAGTTTGTGGTAAAATAAAACGAATAAATAAAATTTTAAGAGGTAGTCATTACAATGATTGAAGCTAGTAAACTTAGAGCAGGTATGACCTTCGAAGCCGAAGGAAAATTGATTAAGGTTTTGGATGCAAGCCACCACAAACCAGGTAAGGGTAATACGATTATGCGTATGAAATTGCGTGATGTGCGTACAGGTTCAACTTTTGATACAACTTACCGTCCAGATGAGAAATTTGAACAAGCTATCATCGAAACTGTTCCAGCCCAATACCTTTACCAAATGGATGACACTGCTTATTTCATGAATACTGAGACTTACGACCAGTATGAAATTCCAGTTGCAACTATCAAAGAAGAATTGCTCTACATCTTGGAAAACTCAGATGTGAAAATCCAGTTCTATGGAACAGAGGTGATTGGTGTTACTGTACCAACAACTGTTGAATTGGTCGTTGCAGAAACACAACCATCTATCAAAGGTGCGACTGTAACAGGTTCAGGTAAGCCGGCTACAATGGAGACTGGTTTGGTTGTTAACGTACCAGACTTTATCGAAGCAGGTCAAAAATTGGTGATTAACACAGCAGAAGGAACTTACGTTTCTCGTGCTTAATAGCGACTAGAAAGGAGAGCCCATGACAAAAGAACATCAAGGCGAAATCATTATTGCACCGCGCGTGCTAGAAGTTATTACAGGAATCGCTGCGGCTAAGGTGGAAGGGGTTCACTCTCTGCATAACAAACGCGTGGCAGATAGCCTCTCAAAATCAGCCTTAAACAGAGGTGTTTATCTGCAATCAGATGATGAGGGTATCTTGACAGCAGATATTTACGTTTATCTTGAATATGGAGTAAATGTTCCAGCTGTTTCAATGGATATTCAACGTGCAGTCAAAACAGCTATCCGTAACTATGCAGAAGTAACAGTGGCAGCGGTTAATATTCACGTTGATGGGATTGTTCCCGACAAGACTCCCAAGCCAGCCTTGAAAGACTTGTTTGGAGAGGATTTTTTGGATGAAGAATAATTCAAGACATTACTTACGCCAGTGTGCCTTGCAGGCCATTGTTTCGGTGGAATTTGGGCAGGACCCTGTTCAGGCGGCTCAATTTTCTTACGTTTATGACAAGGAAGAAGAGACAGAAGGGGTCGAAATTCCTCTCTTCTTGCTCAATTTGGTAACAGGTGTTGCTAGCCATCAGGAGGAGTTAGACAAGGAATTATCCACTCGCTTGAAAGCAGGTTGGACCTTGGATCGTTTGACCTTGATTGATAAAAGCATCTTACGTTTGGGCTTGTTTGAAATCTTGTATTTCGAAGAAACGCCAGCCAAGGTTGCAGTCAATGAAGCAGTTGAATTCGCTAAGCAATTTTCGGATCAAGCATCTGCAAAATTTGTCAACGGTGTCCTCAGTCCCTTTATCAAAGAAGAAGCCTAACTTCAGATGGGTAACGAAAAAGAATAAGACTTGGTTTATGTGCCAAGTCTTTTTGTCTGCCAAAAATGAAAAACCAAGGCTAGTAGGATTACTAACCTTGGTGGCTTAGAATAAGAACTTACAGGCTCTTGCCTGCCAAGAAACTAATCGGAAGCGAATAATCCGACTGTTTGAGTTCTTTCCCATCGATTTTTTGAATCAGGAGATCGACTAATAAACCAGCGATTTCCTTGAGCGGTTGTCGGATAGTCGTCAATTGGGGGTAATGGGTTTCAACGAAAAATGTTCCATCGTAGCCAATCAATTTTAAATCTTGTGGGATGGAGAGTCCCAGCTGTTGGGCGATGTTCCAGACCAGCATAGCTGTGAGGTCCCCAGAGACGAAGACCCCGTCTGGTCGGTCGGATTGGAGGATGGATTTGATTTCCATTTCCTTTCGAATCGGAGAAAAATCACTTGAGATATGATGAACTGTTGCAGATGGAAAGACGGAGGAGAATCCGACCTGTCGCAAACCCGTCGGGGAATTGGAATCGTCGTTTCCTGTGATCATAATTGGTCGATTGCAGCCAGCTTTTTGTAGCATTTGGGCAGCCAAGACGCCCCCTCCTCTGTTGTCGGATGAAACGACTGGGATAGAAGGAGACAGGTTGCGGTCAAAGGAAATAATCGGGGCAGAAACCCGATCATAGTCCTTGATGCCAAGATTGTGACTGCCAGAGATAATGCCATCGACCTGATTGGCAGCCAGCATCTCCAAGTACTCTCTTTCCTTTTCGGACTCGTGCTGGCTGTTGCAGATAATGGTTTTATAGCCGCGGTTGAAGAGTTCGCTTTCTAGGTGGCTGATTAATTCTGCGTAGAAGACATTGCTGATATTTGGAAAAATCAAGCCGACCAATTTTGCCGACTTGCCTTGTAAACTCCGAGCTAGGTTGTTGGGTTTGTACCCCAATTCTTTCATAGCTTCTTGGACTTTTTTGACAGTTTTTTCAGAAAGGTAGCCCTTTTTGTTGATAACACGAGAAACCGTTGTCGGGCTGACTCCTGCTAGCTGGGCAACATCAGTTAGTTTTGCGACCATAGTCTAAGTGGTAATAGGTTCCAGTAGGATTTCCGGCTGTGATGGCAATGCCAGTCTGATCAGCATCTGGGAAGACCCGTCCAGAGAACACTTTTTCTCCTTTGTTGATGAAAATTTCAAAGACAGACTTGTCGATGAAGATAGATGCACTTGTTTCAGCCTTGTCGATAGAGCAGGAACGGCTAGTTCCAAAATCCAGAGCGAAGGCTTGTCCGCAGTCCTTGCGGTCCACGGTTATTATACCATTTTCAGTATCTAGGGTCAAAGTTAGCCCTTTGTTTTCCTTGTTAGCAAAGAGGACTAGCTCAGTCTTGCTGTTGGCAGGAATGGTTAAGTCTAGTTCGTAAACGTTAGTGGTTGTTTCTTGGTTTGAAAATGGCTGAGCTTCTGTGCGAAGGCTAGTGATGGCTTCGACAGGGTACTGGTAGAGTTTGCCGTCCTTAATTGTCAGCTCTTTGACCAAGGACAAGCAACCTTGGTAATCGAACGCGTCGGTTGGGTATTCTACGTCAGGAAGGGCCAACCAACTGACTGATAAGGTACGACCATCTGGAGCGTTGAAAGCTTGGGTTGCATAGCACTCAAAACCATAGTCCAGATTGATCAACTCACCCGGCTCAACAATAGTCGCATTTTCAGGGTCAAAGCTCTGGCCAATCTTGTACATATTTGGATAGATGTTGCCGTAGTCCAAGACTTCTTTGTTCAACCCTTGTGGGCAGTAGAGAAGGATAGGTTGGTCGCCGACGAAAGCAATATTTGGGCATTCCATCATGTAGGCTGTCATATCGTTGGCAAAATCCAAATCGCCGATCAAGGTCCAGTTGAGGTAGTCGTTGTTTTCGGCTTTATAGAGTTTGACAATACCTTTTTTATCTAGATTCTGTCCACCAACAATGGCATAATACTGCCCCTTGTAGTTAAAGATTTGTGGATCGCGGAAGTGATCGGTTGTGTCCTCAGGTTGGTCAATTAAGACTTTGTCAATCTTTTCAATCTTACCGTCCTTGTCCATTAGGGCACCAATTTGGTAAGGGTGACGAACCCAGTTTTCATCACGGACATTTCCAGTATAGAAGAGGAAGAGCTTGTCGCCAAACTCCATGGCAGAGCCAGAGTAGGCACCGTGGCTATCGAGTACCGTATCGGGATACATGACTGTACCTGTTTCTTCAAAGTGCACCAAGTCAGTTGATTCAGTATGAACCCAAGATTTCAAGCCGTGGGCAGCACCAAATGGGAAGTACTGATAGAACAAGGTCCATTTTCCATTAAAATAGGAAAAACCATTTGGGTCGTTTAAAAGACCGTGCGGTGTTTCGATGTGGAAGTTGGTTCTCCAAGGGGAGCTTTCTGTGTTTTTCTTGATTTTTTCGATGTATTCTGGCGACCAGTCAGCATAAGCTCGGTAGCGCTCTTCGGTTGTAAAAGCCATGTGTTTACTCCAAATCTTCTAATAGTTCATTTAATATAGTAAACGTTTTCTTTCAAAAAATCAAGTTTTTACTAGTTTTTTAAGAGAAATAATAAAAAAATGTGATAAACGTTTGACATATTCATCAAAAGTGTTATAATAGGACCATAGAAAGTTTGAAAACACTTTCAAAAAAACAAAAAATATTTATAAGGAGATTTTTGCAAGATGAACAATACTGAAATTGCAAAAAAAGTCATTGACGCCCTTGGCGGACGTGAGAACGTTCGCAGTGTTGCCCACTGTGCGACTCGCCTTCGTGTCATGGTTGTTGATGAAGGAAAAATTGATAAGGAGACTGTAGAAGACATCGAAAAAGTACAAGGTGCCTTCTTCAACTCAGGTCAATACCAAATCATCTTTGGTACTGGTACAGTTAACAAAATCTATGATGAAGTAGTTGCCCTTGGTTTGCCAACAGCAACAACTGGTGAGCAAAAAGCAGAAGCAGCTGCACAAGGTAATGCTTTCCAACGTGCGATCCGTACCTTCGGTGACGTATTCGTTCCAATCATTCCTGCTATCGTAGCAACTGGTCTTTTCATGGGTCTTCGTGGTCTTTTGACACAAGAAGCAATCATGGGAGCTCTTGGTGTTACAGAATGGAACGCTGACTTCATCACTTATACTCAAATCTTAACAGATACAGCCTTCATCATCTTGCCAGCCTTGGTTGTATGGTCAACTTTCCGTGTATTCGGTGGTAACCAAACAATCGGTCTTGTTCTTGGTATGATGTTGATTTCTGGCTCATTGCCAAACGCTTGGGCAGTTGCTTCAGGTGGCGATGTGACACCACAAATCTTCTTTGGTTTCATTCCAGTTGTTGGTTTGCAAGGTTCAGTATTGCCAGCCTTCATCATCGGTATCGTTGGTGCTCAATTCGAAAAAGCAGTCCGTAAGGTTGTTCCAGAAGTACTTGATCTCTTGGTAACTCCATTCATTACCCTCTTGGTAATGTCTATCCTCGGTCTCTTCGTGATTGGTCCAGTCTTCCACGTAGTTGAAAACTACATCTTGTTGGCAACACAAGCAATCTTGAGCTTGCCATTTGGTCTTGGTGGTCTCCTTATCGGTGGTGTTCACCAAATCATCGTGGTATCAGGTGTTCACCATATCTTCAACTTGCTTGAGTCACAATTGGTAGCAAATACTGGTGCTAACCCATTCAACGCGATCATCACTGCAGCGATGACAGCACAAGGTGCGGCAACTGTAGCGGTTGGTGTGAAAACTAAGAACGCCAAATTGAAAGCTCTTGCTTTCCCGGCAGCTCTTGCAGCCTTCCTCGGTATTACTGAGCCAGCTATCTTCGGTGTCAACTTGCGATTCCGTAAGCCATTCTTCTTGTCATTGGCAGCTGGTGCCCTTGGTGGTGCAGTAGCATCTCTTCTTGGTCTTGCAGGTACTGGTTTTGGTATCACCATCATCCCAGGTACACTTCTTTATGTTGACGGTCAATTGCCACAATACTTGCTCATGGTAGCTGTGTCATTCGCAGCAGGTTTCGCTTTGACTTACTTCTTCGGTTATGAAGACGAGGAGAAAGATGTAAAAAAGCCTAGCGCTTCAGCACAAGAAACAGCAAAAACGCTTGAAGAAGCAGAGACAGGACTTGTAGCTGAAGAAACTCTTGTATCTCCACTTTCAGGTGACGTTGTTGCCCTTGAAAATGTTAATGACCCAGTTTTTTCATCAGGAGCTATGGGTAAAGGTTTGGCGGTTAAGCCGACTGAGGGTGTTGTTTACGCACCAGCAGATGCAGAGGTAACAATCGCATTTGAAACAGGCCATGCCTATGGTTTGAAAACAGCTTCAGGTGCTGAAATCTTGATCCACATTGGTATTGATACGGTTTCAATGAACGGTGAAGGATTTGAAAAATTGGTTGCTGCAGGTGACAAGGTTGCCGCAGGTACACCAATTGCTAAATTTGATGCAGGTAAAATTGCTGCAGCTGGATTGGATGACACAACAATGGTCATCGTTACCAACACAGCTGACTTTACAGCAGTTGATGCCTTGGCTTCAGGAACAATTGCTCACGGAGCTGATTTCCTTAAAGTCGCTAAATAATTCTAAGAATAGCAGAGCTTTCATAACCTGCTTGGTCAACTCGATCAAAATCGACCCGCCAAGCACCTCCCTTCATCTTTTTGAAAGTCAAGTTACTACTTAGGAAAATACCAAGAAAAAGGCGCTAGCCTTTTTCTTCTGTTTCTATCTATGGTATAATAGATAAGATAAAACATTGGAGAAACAAACATGACGAAATTATACGGTAGCTTGGAAGCTGGTGGAACAAAATTTGTTTGTGCGATTGGAGATGAGGATTTTCAAATCGTTGAAAAAACACAGTTTCCCACAACGACACCTTATGAAACTATTGAGCGTACAGTTGAATTTTTCAAACGCTATGAAGATCGCCTAGCAGGTATTGCCATCGGTTCCTTTGGTCCGATTGATATTGACCAAAACTCACAGACTTATGGCTACATTACTTCAACACCAAAACCACATTGGTCCAACATCGACTTGCTCGGTTTGATTGCTAAGGAATTTAATGTACCTTTTTATTTCACTACGGATGTGAATTCTTCTGCTTATGGCGAGACCTTGGTTCGCAAGGGTGTTAAAAGCTTGGTTTACTACACAATCGGTACAGGTATCGGAGCTGGTGCTATTCAAAACGGTGAATTCATCGGTGGACTGGGCCATACGGAAGCGGGGCATACCTATGTTGCCCTACATCCTTATGATGTCAAGCATGAGTTCAACGGAACCTGTCCATTCCACAATGGATGTTTGGAAGGTTTGGCAGCTGGTCCTTCTCTTGAAGGTCGTACCGGTATTCGTGGTGAGTTGATTGAACTCAACTCAGATGTCTGGGATGTTCAAGCCTACTACATCGCTCAAGCGGCTGTTCAGGCGACCCTGCTCTACCGTCCACAAGTTATTGTATTTGGTGGTGGTGTCATGGCGCAAGAACACATGCTCAACCGCGTTCGTGAGAAATTTGTTGGTCTCATGAATGATTACCTGCCAACGCCAGATGTCAAAGACTACATTGTAACGCCAGCTGTTGCTGAAAATGGCTCTGCTACACTTGGTAACTTTGCCTTGGCCAAAAAGATTGCGAAGTAAGGAACAGCCCTTTGGGGCTGTTTTTACATGCAGTTGAACAGTTTTCATCTTTGCTTGGAATTTTCATGTAAAATTTGGTATGATGGGAACATAGAATGAATGAGGTAGTAATCATGGAACCATTATTTTTACATCCGGTTATGCAGGAAAAAATTTGGGGAGGGACACGCCTTCGGGAAGAATTTGACTATGTAATTCCCAGTGAAACGACTGGAGAGTGCTGGGCAATTTCAGCCCATCCCAATGGAGTATCTACCGTTGTTAACGGAGCTTTTGCTGGTTGGGGCTTGGATCAACTCTATGCCCAACATAGAGAATTGTTTGGAAATAGCGAAAGTCCAGTTTTTCCTTTGTTGACCAAGATTTTAGATGCCAATGATTGGCTGAGTGTACAGGTGCATCCAGATGATACTTACGGTCTAGCTCATGAAGGAGAATTAGGAAAAACAGAATGTTGGTATGTGATTGCAGCCGATGAGGGTGCGGAGATTATCTATGGCCACCAAGCCCAGTCCAAAGAAGACTTGGCAGCACAAATCCAAGCTGGCAATTGGGAAGACTTGCTGACTCGAGTGCCAGTGAAGGCAGGGGACTTTTTCTTCGTTCCAAGCGGTACCATGCATGCGATTGGCAAGGGAATTTTGATTTTAGAAACCCAACAATCTAGCGACACAACCTATCGTGTTTATGATTTCGATCGTCGGGATGATCAAGGCAATCTGCGTGAACTGCATATTCAGCAATCGATTGATGTGACGACGATTGGCCAGCCAGCTAATAGTCATCCAGACCGACAATTCATCGGCAATTTGGCAACAACGACCTTTGTCAGCAATCCCTTCTTTACGGTTTACCAATGGGAAGTAACGGGTCCTGTAGAGATGAAAAAAGTAGCGGATTATTACTTGGTGAGTGTACTTGATGGGCAAGGACAGGTGACCGTGGGGGAGCAAACCTATCCATTGCAAAAAGGGCAGCATTTCATTTTGCCAAGTACTGTAGCATCCTGGAAATTTGATGGGCAATTGCATTTGATAGCTAGCCATCCTTAAAAATATTGGATATATTGATTCTGGATTGGTCTGATCAAAACCTTGAAATCAAGCTATAATTATGATACAATTATTAATTGAACTGAAACAAAAGTAGGTATAAAATTTATGGTAAGAAATATGCTTCGCTCCCTCATCGAAAATGAGAAGGGCGAATTACGAAAACTGGAGAAAATGGCTGATAAAGTCTTTTCTTATGCAGAACAGATGGAAGCCCTCTCTGACGAGGAGCTCAAGGCAAAGACCGTCGAGTTTAAAAAGCGTCACATGGATGGCGAGTCCTTAGATGATTTGCTCTTTGAAGCCTTTGCGGTAGTCCGTGAAGCTGCAAGACGAGTTTTGGGCTTGTACCCTTATAAGGTACAGGTCATGGGTGGTATTGTCCTCCACAACGGGGATGTGCCAGAGATGCGTACGGGTGAAGGTAAAACCCTGACTGCGACTATGCCTGTATACCTCAATGCCTTATCTGGAAAAGGGGTTCACGTTGTAACGGTCAATGAATACCTGTCAACACGTGACGCTACAGAGATGGGTGAATTGTACTCTTGGTTGGGCTTGTCTGTCGGTATTAACTTGGCAGCCAAATCACCGTTTGAAAAACGTGAAGCCTATAATTGCGATATCACCTATTCAACCAATGCTGAGATTGGTTTCGACTATCTCCGTGATAACATGGTGGTTCGTGCAGAAGAGATGGTACAGCGTCCTTTGAACTATGCCTTGGTCGATGAGGTTGACTCTATCTTGATTGACGAAGCACGGACGCCATTGATTGTATCAGGTCCGCAAGGTTCAGAAACTAACCAACTCTACTTCTTGGCAGACAAATTGGTCAAATCACTAGATCAGGATGACTATATCATCGATGTGCCATCTAAGACAATTGGTTTGGCGGATTCAGGAATTGACAAGGCAGAGAAGTTCTTCAAGTTAGACAACTTGTATGATATTGAAAACGTAGCAATTACCCACTTCTTGGATAATGCCCTTCGTGCCAACTACATTATGACCTATGATGTGGATTACCTGGTCAATGACGAACAAGAAGTCATGATTATCGATCCGTTTACAG
The DNA here is from genome assembly GCF_016775005.1 of Streptococcus suis. GTDB lineage: Bacteria > Bacillota > Bacilli > Lactobacillales > Streptococcaceae > Streptococcus > Streptococcus suivaginalis. The sequence goes on along the minus strand of NZ_JAEUXI010000002.1, from coordinate 110,439 downwards.
GTCGTACCATGGAAGGACGTCGTTACTCGGATGGTCTTCACCAGGCCATTGAAGCCAAGGAAGGAGTCCCAGTTCAAAACGAATCCAAGACAAGTGCTTCGATCACCTACCAAAACCTCTTCCGGATGTATAAAAAGCTCTCTGGTATGACTGGTACTGGTAAGACGGAAGAAGAAGAATTCCGTGAAATCTATAACATTCGCATTGTTCCAATTCCAACCAACCGTCCGATTGCTCGTATTGACCATGAAGACTTGTTGTATCCAAGTTTGGAATACAAGTTCAATGCCGTTGTGGCAGATGTTAAAGCGCGTTATGAAAAAGGCCAGCCAGTTCTGGTTGGTACCGTTGCGGTTGAAACTTCTGACTACCTTTCACAACGTTTGGTAGCGGCAGGCATTCCTCATGAAGTGTTGAATGCGAAAAACCACTACCGTGAAGCGCAGATCATCATGAATGCAGGTCAACGTGGTGCTGTGACGATCGCTACCAACATGGCAGGGCGTGGTACAGATATCAAGTTGGGCCCTGGTGTTCGTGAGCTTGGTGGTCTTTGCGTCATCGGTACAGAGCGCCATGAGAGCCGTCGTATTGATAACCAGCTTCGTGGTCGTTCTGGTCGTCAAGGTGACCCAGGTGAGTCTCAATTCTACCTTTCTTTGGAAGATGACTTGATGAAACGCTTTGGTTCAGAACGCATTAAGGCCTTTATGGATCGAATGAACCTGACAGAAGAAGAGTCAGTAATCAAATCAGGTATGTTGACACGCCAAGTTGAAGCGGCTCAGAAGCGTGTTGAAGGAAATAACTACGATTCCCGTAAGCAAGTTCTTCAATACGATGATGTCATGCGTGAGCAACGTGAGATTATCTACAGCCAACGTTATGATGTCATCACAGCAGATCGTGACCTTGCACCGGAAATCAAGAGTATGATCAAGCGGACCATCGAGCGTCAAGTTGCTGCCCACCACCAATCTGAGCACGAAGAAGCTATCGAAGGCATCTTGAAATTTGCACAGATGAACCTGGTGGATGAGTATTCTATCCACATCGAGGACTTGGAGAATCTTTCAGAAGAGGAAATTGTTGAGGAACTCTACAACCGTTCGATGGAGGTTTACCAAAGTCAGGTTGACAAGTTGAAGGATGCAGAGCGCATTCAAGAATTCCAAAAAGTCTTGATCTTGCGTGTGGTAGATAACAAGTGGACGGATCACATTGATTCTATGGATCAATTGCGAAATGCAGTTAGCTTGCGTGGTTATGCACAAAACAACCCGATTGTGGAGTACCAATCAGAAGCTTTCACTATGTTTAATGACATGATTGGTGCTATTGAGTTTGATGTGACACGCTTGATGATGAAAGCGCAAATTCACGACAACATTGAACGTGAACGTGCAGCTCAAGAAGCGCATACGACAGCTGTTAAGAACATTATTCCAGACCAGCCTGCTCATGTGGCAGAAGTGGCATTTGAGGGTGTTCATCGTAATGACCCATGTCCTTGCCAGTCTGGTAAGAAGTTTAAAAACTGTCACGGTCGCAAATAAGAAACAAAGGATAAAAAGAGGTCTTGGATACCATTCCAGACCTTTTTTGGAAGCAAGATGATTATTGGATATGGCATTGATTTGCAGGAGATTTCAGCTGTTCAGGCAGCGGTGGACAAGCACCCCAGATTTCCCCAGCGGATTCTGACAGAAGAGGAGATGGTTCGGTACAGGGAATTGCCGACAAAGCGGCGGCTGGCTTATTTAGCTGGGCGATGGGCTGCTAAGGAGGCATTTTCCAAGGCCATGGGAACTGGAATTGGAACACTGGGCTTTCTGGACATTGAGATTTTGTCAGACCGACTAGGGGCACCTTATGTCAGCCGCTCACCATTTGAGGGGAAAGTGTGGGTTTCCATCAGTCATTCTGGAAATTTTGCCCAAGCTAGTGTCATTTTGGAGGAAAACCATGAAAGCAAGCAGTAGTAGGCCCAGTTGGGCCCAAATCGATTTAGAAAATATTTCCTATAATCTAGAGCAAATGAAGGCTCACTTGCCAGTTCGTCAACAGGTTTTTGCGGTTGTCAAAGCAGATGCTTACGGGCATGGCGCCTTAGCGGTTGCCAAGCAACTGGCTAGTCAGGTAAATGGATTTTGCGTTGCCACATTTGATGAAGCCTTGGAGCTGAGACAGGCAGGAATTGAGTCCCGTATTTTGGTGCTGGGAGTCATTCCGATTGATCAGGTAGAGCAAGCTGGGCAGTTAAGCATCTCCATTACCGTGACCAGCTTGGAGTGGTTGCAGTTGGCCCTTGCTGGGCAGGTGAGCTTTGACCAAGTGGCTGTTCACATCAAGATTGATTCTGGTATGGGGCGATTGGGCTTTAGACAACCTGCAGAAATGTTGGAGGCTTTGGAGATTTTGGACCAAGCTGGTGCGTATTTTGAAGGAATCTATACCCATTTTGCGAGTGCAGACGAGCAAGATGACCGACGGTTCCATGATCAATTGGCTCGCTTCCAAGAATTTTTGGACCAGCTGGAAACCTTGCCAGCTCTTGTACATGCTAGCAATTCTGCAGCAAGTCTCTGGCAGGACCAAGCGCTCTTCAATATGGTCCGTCTAGGAGATGTTCTCTATGGTTTGAACCCAAGTGGACGGGCCTTGGAATTGCCCTTCTCCATTCGTCCAGCACTCAGTCTCTATTCTGAAATTGTCCATGTTAAACGCCTTGAAGCTGGTGCAACGGTTGGCTATGGTCACACCTACACCAGTCAGGCAGAAGAGATTATCGCCACTGTTCCAATCGGTTATGCGGATGGATTGCGCCGTTCGCTGCAAGGTTTTCATGTCTTGGTAGATGGACAGATTTGCCCGATTGTGGGGCGTGTCTCAATGGATCAAATTACCATTAAACTCCCACGGGTCTATCCATTAGGAACACGAGTGACCTTGATTGGTCAGGACCAAGAAGCGACCATCTCTGTTCAGGATTGGGCAGACTATCTGGGAACGATTAACTATGAAATCACTTGTATGCTATCCGATAGATTGCCTCGAAAAATCGATTAAAAAGTCCGAAAGGGCTTTTTTGTTTGTGTAAATCTTGCTTGAAAGCGCAAACAAACTATGTTAATATATAGTTGATAAAAACTTTAACCAAAAATGTAAATGCTCACTAAGGAGGAAAAGTGATGAGGCGGACCAATCATACTCATCTCGAACGTCGCTATCGTTATGCGATTCGAAAATCTACTCTTGGAGTAGGAATCGCTGTTGTCGGCATTTTTTTAATGGGGACAAAATCGTCTCAGGTCTTGGCAGAAGAAGTACCAGTCCATTCGATAGAGATACTGATTGACGAGGAAAGTGCCTTAAGCGAAGAGGTAGAAACTCCCTCTGAACTGCCTCCAGTTGAGGTGAATCTTCACCCCGCAGGTGAGGTAGCTCTAGCTGAGGCAGGAGACGTCTTAGAGCCTATCTCAAGCAACCTTGTAGCTGGAAAAGAGGTGACCTCTTCAGGTATTGAAGAAGGGACTAGCTTTTTGGCTAGCTATGTTGTGGATCAAGACTCAGCTACACGCTTTTCAGGAGCGCGTATGAAGGCAAATGGGCCTGTCGATCCAGCTGCTCCTCAAACAAGCCAATGGTTGGAAGTTGATTTGGGTGACCAGGCAAGTGTGGACTCGATTGCGATTGATTTCTTCCAAAAGGTTTATGCAAGCAACTATCAGGTTGTGACATCTGCCAATAAAGAAAGTTGGCAGGAAGTTGCTACTAGGCACTTGGAAGCCAGTCCTTCTACGGTTAATCCGACTGATTTAATCCAATTCGAAACAGCAAAGGTAGTTGAGCGGTATCTACGTTTTACTTTTAACCAGGTCAATCCTTATGCGCATGGCAACTCAGTTTCCATCAAAGAAGTAAGGGTCATGGGGCGCATGTTGGGAGAGGAAGCAGCTCCTACTACTGGACAGAATCAGCCTTTTGTAGAAAGTTTGATTTCACGCAATCGCCCAGCCACTTCTTCAGGTGTGGAAGCTGGGACAGGAACTAGACCAGAGTTTGCCTTTGATACCGATGCAGCCAGTCGCTATGCTGCTCAAGATATGAAACCGAATGGACAGGTGGCGGCTGATTATAAACAAACATCCCAGTGGTTACAGGTCGACCTTGGCGCAGCATCGCGCATCAGCTCGATCGAAATTGATTTCTTTAAAAAAGTGTATGCTACGGATTATGAAATTCTGACAGCGGATGAAGAAAATGCCAGTCAGTGGACTAGTTTAGTCCGCCGTAGAGAGTTGCAGGACAGTCAGACACTTGAAAATCAAACGGACCGCATTCAATTTGAGAGTCCGCTTGAAGCTAAACGCTTTGTACGTTTTCGCTTTGACCGGGTCAATCGTTTTGCGGGAGGCAAGGCTGTTTCGGTGACCGATATTCGCATCAAGGGGATGTTGACAGAAGAGGTTAAAACACCAGTCGATCCGATTGCCAAGCTAGCCAATGCCAGTTTAGCTGTGGAAGATGGACGGGTTGTCTTGACCAATATCCAAGAAGATGATGAATATAGCTATGACATCATCGGATCAGCCAAGGAGTATGTCGTTGAAAACGATGGCCGTATTTCTTCCTACATTCTCAATGACCAAGATGTGGTTATGCTGGTTGCAGCACGACGGAAATCCGACCAGTCGATTTTGCCAGCCAGCAAGACCAATAAGACCATACGAATCGCTGCCAGCCATCAGGAAGAGGTTACTGGAAGCAATCAAAAGCCAAGTCTAGCTTTAGAGATTCAAGAATTTTTAGCTGGACAAGGCATTCGTCAGTTAAGCGAGTCGGATAAGGTCTATATCGATCCAGCCTTCAAGAAGCAGTTTGACCTCTTTAACCAGGACTTATCAGATATTCTGGGCTTCTCGCTCAGCCAGTCTAGTCGAGAAGAAGCGACCATTGTCTTCCAATTGTCCGACCAGTATAACCTGAAGGATGAAGGCTATCTCTTGCGAGTAGGAGAAAAAATAGAAATCTTTGCAGGTAGTGAAAAGGCCATCAACTATGCAGCAGTGACCCTGGCTCAAATGTTGCAAAAAGATGGGCACTTGACCCAGGGTGTCTATCGAGATTATCCAAACTATGCCATTCGAGGTATGTTGTTAGACGTGGCGCGGATTCCCATGCGGATGGACTTCCTGAAAGAAGTTTCTCGTCTGTTCCGCTGGTATAAACTCAATGAACTGCACCTCCATCTCAATGACACCCAATGGCCGGCAAGTGGTAATAGGGCGGATGTTGAGGCCTGGAGAAAAACGGAGAAAGCCCATCGCTTGGAGTCTCCAACATTCCCATCCTTGAATCAAGGTGATTTCAAGCATGATCGCTATGAAGGGGAATATGATTTTTACCGAACGATCTATGGCAACCCAACCTATAGTTTGGATGAATTTCGTGCTTTTCAGGCAGAAAACAAGGCAGCTGGTATCCAGATTCTAGCTGAAATTGACAGTCCAGGGCATTCGTCCGTTTATAGTATTTACGCTCTTGACAATCCTGATAATATTGATTATCTAGGACAGCCAATCCATCACCCTAGGGACTTAGAGGCTTTGGCTATTAACGAAGAAGTCCTGCCAGAACGGACGGCGCGTGCCAAACGCTTTATAACAGATCTGATTACAGGATATTTGGATGAAGAAATTTTTGATTATGATCATATTCATCTGGGGGTTGATGAATATTGGCAAAAAGAAGGTAACGTAGAGAGTTTCCGTACCTATCTAAACGAACTCAATGCCCTTGCTAAGTCAAAAGGAAAAACCTTGCGAACTTGGGGAGCACTTTCAAAATTCAATGGCACTACACCAGTAGATAAGGACATCATCTTTGATGAGTGGGCCCAGTACGAGTCGGTTTCTGTTGACCGAATCAATGAAGGCTTTAAGGTTGTCAATGTTCCGCAGCCATTTACCTATGTGACACCAGGACGTAATCACAAGGACATCATCAATGAGCAGTACGTTTTTGAACATTGGAATCCAACCATTTTCAACTTTGATTATGCCAATGCCTTAGCAGGTGAACCAAATCTGTTGGGAGCTAAGGGAGCCATGTGGGGGGATGAACATGCAGAAGGGATTGAAGAGAGTGATCTCTACTACCGTCTGGAAAAATCCTTGGCTATGATTGGATTTAAAACTTGGAATGACCAGACCAACCGCTCCTACTTAGACTATCAGACGTCAATGGAAGCGACAAAGTTGCGCAAAAATTACATGCCGCTTGAGAGTAAATCGGATGTCTTGGTTCACATTGATGCAGACCATGTTCATGATGGCTCCGTCGTGGATTTGAGCAACAACAACCGCAAGATTCAGTCTGTTGGAGACCTAACTGTGGAAGAATTGGATGGGGAAAAATGGTTCAAGTTTACAGGGGACAACTATCTCTTGACAGACATTGAGACCATTTCTCTTCCATACACGATTGAGATGACCTTTAGACCAACAGCGATTGACCAGGGAAGTCTGCTCTTCAGTGAAGATGGAGCGGTTTATCTCAATGGGACTGGTCGAAAACAGGATGGCACCGTAGCGAGCGGCCTGATGCTCAACCGATATTTTTATAGTCAGTTCCTTCATCCTCAGCTGGAGGCAGGTCGTGATTATAGGCTAACTCTGGCTGGAACCCGTCAGGTATTGACCCTGTACCTAGATGGTCAAAAAATTGTCACCCTTTCACATGATGAAAACGCTCCGACTGGCACAGACAAGAATTTCCGGACCAGTTTTAACCTGCCGTTCAAGGAAATTGCTAAAGGATTTAAGGGCTATATAAAAGACATCAAGGTTTACAACCGAACCAGTAGTGCCGAAGAGGTGACGACAGAAGCTTTGGCCAAGGTCAACATTGCCCTGCATAAGCCTGTTTATGACTATCGTCACCATTCCAATTTCTGGAACCAGCATATCCGTCCATACCATAAGGGAAATATTACAGATGGAGATACAGAAGCCAGTGAAGGCCGCTGGAATTCGAGTGATAGGGATACGGATTTCTTTATCGTCGATCTAGGCAGTTCGCAGGATATGTCTTCTATTGAGGTTCTATTTGATGCGAACCGTCTGGCAACGGATTTTAAGATCCTTGTTTCAGATGATTTAGAGGAATTCCGCGCCATTCATACCAGCAGTGGCAATACACAGGCCAAGTTAGTTATCGCCATTCAACCAACTAAGGCGCGCTATGTCAAATTTGAAAGCCTGAAGCGTCAGGCTGGAAAAAATGAAATTGCCGTGAGAGAGCTTCGGGTTTATCAGGATTTGGCTCAGGCGGAAAAAGCAGAGCTGGCGAGACAGTTTGCAGAAAAATTAGTGGATTACGACAACCAAGATTGGTTGACCGTCCACACCGTCCTACATAATAAATATGCCTCTGCTAATACTGTCCGACAAATGCTCGCACTGGTTTCTACTCTAGTTGATAGGCCAGACGAACCAGCTGAACCAAGTTCCCCAGTCGTTTCAACTCCACCGGTTGACGAGGCAAGCACACCAGTTGTTCCAACTCCTTCGGTTGACGAGCCAAGTACACCAGTTGTTCCCACTTCGCCAGTTGACGAGCCAAGTACACCGGTCGTACCAACTTCACCGGTTGACGAGCTAAGTACACCAGCTGTTCCAACTCCACCGGTTGACGAGCCAAGCACACCAGTTGTTCCAACACAACCGGTTGACGAGCCAGGCACACCAGTTGTTCCCACTCCGCCAGTTGACGAACCAAGCACACCAGTTGTTCCCACTCCGCCAGTTGACGAACCAAGCACACCAGTTGTTCCAACACCACCGACTACTGATCCGAGCGATTCGGAAGATCCGGTAGTTATTGAAGGTCAATTTGTCGCTCCCACCAGCCATCAAGTACCGGCTTATGATTGGGAAGCTCGAGTGACCTTGATGGATCGGGAGTCTGGGGTTAAGGTAGAGGGGCCAGTCTTGTACTTATACGGAATTGAGCGTGTCCTTGGACGTTTAGAGACTGTATCGGATTCGCTACATTACAAACTTGTTTTTCTCGATCAAGAGGGGCAAGAAGTACATCCATATGGTCCAGTTCAGTTGCTCTTGCCAGTTGTAGCTGAAGTTGAGAGCATTCGGTTGCTGACAGCGGAGGGACCACGTGAGTTGCCCTTCCAGTTGGAGGAGGAAGGCATACGGTTGACTAGTGCATACGGTGGCGAATATGTCTTGACGATTGCTAGTCTTCATGAAAAAGACCAGTCTATACGGCCAACCAATCAGGCAAATACAAAACCTGTTGATTCCGTTCTTCCAAAAACTGGTCAAGAAGCTAGTGCCCTCCTGTTTATGGGGCTAGCAAGTCTAGGAATGGCTAGTTGGATGAGAAGGAAAAGGGATTAGAATAAAAAAGGAAAATGTGAAATCCCTAGCCCTTGTCTAGGGATTTCACATCTTATAAGGAAATAGCTTGACAGAATCCAGCAATGAGATTACAATAGAAACAGGTGGATATAACCAGTTGTCCAATATAATATATTGATAAAAGGAGGGATGGCATGGCGCAGTATATTCATGCAAAATCAGTCATCTTGTCAGATTCAGAAGTAGAAAATGCCTATCTAGAATTAACAGAAGCAGGTACCTTTGGACAGATTCTGACAAAAAAACCAGAAGGGGATATCATCGATTATTCCAACTATCATCTGGCACCAGGTTTGGTGGACACCCATATTCATGGCTATGCATCTCACGATGTCATGGACAATGATTTCGAAGGAATCAAGGTGATTTCAGAGGGGCTCTTGTCTTGTGGGGTGACCTCTTGGCTTCCAACAACCCTGACAGATTCCACAGAAAATTTAGATGCAGTCTGTAAAACAATCGGAACCTATGCAGGTCAGGAAACAGGTGCCAAGATCCAGGGAATTTTCTTAGAAGGTCCCTTCTTTACAGAAAAATACAAGGGAGCTCAAAATCCCAAGTATATGAGCGATCCATCTATTGAGAAATTGGACAAATGGCACCAGCTCTCCAAGGGCTTGGTTAATAAAATTGCCATTGCGCCAGAAAGAGAAGGTGTGACAGAATTTATCGAATTTGCCAACAGCAAGGCCATTCATACAGCTCTCGCTCATAGTGATGCGACCTATGCGCAAGCAGAAGCGGCTGTAAAGGCTGGTGCAAATATTTTTGTCCATGTTTACAATGGTATGAGTGGGCTACATCATCGTGAGCCAGGAATGGTTGGCGCGGCCCTGAACTTAAAAAATGTTTATGCAGAAATGATTTGTGATGGTCACCATGTTCATCCAGCGGCAGCAGAAGTCGTTATTAAAGCGCGTGGCGCAGAAGAAACGGTATTGATTACAGACTGTATGCGAGCTGGAGGAATGGGTGAAGGTGATTCTCGACTTGGAGAATTTGAAGTCGTTGTAAAAGACGGCACAGCCCGCCTCAAGCACAATGGAAGCTTGGCAGGATCAATCCTCGAATTGATCCAAGCTGTTCAGCATGTGGTTGAATGGGGGTTGGTTTCTCTGCCTGATGCCCTTCGAATGGCATCTTTGGCACCAGCTCGTTCTGTCAACATCGACCATGTTTGTGGTCAGATTGCAGAAGGACGGGCAGCAGACTTTATCGTTGTAGATGATGCGGGACGTTTGAAAGCTACCTACCTCGATGGAGTGAAACGATTCGGTTAAAAAATCCTTAGGAGGAAAAGAATGACAAAATTACAACTTTCTCAGGCTAAATTTGACCACATGACCCGCTTGTCAAACAGTGATCAGGTGATTGCGGCCTTGGCGATTGACCAACGTGGTGCATTGAAACGCCTGTTGGCTGCGGCAGCAGGTGGTGGCGAATTTGGAGATGACATTTTGATTGACTTCAAAAAAGTCATTTCAAGCGATTTGACCCCTTATGCAAGCTCCATTCTTTTAGATGCTGAGTATGGTGTGCCAGCTTCAGAATTGCGCCATGCAGACTGCGGTTTCATTGCAGCTTATGAAAAAACAGGTTACGATGCTTCCACACCAGGTCGTTTGCCAGACCTTTTGCCAAACTGGTCAGCAAAACGCATCAAAGAATTGGGTGCAGATGCCGTAAAAATCTTGCTTTACTATGATGTAGATGACAAGCCAGAAATCAATGACATCAAGCATGCTTGGGTAGAACGTATTGGTAGCGAGTGTATCGCAGAAGATATTCCTTACTTCGTTGAAATCTTGACCTACGATGCCAGCGACATGGATGTAACATCTCGCGAATACGCAGCCCTCAAGCCACACAAGGTCAATGGTGCCATGCGTGAATTCAGTAAGCCACGCTACAATGCAGATGTGCTTAAGGTAGAAGTACCAGTTAACATGAACTTTGTAGAAGGCTACACAGATGAAGAGCCAGTCTATACAGTTGAGGAAGCCAAGGCCTTCTTCAAGGAGCAAACAGATAGTACCCACTTGCCATTCATCTATTTGAGTGCGGGTGTATCTGCCAAACTCTTCCAAGAAACCCTTGTCTTTGCTAAAGAAGCCGGTTCAAGCTTTAACGGTGTTCTTTGTGGACGCGCAACTTGGAAGGATGCAGTAGCTATCTTTGCAAGTGAAGGGGAAGAAGCAGCTAAAGCTTGGTTGGCAGACCAAGGTCGCCGCAACGTAGAAGAACTCAACGAAGTTCTGGCAACAACTGCTCGTCCTTGGACTGAAAAAGTTGAAGTAAAATAAAAAGTTTGAGGAGTTTTCCTCAAACTTTTTTATTCTGCAAAGAATGCTTGGTAAAGGGCCTTGAGGGCCTTTTCTTTTTCTTCGGTTTTGATAACGAACATGACTGAAACCTCGCTAGCACCTTGTGAAATCATGGCCAAGTTGACGTTTTGTTGAGAGAGAGCGGCAGTTGCAGTAGCTGTTACCCCTACATGGCTCTTCATGTTTTCACCGACAATCATAATGATGGATAGACCGTGCTCGATTTCAGCCTTATCCACTTCCAATTTTGTCTTCAATTGACGGAGGATTTCTTCTTCCTTAATCGGAGTCAATTCACGCTCACGGAGTACGATGGATAAATCATCGATACCAGTTGGCATGTGTTCAAAGCGGATGTTCAAGTCTTCTAAGATTTGAAGAACCTTGCGGCCAAATCCAACTTCTCGGTTCATCAAATACTTGGACATGTTGATGCTTACAAAATCATCATCTGCAGCAATTCCGACGACTGGCAGGGTTTCGCTGCTGTGTTCCAAGACAATCTGTGTACCTGGATGGTCGGGGTTGTTGGTATTCTTAATAACCAGAGGAATACGGCCGCGATAGGCTGGTAGCAAGGCTTCGTCATGGAGGACGGAGAAGCCAGCGTAAGCCAATTCCCGCATTTCACGATAGGTCAATTCCTTGATTGAATGTGGGTTCTTAATGATGCCAGGGTGGGCAGCAAAAATGCCGTCAACATCCGTGAAGTTTTCATAGAGGTCTGCCTTAACACCAGCAGCAACAATCGAACCAGTGATGTCAGAGCCACCACGGGAAAAGGTACAGATTTGATTGTCGATGGTCACACCGAAGAAACCAGGGATAACCAAGACCTCATCTGCTTCTCGCAATTCTTCAATCTTGTCATAGCTAGAAGGCAAGATACGGGCATTTCCTGGTTCAGAAGAAACGATGATACCGGCTTTTTTAGGATGGACGTAGCGGGCTGGCAAGCCACGGTAGGTGAAGTATTCAGCGATTAACTTGGCATTGTTATCTTCGCCAGCGGCCAGAAAGCTATCATAGAGGAAATCGTTGTTTTCAATCGGAAGGGTTGCAAGGTCTTTGATGCTTTGAGCAATCTTTTTCATGCTCTTGGCAGTGAAGCCCAATTCGTCCACCATTGCTTGGTAACGGTCAATAATCCAATCCTGACTAGCAGTAACATCGTCCCCCTTGATGTAGCGTTTGTAGTATTGAATCAGGGCATCTGTTACCTTTGTATCAGCAGCATCCCGCTTACCAGGTGCTGAAACTACGACAAAGCGTCGTTCAGGATCCGCCTGGACAATGTTAAATACTTTTTCTAATTGGCTTGCAGAAGCGAGGGAGCTCCCCCCAAATTTTGTAACTTTCATCTCTACTCCTCAATCTTATTTTTTTTATTATAGCAAAAAGAGGGTATCTTGTCAGTAATCCTTTTTGAAAACTTCCCATTAACGGGTCTGGGAGAAAAATATGGTACAATGTAGTCTGGATTGGAGGAAGGAATGAAGGGCATTATTTTTGATATGGACGGTGTTCTGTTTGATACAGAACCATACTACTACCAACGTCGGGTAGATTTTTTGGCAACCAAGGGCTTGTCAGTTGCTCACTTGGAACCAGCTATTTTTGTCGGAGGCCGGGTTCATCAAGTTTGGCAGCTGATTTTGGGAGAACAGCTTGATCAGTGGGATGTTGCTGAACTCGAGAAGGAGTATCGGACTTACAAGGATCAACATCCAGTTCCTTATGATCGCCTTGTGTTTTCAGATGCTCAAGCAGTCTTGCACTGGTTGACAGAAGAGGGAATCAAACTGGCGCTTGCCTCAAACACGGATCGACAGGATATTGACCGGGCCTTGTCAGAGAGTGGTCTGGCGCCCTATTTTACGGCTGTATTTTCAGGGATGGACTGCAAGGCAGGTAAACCCGATCCAGAGGTCTATGAAAAAGCTGCGGCAGCACTTGGATTTTCAAAAGCTGAACTTTTGGTTATTGAAGACAGTCCAAAGGGTATTCAGGCAGGAAAGGCTGCTGGATTGCAAGTTTGGGCGATTGAGGACAAGCAAATTGGCTTGGACCAAAGTCAGGCAGATCGAAAGATTGAAAGCCTGAGTCAATTGAAAGAATGCATGAAAAGAGCTTAGGCTCTTTTTTTCGGACGTGACAGTTTTTTTGGTTTGAAAGCCAATCACCTGTCAAAAGTATGGTAGAATAGGATAAATTTAACTTTATAGTTTGATGTTCAAAGTTTTTTAGGAGATCAGTATAGGAGGAAATCATGCCTTATTCAACGATTCGCTATCAGGTGACAGAAGGTCTTGCGACCCTAACCCTTAACCGTCCTGATGTGGCAAACGGCTTTAATATTCCCATGTGCGAAGAGATGCTGGCTGCTATTGAGGAGACAGCTCAAAATGATCAGGTGCAGTTTCTAAAAATTGAAGCAGCGGGTTCAATCTTCTCTGTCGGAGGAGATTTGGTGGAGATGAAGCGAGCGGTGGATGAGGACGATATTCCTTCTCTTGTGCGCATAGCAGAGCTGGTTAATGACATCTCCTTCGCTCTCAAGCAACTACCAAAGGTTGTCATTATGGTCACCGATGGAGCAGTAGCTGGCGCCGCGGCCAATATGGCTGTTGCAGCCGATTTTGTCATCGCTTCAACCAAAACAAAATTCATCCAGGCCTTTGTTGGCGTCGGGTTGGCGCCAGATGCGGGTGGTATTTTCCTGCTCAGCCGTGCCATTGGTACCAATCGTGCCAGTCATTTGGCTATGACGGGAGAAGGTTTGTCTGCGGAGAAAGCTTTAGAATACGGCATTATTTATAAACTGGTTGAGCCAGAAAGGTTGGAAAAAACGGTTCAACAGGTCCTTAAGAAGCTCATGCGTGGTTCCATCAATTCCTATGTGGCGATTAAGCAATTGGTCTGGGAGAGTCAGTTCAAGGGCTGGGAATCCTATCGCCGCTTGGAGTTAGACCTACAAGAAAGTCTAGCCTTCAAAGAAGACTTCAAAGAAGGTGTACGTGCACATGCAGAGCGGAGGAGACCCGTTTTCAAAGGAAAATAAATAGCATTTTCTAAAAAAATATTTGACAATCAAATTATTCTGGAGTATACTTTGGCTATCAAAGTAAAGGAGGCTGATTTTGGAAGATCCAAAAATCAATGAATATCTAACGGCAATTTTTAATAATGTCCTGGTCATTCAGGAGAATAGCCTCCGAAAGAGTCGTTTCAACGACATTTCCATAAAGGAAATGCACACCATTGATGAAATTGGTGATAAGAAGGGAGCGACACCGAGTGATATTGCTCGGGCTTTGATGGTGACACTTGGAACGGTGACAACCAGTCTCAACAACTTGGAGAGAAAGGGCTATATCGAACGCGTGCGCTCTACCAAGGACAGACGGGTGGTTCATCTCTATCTGACCAAGAAGGGTCGTCTGGTCTATCGCTTGCACCAACGTTTCCATAATGAAATGGTCAAGCAGATTACAGATGGGATGGACGAGGCAGAATACCAAGTGATGAAAAAAGGGCTCTACAAACTCTATAATTTCTTGGAGGATTTGAAATGAGAACCTTCGCTAAAATCAGTCAGGTTGCCCACTATGTTCCTGAACAGCTTGTGAGCAATGATGATTTAGCACAGATCATGGATACCAGCGACGACTGGATTGCTTCTCGGACGGGTATTCGTCAAAGACGGATTGTTGTAGATGAAAATACCAGCGATTTAGCTAGTCAGGTTGCCCAATCCTTGCTAGACAAGTCGGGTGTGGCTGCTGATGAAATTGATTTTATCATCATCGCAACCATCACACCAGATTCAGCCATGCCGTCAACGGCAGCTCGGGTCCAGGCGGCAATCGGTGCCAAGAAAGCTTTTGCCTATGACCTGGTGGCAGCTTGTTCGGGCTTCGTTTTCGCCCTGTCCACCGCCGACAAACTGATCTCCTCTGGTATCTACCAAAAGGGAATCGTGATTGGAGCAGAGGTCTTGTCCAAGACTCTTGACTGGACAGATCGTGGAACGGCAGTCTTGTTTGGAGATGGTGCTGGTGGGGTTTTGTTGGAGGCCAGTCCTGAGCAACACTTTCTAGCAGAAATCAACCGAACGGATGGCAGTCGTGGTCTAGGTTTGACCTCTGGTCAAACAGGTTTGCACTCTCCCTTTTCAAAAGAAGGGAGCAACCAACCTTACTTGCAGATGGATGGTCGAGCGATTTTTGAGTTTGCTGTTCGCGACGTGACCAAGACCATTGCAGAGCTGTTAGACAGTCAGGGTCTGACTGGTGATGAGGTGGATTACTTCCTGCTTCATCAGGCAAATAGTCGGATTTTGGATAAGATGGCACGCAAGCTAGGTATTGGTATTGAGAAATTTCCAGCCAATATGATGCACTATGGCAATACCAGCGCAGCCAGCATTCCCATTCTTTTATCAGAATGTGTGGAAGCAGGCAGCTTGCGCTTGGATGGTAGCCAAACGGTTGTGTTGGCAGGCTTTGGTGGCGGCCTGACTTGGGGAACGCTACTACTGAAACTTTAGTTAATTCCTTGCCTTAGGCAAGATTTTAAAAATTTTTTTATCAAAAAGGAGCACTATCATGGCAGTATTTGAAAAAGTACAAGAAATCATCGTTGAAGAATTGGGTAAGGATGCTGAAGAAGTAACCCTTACAACAACCTTTGAAGATTTGGATGCAGATTCATTGGATCTTTTCCAAGTTATCTCTGAAATCGAAGATGCATTCGACATTCAAATCGATACTGAAGAAGGTTTGACAACTGTAGGCGACTTGGTTGCTTATGTTGAAGAAAAAACAAAATAATTATAGTCATTCAGTTTATCTTTTATTACGTCGTTAACTCGCTTTGCCGTACTCCAGTACTGTCTACAGCTCGTTGCCTAGTACTAAAAGCAAACTGAAAGACTATAGTATTCCTCTCCTTATTTCAAAGATAATATAAGGAAGAGGATAGCTAAGAAAAGTGCTAGTGAGCATTTTTCTTTGGGTAGATAGTTTGATATTCAAAACATTGAAGAATCAAACTAATTATTAAGTGAGGGCTTTGCCCTCGCTTGTTTAGCTAATTGTTTGATATTCAAATGATTAGGTAAGCAAGAAAAACAGATGAGGGAATTATGAAGACGAAAATAACAGAATTGCTCAATATTCAGTATCCAATTTTTCAAGGTGGTATGGCTTGGGTAGCTGATGGAGATTTGGCAGGTGCCGTATCTAATGCAGGTGGTCTAGGAATCATCGGCGGAGGAAATGCTCCCAAAGAGGTGGTCAAGGCAAATATTGACAAGGTTAAATCTATCACGGACAAGCCTTTCGGTGTCAATATCATGCTTTTGTCTCCTTTTGCGGATGACATTGTTGACTTGGTCATCGAAGAAGGGGTTAAGGTGGTGACGACAGGTGCGGGTAACCCTGGTAAATACATGGAACGCTTGCACGCTGCTGGTATTATTGTGATTCCAGTAGTTCCTAGTGTGGCTCTTGCCAAACGTATGGAAAAACTGGGTGTGGATGCCGTCATCGCAGAAGGAATGGAAGCAGGTGGCCACATCGGTAAATTGACCACCATGACCCTAGTCCGTCAGGTTGTTGAAGCCGTATCCATTCCTGTTATCGCAGCGGGCGGTATCGCAGACGGTGCAGGTGCTGCCGCGGCCTTTATGTTGGGAGCAGAAGCTATTCAAGTGGGGACACGTTTTGTTGTTGCCAAGGAGTCAAATGCCCATCCAGCCTACAAGGAAAAGGTCCTCAAGGCCAAGGATATTGACACGACTGTTTCTGCCTCCGTTGTCGGACATTCGGTGCGTGCCATTAAGAACAAACTTTCCACAGCCTATGCTGCTGCGGAAAAAGACTTCCTAGCAGGGAAAATTTCTGCAGAATCTATTGAAGAACTTGGGGCAGGTGCCCTTCGCAATGCCGTTGTGGACGGTGATGTGGTCAATGGTTCGGTCATGGCAGGTCAGATAGCTGGCTTGGTGACCAAGGAAGAAACCTGTGAAGAAATTCTGAAAGATTTATATTTTGGAGCTGCCAAGGTGATTCGTGAAGAGGCGAATCGCTGGGCATCTGTTGGAGAATAAGATGACAAAAACAGCCTTTCTATTTGCAGGTCAAGGGGCTCAGACACTTGGTATGGCTCGTGACCTCTATGACACTTATCCTATTGTCAAGGAAACCTATGATCAAGCTAGTCAGATTTTGGGCTATAATGTGCGGGACTTGATTGACCACCAGGAAGACAAGCTCAACCAGACTCGCTATACCCAGCCGGCAATTTTGGCAACATCCCTAGCTGTTTATCGTTTGTTGGCAGAAAAGGGGATTAAACCCGACATGGTAGCTGGTTTGTCCTTGGGAGAATACGCAGCCTTGGTTGCCTCAGGGGCTTTGGCCTTTGAAGATGCCATTTCCCTGATTGCCAAACGGGGTGAGTTTATGGAAACGGCTGCGCCAGCAGGAACTGGTAAGATGGTCGCTGTCCTCAATGCAGATGTCAACTTGATAGAAGAAATCTGTTCGACTGTTACCTCTGGGATTGTTTCCCCAGCCAACTACAACACACCAGCCCAAATCGTCATCGGAGGCGAGGTGGCTGCTGTGGATGAGGCGGTTGAATTGCTGAGGAAAGCAGGTGTCAAACGCATGATTCCGCTCAATGTATCTGGTCCCTTTCACACGGCTCTCCTGCGTCCAGCATCGGAGCAACTGGCTCAGGCCTTGGAGCAGGTGGAATTTGCGGACTTCCAAGTAGAGTTGGTTGGCAATACGGAAGCAAAGGTCATGAAAAAAGAGGACATCAAGTCCCTCTTGACCCGTCAGGTCATGGAGCCAGTTCGTTTTTATGAGTCAATCGCAACCATGCAGGCGGCTGGTGTGACTAACTTTATTGAAATCGGTCCAGGTAAAGTCTTATCAGGATTTGTCAAGAAAATCGATAAGACGGCTGAGGTTGTGACGGTGGAAGATGTAACAAGCCTAGAAAGCTTGTTGAATAGCCAATAAGGAGAAATCATGGAATTAACAAATAAAAATGTTTTTGTAACAGGTTCAAGTCGAGGAATCGGCTTGGCCATTGCCCATAAATTTGCCAGTCTTGGTGCCAATGTGGTACTGAACGGTCGCGGTCAGCTGGGACAGGATTTACTGGACAGCTTTTCAGGCTACGGTATCAAAGTAGTGGCGATTTCAGGAGATATTTCAAGCTCGGCAGATGCCAAACGGATGGTGGCAGAAGCTATCGAAGCCCTCGGTAGCGTCGATATCTTGGTCAATAATGCAGGGATTACCAAAGACGGTATGACTCTTCGGATGACGGAAGAGGATTTCGAGAGCGTTTTGAGTGTTAACCTAACAGGAACTTTTAACATGACTCAGGCAGTCTTGAAGCCCATGACAAAGGCTCGTGAGGGTGCTATTATCAATTTATCAAGTGTATCTGGCTTGATTGGAAATGCTGGACAGGCCAACTATTCTGCTTCTAAGGCAGGTGTGATTGGATTTACTAAAGCCATTGCTCGTGAAGTTGCTGGGCGAAATGTCCGTGTCAATGCGATTGCGCCAGGCTTTATCCAGTCTGATATGACAGATGTTTTATCTGACAAGATTAAAGAAGCTATGACTGCACAAATTCCTATGAAACGCTTTGGTTTGACGGAAGAAGTAGCCGATGTTGCTGTATTCCTTGCCAAGCAAGAATATCTGACAGGTCAGGTGATTGCTGTTGACGGCGGCTTGACCATGCAGTAATCCAGTCTTCCAGTTTATCTTTTATTACTTCGTTAACTCGCTTTGCCGTACTCCAGTACTGTCTGCAGCTCGTTGCCTAGTACTAAAAGCAAACTGAAAGACTGCAATAACGCACTGTAAATTCAATGTTGTTTTGTGTGTTGTTTTAAGAGAGGTTTGAAAATGACAAAATTAAATCGTGTAGTAGTGACAGGCTATGGTCTGACATCGCCAATCGGAAATACGCCAGAGGAATTCTGGGATAGCCTGGTCAATGGTAAGATTGGGATTGGAAAGATTACCAAGTTTGATACCAGTGAATACTCGGTCCATAATGCTGCGGAAATCAAGGATTTTCCTTTTGACAAATACTTCGTTAAAAAAGATACCAACCGCTATGACAATTATTCCCTCTATGCTCTCTATGCAGCTCGTGAGGCAGTAGCTAATGCTAATCTTGATACAGAATCCGTTGACAGCGACCGCTTCGGTGTTATCTTGTCAACTGGTATCGGTGGTATTTTGGAAATTGAAGAGCAAGTGGCTCGGATGAACGAAAAAGGTCCAAAACGCATTCGTCCCATGGCTCTTCCAAAGGCTCTTCCAAACATGGCGGCTGGAAATATTGCCATGCAGGTCGGAGCAAATGGTGTCTGCAAGTGTGTCATCACAGCCTGTGCTTCGTCAAATGATGCCTTAGGAGAAGCCTTCCGTGAAATCAAGTTTGGTTTCCAAGATGTCATGTTGGCAGGTGGAGCAGAAGCAGCCATTACTCCATTTGCAATCGGTGGTTTCCAAGCTTTGACAGCTATGTCGACTACTGAGGATCCAGAACGTGCGTCTATTCCATTTGACAAGGACCGCAATGGTTTTGTTATGGGAGAAGGGGCTGCTGTCTTAGTCTTGGAAAGCTTGGAACACGCAGAAGTACGTGGGGCAACTATCTTGGCTGAAATCGTTGGCTATGGAAATACCTGCGATGCCCATCACATGACTTCTCCACATCCAGAAGGTTTGGGTGCTATTAAGGCTATGAAGTTAGCTATTTCAGAAGCAGGTTTAGAGCCAGCTGATATTGACTACATCAATGCCCATGGAACTTCGACACCGGCTAATGAAAAAGGGGAAAGTCAAGCTATCGTATCCGTTTTCGGCAAGAACACGCCAGTTTCGTCTACCAAGTCCTTCACGGGTCACTTGTTGGGGGCAGCGGGTGCAGTTGAGGCGGCAGCTGTCATTGAGGCTATGCGTCATTCTCATGCGCCAAAGACAGCTGGTACGACGGAATTGTCTGATTACATTGAGGCGGATGTCATCTACGGTCAAGGTCGTGACATGGAAATCCGCCATGCCATTTCAAATACATTTGGCTTTGGAGGTCACAACTCGGTGATTGCTTTCAAACGTTGGGAGGCTTAAGTGAATATTACAGAAATAAAGGACTTGATGAGTCAGTTTGACCAGTCAAGTTTGCGAGAATTTTCATATAGCAATGCTGGGGAAACCTTGCATTTCAGTAAAAATCAGCAGGCGACAGCGGCTCCGACTACAATCGTAGAAGCTCCGCTTGTTCCAGTAACTCCTGCAAGCCCAGCCCCTGTGCCATCAGTTGAAACCAGTGAGCCGGCTCCAGCAGAAGCCAGTTCAAGCCCTGTGGCAGAAGGTGCAGTGGTGGAAAGTCCTTTGGTCGGCGTGGCTTATTTGTCACCAGCCCCTGACAAGCCAGCCTTTGTAGCAGTTGGCGATACGGTCAAAAAAGGGCAGACTCTCATGATTATCGAAGCCATGAAGGTCATGAACGAAGTGCCTGCTGATCGTGACGGTGTGGTCACAGAAATTTTGGTGGCCAACCAGGATGTTGTAGAATTTGGACAAGGATTGGTACGCATCAAATGATCGATATTTTGAAAATTAAAGAGGCTCTTCCTCATCGCTATCCTATGCTCTTGGTCGATCGAGTCCTTGAAGTATCGGAAGATGAGATTGTCGCCCTCAAAAATGTGACCATTAACGAGCCCTTCTTTAACGGGCATTTCCCAGACTATCCTGTCATGCCAGGTGTTCTTATCATGGAGGCTTTGGCACAAACCGCAGGTGTCTTGGAGTTGTCCAAGGAAGAAAATAAGGGCAAGCTGGTTTTTTATGCCGGCATGGACAAGGTTAAATTTAAGAAGCAAGTTGTACCTGGTGACCAGTTGATCATGACAGCTAAATTTGTCAAACGCCGTGGAACCATTGCGGTCGTTGAGGCAAAGGCAGAGGTGGACGGAAAACTGGCTGCGTCGGGGGTGTTGACTTTTGCTATTGGTAAATAATATCTAAAAGGAGATAGGATTCATCATGTTTGAGAAGATTTTGATTGCCAATCGTGGTGAGATTGCGGTGCGGATTATTCGTGCGGCCAGGGAGTTGGGGATTGCGACGGTGGCTGTCTATTCAGAAGTTGACAAGGAAGCCCTCCACACCATGTTGGCAGATGAGGCTATCTGTATCGGACCTGCCCGTTCGACAGACTCCTATCTCAATATGCAGGCGGTCATCTCGGCGGCTGTTGTGACAGGTGCCCAGGCCATTCATCCCGGCTTTGGATTTTTGAGTGAAAACTCCAAATTCGCCACCCTCTGTGAAGAGGTTGGTATCAAATTTATCGGTCCTTCTGGGACGGTTATGGATACCATGGGGGATAAAATCAATGCTCGGGCGGAGATGATTAAGGCTCAAGTGCCTGTCATTCCAGGCTCAGACGGCGAGGTCATGACCAGCCAAGAAGCCCTTGAAATCGCTGAAAAGATTGGCTACCCTGTCATGCTCAAGGCATCGGCTGGTGGTGGCGGTAAGGGGATTCGTAAGGTGGAAAAAGCCGAAGACCTAGTGCCTGCCTTTGAATCAGCTTCCAGCGAAGCCAAGGCAGCCTTTGGTAACGGAGCCATGTATATGGAGCGTGTCGTCTATCCAGCCCGCCACATCGAAGTACAGATTTTGGCAGATCAGCACGGTCATGTCATTCATCTGGGCGAACGGGATTGTTCCCTTCAACGCAACAACCAGAAGGTTTTGGAAGAAGCTCCGTCTATCGCCATTGGTCAAACCATGCGGGACCGTATCGGTCAAGCAGCGGTACGGGCTGCCCAGTCAGTTGGCTATGAAAATGCGGGAACCATTGAGTTCCTTTTGGACGAAGCCAAGGGCGAATTTTACTTCATGGAAATGAACACACGGGTACAGGTGGAACATCCAGTTACCGAATTTGTCACCGGTGTGGATATTGTCAAGGAACAAATCAAGATTGCGGCTGGTCAGGA
The DNA here is from genome assembly GCF_016775005.1 of Streptococcus suis. Lineage (GTDB taxonomy): Bacteria > Bacillota > Bacilli > Lactobacillales > Streptococcaceae > Streptococcus > Streptococcus suivaginalis. The sequence continues at coordinate 88,615 of NZ_JAEUXI010000002.1, read as the reverse complement.
ACTCAGCGTCCGCCAAGAAGATGTGCGGATTACAGGCCATGCCATTGAATGTCGTATCAATGCTGAAAATCCAGCCTTCAATTTCGCCCCAAGTCCAGGTAAGATTTCCAATCTCTACCTGCCAAGTGGCGGCGTTGGTTTGCGTGTGGATTCGGCAGTTTATCCAGGCTACACCATTCCGCCGTACTATGATTCCATGATTGCCAAGGTTATCGTGCATGGGGAAAATCGCTTTGAAGCCCTGATGAAGATGCAGCGAGCCCTCTATGAATTGGAAATTGACGGAGTGGTGACCAATACTGACTTCCAGCTGGACTTGATTTCCGACAAGCGAGTGGTGGCTGGTGATTACGACACTGCCTACCTCATGGAAGAATTTTTACCCCGCTATCAAGAAGAACTATAGTCTTTTAGTACTCGCTCCAACTATCTGGTGGATAGTTGGAGGTTGGAAATAGAGCGAACAAAGTTCGCATCAACAGCCGCAGGCATAACTGGAGTTAGGCAAGGCGAGTTCAAACACTCCAGTGGAGTGTTTGAAGTTGGAAATAGGGAAACGAAGTTTCCTCATACGTTGAAGTAATAAAAGAAAAACTAAATGACGATAAAAAAGTAAACTAGGAGAATGCTATGGCTTTGTTTCGCAAAAAGGACAAATATATCCGCATCAACCCCAATCGTTCGCGGATAGAGTCAGCACCTCAAGCAAAGCCAGAGGTGCCAGATGAACTCTTTTCCAAATGTCCAGCTTGTAAGGAAATCCTCTACAAGAAAGACCTGGGACCGGAGAAAACCTGTCAACACTGTTCCTATAATTTCCGGATTACAGCCCAGGAACGCTTGGCTTTGACAGTCGATAAAGGCTCGTTCGAGGAATTGTTTACAGGGATTGAAACCAAAAATCCCTTGGACTTCCCTAATTATCTCGAAAAACTGGCAGCTACCCGTCAAAAGACAGGCTTGGACGAGGCTATTTTGACAGGAAAGGCGACAATCGGCGGACAACCAGTTGCCCTTGGAATCATGGACTCTCACTTTATCATGGCTTCAATGGGAACGGTGGTCGGTGAGAAAATCACTCGCCTCTTTGAACTGGCTATTGAAGAGAAATTGCCAGTCGTCCTCTTTACCGCATCTGGCGGTGCTCGGATGCAGGAAGGCATTATGAGCCTGATGCAAATGGCTAAGATTTCGGCGGCTGTGAAACGCCATTCCAATGCTGGCCTCTTTTACCTGACGGTCTTGACAGACCCGACAACAGGAGGTGTGACGGCTAGTTTTGCCATGGAAGGCGATATTATCCTGGCTGAGCCGCAGACCTTGGTTGGCTTTGCAGGTCGTAGGGTTATTGAATCAACTGTGCGGGAAAATCTGCCAGACGATTTCCAGAAGGCTGAATTTTTACAAGAACACGGCTTTGTCGATGCTATTGTCAAACGCCAGGACTTGCCAGCGACCATTAGTCGCTTGTTGAGAATGCATGGAGGTGTCAGATGACCAGTGATGTAGCACGTATGATCCGTTTGGCACGTGACCAGGCTCGCCTGACGACCTTGGACTATGCCACACAGCTCTTTGATGATTTTATCGAATTGCACGGCGATCGAAATTTCCGTGATGACGGAGCAGTTGTGGGTGGTATCGGCTTTCTAGCAGGTCAGCCAGTGACAGTTATCGGTATCCAAAAAGGGAAGAATCTTCAGGACAACCTTAAACGCAACTTTGGTCAGCCTCACCCAGAAGGCTACCGCAAGGCCCTTCGCCTCATGAAGCAGGCGGAGAAGTTTGGTCGTCCAGTTGTCACCTTTATCAATACCGCTGGAGCCTATCCAGGTGTCGGTGCCGAGGAGCGTGGACAGGGCGAGGCCATTGCCCGCAACCTTATGGAGATGAGCGACCTCAAGGTGCCTATTATCGCCATTATCATCGGTGAGGGAGGCTCTGGCGGCGCACTTGCCCTAGCAGTCGCAGACCAGGTCTGGATGCTGGAAAACTCCATGTACGCCGTCCTCAGCCCTGAAGGCTTCGCCTCTATCCTCTGGAAAGACGGTAGTCGTGCCATGGAAGCGGCAGAACTGATGAAGATCACTTCTTATGAGTTGGAGAAACTCCAAGTGGTCGATCGGGTTGTTTTGGAAAATGGCAGAGCGACTAAGGAAGTCTTGGCTGACCTCAAGGAAAACCTGGTCAGCCAGTTGGCTCAACTACAAGCCTTGCCCCTTGATCAACTACTCGAAAACCGTTATCAACGCTTTAGAAAATACTAGGAAGACCTAGTATTTTTTCGCTAGATTTGATACAATGGATAAAATAGTTTTCAGAAGTTTTTCCATGTTAGTAAAAGCAGAACTATCAAATGCAGAAGAATTATTGCCTATTCAACACCGAGCATTTGCAGCCTTGTATGAAACCTATCAGGACCAATACAACCCTGCCATTGAAAGCATGGACTATTTCCAATCACGCTTTGCACGACCAAATTGCAGCTACTACAAGATTGTCGAAGAGGGTCATACAGTCGGACTGGTACGAACAACGGTCGCTGAAGATGCAGATCAGGGCTGGCTAGGTCTGATTGGCATTGATCCAGACCACAGAGGAAAAGGCTATGGTCATAAGGCAATGCTAGAATTAGAAAGTCTTTATCCGACGGTTAAACGGTGGGGAGTGGGAAAGAACTCGACCGAACAAAAAGGAGTTCGTCTTCCCACCCCCGCACAGTTGATTAGGTCAGATTTGGAGTGTGAAACACGAACAAATCTGCCAATCAACCACTGCGCTGAGATGTTGACACGAACTCTGAGAAATGGCTCTGGTTTGAGAAAGGAGCCTAGATTGGTCGCTTTCTACGAAAAACTCGGCTACAAGGCTATCAAAACCGAGCCTGAGCAGGAGGGGATGGATATGGTCTATATGGAGAAGTGGCTAGGATAGGAGTTTGGAAATGCTAGAAACATTCAGTCAACGATTGGAATGGATTTGTCGGAAAATCTGGATTTTATTGCAGGCCTTTCTATTATTGCTTCTTGAACTCATTCCAACTTTCATATTGCAAAAATCCACCTCGCAAGTCGCTCAATGGACTGCCGGCCTATTTTCTATTGCTATTATGGTCTTTATGTGTTGGTTGGCAGAAAGGAAAGGGATCGCCATTTGGGATAGAAAATTCCTGACTTGGAAGGGACTTGGCCTGGTTGCCTTGACCGTACTATTCACCAGCCTTTCTACTGCCTTAGGGCATACTATCATGGACCTTCAAGGGATTGAAGATACTGCAAATCAGATTGGTATTGAAAAGATGCTACAGATTATTCCTTTTTGGTTAGCCTTTGTCAGAATAGCCTGTCAGGCAGCCATTACCGAGGAGATCATTGTCAGAGGCTATCTGTTCAAAAAGTTATTTGCAAAGTATAAGATTTTGGGAATGGTAGTATCTGGTTTGATTTTTGCCTTCTTGCATGGACCGACAGATTTGGGATCTTGGATCATTTATGCCAGCCCAGGATTTTTAATGGCTTACCTCTACTACAAGACAGATTACCTCATCTATCCCATGGCAGTGCATTTTATCAATAATGCCTGGTCGGTGGTGGCATTTTACTATTTTTAGACGGAATTAGCGGAGCAAGGATTCGCTTATAACTATAAAACAAAAAAGCCTGAAGAAGAGGACGGGGCTTAAACCATATGAAAAAGAATAGGAGAAAAGAGTGAAAAAAATAAGTCAAGGTATGGAATGGATAGGCAGAAAGATTTGGGTCATCTTGAGAGCTTTTGGTTTTTTATTGATTTTTGTCATCCCAGATTTGATCCTGGAGCAGTCCAAATCGCAGGTTTTTCTGCTGCTTACAGGGCTTGCGACAGTGGGAATTGTGGTCTTTTTCTGGTGGCGAGCTGAAAAAAATGGCCTTCCCGTCTGGGATTCCAAGATTCTTTCTTGGGATGGATTTGCCCTCGTCATCCTAGCCTTTGCAGTTATGCAGTTGATGGATATGTTTGGTTTGTTTCTATTGGAGCTACAAGGGGCAGAGACAACTGCCAATGAGACCTTGATTATGGAATCCTTGAAAGGGGTCCCGTTTTGGCTAGCAACCCTGACCACTGCTCTACTACCGGCAGTTGGAGAAGAGGTCATCTTGAGGGGATATTTTTTCAAAAAGTTATTTGGTTCCTATGTTGTGTTTGGGATTATCGCCTCAAGCCTTCTTTTTGGCTTGCTTCATGGACCAACGGACATCGGTTCATGGTTGATTTATGCGGGTAGTGGTATCATTTTGTCAACTCTCTATCATAAAACAGGCTATTTGATTTACCCGATTGCAGTGCACTTGGTAAACAATCTGATTGCCACTATTTTCTATTATCTCTAAAAAAGCGACTCCTTCTAGGAGTCGCTTTTTGCATGTTTTAGTTGATTTCGGATTTGTCGGGTAAGAGTAGGGCTAAGATGATATAGGTGGTTAAAAAGGGTAAATTGGTCACAATTGCTAAGATGACAACAACCCACCGAACATTTTCCAGCTTCCAGCCATAGTTTCCATAGAGATCAAAATAATCATAAAGGCCAGCGATGACACCAGAAAGCTCCTTGCGACTTTTATCTTTGTACAATTTCTTTTTCATACTCTTGTCCTCCTAATGCTAAGGTTTGATAACTTCCGCCCCACCCATGTATGGACGGAGAACTTCTGGAATGGTGACAGAGCCGTCTTCATTTTGGTAGTTTTCAAGAATGGCAGCCACTGTACGACCAACTGCTAGACCGGAACCGTTGAGGGTATGGAGCAATTTAACCTTGCCGTCAGCAGCATCGCGGTAGCGGATTTGGGCACGACGGGCTTGGAAATCTTCTGTGTTTGAACAGCTTGAGATTTCACGGTAGGCATTTTGGGCAGGAATCCAGACTTCCAAGTCATAGGTCTTAGCAGCTGAGAAGCCCATATCGCCTGTACAGAGGGCCAAAACGCGGTAAGGCAAGCCTAGTTTTTGGAGAATATTCTCTGCGTTTGCGGTCATTTTTTCCAATTCATCATAAGACTGTTCTGGTGTGGCAAATTTGACCATTTCAACCTTGTGGAATTGGTGAAGGCGGATCAGACCACGGGTGTCACGACCAGCAGAACCTGCTTCAGAACGGAAAGATGGGCTCATGGCTGTGAAGTAGATTGGCAGGTCTTTTTCTTCCAAAATCTCGTTGCGGTAGTAGTTGGTCAATGGTACTTCCGCAGTTGGGATGAGGACGAAGTTGGTATCTGCCAACTCAAAAGTATCTTCCTTGAACTTAGGATATTGACCAGTACCGAACATAGAGTCGTGGTTGACCATGTAAGGTGTGATGATTTCCTGATAGCCTTCTGCGATATGCTCGTCCAACATGAAGTTGTAGAGGGCACGCTCCAAACGAGCACCTAAGTTCTTGTAGAAGAGGAAGCGGGCACCAGTTACTTTTGCTCCACGTTCCCAGTCCAGAATATCGAGGTCTTCGCCCAAATCCCAGTGAGCTTTTGGCTCGAAAGTGAATTCACGAGGTGTTCCCCAACGACGAACCTCCACGTTTTCTTCTTCATCTGCACCAACAGGAACAGAATCGTGCGGCGTATTTGGAAGAACTGCAAGGATGGCATTTAGTTTTTCATCAATTTCCAAGAGTTCAGCATCCAAGTTTTTTACATCGGCAGACAATTTTTGCATGGCAGCAATCTTGTCGTCCGCATTTTCCTTGTTGCGTTTTGCTTGGGCAATCTCCGCAGAAACAGTGTTACGTTCTGCTTTTAATTCTTCTACAGTAACCAAGATTTCACGGCGCTTTGCATCCAAGTCCTTGATGTTTGCCAAGGTTTCAGCAGCCACACCACGAGTAGCTAATTTGGCAGCCACTCCGTCAAAATCTGTACGAATACGTTTGATATCTAGCATAGATGTCTCCTTTAGAATAAAAAACACAGAATGAGAGATGCTGGAGCGATATTTACCGCGGTTCCATCCAGCTTCACATTCTGTGCACTTTAAGTATGTCATTTTTATATACAACGGTAGAATTTCATATCCCTTGTTTATCTGCTCACAGCGACCGCAGACTTTCTGAAAAACGCCTGATATTACTTATCCGTTTCTTAGATTATACCCTAAATGTGCTGACTTGTAAACGAAAGTAAAAAATTTTTTAAAACGATAAAAAATCCCTCTTGCAAGCGCTATCATTGTATGTTAATATATTGTTGAAATTATCATAGAAAGATATGTAAATAACGTAGAAGGGGAGGTTAAAACAACTATAATAATTGGTAATAACTTTTATCTTTGAAATAAAAACGGAGGAACATATGAATAGACAAGATAAAAATTATCAAAAACTGTATCATTATTCGATACGTAAGCGAAATTGGGGCGTTGGTTCAGTAGTAGTTGGCGTCTTTCTAGCAGGTATGCTACAAGCTCCAACAGTTTTGGCAAATTCAGAAGTAGCAGAGGCAGGACCAAACACCGTTCAGGTGCAGCCAACTGCAGAAGATGGCATTGTTATTGATGGGGAAGAAGAGCCTTTAGCAGCAGCTCCTTCAACAGCACAACCGGCAGTGTCCGCCTTAACTCCAACTCCATCTCCAACCAATCAAGCTGACCACCATGAAACAGAAATTGACCTCGGCGAAGAAGAGCAAGCTGCACCACAAGTAACACCTCAAGTAGGGGGAGAGGTGAGAGGGGAGGAGGCGAGTGACCTCACAGAAATAACTCAACCGATGGTGCGAGTAAGGGTTGCAGTGGATCAATCATTTGTTGAGGTAACTTCGACTCAAACGAGTGAGTCTGGGGTGAATGCTTCAAATGTTATTGATAATAATTCTTCAACATTTTGGAGTTCAAACCATTCACAAATTAATCAAGAGTCTGCACGACAAATGTTGACTGTGAAATTGCTTGAACCTGGAACGGTTAGTAAAGTTTTATATTCGCCAAGATCTGAAAGTGATACTGCGGTTGGTAACGTTGTAAAAGGAAAAATTCAATATAGCCTAGACAAAGAGCGTTGGGAGGATGCAATTCCAACTGGTGTTACTCGGATTAGAGATGGCCTGACGAGTGGTCGAGTTGATGGAGCAGCACATACATTCACGTTGGATGTGAATAGATTACCGAAGTATATTGAGATTGAACCCGTGGAAGCTCTCTATGTGCGACTAGTTGCATTAGAGACGAAACATTGGGATCCTGCTCAAGAAAATAAGGTAGTTTCAGCTGCTGAATTCATGCCATATGCCGAGAAACAAGTTCCTCAGGAAAGTGTAGTTTATTTGGATCCGTCTTTGACAGAGGCGCCATCATATAATGCGACGGATGGCGGAGGCCGCAATGCTTCATTTGCAACTGACGGTGATAAAAGAACGCTTTGGGCAAGTGCAGATACATCTGAGTATTGGAATAGAACTGCTCCTCAAGCTTTAACAGTTGGTCTGACTGAAGTGGCGCGTGTTAACAGCATTGATATTACACCACGTCAGGATGGGGACAATTACCGAGTTCATTATACGGGAGATTTGATTAGTGGGTATATTGAGTATCTAAATTCAGAAGGGAATTGGACTAGAGTTTCTATTGTCGGAGGAACCCCACAGAATGAATTTGTATTCGGAGGCTCACATGATACTAAAACAGTTACATTTACACCTGTAGAAGCGCAAAAATTTAGAATTGTTGCAACAAATACTTACCATTGGAATGGAACTGCAAATTATAATAAAATCGTAGCGATTGCAGAAGTTTACCTAACAGGTACTAAGATTGAGTCTCCAGTTACAGAATCTCCAGTTACAGAGGATCCAGTTACAGAGGATCCAATCACTGAAGAACCTGTTACGGAAGCTCCGGTTGCTGAAGCCCCAATTACTGAAAATCCAGTTACCGAAGATCCGTTGTACGTATTAGGTGAACATGCCTTAATTGAATTGTCTAAAGAGTTTATTCAAGTGACGGCGGGAGATTCAACTGCATGGCAAAATACGAATGATTGGCCTCGTGGAGTTCAGAATTTAACAAATGGAGATATTGGTGACGGATCATCTGGTGCAGATAATACGGTTTTGACAGAAATGCTCTGGGGAGGCAGTAAACGGATGCCTCAATCCGTTCATTTTACGTTTACAGAACTTCAAGATCTTGAAAAACTGGAAATTTACAAACGTCTCAATAACAACGGTACTTTGACCCAATTTTCAGTTACTGTATACGGTGAGAATGACCAGGTAATTGGAGAAGAGCAAGATGTTACAGTTGAGAAAGAAACTCCAACTGCATCATATTCTTTAGGAAGCTTCAGTGGTATTAAAAAAGTTACAGTAACCTTTAAACAAGCAGTCAATGCAAGTGGTCAAGTGACACCGGGTGACTTGACCGTAAAAGGTATAAGTTTCTTCAAGAAAGATTCAGGTATTCGTGGAACTCAAGTTGAACGTTCTCACATTCAAGTACAAGCAGAAGATCCAACAGCTTTCCAGTCTGGCTACGGTGTTGAGAGATTGATTGATGGAAGCTATTCAAACGGAACGGAATTGAAGTGGGGTCCAGGTTCGCATCAAAAACGATTGGGACAAAAAGTGACCTTTACTTTAACGGAACCCAAGGCTTTAAGTGGAATTACAGTTTATACTCGTCCGGATCGTCAAGGCTCAGTTGCAGAGTATAAAGTCGTAACGAAATTCCAGGGTCAAGTTGTACAAGAAGAAATCGTTTCATCGATTCATCGTTCAGCAACTCTGAGTAATTTGGAATTAAATGGCAGCCAGGTTGATAGTGTTGAATTGACATTTATCGAAGCGCTAGATAATGCTGGGAATAGAACGAATCAATTCCTAACAGTTCGAGAAGTTAAGTTTTATCAAGCGGCGCCACTAGAAAAACCTGTTACCGAAGATCCAGTTGCTGAGGACCCAGTCACCGAAGATCCAATTACTGAAGATCCGGTTACAGAAGATCCAGTTGCTGAAGATCCAATCACCGAAGATCCAGTTACAGAGGAGCCAGTCACCGAAGACCCAGTCACCGAAGATCCAATTACTGAAGATCCGGTTACTGAAGATCCGGTTACTGAAGATCCAATCACCGAAGATCCAGTTACAGAGGATCCAGTCACCGAAGACCCAGTCACCGAAGACCCAGTCACCGAAGATCCGGTTACAGAGGAACCAATCACTGAAGACCCAGTTACAGAGGATCCAGTTACTGAAGATCCGGTTACAGAGGAACCAATCACTGAAGATCCGATCACCGAAGATCCAGTTACAGAGGATCCGATCACTGAAAATCCGGTCGCTGAGGAACCAGTCACCGAAGATCCGGTTACAGAGGATCCAGTCACTGAAGATCCGGTTACCGAAGACCCAGTCACTGAAGACCCAGTTACAGAGGATCCAGTTACTGAAGATCCGGTTACAGAGGATCCAGTTACAGAGGAACCAGTCACTGAAAATCCAGTTACTGAAGATCCAGTCATCGAAGCCCCAGTTACTGAAGATCCGGTTACAGAGGATCCAGTTATCGAAGCCCCAGTTACTGAAGATCCGGTCACCGAAGATCCAGTTACTGAAAATCCGGTTACAGATGAACCAATCACTGAAGATCCAGTTACTGATTCCCCTCGAATCTTCACGGATGACACAACCAATATTTCTGTAACAGTAAATACTGGTGCCGATGCAGCTGTTGGTATTCAGGTTTCTCAGATGGAAGACTTGCCAGAAGCTGTGGATGGGAAAGATGCCGTTGTCTATGACATTGAGTTGATTGATGAGGACGGACAACACATTGATGGTGAATTTTCTGCGCTTGTCAAATTGCCAGTAGATGTTAATAAACTCGTTTCACGTGTTGTCTTCATACCTGAGGGTGGAGAACTGGAAGCTGTTGAATTCGAACAGGTGTATGAAGAAGAAACTGATACAAGCTATGTCACATTTGAAGCTACTCACTTCAGTCATTACGCAGTTCTTTACACAACTGTCCATGGCGACGTGATACCTGGTGGATTCTACGATTGGTTCGTAACGACAATTGGTGACCAAGATAGCGACGACGATGTTGATGAAAATGATGTCCAATCTTGGTTGAAAGGACCAAAAGGTGATCAGGGCGACCGCGGTGAGGTTGGCCTACAAGGACCGAAAGGAGATAAAGGAGACCCAGGTCAAGCGGGTGCCCAAGGTGAGCGAGGCGAAGCCGGCCCACAAGGGCCGAAAGGGGACAAAGGAGACCCAGGTCAAGCAGGTGTCCAAGGCGAACGAGGCGAAGTTGGCCCGCAAGGTCCGAAAGGAGATAAAGGAGACCCAGGTCAAGCAGGTGCTCAGGGTGAGCGAGGCGAAGTTGGTCCACAAGGACCAAAAGGCGATCCTGGAGATGAAGGTCCAGTCGGTCCGCGTGGTCCACAAGGTGAAGTCGGTCCAGCCGGCCCAGCCGGCCCACAAGGCGAAGTCGGCCCGGCCGGCCCACAAGGTGAAGTTGGCCCAGCCGGCCCACAAGGTGAGGTTGGCCCAGCCGGCCCACAAGGCGAAGTCGGTCCAGCCGGCCCACAAGGCGAAGTCGGTCCAGCCGGCCCACAAGGTGAAGTTGGCCCAGCCGGCCCACAAGGCGAAGTCGGTCCAGCCGGTCCACAAGGTGAAGCTGGCCCAGCCGGCCCACAAGGCGAAGTCGGTCCAACCGGCCCACAAGGTGAAGCCGGTCCGAAAGGCGATAAGGGAGACCAAGGTCCAGCCGGTCCAAGAGGTCCCCGTGGTCCACAAGGACCGAAAGGAAGCAAAGGTGACACCGGAGCTCAAGGACCAAAAGGTGACAAGGGCGATACAGGTGCCCAAGGCCCACAAGGTGAGTCCGGTCCAGTTGGCCCACAAGGACCAAAAGGTGACAAAGGCGATACAGGAGTTCAAGGCCCACAAGGTGAGTCCGGTCCAGTTGGCCCACAAGGACCAAAAGGTGACAAAGGTGATACAGGAGCTCAAGGTCCACAAGGTGAGACAGGCTCAGTCGGCCCACAGGGACCAAAAGGTGACAAGGGAGACACAGGAGCTCAAGGACCGAAGGGGGATACAAATGTCATTACACGAGCAGTTGTCTTGGTTGACCCTTCTACAAAAGTAAGCGTTCAGCTTGCTGATGGAGAAGTAGATGGCATTGTAGCATTGCGCATTAGCCACAAGGAGACAGATGCTGTTACAACCCCAGTTGTTCTTACTAAGGTTGACTATGATCTATTTGATATCGAGTTGGTGAATGGAGCAGGTGAAGTCGTTGACAATACTCTTCCAACGCGTGTTCGCTTACCGATTGATGAAGGTAAAGAAGTTGATCGAGTGGTTTATCTTCCAAATACAGAATCAGAAGAAGTTTTGGACTTTACAGTAGTTGAAACTAGAAATGAAGACGGTTCTGTTAATAGAGAAGTTGAATTTGTTGCAGAACACTTTAGTGAATACGGCATTGTCTACAAAGATGCAATAACAGTTGCAGAGGCAAGAGCTGGAGAAATGAAAGTTACTGACGAATCCAAGAAGCCACTCACTCCTCTTTCTGCTTTAGGTGGTTTAGCAGAGAAAAAAGCTGAGAAGACCCTACCAAATACTGGTACAGGGGCAGAATTCCTCCTTCCAAGTCTAGGAGTTCTTAGTCTAGCAGCTGCAGCCCGTCTTCGTAGAAAAGAAGAAAAATAAGCGAGTTCTGTTGAAATTCGCCAAAGAAAAGGAGCACAATGTGTTGCTCCTTTTTTTGTGTTGTTTTTAATAAAAAAGACAAATCCATTTGAGTATAATTTCTTGTAAAGGATTTGCGCATATGTTAATATATTGTTGAGTGAGTAAAAACAAAAGGAGATTATCCTGTCGATTGCTATTCATAGAAAATAAAAGGAGGAAAAAATGAATCGCACCAATCGAAATCATCAATATGCTCTACGGAAGACAAGGCTTGGCGTAGGCTCAGTAGTTATCGGAGTCTTGTTGGCCGGTTTGCTACAGGCACCAGCTGTTTTGGCATCTGAAACTAATGCAGCTACTGGAGAATCGGGCATTGTTTCAGAAAGCGAAGTAAGTCGGAGCCTGAGAGAAAAAATCGCAGAATTACGAAATTTGAAGGATCAAATTCGCGATACGGCAGAACGTACAGCAGTTGAAAATGAAATTGCGAATGCCCAAGGCGCCTTAGAAACGGGGCAGGATGCAGTCATCAATGCCTATTTGAATCATCTACCAACGGTCATTTCTCGTACTAGACAAATCGTGGATGCCCAACCACCTCTATCCAATACTGAAATTGGGGAAGCGGCGCAAGTTTCTCCGGAAGAAGGAGAGGGAACTATAGGAGAGGGTGCAGGCAGTGAAGGCGCAGAAGGTCCAGTGGAGGAAGCAACACCCAAAGAAGCCGCAACAAGCGATGAATTTGCAGCTTTACCAGTTCCAGAAGTTTACTTGGTGGACCGAGATGAGCAGGCGCTAGCTGATCGTCGGGTCATCCATAAAATAGCTCAGGATTATTCAGAGTCTGGCGCCTATGATTTTACTGCTGAAGAGATTGCTACTCTGAAAAATCTGGGACAAGGTGTTCTCCACTTCGATGTCAAGGTTGACCAGATTGAAGCTGGTCAGCAAGTGGATGTTTTTAAGGTCCACACAGATGATAATAACTTTTACCGTATCTTTGCCTTCATGAACGGAGAACAGATGCATTTTGGCATGGAGGGGAAAAAAGACGGAAGCCCTTACCTTGATGCAGCCTATATGACAACGGTTTTGAAACCTCAGTTAGGGGAATGGTCCTCGCTAACCTATTTGAAAACAGGCAATCGCACCCGCTTCTTTGTCAATGGGCGAAACTCTACAACTCGTAACATCCAACAGAATGTTGATAAGTTGATTTTGGTTTCGGACCAATCTAGCGTGTTATTCGGAACTAGGGATAGCAGCAAGGGACGAGTGACTCTGGGTGATCTGGCTGTTTACAACAATCCAAATGTTGTGTCGGATAATTCTGGTGTGACAGATAATCCGCTTTCAACTCGTTACTTCAAAAATTATCCAACACAAGCTGTGCAGCCACTGACCATTGCTCGAGTGGCACATGCAGGTGAATCCAAGGATAATTTTGTTGAGGTCTTCTTTAACCGCGCGGTTGCAGTAATTGGTCAGCCAGATTTAGCTTTGGAAAATGGTAGCTATGCTAAGTTTATTGCACAGACCAGCCACAACTCAGCGATTTATCAGGTCAAGGATGCGGACTACGGGCAAAAAATTACAGGATTAAGAGAGAAGGAGGGAGAGCATCTTCTCTTCAACTCAAGCGCGGGAACGGTTCATTTAGCAGGTGTCTTACCACGTTTGGATAAGGTATCTGTGGATGATAACCATACAAGTCTGGTATTTACAGGTTCTTGGACTTCTGAAACCGGTCAAGGGAAATTTGGAAATACTGGTCGTTATACCTCTGGTACAAACGATCGATCTGTAACCCTATATTTTGAAGGGACTGGCGTGGATATGTATTCGGAGCGCCATAATGCCCATGCCGATTTTCTGGTGGAATTGGATGGTGAAGTGATCGCCTATAATGAGAAGCTCGGTCTTGGTCGCGAAGGCAAATTCAGTCTCTTTATCCCAGCAGATCAAACCAGACAAAGACAGGAGCGCATTTTTACCCTAGATCAGTTAAGAGCAGGCAAGCACGCCTTAACCCTGTCGGTGGATCCTGCCAATGCGAATAAACAACTCTTTTTAGATGTTTTTGAATTGTTTGGCGAAAATGCGCGTGTCTTGACCAAGGATGAGTATTTTAGAGACCTTGTAATTGAAAAAGAGCGCCTGGTGGGACTTGCTGCTGATAGCACAAAAGTGAGTGATGCAGAAGCCTTTGCCTCTAAGCAAACAGCGTTTGAAACAGAGTTAGCTAAGTCGGTGCCATCTATACCTGCTATTAAGCAAGCCTTGGCTGATATGTCAGCTTTGATTGTTGAAAAAGCGCTAGAAGATCCAGCGCCAGTGGGCGATGCTAGTGAGGAGGCAATTTCTGTTGAGGAAGCTAAAAGGCTCTTGGCAGAATACACCGAAGAGCTGGAAGGATATTTGGCATTATTAGACGAAACTAGTCAAGATTGGATTGATTATTTACTCGATTTTAATGGTATTTCACGTGACTTATTAGCTGCAAATGATAATGACCAAGATATTCTCGAGCAATATAAAGAAGCCAAAGCCAATGTAGAGATGTTTCGAAATTGGGGTAGTGGTACCGCAGATCAGCCAAGTGAAGGTGGTGACTCTGGCTCAGGCGACACCAACACTCCAACTCCTACAGAAGGCGGTGACACTGGCTCAGGTGAGAGCAATACTCCAACTCCTACAGATGGCAGTGACACTGGCTCAGGTGACGGCAGCACTCCCGCCCCTGCAGGAGGCGGTGACACTGGCTCAGGCGACAGCAGCACTCCCGCCCCTGCAGAAGGCGGTGACACTGGCTCAGGTGACAGTAGCACTCCCGCCCCTGCAGAAGGCGGTGACTCCGGCTCAAGTGACAGCAACACTCCAGCTCCAACAGAAGGCAGTGACACTGGCTCAGGCGACAGCAGCACTCCAGCTCCTGCAGAAGGCGGTGACTCCGGCTCAAGTGACAGTAATTCAGAACAAGAAGGACAAGGTGCTGGATTAGACCTGGCAGCTTTGGAAGAAGTTCTAGCAATTGCCCTAGCCTTGGAGGAGGAAAAACTATCTGAAGCACAAGCTGGACAACTGGCTGAATTACTCGAAACGGCAGCGGCTACTCGGACAGCGGAGAACCAAGAACAAGTAGATGAAGTGGTTGCCCTGTTTGAAGAATGGTTATCAGGTTTAACCACTTCAGAGGGACCAGCAGATTCAGGCGCAAGTGAGGGGACAAGCAGCCAAACAGATTCAGGGGCAAGTGAGGGCTCAGGCAGCCAAACAGGTTCAGGTGAAAATGAAGGCACAGGTAACCAAACGAGTGACAATGCTTCTGGAACTGCAACTGAACAACCAAGTCTAGATGCAGTCTCAGTAGCTCGTTTACGTGACATTGTAAGTGAGTTAGAGGGCTATATTCCGCGACTGGCTGGGGAAGAATGGCCTGCCTATCTGAATCAATTCCGTGACCAAGCAAACCGCGTCATGGCATCAGGAACACCAACTCAGTTGGCATCTCATCTAGCAGAAGGCGAAGAATTGATTGAATTGCTTCGAGGTGTATTTGCAGAAGCAGAGCAGGGCAACCAGTCAGCTGAAGTGACAGAAAAAGGGAAGGGGCTCCTTAATGAAGGTCCGAAAGCCTTTGACGGTGGTTTGACCCTCAACGAGAACCTGGTCCACGAACTTCCAGCCTTCGATGGGGGAGTGAGTCTGAACGAAAACCTGACGCATGAGGTTCCAAGCTTCGAGGGTGGTTTGACGCTCAATGAAAGCTTGACACATCAAGTTCCGACTTTTGATGGCGGATTGGTACCGAATTATGCACCAAATCATCACCTTCCAAGTATGAATCCAGCTAGTCTGAAGCCAGTACCGAGTACGAAAACAACAGAGAGAACCGACAAGGAAAAATCAGCTGCGAAGGTACTGCCAAATACAGCAGGTGTAGAGAGTCTATTGTTGACAGGTATGGGATTGATGACACTTGGAGCAGCAGTAGCTCTTCGTCGTCGGAAAGAAAAATAATACAAAATAAAAGAAGAATCAACTTGATTCTTCTTTTATTTTTTGAATATAGAAGCCAGTTTTTTGCCGATGAGCTGGACTAGGGTTGGTAGTTTGATCACACGGTCATTACCAATGTGCTGACGGGCAGCTTTTAAAATTTTCCCTGAGTCAGATGAGGCAAAGAGGAAACGGCTTTTTTCTGTATAGATTTCAAAATGCCGACTGACTTTATTGTGGTGTACATTAGCTCCGATGGATTGAATGGAATCCCAGGGAATCTGGATATAGCGCTCGACATTGCTGTCGGGATAAAATTCGATTGCTTTATCTCCGACTAAGAATTTTCCAACTTTTCCTCCGAACCCCATATAAGAAACACCGGTTGCTTGAACTTCTACTCGTGAATTTAAGGATTGTGCCATAGTTTTTTCTCTCTTTTCTAGGCTTTATTATACCATAAAACCCCGCGGGTGCGGGGTTATTGATTACATAATTCCGAAGAAACGAGCGATGATACCTACGATGAAGAGACCGATAATCATTGTGATTGGTGTTACTTTCTTCTTAAGCAAGTGCATGCAGAGGAAAGTAAGGAGAAGTCCCATCAAACCAGGAATCAAGCTGTTCAACTGGCCTTGTAAGCTTTGTGCTTGAGTTGGGTAAAGGCTAAGTCCGCTGAGAGCATCGCCCAAGATACCTTGAAGCTCAGTACCTGTTACAGTACCTTCTGGGAAGACGATGTAAGCACCTTCTGACAATTGTTTTGCAGGAAGATCAATGGTGAAGTTGATAGATACCCAACGTTGAACAAGAACTGCAAGGATGAACATACCAAGGATAGATGCACCTTTAGTAATATCTTGAAGGATACCACCTGACATGTCTTTGGTAATTTCGCTACCAGCTTTGTAACCAAATTCTTGTGTGTACCATAGGAAAGCCATACGGATTGCATTCCAACCAAAGAAGAAGATGATTGGACCCATGATGTTACCAGAAAGTGCAAGTGATGCACCGAGGGCGCCGAGGATTGGGCGAACAGTAAACCAGAAGACTGGGTCACCGATACCAGCAAGAGGTCCCATCATACCGATTTTCACCCCTTGGATAGCTGTGTCATCGATAGCAGCACCGTTTGCGCGCTCTTCTTCAAGGGCAAGTGTTACACCAAGGATTGGTGAAGCAACGTATGGGTGAGTGTTGAAGAATTCCAAGTGACGCTCAAGAGCAGCTGCTTGGTCTTCTTTTTTCGTGTAGAGTTTTTTGATAGCAGGAATCATTGCATATGCCCAACCTAAGTTTTGCATACGCTCGTAGTTCCAAGAACCTTGAAGGAAGGTTGAACGCCACCAAACTTTTTTACGATCGCTTACGGAAAGTTGAATTTTTTCTGACATGGTTAAATCTCCCTTCTCTTAGTAGTCTTCAAGGATGTCGCCGATTGGGTCATTTGAAGAAGCGCTGCTGTTTCCTGAACCACCTTGTTTAGACAAGTTGAGGTAGATAAGAGCGATTGCTACACCGATAACACCAAGAGCGATAAGAGTCAATTCACTGAGAGCAGCAAAGGCAAATCCGAGGGCGAAGAATGGCCATACTTCACGAGTTGCCATCATGTTGATAACCATAGCATAACCTACGGCAACAACCATACCACCGCCGACAGCCATACCGCCTTTGAGCCATTCTGGCATTGCTTCAAGAACAGATTGAACAGCTTCAGCTGGCATTGCAAGAAGAAGTGCTGCAGGGATTGCGATACGCAATCCTTGAAGAAGAAGAGCGAACAAGTGGTAACGTTCTACCGCAGCAAAGTTTGCATCTTTAGCAGCATTGTCTGCACCGTGAACCAAACCAACTGAGATAGTACGCACGATCATTGTAAGGAAAAGACCAGCAACGGCAAGAGGAATAGCAGTTGTTGTTGCAACGGCAATACCTTCTGCTGAGAAGTCGCCACCTTTGATCATGATGATAGCAGCAGCAACAGATGCAAGTGCTGCGTCTGGTGCAACGGCTGCACCGATGTTCGCCCAACCAAGAGCGATCATTTGTAGGGAACCACCGAGCATAACGCCTGCAGCCAAGTTACCAGTTACAAGACCGATAAGGGTACAAGCTACCAATGGTTGATGGAATTGAAATTCGTCAAGGATACCTTCAAGACCTGCGAAGAAGGCAACGATGACAACAAGAATTGCGGAAATAAGTGTAATATCCATGTTGAAATCCTTTCTTAAATCAGATTGTATTATTGAACGTTTGCTTTGTTGATCAACTCAAACAAGTCTTTCTTAGTATCGTTTGGTACTTTACGCACATCAAATTCAACGCCCAAGTCACGCAATTTTTCAAAGGTTGCAACGTCATCTTTGTCCATTGACAATACGTTGTTAACCATTGTTTTACCAGTTGAGTGAGCCATAGAACCGACGTTCAATTCTTTGATTTCTACGCCACCTTCGATTGCTTCAAGAGCTTCCTGTGGTGTTTCGAAGAGAATCAAGGCATGTGTGTTACCAAAGCGAGGGTCTTTAGAAACCTCAATCAATTTCTTGATTGGGACAACGTTCGCTTTCACGTTACCAGGAGCAGCTTGTTTGATGAGTTGTTTGCGCAATTCATCTTTAGCAACTGTATCTGAAGCAACGATGATACGATCTGCCTTAGAAGCAGGGGTCCAACCAGTCGCAACTTGACCATGCAAGAGACGAGTGTCGATACGAGCCAAGTTGATTTTCAGCTTGCCATCTCCGATAACAGTCCCTGGAGGGATCGCACCTTGTGGAGCAGTTGGTGCTGCTTCAGCTACTGGAGCAGCTTCTGCGGGTTGAAGTTCTTCTGGAAGAACCTTCACACCATCCTTGGCTTCTTTGATAATGTTTGCCGCAACTTCTTCCACGCCTGCTTCAGCGTTAATCATACGCTCTGTATAGGCTTGGATCAACATTGGCAAGTTGAGGCCTGTGATGATGGCAAACTTACGATCTGGGTTTTCACCAGCTACGCGGCTTGCTTGGTTAAATGGTGACCCACTCCAAAGGTCAGCTAACACCAAAACTTCATCATCGGCATCGAATGCGTCAACAGCAGCATTGAGCTTAGCGTATAAATCATCTGGTCCTTCGCTTGGCATGAAAGTAACAACCTGTACTTTATCTTGTTCGCCAAAGATCATTGAACCTGACTGATGGATACCAGCAGCAAATTCGCCATGACTTGCAATAATGATTCCAATACTCATTATTGTTCCTCCTAAATTTTTCTTGTTCATGTAAAAACCCTTGAAGGGGTTTTCATGTTCGAACTGTAACATTATAAAACGTTTTCAATGAATTTGTCAAGCAATTTTGTGACATCCGAGGGAAAATTTTCTGAAATGTTGCGCTAGAAATGTGCAATTTTAGCTTGTTTTAAGCTGAAAATAGTAGTATTTGAGGGAATTTTTTTGGAAGTTGAGGAAAGAGAATGAAAATGAAAAAAATGCATGGTTGATCAGTTTGATAGTTTCAGGTTTTTTACTGACTGCCTGTCAAGAGTCATCAAGCGTAAGCGATT
Source organism: Streptococcus suis (assembly GCF_016775005.1). GTDB lineage: Bacteria > Bacillota > Bacilli > Lactobacillales > Streptococcaceae > Streptococcus > Streptococcus suivaginalis. The sequence goes on along the minus strand of NZ_JAEUXI010000002.1, from coordinate 69,380 downwards.
CAACAGCTTCATCGACGACCAATCTTAGCCAGTATTTTTCAGATAGGGATCTTGATGCCAGTTACGATAGCGACCAGGCAACTAAGATTGACTTGGAAGGGGAAACAGTGACGATTTCGGGGACAGGGGCTAGTTTGAACGGACAAGAACTAACCATTTCGGTAGCAGATACCCATTTTATTTCAGGAAGCTCGGATACGATCCGGATCAGTGTTAAGGCAGCAGATGCTGACCAAGTACAGCTTGTCTTAAATGGTGTCGAGATGAGTGCTGAAACGGCTCCGATCTATGTTGAAGAAGCGGATAAGGTGATTCTCACATTAGCAGATGGAACGACCAACACAATTTCGGATGCTGCGACAAACAGCAATACGAAATTGGATGCGGCTATTTTTTCTAAAAGTGATTTGACCATTAATGGTAGCGGCAGTTTGATTGTCAATGGTCGTTACTATAATGCTATCGAGGGCAATGATGATGTCTGTATCTATGGAAGTCATCTGGAGTTAGAGGCGGTTGGAGATGGAATCAATGAAATGATGCCCTAAACATCAAAGATGCAACCGTAACGATTGCAGCAGGCCATGATGGTCTGCATTCGAATAATGCAGAGGATGTTAACTTGGGTAATCTCTATGTGGGTCAGGCTCAGTTGACCGCACAAGTAGGAGATGATGGGATTCATGCTTCCAATGCCCTGATTGTGAACACCGGAGAAATTACGATTACCCAATCGACCGAAGCCATGGAAGGAAAAAACCATTCACATCATGGGAGGCAGCTTGAATCTTGTAGCCAGTGATGATGCCATCAACGCAGCCAACGCCTCAGCTTATGCAGGAATTTCCTTGACTATAGATGGAGGGGAGTTGACCGTACAAGCTGGAGGAGATGGATTAGATTCAAATGGTAATCTTCTTATAAATGACGGGCAGATTTTCGTAAGTGGAGCACTGAATCCTGGTAATGGTGCCTTGGACTATGAAGGCCATGCGGCTATTACAGGAGGAGATGCGATCATCGTCGGCTGGTCCGGTATGGCACAAGGGTTTGGCAGTGATTCTAGTCAGGCATCTCTTTTGGTGAAAGAGCTGAACGGTACTGTTGGTTCAAACATTCGTGTTCTAGATAGTGAAGGCAATCAGTTGGCGGCTTATACAGCCAGCCAAGCCTTTAGTTAGCTTGGCAGATATGGAAGAGGGGCAAACTTATACCGTTTTTGTTGATGATCAATCCCTTACAGCGACTGCAGGTTTGACAACGGAATAATAAAAAAGCAGCTATCAGCCTATTCTTGAAAGAATCAAGAGTGTGACTGAGCTGCTTTTTCTATATTATAGGAATAGAGCTTCCAATTCTCTTGCGACACCGTCTTGGTCGTTGGTGAAGCTGGTTTGATAATCTGCATGAGGAAGTAAGGTCTGACTACAATTTTTCATGGCATAGCCCCTACCAGCTAGCTGGAGCATTTGAATATCATTGTGTTCGTCCCCGAATGCAACTAGATCCTTGGGATCCATTTGATAGAGGTCGAGCAGGTAGGACAAAGCAGTTGCCTTACTGACACCCTTGGCGCAGGTTTCAAGGATATTGAGCGGACCGCCCCAGGTATTGATTTCTAGTTCGTTGTTGAAGAAGGCCTTCATCTCTTCAGCTAGGGCAAATTTATCCTCTGCATGGGTCTGCATCAGGATAGAATGAGGGTCTTCTGTGACGAGTTCAGGTTTGATAAGGGTCTCAGGTGTGATTTGGTCCACACCCAGAAGTCCTGGATCAATCTTGTCCAAGTGGCTTTGAGTGATAAAAAATTTATTCTTGTATTCACCAGCGATGAAATCTGCCTGGAACCGTTCCTCTTCTTTCAGAAAGGTTAAGAGGTAGGACTTGTCGATGAGGATATTTTTTTCCCACTGCCATTTTTGCTGTGGAAGATGGATCAGGGAACCATTGAAATTAATCATTGGGGTGTCCAATTCCAATTGCTGGTAGTAGTGAACTGCCATGCGGTAGGGACGACCTGTGGCGATGAGGACTTTATGTCCTGCTTTTTTTACCTTTTTAATAGTAGAAATAGTGTAATTGGATAACTGGCTATCTTTGTTAAGAAGGGTACCGTCTAAATCGAGGGCAATTAGTTTCTGTTTCATATGGCTTGCCTTTCTAAATCATTCCTAACAGTATATCAAAATTTAAGATTAGGGGCAAAAGTTGGCAGTTCAATCTCAGTTTCGTTGAATAACGTTCGGTTTTTTCTTATTTTTTATAAAAATCAAACGTTTTCATGAACAAACCACTTGAAAGGCTATCGTTTTTTGTTTATAATACAAGTATCGTTCGTAAATTAAAGGAGAAAATTGAAAAATGGATTCATTTTTTAAGTTAAAAGAACACGGTACGACCGTTTCGACTGAAATCATGGCCGGTCTTACGACTTTTTTCGCTATGTCATATATCTTGTTTGTCAACCCAAGCATCTTAAGTGTTGCAGGGATGCCATCTCAAGCTGTTTTCTTGGCAACAATTATTGCCAGTGCAGTTTCTACACTAGTTATGGGGCTATTTGCTAATGTTCCTTATGCATTGGCACCAGGGATGGGGCTAAATGCCTTCTTTACCTATACAGTGGTTATTGGTCTTGATTTTACTTGGCAAGAAGCTTTAGCAATGGTTTTCCTTTGCGGTCTGTTTAATGTTTTTATTACTGTTACAAAGGTTCGTAAGAGCATTATCAAGGCTATTCCAGTTAGTTTGCAACATGCAATTGGTGGTGGTATCGGGGTATTTGTTGCCTATCTTGGTTTTAAAAATTCAAACTTGATTACCTTCTTGACATCTGGTTCTGACATTATTACAGTTAACGGAGTTGCTCCTGCGGATGCAACTGCTGAAACCTTCTCAAACGGGGTCTTTTCAGTATTTGCAGGCGGTGGTGTTGTACCAGGGATTTCGACCTTTACAGATCCAAGTGTTCTCTTGACAGTGTTCGGTCTCCTCTTGACAGCTGTTTTGGTTATTAAGAATGTACGTGGTGCAATTTTGATTGGAATCGTCGCAACAACTTTGGCTGGTATTCCAGCGGGTGTTGTAGACCTTTCTACCATTGATTTTGCAAATAATAATATCGGTACAGCCTTTGCGGAGCTAGGTACGACTTTCTTAGCAGCTTTTGGTGGTCTATCTTCGCTCTTTGCTGACTCAAGCCGTCTACCACTTGTTTTGATGACTATCTTTGCCTTCAGCTTGTCAGATACCTTTGACACGCTTGGTACCTTTATCGGTACAGGTCGTAAGACTGGAATTTTCTCAGCAGAAGATGAGAAAGCCCTCGAAAATGGTACAGGCTTTAACTCTAAAATGGACAAGGCGCTCTTTGCAGATGCAATCGGTACCTCAATCGGTGCACTCTTTGGAACTTCTAATACAACAACCTATGTGGAGTCAGCTGCAGGTATCTCTGCGGGAGGTCGTACTGGTTTGACAGCTGTTACGACAGCGGTGCTCTTCTTACTTTCTATCCTTATCTTGCCATTTATCGGTATTGTGCCAGCTGCGGCAACCTCTCCTGCCTTGATTATCGTTGGTGTGATGATGGTTTCATCCTTCTTGGATGTTGACTGGAGCCACTTTGAAGATGCCCTTCCAGCCTTCTTCGCAGCCTTCTTCATGGCACTTTGCTTCTCTATCTCATACGGTATTGCAGCTGCCTTTATCTTCTATTGCTTGGTGAAAGTATCAACAGGTAAGGCTAAAGAAATTCACCCAATCCTTTGGGGAGCAACTGGTCTCTTTATCCTCAACTTTATCATCCTTGCAATTTTGTAAGCAATATTCTTGACAAACTGGGCTTGTCCCAGTTTTTCTTTTGGGAAGAAAATGACAAAAAGGTCCTCTTATGATATAATGATGGGTATGTATAGTCAAAATGAAGCGACATTAGTGGCAATTGGAGAGAAGCTCGGTAGAGTCCTTCAGCCTAATCAGGTTTTGGTTTTATCTGGTGAATTGGGGGCAGGAAAAACAACCTTTACCAAGGGGTTGGCCCTAGGGCTTGATATCAAACAGATGATTAAAAGTCCAACCTATACCATCGTGAGGGAGTACGAGGGGCGCCTACCTCTCTATCACCTAGATGTTTACCGCATTGGTGATGATCCTGATTCAATCGATTTGGATGACTTTCTCTATGGAAATGGCGTGACGGTCATTGAGTGGGGGGATTTGCTTGATTCTAGCTTATTGGATGACTACCTCTTCATTCGAATCGAGAAAGAAGAGAACGGTCGTCGTTTAACCTTCCAACCACATGGTCCAAAGAGTGAGCGTCTAGCAGAGGAGGTTCAGTATGATTAAGAAAGAAATTTATTTTAGCGAGGCGGAACCTGCAGATGCAGCAGCCTTTATTGACTTTATGAATCAGGTGGCTCTTGAAACAGATTTCTTGGTGATGGATGAGACGGGCTTTAGATTTAGTCAAGAGCAGATGGAGACTATTTTTGAGGCTGGGATTGAAAATCCTCGAGAGCTATGTCTCTTGGCGAAGGTTGGCTCAGAAGTGATTGGGGCCATTTCTGTCAAATCCTTTCGTCAGTTTCGGGTCAGCCATATCGGGACGATTTTTATTGCGATAAAAAAAGAGTATTGGGGTCATGGCATTGGTTCCATACTCCTAGAAGAAGTTAACCTATGGGCCAAAGAAGTGGGCTTGTTGAGTCGGTTGGAGTTGACCGTTCAGGTTAGAAACCAGGCAGCTGTCCATTTGTATCAAAAATTTGGCTTTGAAATTGAAGGCACTCAAAAACGGGGTGCCAGAACTGATGAAGGAGAATGGCTTGACCTCTATTACATGGGCAAGCTCCTATAAATCTTTATGAAGAAAATTGGATTCAAAATTGCTGGAATGTTGGGCTTGATCATTGCCCTGACAGTTGGAGCAGGTGCCCTTTATGGGACCACCTTGTTAAATTATTCTACGGATGCCATTTCAAAAACATTTAAAACCCTCAATAACTCAGATGAAGAGTATGATGTGATTGAAGCGACTGAACCATTGACCATTCTCTTGATGGGGGTTGACATGGATCAGGCCACTCGAGGAGGTAACTGGGAAGAGGGGCGTAGTGATTCCATGATTCTCTTGACAGTTAATCCCCAGACCAAAACAACGACTATGATGAGTTTGACACGCGATATCATGGTTGAAATTGCAAATGGTGATGGAACATCAAGCGGAGCGATTGAAAAACTCAACCATTCCTATAGCTATGGTCAGGCAGAGATGGCTGTGGCGACCATCGAAAAAATGATGGACATCAACATCAATCGCTACGTGGAAATCAATATGGACGGCTTGGTGGAGTTAGTCGATGCAGTCGGTGGTATCACAGTTAACAATACCCTGGGTTTTACCATCTCAATTGATGAGTATGAGCCTGCTTATACTGCGACAGTTGCACCTGGTGTTCAGTTAGTAAATGGTGACCAGGCCTTAGTCTATGCTCGAATGCGTTATGATGATCCAGAGGGTGATTATGGTCGGCAGAAACGCCAGCGGGAAGTTATCATGGCAATCGTAAAAAAATTACTTAAGCTGGAAGGTTTTACCCAGTATAAGAAGATTTTGGATGCGATTTCCAACAACATGCGGACGGATATTGAAATCTCCACTGCGACCATCCCAAGCCTCTTAGGCTATCGGGATTCGCTGACAACCATTGAGTCCTACCAGTTGACGGGGCAAGATGCGATGATCGATGGTGTTTCATACCAAATTCCAACCAGTGAGCATGTCTATGAAATGCAAAATATCCTGAAAAAATCATTGGGGCTTGCAACGGTGACAGAAGTTGTGACCAATATTCAGGTCTATGAAGAGATGAATTGGTTGCCAAGTCCAGTAACTGTACTGGATGCCTATACCAATGAAATCGTCTTGGAGGGCTACGGACTTCCTGCTGAGACGGAAGCTAGCTCGACAAGTGGTACAGAAACCAGCAGTAGCGAAGAGACGACAGAATCAAGTTCAGAATAAGAAAAACCTTGTCATTGGACAAGGTTTTCTTGGTTTTCGCTTGTTGCGGGGAGATGTTTTTTGATTTCTTCCAGGTTTCCGGCAATGCTTTGCTGATAGGTCCGTAACTTGTAGGTTAAGTCCTGGGACATGTCTTGCAAGGGTTGGCGGTAGGATAAAATGGTGTTTAGGTGCTGCTGGATGGCTTCTTTTTCTTGTGTCAACTCGGTAACCAAATCCAAGGTTTCTTTTGCTTCAGCCTGGATTTTTTTGCGGTTGGACACAACTTGGAAGGCGATGCTTGCAGCGCCGATTCCTGCGATAAGGTGAGATAGTTTCATATTACTCTCCAATCTGTAAGAGTTGGGACAAGCGACCTAGTTCATAGAAATCAGGTTGATTGGTTGCAAATGTGATTGCCAGGCCATCTTGGTCATCAAACCGTGGCAGAAGATGGAAATGGGTGTGGAAGACGGTTTGTCCCGCAGCTTCTTCGCTATTATTGAGGAGGTTGATGCCATTGGCGCCAAGTTTGTCCTTCAATTGATTGGCGATGAGAGGTATTTTGCTGAAAATGGCTGTGCTGGTTTGGCCATCCAGGTCCAAGAGATTGCGGAAATGTTTTTTAGGAATAACCAGGGTATGGCCAGGAGTGACTTGGGTGATGTCCAAGAAAGCAAGTACCTCTTGGTCTTCGTAGACTTTGGCAGCTGGAATCTCTCCAGCAACAATCTTACAAAAAATACAATCTGACATAAACAAACCTCTTTCAGGAATTTTTGGTATAATAATTATATCAAATTACGGGAAGAAATGTATGTTAGAAGTTAAAAATCTCACGGGCGGTTACGCCAATATTCCAGTCTTAAAAGATGTTAGTTTTCAGGTGGGCGACGGTGAATTGGTTGGCTTGATTGGCTTAAATGGTGCGGGGAAATCAACGACGATCAAGGAAATTATAGGCCTCTTGCAACCCTATGGTGGCACCATCAAGGTCAATGACTTGGAATTGTCATCAGATTTAAAAGCCTATCGCAAGCAAATTGCCTATATACCAGAGAGTCCGATTTTGTATGAGGAACTGACCTTGCGGGAGCATATTGAACTGCTGGCTTTGGCTTACGAATTAGATAAAGAAGCTATGTGGCAAAAAGCGGATGGTTTGTTGCAACTCTTTCGATTACAGGATAAGTTGGACTGGTTCCCATCTACCTTTTCAAAAGGGATGATGCAGAAGGTGATGATTATCTGTGCGCTCTTGCTAGAAGCTTCTCTCCTAATTGTGGATGAGCCGTTTTTAGGTTTGGATCCGTTGGCGATTTCGGACTTGGTCAGCTTGTTGGAAAAAGAGAAGGCGCTAGGGCGGTCGATTTTAATGTCAACCCACGTCCTTGACTCTGCTGAGAGATTGTGTGATCGATTTGTTGTGCTCCATAGTGGGCAAGTAATTGCAGATGGGGATTTGGGTAGCCTGCGGCAGCAATTTGACATGCCAGACGCTAGCTTGAATGACATTTATTTGACCATTACAGCGAGTGGGGTGACAGGATGAAGCAAGTCTTTGCTGGGAGACGGAGGAAATTTTGGAAGCAAATTTCTTCTTACATCCCTTATGTGCTCAATGATCACTTTGTATTAGCTCTACTGTTTTTACTCGGTTTTGCCTCTCTTCAGTATCGTAGCCTGATGCTGTCTGAAGCTGTTCCAGCTTTGTGGATTTTTTTAGGGATTTTGGGAATCAGTCTCTTGTTGCTCTTTTCAGGTAGAATCGCAAGCTACATTGAAGCGGCAGACCGACACTATCTCTTGGTTGAAGAGGAGACCTTGGTTCAAGAAGTCAGAGAAGCAAGTCGGCGAGCGAGTTTGGTTTGGGGAAGTGTATTTGTCCTGGGTCAGTTGTTGCTTGTTCCCTTGTTATTGAAAATTTTTTGGCCAATCTGGGCTGTAGTGCTTTGGATTCTTTTCTTTTTAGGGGTAAAGGTTGGCTATCACAATTGGCAAGCTAGTCGGTTGCTGCAAGGTCAGGGCTTGGATTGGACAGCGACGATCTCCAGTGAAAGAGGGAGAAAACAAGCAGTTCTAGCATTTTTCTCAAACTTTACCCATGTAAAAGGCCTGATATCTTCTGTAAAACCGCGGAAAATACTGGTGACCTGGCTTAAAAAATGGACGGGTCTAGATCAGTCAGGTTGGGGTTTTCTCTTTTTGAGAGCTTTTGTTCGCCAGGGTGATTTTCTGGTGATTAGCTTGCGCTTAGTCTTGCTAGGGGTATTGGCTTTGGTCTTTGTCAGTCCTTCTTGGTTGGCAGTTGGACTAGCCTTGCTCTTTCACTATCTCCTTTTGTTCCAACTGCTAGCCCTTTATCACAGTTACGATTACCACCCCTTAACCAGTCTTTTTCCCTTGGACCATAGCCAAAAAGCTGGTGCTTTTCGACAATTAGTGAGTTTGGTTTTGAATGTCTTGCTGGGGATCAATTGTTTGGTCTTTCTGCTTGTACAAAGAGATTGGACCATGTTTGCTGTCTTACTCTTGGGGGGATTGTTCCTAAACTATTTCTATCTGACGATAAAAACGAAGAAATTGATTGACTAACAGCATGAAAACTAGTAAAATAGTAAAGAATTTTTGAAGGAGGAATGGCATGCAGTTTGATACGAGTGGTCTTCAACTACAATCTATTGCAGGCAATAGTGGTAAAGCATTTAAGGGCCTTCGGTCAGACGGAACGCCTGTATTTGTAAAATACGAAATGCCTCCCATTGTGACTGCCTTAGCGAGAGAGCAGATTACTCCACCCGTTATTTCGACCAATCGTGAGGTTGGATTTGGGAATCGGGTGGAGCAAGAATGGTTGACAGGCCGCACCCTTGAAAGACAGGATATGTCTAGCAAGCAGGTTCGGCAGATTTTGGTGCGCTTGCATTATTCACGCATTTTGCTCAACCAAGCCTTGCAGCTCAATTACAGCTACCAAAGTCCGAGAGATTTGGTGGAAAAATGGCAGAAGGAGGCGCCAGCCCGTCTGTCTAAGAACACCTACTTGCAGTCTATCTGCCGTGAACTCTTGGCGAATTTACCAGCCTTCCATCAGGAAGTGGCAACTTTTGTTCATGGAGATCTCCATCATAAGAACTGGGTTGAGACCACGAGTGGCTTGGTCTATTTGACAGACTGGGAGACAGCCTGTGTCACTGACCGCATGATGGATGTGGCCTATCTCTTGACCCATTATGTGCCACGTCAGGCTTGGAAAGAATGGTTGAAGTCCTACGGTTATAAATACAACAAGACCGTTTTGGCAAAGGTGTATTGGTATGGTCAGTTGGGTTATCTCAATCAAATCACCAAACACGTAGAAAGTTATAATATGGAAGCGGCCAACAAGGAAATTTATGCGCTTCGTATGTTTAAAGAAGGGTTTGTCATAGAAGATGAGAGTTAGAAACCGCAAAGGGGCACCGGAATTATTGGCCCAGTATCCTCAGTATGTTATCCTAAATCCAGAGGATTGCAAGGGAAAATGGGCTGACATTTTTGGCAATGATCATCCGATTCATATTGAAGTTGGCTCAGGGAAGGGGCGCTTCATTACGGGAATGGCTGCTCAAAATCCAGATATCAACTATATTGGGATTGATATTCAGTTGACGGTCTTGTCCTATGCCTTGGACCGTGTCGTAGAAGCAGGTTTGCCTAATATCAAACTCTTACAGGTGGATGGATCAAGTTTGACCAATTACTTTAGTCCTGCAGAGATTGACCGTCTTTATCTGAATTTCTCAGATCCATGGCCCAAGAAACGCCATGAAAAGCGTCGTTTGACTTACAAGTCTTTCTTGGATACCTATAAGGAAATCCTGCCTGATAAGGGTGAAATTCATTTTAAAACAGATAACCGAGGCTTGTTTGAATACAGTTTAGCAAGTTTCTCACAATACGGCATGATTCTCAATCAAGTTTGGTTGGATTTGCACGCCAGTGATTTTGAAGGTAATGTCATGACGGAGTACGAAGAGAAATTCTCGAAAAAAGGTCAGGTCATCTACCGCGTTGAAGCGCAATTTCAATAAAAGGATTCATTAGAGAATCCTTTTTGTTTTCTATTGCTGGATGAGGAAAACGGAAAGAGGAACTGTTTGGAAAGGAAATGAAGGCAGGGCATCTTTGGGTGGAAGTTTGTTTAGATAAGCAAATAAAAATTCCAAGCAAAAACGTTTACAGGTTGGTGATTTATCGTTTTCCTTTACAGTTTGCCACTTTTGTGGTAGAATTTAGGATAGAAATAAAGTGGAAAGGGGTTGACGTCAGTCAGCCCTTTATGTGTTAAGAAAAAGGAGGTAAAGATGACCAGTATTGTAGAAATCGTTACCCAAACCATTGAGCCAGTGATTCAGGCGCCCTATGAACTAGTGGATGTTGAGTACGGTAAGATGGGTGGGGACTATGTGCTATCCATCTTTATAGACAAGGAAGGTGGCATTAGTTTGCAGGACACGGCAGATTTATCAGAGTTGATTAGTCCCATCTTGGATACCATCCAACCAGATCCCTTCCCTGAACAGTATATGTTGGAAGTGACCAGTCCAGGTTTGGAACGTCCCTTAAAAACAGCTGCTGCTCTTGAGCAGGCTGTTGGGAAGTATATTCATGTCAAACTTTATCAGGCTATTGACAAGGTTAAGATTTTTGAAGGAACACTCCTGTCATTTGATGGCGAGCAGCTAGAGTTAGAGTACCTAGATAAGACTCGTAAGAAACAAGTGACCATCCCGTATTCAACTGTTGCTAAGGCTCGTTTGGCCGTAAAAATTTAAGTAAGAAAGGACCTTTTGTTACAAAAGGAAATCATCATGAGTAAAGAAATGCTAGAAGCCTTCCGCGTTCTCGAGGAAGACATGGGTATTAATAAAGCAGACATTGTCGAAGCTGTTATGGAGTCTTTGCGTTCTGCTTACAAACGCCGTTATGGTCAGTCTGAATCAGCAGCCATCGAGTTTGATGAGAAAAAAGGAGACTTCCAAGTCTATACAGTTCGTGAAGTTGTTGATGAAGTATTTGATAGCCGCTTGGAAATCAGTTTGAAAGATGCCCTAGCGATTTCATCAGCCTATGAATTGGGGGATAAAATCAAATTTGCGGAATCTCCAGCTGAATTTGGTCGTGTTGCAGCCCAGTCTGCAAAACAGACCATTATGGAAAAAATGCGCAAGCAAAAACGTGCCATTACTTACAATACTTATAAGGCACACGAAAGTGAAATCATGTCTGGAACCGTAGAACGTTTTGACAATCGCTTCATTTACGTAAATTTGGGGACGATCGAAGCACAATTGTCCAAACAAGACCAAATTCCAGGCGAAGTTTTCCAATCTCATGACCGTATCGAAGTCTATGTTTATAAAGTCGAGGACAATGGTCGTGGTGTGAATGTCTTCGTAAGCCGTAGCCATCCAGAGATGATCAAGCGTCTCATGGAACAAGAAATTCCAGAAGTCTATGATGGAACGGTTGAAATCATGAGTGTTTCGCGTGAGGCAGGTGACCGCACCAAGGTCGCTGTACGAAGCCACAATCCAAACGTCGATGCCATCGGTACCATCGTTGGCCGTGGCGGTGCCAACATCAAGAAAATCACTAGCAAGTTCCACCCAGCTCGCTACGATGCTAAGAACGATCGTATGGTTCCAACCGAGGAAAACATCGATGTTATCGAGTGGGTAGCGGACGAAGCTGAGTTCATTTACAATGCCTTGGCGCCAGCAGAAGTGGATCAGGTTATCTTCGATACAGAAGATGGCAAACATGCCACAGTAGTCGTTCCGGACGACAAACTATCGCTTGCTATTGGTCGTCGTGGACAAAACGTTCGCCTTGCGGCGCACTTGACAGGTTTCCGTATCGACATCAAGTCAGCGACTGAGTACGAAGCAATCGAAGCTGCCATGTATGAAGAGGCAGAGCCGGCTGAAATTGAAGAAGCTGACGCAGCAGAATAGTCTGAGTAGGAGGTAGCCATGGCAAAAGCTAGAAAGATACCTTTACGAAAATCAGTTGTATCAGGAGAAATCATTGACAAACGTGATTTACTCCGCATCGTTAAAAACAAGGAAGGTCAGGTCTTTATTGACCCAACAGGCAAGGCCAACGGCCGCGGAGCCTACATCAAGTTGGATAATGACGAAGCTGCCCTAGCCAAGAAGAAACAGGTTTTCAACCGTGCTTTTAGCATGGAAGTGGCTCCTGAATTTTACGATGAATTGATTGCCTACGTTGACCACAAGGTCAAAAGGAGAGAGCTTGGACTCGAATAAGACACAGAAAATCCTCAACCTACTGGGATTGGCCCAGCGAGCAGGTCGTTTGATTTCAGGCGAAGAATTGGTTGTGGAAGCCATTCAGAAAAAACAGGCCAAACTCGTCTTTTTAGCCGAGGATGCTGGTCCCAATCTAAGAAAAAAAATTACTGACAAAAGTCAGACTTATCAAGTAGAAGTTGTAACCGCGTTTTCAACGCTGGAATTAAGCGCTGCTGTCGGAAAGAGCCGTAAAGTTCTTGCTGTGACAGACGCTGGATTTACTAAGAAGATGAGGTCTATTATGGAATAGAACAGGAGGACAAGGTATTGTCTAAGAAGAGATTGTACGAAATTGCCAAAGAACTTGGCAAAGAAAGTAAAGAAATCGTCGCCAAGGCTAAGGAACTTGGGGCGGATGTAAAAAGTCATTCTTCAAGTGTTGAAGCTGATATTGCTCAAAAAATTGTTGCCAGCTTCTCAGCTACAAAAGTAAGTAGTGCGAAACCGGAGAAAAAGGCAGCAGAACCAGCTCCGATCGCTACTGTAGCGCCTAGGGTTTCAGAAGAAAAAACTGCCGTAGCTCCGAAAGAAGCGGCACCTGTACAAGCTGTACAAAGACCGAAAAGTCGTAACTTTAAGGCAGAACGGGAGGCAAGGGCAAAAGAACAGGCTGAACGTCGCCAACAAGGACGACCTGCCCATCAAGGACAGCAGGACAGACGAGGTGGACAAGACCGTCGTGACCAACAAGGTCGCAAGGACCGTCGAGATCAAGGGACAGGGGAGTGTCGTGAGTTTCAAGGACGTGATCGCCGTCAAGATCAAGGCAGAGACCGTCGCCAAGATCAGGGACGCGATCGTCGTCCACAAGGTGACAAGCCAGGTTTTGGTCGTCAGACCAATCAGCGCCCTGTTGAACCGGCAGCACCGAAAATTGATTTCAAAGCTAGAGCAGCAGCATTAAAAGCTGAGCAAAATGCAGAATATGCTCGCAGCAGCGAAGAACGTTTCAGACAGGCACAAGAAGCTAAGAAAAAAGTCGTGAAACAAAAAGAAATCAAATTTGAAGAGCCAGTTGTGGAGACAAAACCATTTGTCAAACCAGAGGCTACTCCAATTGAAACAGCAAACGCTGATACTCGTCGTAAGAAACAAGCTCGACCAGACAAGAAGCGTGACTTTAATAGTGACGAAGAAGATGGTCCACGGAAACAACAAAGAAATCGAAATAGTCAAAATCAAGTGAGAAATCAAAGAAATAGTAACTGGAATAACAACAAGAAAAACAAAAAAGGCAAGAGCAACCAACCTGTTAAGCCTGTCACAGAGCGCAAGTTCCACGAATTACCAAGTGAATTTGAATACACAGCTGGTATGACCGTCGCAGAAATTGCAAAACGGATCAAACGTGAACCTGCCGAAATCGTGAAGAAACTCTTCCTCATGGGTGTCATGGCAACACAGAACCAATCTCTGGACGGCGATACCATTGAACTCCTTATGGTTGATTACGGCATCGAAGCCAAAGAAAAAGTAGAAGTGGACAATGCAGACATCGAGCGTTTCTTCGTCGAAGAAGGCTATCTCAATGAAGAAGAGATGACAGAGCGTCCACCAGTTGTGACCATTATGGGACACGTTGACCATGGTAAGACAACTCTTTTGGATACTCTTCGAAATTCTCGTGTCGCAACAGGTGAGGCAGGCGGTATCACTCAGCATATCGGAGCCTACCAAATCGAAGAAAATGGTAAGAAGATTACCTTCTTGGATACGCCAGGACACGCGGCCTTTACATCTATGCGTGCTCGTGGTGCATCTGTTACCGACTTGACAATCTTGGTCGTTGCAGCAGATGACGGTGTTATGCCACAGACAATCGAGGCAATCAACCACTCCAAAGCTGCCAATGTTCCAATCATTGTAGCTATCAACAAGATTGACAAGCCAGGTGCAAACCCAGAGCGTGTTATCGGTGAATTGGCTGAACATGGTGTTATCTCAACTGCCTGGGGCGGTGAGTCTGAATTCGTAGAAATTTCTGCTAAATTCAACCAAAACATTGATGAATTGTTGGAAACGGTTCTACTTGTAGCTGAAATCCAAGAACTCAAGGCAGATCCTACTGTGCGTGCAATTGGTACGGTTATCGAAGCGCATTTGGATAAAGGAAAAGGTGCCGTTGCAACCCTCCTTGTTCAACAAGGTACGCTCAATGTGCAAGATCCAATCGTTGTCGGAAATACCTTTGGTCGTGTTCGTGCCATGACAAATGACCTTGGTCGTCGTGTTAAAACTGCTGGTCCATCTACACCGGTATCTATTACTGGTTTGAACGAAGCTCCTATGGCAGGCGATCACTTTGCCGTTTATGAGGATGAGAAATCAGCTCGTGCAGCAGGTGAAGAACGTGCTAAACGCGCTCTTCTTAAACAGCGTCAAGCAACGCAACGAGTTAGTCTTGAAAACCTCTTTGATACCCTTAAAGCAGGTGAGGTTAAGTCAGTTAATGTGATTATCAAGGCCGATGTACAAGGATCTGTTGAAGCACTGGCATCATCCCTTCAGAAAATCGAAGTGGAAGGTGTGCGTGTCAATATCGTTCACTCAGCAGTTGGTGCCATCAACGAATCAGACATCACCCTTGCGGAAGCATCGAACGCACTCGTTATCGGTTTTAACGTTCGTCCAACTGCCGAAGCCCGCAACCAAGCGGAAGCGGACGATGTAGAAGTACGTCTCCACAGTATCATCTACAAGGTAATTGAAGAGATGGAAGATGCCATGAAAGGGATGTTGGATCCTGAGTACGAAGAAAAAATCATCGGTGAAGCGATCATCCGTGAAACCTTTAAAGTGTCTAAAGTCGGCACAATCGGTGGTTTCATGGTTGTACGTGGTAAGGTTACCCGTGATTCAAGTGTCCGTGTCATCCGTGATGGTGTTGTTATCTTCGACGGTAAATTGGCGAGCTTGAAGCGTTACAAAGACGATGTGAAAGAAGTCGGTAATGCCCAAGAAGGTGGTTTGATGATTGAAAACTACAACGACATCCGTGTAGATGATACCATCGAAGCCTACATCATGGAAGAAATTAAGAAATAATCTTTTCTCAAGAACGAACTATCCTATAGAGTAATCGTTTGAGAAAGTGACCATTGATTATATAAGATAGTAGGTTTGAGGCAATAGTCTTCAAACTTACTAGGATTTTTCAAGCTGAGGAAACTCAGCTTTTCTATCATGTAAGAAAGGAAAAAATATGGCAAACCATTTTCGTACAGACCGTGTAGGGATGGAGATTAAGCGTGAAGTCAATGAGATTTTGCAAAAGAAAGTCCGTGATCCTCGTGTGCAAGGTGTGACCATTACTGATGTGCAGATGGTTGGTGATTTGTCTATGGCAAAGGTTTACTATACTATAATGAGTAACCTGGCTTCTGACAATCAAAAAGCCCAAACAGGTCTGGAAAAAGCAACGGGAACCATAAAGAGAGAATTAGGCCGCAAGCTGACTCTTTATAAAATCCCTGACTTGGTCTTTGAAAAAGACCAATCAATTGAGTACGGCAACAAGATTGACCAAATGTTACGTGACCTAGAGCAAAAATAGAAAAGCTGGAAAAACCAGCTTTTTCTTTTTAATTAAAATTTACAGACAATTCAAAGAATGATATACTATATGGGAATATGTTTGAGTGAGGTGAACTATGGCACAAGAGCAGGAGAAAATCTCCAGAGAAAAGAAAAAAGCCCTCTTGAAGCGGCTCAAAGAACATATCAAGCCCAAGATGAAGCTGGTCTATTTGGCAGCCTTTCTATCCTGGGTGCAATTTTTGATGCGGATTATTTCCTTCTATTTGATTGCTAAGGGCTTTGTGACCTACTATGAGGGCGGTCAGGTTGATTTAGTAGGATTTGTCCTTATCTTGCTGGGGCTCAATGCCTTTGGCTATGGTGTGGCCCTGATTGCCAAGCGTTTGCAGGGCCTGGGCTCCCAGTTTGCTCGGGATTCGCTCAAACAGTCCTTCTTTAAGGCTCTCTTGGCCAAGGATGGTCAGTTTGCGTCAAAAGCGACAGCGGCAGATGTCTTTAACATCGCTTCGCAAGGGATTGACAGCCTGGATACCTACTATTCCTACTACATGGCTTCTTCCTTGCGTACCCAGTTCAACTGTGCGACTGTGCTCTTGCTGGTCTTTCTGATTTTCCCGCTGGGTGCGGTCATTTTCATCTTGGCCTTGCCTCTGATTCCCATTTCCATTATCGCTATGCAGAAGCGGTCCAAGCGGATTATGAATCGCTACTGGGGCTCCTACATGGATGTGGGCAATCTTTTCCTGGACGACCTCAAGGGGCTCAACACCCTTTATTCCTATCAGGCAGACGCGGCTTATGAAAAGACCTTCAATGAGCAGGCGGAGGACTTCCGTGATGCGACCATGGAGTTGCTCAGTTTCCAGCTACAGGCGGTGGGCTACATGGATGCGGTCATGTATCTGGGGATTGGTCTGTCTGGTTTTGTGGCGGTCAATAGCCTAGCGGCAGGCAATCTATCCCTCTTTAGTATGCTTTTCTTTGTCCTCATTGCGACGGAGTTTTTTGCACCCATACGGGAGCAGGGCTACGGTATGCACTTGGTTATGATGAATACCAAGATGGCGGATCGCATTTTTGGTTTCTTGGACAGCATGACAGCGGAGC
The DNA here is from genome assembly GCF_016775005.1 of Streptococcus suis. GTDB lineage: Bacteria > Bacillota > Bacilli > Lactobacillales > Streptococcaceae > Streptococcus > Streptococcus suivaginalis. The sequence goes on along the minus strand of NZ_JAEUXI010000002.1, from coordinate 52,370 downwards.
AGGAAATCGATGCTGCCCATGTGCCTGTTTTTGATAGTTTGAAACTGGAAAATCTGGCCTTTGCCTACGGAGAAAAGCCAGTCTTGAACGATATTTCCATGACCATGACGGCTGGAAAGGTCTATGCCTTGGCCGGTGAGTCAGGGCAGGGGAAAACGACCTTGGCCCAGTTGCTCTTGCGACGCTTGCAGGCGGATAAGGGAGCGATTTACTTGGGTGAGCAGGAGATTTCGACTGTCAGCCAGTTGTCTCTGAATGAGCAGGTCCTCTATGTGTCGGGCCAGTCAACCTTGCTCAACCAGTCAATCTATGAGAATTTACGTATGGCTGGTGATTGGACCAAGGAGGACATCTTGGCTTGGGCAGATGAGCACGGGGTCTTGCAGTTTGTTAAGCATCTGCCAGACGGTTTGGATACTATTGTGGGCGATGACGGTGCTTTCTTGTCACCAGGTCAACGCCAGCAGGTTATCTGTGCCCGTGCGGTTTTGGCAAAACGCTCGCTCTATATCTTTGACGAGGTGACCTCTAGCGTCGATCAGGACAATGAAGGCTTGATTTACGACCTGATTAACCTGGTGGCCAAGGATGCCATTGTCATTATGATTACCCATAAGATGAAGCAGGTGGAGCAGGCAGATGACATTCTCTTCTTGTCTGCGGAAGGGGCTGTGACAGGCAACCATACCACGCTTTATCAAACTAGCTCGGCCTATCGTCAGCTGGTTGATCAACAAAGAGAATTGGAGGAAGCCGTTTATGGATAAGAAAGAAATGCCGACACGGGTGCTGATTCCGAGACTCTTGGGCTCGATGAAGCATCTCTTGCCACGGATTGCGGTGGCGGTTTGCTTTGCGGTCTTGGGACAGGTGGTGACCATTGCTATTCCAGTAACCCTGGTCTATCTGGCTTTTGATGCCCTTGCTGGCAATCCTGCTCCTCTATGGACCTTGGGAATCCTAGTCACTCTAGCTCTTCTGCGTGGAGCCTTCCGCTATGGCGAGCACTACTTTGGTCACTATGTGGCATTTCATACCTTGGCTGCCTACCGCCGTCTGATTTTTGCAAAATTGCGGGCCCTGGCTCCTGGGAAATTGGACAGGCAGGACAGTGGTAGCCTGCTCAAGATGATTGGGGAGGATATTGAGGCCTTGGAGGTTTTCTTTGCCCATACCATTGCTCCGATTTGTACAGGGATTTTAGTGGCTCTTGGCTTGACAGTCTATTTTGGTCTATCCAGCTGGGGCTTGTCTCTTTTGGCTCTGGTGACCTACGCCCTTTTAGCGATTGCGATTCCAAATCGGTTTTCCCAGCAGCTACAACCCTTACTCAAGGAGCAAAATGCCAGTCGCATGGGCTATGTTTCCTACTTTATTGAAAGTCTGAAGAGCATGAAGGATCTCATGCAGTTCCAGCAGACAGATGCTCGTTTTGCCACTCTGACGAACAAAAGTCAAGAGGTCAATGGTCAGGAGCGAAAGGTTGCCCAGACCAACTTTATGCAGTATGCTGTTTCCTTTTTGGTGGTGGGACTGTCTATCATGGGCTTTGCCTGGCTGACCTTCGACTTGGTCGGCAGTCAAAACTTGGAACTAGCGACAGGAGTGGCTCTTCTGGTTTCCTTTACCAGCTCCTTTGCTCCCTTCTTGGAGCTCAGCCGTCTGCCTCTTGGTTTCAAGCGGGCTATGAATGCTGGTCGGAACATCTATGCTCTTTTGGACGAAAAAGAAGCAGAGCGAACAGGTGACTTGGTTGAGGTCAGCGTGACAGATATTGCTATTGAGCAACTGGACTTCGACTATGATGATCGTGAAACAGGGCTCTATCGTAATCTGTCTGTTCAGTTTGAACAGGGTGGCATCATTGGTCTGGTCGGTGAGTCTGGTGCAGGAAAATCCACCTTGATGAAATTGATCATGCGGTGGTATGACTGGCAGCAAGGTCAAATACGTCTGTCTGGCTTGGATAGTCGGAAGGTAGACAAGGCTCATTTGCAGAGGTCCTTTGCCTATGTACCTCAGGTACCGCAAATCTTCCGCCAGACCATTCGGGAAAATCTCCTCTTGGGTCGGACGGATGTGCCGGACGAAACCATTATGGACTTGGCAGAAAAATGCCACATGAAAGAACGGATTTTGGCAGCACCGCAGGGCTTGGATACGATTGTAGAAGCCAGTGACTTTTCGGCAGGAGAAGGGCAACGCTTGGAACTCATGCGGGCTCTGCTCAAAAATGCGGACTGCTGTATTTTTGATGAGCCGACCAGTAACTTGGATTCGCTCAATGAAGCTCGTTTTATCCAGCTGGTCAAGACACACTGTCAGGGCATGGTCTTCTTGATTTCTCATAGAAGCTCAACCATGGCCTGTGCGGATACAATCTTCCGCTTGGAAGACGGACAATTAGTAAAGGAAAAATAAATGAAGAAATTACAAGTAAAAGATCTGATGGTAACAGGGGCTTTTGCTGCCCTCTACTTTGTTTGTGTTGGTCTAGGAACCTTGTTGAGCTTGGTTTTTGATCGTTCGGGTAATATGATGTATGCACCTGCTGGAGCAGCCCTCTTAGCTGGTCCGGTTTATATGCTTTTGATTGCCAAGGTTGGCAAGTTTGGCTCTATCAGTTTGGTCGGTGCGGTCATGGCCTGTTTCTTTTTCCTGTCAGGCTATATGACAGCGGCCTTTCTGCCTAGTTTAACCTTTGGCTTGCTAGGAGATTGGGTAGCCAAGCTCGGTGCTTATAAGAATAAATGGAGCAACCTCCTGAGTTTTGCGGTCTTCTCTTTTGGTAATCTGGGGCCCATTATTCTCATGTGGCTCATGCGGGATGCTTATGAGGCCAATCTCTTGGCCCGTGGTAAGTCGGCTGAATATGTAGCCCGTGTCATGCTGGACTTTACACCGGGAAATGTCCTTTGGTTATCTTTTACCATTATCTTGGCAGCTAGTCTGAGCGGACTTTTTGGACAATACATGGTCAAACGCTACTTTGACCGTTCAGGTTTGGTCTGATGAAATTAGATGCACGCAGTAAAATTCTCTTGGTCGTGTTCACTAGTCTGACCTACGGAATGCGGCTGAGCGGACTGGAAAATGCAGTCTTGGTCTGTGGACTAAGCCTGCTTTTCTGGTTTTCTGGCAAGCCCAAAATGGCCTTGGTCGGCCTGCTGGGCTATGGTCTTTTTCTCAGTCTTTCTTATTGGACAGTCCTGCCTGGCCTTTTGCTCCACTTGTTGGTTCTTATGACCTACATCTGGCCGCCGCTCTTGGCAGGGCACTTGCTCCTCATGACCACTAGCAGTTATGAGCTCATTCATGGCTTGCGGAAATGGCGATTGCCCGAAGTCTTCCTCTTGACCTTGGGCGTCATGTTTCGCTTTTTGCCTGCCATTAAGTCGGACGCCCGGCATATCCAGGCTTCTCTGAAGGTCAGAGGAATCTTTCTCAGCAAGTGGGCTCTGTTTGTCCAACCGCTACGCTATATGGAATATTTTTTGGTCCCCCTCATGCTCTCTCTCTTGGCAACTGCCCAAGATTTGACGGTGGCGACCTTGACCAAGGGGATTGCTTTGAGCGGTCGTCCCAGTGAATTTGTCAAGTCAGGCTGGACTTGGCTAGATTGGAGTCTTTGCCTATGTTGTCTAATCTTTCTTCTATGGACACGACTATCAGGATAAACAATCTTCAGGTGACTTACGCAGGTGTGGACAAGCCAGCCCTGCAAATTGAGGATTTGACCATTCCAGCTGGGCAGTGCGTGGTCCTTTGCGGTCCCAGTGGCTCTGGCAAATCAAGCCTCCTCAAGTTGCTCAATGGTCTTATCCCAGAATACTATCCAGCTCAGGTGACTGGACAAGTTTTTCTAGGTCAGTTAGACCTGCGACAAGCTACCGTAGAAGACCTATCCTACCATGTGGCTTCAGTCTTTCAGAATCCCGCCACCCAGTTTTTTCATACCCAAGTCCTACATGAGCTGGTCTTTCCTTGTGAAAATCAGGGGCTTTCAGCGGAGGAAATTGCAGGTCGCTTGGAGGAGGTCAATCATCTCTTTCAGCTGGAAGCCTTCTATGACAAGCCAATCTTTCAGCTGTCAGGTGGGCAGAAGCAGTTGATTGCTTTGGCAACGGCCACCATGCAAGGTAGTCCCATTTTGCTCTTGGATGAGCCGACGGCCAATCTAGACCAGGAGGCTGTTCACAAGGTCCAGGAAGTCCTGCACAAGCTCAAGCAAGAAGGCAAGACCATTATCATCGCCGAGCACCTCTTGGCCTACCTGAGTGATCTGGCAGACCGTTACCTCTACTTTCAGGAGGGGCAGCTGGTGGCGGACTATCCGGCAAACGACTTCCTGCAACGGACAGAAGAGTGCCGTCAGGACATGGGCTTGCGGTGCTACGATGCGGAGCCTTATCGGCGGGCAATAGCAGAGCAGGCCAGCCAGTTTGAGTCTGACCAAGAAGGTTTGTCCATTGGCAACTTGTCTGTCAGCCAAGCTGGCCATCTTCTTTATAAGGTAGAGCAGCTTTGTCTGAAGCCTGGTCAGGTCGTCGGCCTTGTCGGACCAAATGGGTCGGGCAAGACTAGTCTAGCTCGTTACCTAGTTGGTTTAGAGGAAGACAAGGCCAGTCAGATTAATTGGCAGAGACAGACCTTATCTCCTCGGCATCGCTTGGAAAAAACCAGCTTTGTCATGCAGGATGTCCACCTGCAACTCTTTGCCGAAACGGTCCGTAGGGAACTCATTCTGGGTCAAAAAGACAAGACAATCGATGAAGATTTGGTCAGCCGTTTTCGTTTGGAAGACTTGTTGGACAGGCACCCAGTCAGCCTGTCAGGCGGTGAGCAGCAACGCTTGATGATTGTTGCCAGCTTATTGGCGGATAAGGATGTCCTCATCTTTGACGAGCCTTCTAGCGGATTGGATCTGGCTCAGATGAAGGAACTGGCTAAGGCTCTGGCCTTTTTAAAGAAAGAAAAGAAGTTGGTCCTTCTTATCTCGCACGATGAGGAGCTCTTGGCGACGGTCTGTGATAAGATCATCGATGTAGAACATTTGAAAACTGTCTGAGGGCAGTTTTTTATTTTAAGGTTTCTTTTGGTTATCTTTAATCTTTCTTTTAGGAAGGGCCTGTAAACTAAGAGCATACAAGGGAGGGCGTATGGTCCACTTGATAGAAAAAGAGGTAGAAATAATGAAACAACAATCACTTAAAAAATGGATTTACTCGGCTGTAACGATTGTTAGTATCGGAGTATTGGCTGCTTGCTCATCAACAACGAGCTCGACAACTTCAAGCTCATCTTCTGGTCAGGTGGTAACTGCGAGCTCATCAAGTTTAGCATCTTCATCTAGTTCAGAGTCAACTTCAAGTATTGACTGGTCAGCACTTCCAACGACAGAAGTTGGCTTGACTGATGAAGGTTTAACTATCACAGAAGGCGGAACCTATGTCTTGACAGGTTCTACAACAGGCGGTGTGACGGTTGAAACAGATGCTAATGTCCGTATCATCTTGGCTGGGGCAACGATTTCAAGTTCAGATACAGCGGCTATCAACGTTATTTCGGCAGACAATGTTGAGATTGAGTTGCAAGACGGTACAGAAAATACTGTTAAGGATTCAAGTACTCACTCTGATACCAATATCGAAGGGGCCATTCATGTAGAAGCAGACTTGACTATTACAGGTAATGGTAGCCTGACTGTAGAAGGGAACTTCCAAGACGGTATCGTATCAACAGATGACATGGTTATCAATGCAGGTAATATCAAGGTTACTGCAGTAGATGATGGTATTCGCGGTAAGGATTCTATGACAATCAATGGTGGAACGATTGCTGTAACAGCTGGTGGTGATGGAATTAAGTCAACCAATGACACAGATACAACTAAAGGCTATACATCTATCGCAGGCGGTACGATTACAGTTGCTGCTGGTGATGACGGGATTAAAGCAGAAATGGCCTTGACCATCGATGGTGGAGATATTACTGTATCAGAATCCCTCGAGGCTCTTGAAGGTACCAATATTACGATTAACGGTGGTACATTGGATGTGTATGGTGCAGATGATGCCATTAATGCAGCGAGCACGATTTCTACGGATATCTTTATCAAGGTAACAGGCGGAGACTTGAAAGTTGCAGTAGGAAGTGGAGATACAGATGCCTTCGATGCTAACGGTGACATCTACATCTCTGGTGGGACCATCGATGTGACAGCTCAATCAGCCTTTGACTTTGATGGCACAGCAGAATTGACAGGTGGAACGGTCACTGTTAACGGAGAACAGATTACGCAAATCACAGCAACAGGACCAGGCGCTGGTGGTGGTCGTGGTGGCTGGTAAAAATAGAAAAACCATGAGTTTCGAAAAAAAGACTCATGGTTTTTTTGACGATTCCATATTGGGGAGATTGATTTGATATTTGATAATGAGCAGGCGGAGGATGAAGAAGATTAAAAAGAGACAGGAGAAGGTTGGGATACGAGAGAACCCTAGTTCGACAACGAGAAGGTGGTAAGACAATCCGGTAAAAAATGCCAGTAAGGCATAGACATCTTCCTTGAGAACAGAGGGAGTTTCATTTACCAATAAATCACGAATAATCCCACCGCCGACACCAGTCAAACTGGCCAAAATCCCAGTTGCCATTGGATTAAGATTGGCTTCAATCCCAGTGCTAGCACCCAAGAGGGCAAAAATCACTAGTCCAATAGCATCAAAGAGCAAGTTGATGCGCGCCAAATAGAGATAGAATTTTCGATCTAAGGGATGCTCACTTTTGGCATTGGTAACTACTACATACATAATGAGAGAGACAGCGATGGATAAGTAAATCGGTGATGGCTCAACCAAAGCAGCAGGAATGAGCCCGACCAAACTGTCTCGAATCATCCCTCCTCCGACAGCAGTCACAATGGCTAACAAGGTAATGCCAAAAATATCTAGTTTTTTCTTAAAGCCTTTGACCACCCCAGAGACGGCAAAGGCAATGGTACCAACATAGTTGGAAACCAGCAAAAATGTCTCAAAATCCATAGAATCCTCCTTTTTCATAGTAGCACATTTGGGTAGCGGAAGCAAGATGAAAAGTTTGTGAAAAGCAACCCTGTTTTCATTTCAAGCTAACAACTTGCACATTGTGAAAAACTGCACGAAACAAGAGTTTTTAGACTTTTTTTCACTTTAAGAAAACGGTTCAAAAATTTGCCATTTGTGAAAGATTAGTCTATCATAGAAAGGTAAGAGAAAACCTTTGGAGGAAATTATGGTATCTATCTCAAAAGAACAACATTTGGACATGTTTCTAAAAATGCAACAAATCCGTGATGTTGACATGAAATTGAATAAATTGGTGCGTCGTGGCTTCGTACAAGGTATGACTCACTTCTCAGTTGGTGAAGAAGCTGCGGCTGTTGGCCCAATCGCTGGTTTGACAGAGCAGGACATCATCTTCTCACACCACCGTGGTCACGGTCACGTTATCGCAAAAGGGATTGACATCAACGGTATGATGGCTGAGCTTGCTGGTAAAGCAACTGGTACATCAAAAGGCCGTGGTGGTTCTATGCACTTGGCAAACGTGGAAAAAGGAAACTTTGGTTCAAACGGTATCGTAGGTGGTGGTTATGCCCTTGCGGTAGGTGCAGCCCTTACGCAACAATATCTTGGTACAGATAACATCGTTATTGCATTCTCAGGTGACTCAGCTACTAACGAAGGCTCATTCCACGAGTCAATGAACTTGGCAGCTGTTTGGAACTTGCCAGTTATCTTCTTCATTACAAACAACCGTTACGGTATCTCAACAGATATTTCTTATTCGACTAAGATTCCTCACCTTTACCAACGTGCTGCTGCATACGGTATGCCTGGTCACTATGTTGAAGATGGTAACGATGTCATTGCCGTTTATGAGAAAATGCAAGAAGTCATCGAGTATGTTCGTGCAGGTAACGGACCTGCAATGGTTGAGGTTGAGTCATACCGCTGGTTTGGTCACTCAACTGCCGATGCAGGTGTTTACCGTACAAAAGAAGAAGTTAACGAGTGGAAAGCAAAAGACCCACTTAAGAAATACCGCAAATACTTGACAGAAAACAAGATTGCGACAGACGAAGAATTGGATGCCATCGAAGCACAAGTTGCAGAACAAGTAGAAGCATCTGTGAAATTCGCACAAGAAAGCCCAGATCCAGACATCTCAGTAGCTTACGAAGACGTGTTTGTAGATTAACGTAAGAAGTTTGACTAAGCTCTAAAGAGCAAGTCAAACTACGGTAGCCACTATGGTGGACTACCTACTTACCTCACTAACTTCGCCTATTCAGCAATATCGGCTGAATAGTCTCCGTGTCGTAAGTAACGTCAGAGTTGAAGGTAAAGTCAAACTAAGGTGTCTCAAGCAGGGACTATAGACAATTACATTGTGGTAATTGATTGATTTTCCTTGGTACAGTATAGATAAATTGATATAAATTAGGAGTAAAAAATGGCTGAAACAAAAGTAATGGCCTTGCGTGAAGCGATTAACTTGGCTCAAAGCGAAGAAATGCGTAAGGATGAAAAAGTATTCTTGATGGGTGAAGACGTCGGTATCTACGGCGGTGACTTCGGTACATCTGTTGGTATGTTGGACGAATTTGGTCCAAAACGCGTTCGCGACACGCCTATCTCTGAGGCAGCAATCGCAGGTTCTGCGGTTGGTGCGGCTCAAACAGGTCTTCGTCCAATCGTTGACTTGACCTTCATGGACTTCGTAACAATTGCCCTTGATGCGATCGTTAACCAAGCTGCGAAAACAAACTACATGTTTGGTGGTGGCTTGAAAACACCTGTAACCTTCCGTGTGGCATCTGGTTCAGGTATCGGTTCAGCGGCACAGCACTCACAATCTCTTGAAGCTTGGTTGACCCACATCCCAGGTATCAAAGTTGTTGCACCTGGTACAGCTAACGATGCAAAAGGTCTTTTGAAGTCATCTATTCTTGACAACAACCCAGTTATCTTCCTGGAGCCAAAAGCTCTTTACGGTAAAAAAGAAGAAGTTAACTTGGATCCTGATTTCTACATTCCACTTGGTAAAGGGGAAATCAAACGTGAAGGTACAGATGTAACCATTATTTCATACGGTCGTATGTTGGAACGTGCCTTGAAAGCGGCTGAAGAAGTAGCTGCAGAAGGCATCAGCGTAGAAGTGGTTGACCCACGTACCCTTATCCCATTGGACAAAGAATTGATCATCGAATCTGTGAAGAAAACTGGTAAGGTTATCTTGGTCAACGATGCTTACAAAACAGGTGGTTTCATCGGTGAAATTGCTTCAATCATCACAGAAAGCGAAGCCTTTGACTACTTGGATGCACCAATCATCCGTATCGCTTCAGACGATGTACCAGTTCCTTACGCAAACATTCTTGAAAACGCAGTATTGCCAAACGTAGAGAAAATCAAAGCGGCAATTTACAAGCAAGTAAACAAGGGCTAATATTATCGTCATCCGCTTATCTTTTCTGACTGTGTTGATTTGGCTTGCCTAAGGTCAGTTATGCCTGCACCAAATCGCCTTGGCAGAAATACAATCGGAAAGACGCTAACCCTGCTATGCTAGAAATAAAATGTTCTAGCATGACTAAGAATGCTTGGAAAAGAATCGAGCCACTTCGATCATCGAAGTCTGGTTTGGTTCTTGACAAGGTAAGAAACTGAAAGAAAGGAATTGAACCCGTCCGGAAAACTCGGAAAAAAGATAAATCGTTACGAAAATCAAGATTTTCGACGATTTCCTATTTTTCATTCGTTTTCTGTTCGGACTTGGTATCTTAATAATGGCTATTGAAATCATTATGCCTAAGCTCGGTGTGGACATGCAAGAAGGTGAAATCATCGAGTGGAAAAAACAAGAGGGCGATTTCGTCAATGAAGGCGATGTCATCTTGGAAATGATGTCTGACAAGACCAGCATGGAGCTGGAAGCAGAAGAGTCAGGCGTCCTATTGAAAATTGTTCATGGAAATGGTGCTACTGTTCCCGTAACAGAAGTTATTGCCTACTTGGGTGCTGAAGGTGAGACAGTTGAAGCAGGAGCTTCATCTGCTCCAGTTGCTCCTGCAGCAGCAATCGAAGAAGTGCCTGCAGGTCGTACACCAGTAATTGTTGCTCCTGCAGCGGCTGCCAAACCTCAAGGTGGTGGCAAGGTTCGTGCAACTCCTGCAGCACGTAAATTGGCGCGTGAGCTTGGAATTGACTTGGGTCTTGTTCCAGGAACAGGTGCTAACGGCCGTGTCCACAAGGTTGACGTTGAAGACTTCAAGGGAGCAGCTCCAAAAGCAACTCCGCTTGCAGCCCGTATCGCAGCAGACCAAGGTGTTGACTTGTCAACCCTTACAGGTTCAGGTGTCAATGGTAAGATTGTCAAGGACGACGTTCTTGCAGTACTTGCTCCTGTAGCTGTAGAAACTGTTGCTCCAGCACCAAAAGCTGAAGAGAAACCAGCTAAAGAATTGCCAGAAGGCGTTGAAATCATCAAGATGAGCCCAATGCGTAAGGCAATTTCAAAAGGTATGGTCAACTCTTACTTGACAGCTCCAACCTTTACGCTTAACTACGATATCGACATGACCAACCTCATGGCACTTCGTAAGCAAGTCCTTGAGCCAATCATGAACAAGACTGGTTTGAAAGTAACCTTTACAGATTTGATCGGTCTTGCGGTAACTCGTACGCTGATGAAAGAAGAGCACCGCTACCTCAATGCATCTTTGATTAACGATGCACAGGAAATCGAGTTGCACAAGTTTGTCAACCTTGGTATCGCGGTAGGTTTGGATGAAGGATTGGTGGTGCCAGTTGTTCACGGTGCAGATAAGATGAGCTTGTCTGACTTCGTGGTGGCTTCGAAAGATGTCATCAAGAAGGCTCAATCTGGTAAGTTGAAGGGTGCTGAAATGTCAGGATCAACCTTCTCTATCACCAACTTGGGTATGTTTGGTACTAAAACCTTTAACCCAATCATCAACCAACCAAACTCAGCAATCCTTGGTGTTGCAGCAACTGTTCAAACACCAGTTGTCATCGACGGCGAAATCAAAATCCGTCCAATCATGGCACTCTGCTTGACCATTGACCACCGTATCGTTGACGGTATGAATGGTGCTAAGTTCATGGTTGACTTGAAGAACTTGCTGGAAAACCCATTGGAATTGTTAATCTGAGATAAGATGCAAAAGGCGTTAAGAAAACCGTATGAAAATAGGAAATCAACGATGTGCCTTGAGGCACGAGGCGATTTATCTTTTTCAATAGGTTTTTAGCCTGTGCTCAATTTGGTAAAGAGAAAAAATAAAGAAAGGATGTAGAACGAGTTCGTGACATTTGAACACGAACTAAATGCTTCGGAATTTAGATAGTCCGCCTTGGATGCAAGCATCCTTCGTTGGACTCCTAAAATTCTGTCGCATTTGACGTTCTTTGTATCATAACTATGGCAATTGAAATTATTATGCCGAAACTTGGTGTAGATATGCAAGAAGGCGAAATCATCGAGTGGAAAAAACAAGAAGGTGATTTTGTCAACGAAGGTGATGTTATCTTGGAGATGATGTCAGACAAGACAAGCATGGAATTGGAAGCGGAAGAATCAGGTGTTCTTTTGAAAATCGTTCACGGTAACGGTGCAACAGTTCCTGTAACTGAGGTCATTGCTTACCTTGGTGCAGAAGGTGAAACAGTTGAAGTGGGTGCTGCACCTGCTCCAGCTGAGGTTGCTCAAGCAACTGCTGACTTGAAAGCAGCTGGTTTGGAAGTACCTGCAGCTCCTGCAGCAGCTCCACAAGCTCCTAAGGCTGAATTGGCAGCTGACGAGTACGACATGGTTGTTGTCGGTGGTGGTCCTGCTGGTTACTACGCTGCTATTCGTGGTGCTCAATTGGGCGGTAAAATCGCTATTGTTGAGAAATCAGAATTTGGTGGTACCTGCTTGAACAAGGGATGTATCCCAACTAAGACCTACCTTAAAAACGCTGAAATCCTTGACGGATTGAAGATTGCGGCTGAGCGTGGTATTAATCTTGCTTCAACTAACTACACCGTAGACATGGATAAGACAGTTGACTTTAAGAACAAGGTTGTCAAGACCTTGACAGGTGGTGTAGCTGGTCTATTGAAAGCTAACAAGGTAACAATCTTTAACGGTCTTGGTCAAGTAAACCCTGACAAGACAGTTGTCATTGGCGATAAGGTCATCAAAGGTCGCAGCATCGTTCTTGCAACAGGCTCGAAAGTATCACGCATCAATATCCCAGGTATTGATTCTAAATTGGTATTGACTTCTGATGATATCCTTGACTTGCGTGAAATTCCTAAGTCACTCACTGTTATGGGTGGTGGCGTAGTCGGTGTGGAACTTGGTTTGGTATACGCATCATACGGTACAGAAGTAACAGTTGTTGAAATGGCTGACCGTATCATTCCAGGTATGGACCGCGAAGTGTCTGTAGAATTGCAAAAAGTCCTTTCTAAGAAAGGTATGAAATTCTTGACTTCCGTTGGTGTATCTGAAATCGTTGAAGCTAACAACCAATTGACAATCAAGTTGAACGACGGTTCAGAAATTGTTTCTGAAAAAGCCCTTCTTTCAATCGGTCGTGTACCACAATTGGCTGGTCTTGAAAATCTTAACCTTGAATTGGACCGCGGTCGTATCAAGGTTAACGAATACCAAGAAACTTCTATCCCAGGTATTTACGCACCGGGTGATGTCAACGGTACTAAGATGTTGGCACACGCTGCTTACCGTATGGGTGAAGTGGCAGCTGAAAATGCAATCCACGGTAACCACCACAAGGCTAAATTGGACTTCACACCTGCAGCGGTTTACACACACCCAGAAATCGCTATGGTTGGTTTGACTGAAGACCAAGCTATCGAGAAATACGGTAAAGAAAACATCCTTATCGGTCGCAACAGCTTCACTGGTAACGGTCGTGCCATTGCTTCTAACGAAGCACATGGTTTCGTAAAAGTTATCGCTGAGAAGAAATACCATGAAATCCTTGGTGTTCACATCATCGGTCCAGTTGCAGCTGAAATGATCAACGAAGCAGCAACTATCATGGAATCTGAGTTGACAGTTGACGACGTGGCAGCATCTATCCACGGTCACCCAACCTTCTCAGAAGTTATGTACGAAGCCTTCCTTGATGTTCTTGGTGTTGCGATCCACAACCCACCAAAACGTAAATAATCAGATAAGCAAAAAGAAAGCCCGTGTGGCTTTCTTTTTTTGTGATATGTTACTAATTGCTAGTATTTTCTTGTGGTAATAGATTGTTTGAAAGTGGCAGATACTGGCGTGCAATTCGATTTTCTGGCTGACGATCGTGCAGATAGATGACGATGAGGAAGAGCCATTCGGCTGGTTTCATGATCAGGTAGATTAGATCCGCCTGCCAGGCCGTGCGAATATGTTTGGAAATGGGATAGCCATACCGGTCGTAGTTGGAACGAATGAAGCGATGCAGGCGTGGACATCTTTCTTCTAAAATTTGTTCAAAGGCATTGGCAATTTGCAGCTGACGATTGACAACTACACGATGTCCATGACGCTCTCCCATGCGAATGGGTTTGACCAATTTGCGGTGTCCAGCAGCCCCCACTGTACAAAGATAGTGTTCATCATAGAAGGCATTTGGTGGGGAGATTTTTTCTGATAAGGCCCAGTCACTAGTTTCTGTCCACATCTGAAGCAGCTGGTCAGGTTTTTGGCCAAATAGAATGAGATAAGAGCCAAGAACTGCAAGATAGGGGAGACTGAAGAAGAGGAGCCAGATGGGCAGAGAAAGGCTTCTTTGCAGGAGAGCAGAAAGTCTAGGAAAGCGTGGGGTGCTCTGCTTTGCAAGTTCTGTCTGCCATAATTTTATGATCTGTAAAATGGTTCGACTGTAGATGAGACAGACGTTGAAGGGAACCAAGCACAGGTAGCAGTATGTGAAGAAATCTGTTTCGATTAAGCTAGAAAGTTGAATAGTCCAAAAAATTGCAAATACAAAACTTGGATACAGGCAGCTGATGAGGAGGACTGTTAGGAGAGGGGGGAGGAGTTTGGTTTGGTAGATGTTCAGCACCAAATAAGCTAAAACCCCCAAAAGAAGCAGGAAGAACTGTCCCGACCAGGCTTCTGTTTGAATTGGACTGTGAATCTGGCTATTAACCAAGGTTTCTGGCCAATCGACGTAAACAACTTGAGCCGATTCAAGAGCCAACCAACTTAGCCCTGTTCCTAAAAAGAAAATCAAACCATCGTTAATCCAAAAACTATACTCTTTTAACTGGTTTTTCAAAAGGGCTATAAAATGGCGGATGTTTTGCCAGGTCAGATAAAGAGGAAGGACAAAGCAGATAAGTGGCGCATTGATAAACCACATAAAAGGAAGAAAGATACTTGCGGCTAGATAAAAGATCAAAAATGATTTTAAGTGTTTGCTCATGAAAACCTCCTTTTATAGCCTACCATCATTTTTCAGAAAATTCAAGAATGGACAAGAAGAGTTTCAATACTTGCCTTTTGTTATCGTTTCCACTATAATAAAAATTAGTTAACAATAAAGGAGTTTCGCATGAAATACATCGTAAATAACAGCAATGACCCAGCCTATAACATTGCCCTCGAAGCCTATGCTTTCAAGGAATTAACAGATATTGACGAAATTTTTATTCTCTGGATCAATGAGCCTGCCATCATTATCGGTAAGCACCAGAATGCTATTGAAGAAATCAACAAGGAATTCACAGACGAAAATGGTATCCATGTTGTTCGCCGTCTGTCAGGTGGTGGCGCTGTCTATCACGACCTCAACAACCTCAACTATACTATTATTTCAAATAAGGCAGACGAGGGAGCTTTTGATTTCAAAACCTTCTCCAAGCCTGTAATTGATACCCTTGCGACACTGGGTGTTGAGGCGAATTTCACCGGTCGTAATGACCTGGAAATCGACGGCAAGAAAATCTGTGGTAACGCCCAAGCCTATGCCAAAGGTCGCATGATGCACCACGGTTGCCTGCTCTTTGATGTGGATATGTCAGTCCTCGCAAGTGCCCTCAAGGTCAGCAAGGACAAGATTGAATCCAAGGGTGTCAAGTCAGTCCGTGCCCGCGTAACCAACATCAACAACGAATTACCAGAGAAGATGACAGTCTTGGAGTTCAAGGACGCTATCCTCAATCAGATGAAGCAAGAATATCCAGATATGGACGAGTATGTCTTGTCAGAAGGCGACTTGGCTCGTATCCAAGAAATCCGTGATACCCAGTTTGCGACATGGGATTGGACCTACGGTCAAACACCAGAATACACAGTGGAGCGTAGCGTTCGTTACCCAGCTGGTAAAATCACAACCTACATCAAGGCTGAAAAATCTGTCATCGAATCTATCAAGATTTACGGAGACTTCTTCGGTATCGGTGATGTATCGGATATTGAAGATTTGCTGGTAGGCACTCGCTACGAGTACGCAGATGTCCTTGCCAAATTACAAGAAATTGACACCACTTACTACTTCTCACGTATGACAACAGAAGAGGTAGCAAAAGCGATTGTAGCTTAAGGAAAAGACGAGATTTTCTCGTCTTTTCTTTTGCCAATCGAAGGAGAGTATAGTTGTTCGCTATAACTAGTTCTCTTGCAAAAGCAATTTGAAAGTGCTTTGAAAATCTGATATGATGGTAGAGAACCAATTTGAAGGAGAAACTATGTCAAATAATCTTTTGGTCCTCCAGTCAGACTTTGGACTTGTGGACGGTGCTGTATCTGCTATGATCGGTGTGGCCTTGCAAGAATCGAGAGACTTGGTTGTCCACAATCTAACACACGATATCACCCCTTATAATATTTTTGAAGGCTCCTACCGTCTTTTCCAAACGGTTGAATATTGGCCAGAAGGAACGACATTTGTATCCGTTGTGGATCCAGGTGTTGGCTCAAAACGGAAAAGTGTGGTTGCCTTGACAGAACAAAACCACTACATTGTGACCCCTGATAATGGAACCCTTTCTTTTATCAAGCAACACGTTGGTATCAAGGCTGTACGAGAAATCTCAGAAGTAGCCAATCGCCGTGCCAATACGGAACATTCCTATACCTTCCACGGTCGAGATGTTTACGCCTACACAGGCGCTAAGCTAGCATCCGGGCACATCAGCTTTGAAGAAGTTGGACCAGAGTTGCAGGTTGCAGATATTGTCGAGATTCCAACTGTTCCGACAGAAGTGGGGGCAGACTTTGTCAAAGGGGCAATCGATATCCTGGATGTCCGATTTGGCTCACTTTGGACTTCCATCACGCGCGAAGAGTTTTATAATCTCAATCCAGCCTTTAACGACCGATTTGAAGTGACGATCTACAATAATGACATGTTGGTCTATCAAAACCAGGTGACCTATGGCAAGTCCTTTGCAGATGTTCGAATTGGACAACCGCTTCTTTATATCAACTCCCTTTATCGAGTCGGGTTGGCTATTAACCAAGGTTCCTTTGCCAAGGCTTATAACGTTGGTGTCGGACAGAATTGGCATATTGAAATCAAACGCATTGTAAATTAAAAACTAGTTAGGAGACTATTATGAAAAATAATTCGATTAGAACTGTTGTCGCAACCGGTATCGGTGCTGCCCTCTTTGTGGTTATCGGGATTCTGATTAGTATCCCAACCCTTGTTGTTCCAAATACATCTATCCAGCTTCAATACGCTGTTCAATCTCTTTTGGCGACCGTTTTTGGACCGATTGTTGGCTTTTTAGTTGGTTTTATCGGCCATGCCTTCAAAGACTCGCTCCAGTATGGCTCACCATGGTGGTCGTGGGTCTTGGCATCAGGAGTCTTTGGTCTAGTCTTGGGTGTTGCCAAACGAAGCCTTCGTCTTGATGAAGGAATCTTTGAGAAGAAGGACATCGTCTTTTTCAACGTGACACAGGTGGTTGCCAACATCGTAGCCTGGGGCTTGATTGCACCACTTTTGGATATTGTTATTTACAGCGAGCCAGCTAATAAGGTCTTTGCTCAAGGTTTGGTTGCTGGTATTGTCAATAGTGTGACAGTCGCTGTAGCAGGAACCATCTTGCTGTCTATCTATGCCAAAACACAAACACGTTCAAACAGTCTTTCAAAAGACTAATCCAGGAACCACCTATTTCTAGGTGGTTTTTTTGCTGTAATTATGGTAAAATTAATATATTAACATTTGTGAAGCTATTCATTTAGTGAGGTGTCGTATGACTTGGACCGTTGAAAAGGTTGGTGCGGTGATTGAGTCTATCCTAAACCCTGGAGAAGAATTGATCCATCTCTACCAATCCAAAACCAGCCAATCCATCTATTCCTGTGTCAGCTGTGACCATGTCTATTACAAAGTGTTTCGGATTAGCAACCATCCTAGCCGCTCGCATTACCAACAACCAACTTTTCATGTCGATCATGGGGATTTCTATATGCGGGGGAAAATTCGGAGCTTCTTGTACCAAGATCACGACTGGAGGCGGTTAAAGGAAGGCACTTTTTTCCTGCTCCGCTTTATGCTAAAGGCAGAGAGGATGGGGGCCAAAGTCTATGGGCGACGGCGCAAAGGAAAGCTAGAAGTGTATCTTGAAGAGGTGGAAGGGGAGACTCGTTACCTCTATCGCTTTCAAGAAAAACAGGTGAAGTTAATCAAAGAGTTATTGGTGACCGGCTTATTGATATCTACTTCGATGGGAAATTCCTCTAGCTTTCGCTTTTACCCAACACCTTTTATTGCGCCCTATCTAGTACGGCTCAAGGAGGTCCAAGCCTTTAATCAAAAGCCAGCCCCACAAACCCTACGCTGGAAGGTTCGGAAACAGCTCTTAACCTTGGTCCAGGAAGAATCCTTAATTGCTACGCCAGTTTCTCTTGGGGAAAAGCAGGGCTTCTTTGCTTGGTGGCGGAAGGTATTCAGTTTTGTTCAAGGTTTATGGCGAAAGTATTTTGCAGGCAGAGCATCGTCCAAAGAGAAGTCGACCGCAGATTGTCAGCAAGTGACACCATTGGAGCAAGCTCCGCAACCAGTAGAAAAACACCCAAGTTGTTGTCGAAAAAATACCCAACCAGACCCGATTAAGGAAGCTTGGAAAGGACATGTAGAGAAGCGCCATTGTTCGAAAGTGAAGCAAATTTTACCAAGTAGCACCCTAAAGCAATTAAAAAATTTAAAGCAAAATTTACCAGAATAAGCAGGCAAACTTGGAAGCAAATCATTTTGAAAACCAGAATGAAAAGAGTATAATTGAGAGGACTATGCGCTATCGTATAGCTTTAAAATCTATTGCAAAGATTGAAAAGGAGACACTATGTCAAAAGATATTCGCGTTCTACTCTATTACAAGTATGTTCCAATTGAAAATGCCAAAGAATATGCTGCTGAGCACTTGGCTTTCTGTAAGTCTATCGGACTCAAAGGCCGTATCTTGATTGCCGATGAAGGTATCAATGGTACTGTTTCTGGTGACTACGAAACAACCCAAAAATACATGGACTATGTTCATGCAAACCCATTGTTCAGCGATTTGTGGTTTAAGATTGATGAAGAAAATGAGCAAGCTTTCAAGAAGATGTTTGTTCGTTATAAAAAAGAAATTGTTCACCTTGGTTTGGAAGACAACGACTTCGACAGCGACATTGACCCACTTGTAACGACAGGTGCCTACCTGTCACCAAAAGAGTTCAAAGAAGCTCTCTTGGACGAAGATACAGTTGTTTTGGATACCCGTAATGACTACGAGTACGACCTTGGTCACTTCCGCGGTGCCATCCGCCCAGACATCCGCAACTTCCGTGAGTTGCCACAATGGGTTCGTGACAACAAAGAAAAATTCATGGACAAGCGCGTGGTTGTTTACTGTACTGGTGGTGTTCGCTGTGAGAAATTCTCCGGCTGGATGGTTCGTGAAGGCTACAAGGATGTCGGCCAGCTCCACGGTGGGATCGCAACCTATGGTAAAGACCCAGAAGTTCGTGGTGAACTATGGGATGGTAAGATGTATGTCTTTGACGAGCGTATCGCGGTTGATGTCAACCATGTAGATCCAGTTGTTGTTGGTAAGGACTGGTTCGATGGTACACCATGTGAACGCTATGTCAACTGTGGCAACCCATTCTGTAACCGCCGCACCCTTATGTCAGAAGAAAACGAGCACAAGTATGTTCGTGGTTGCTCAGCCGAATGCCGTGCTCACGAGCGCAACCGTTACATCACTGAAAACGGTTTGACCCGTCAAGAATGGGCAGAACGCTTGGAAGCGATTGGTGAAGAATTGCCAGTATTGGTATAAATTGAATTAGAAAATCAGTTCCCTACTATGATATAATGACATAGTAGGGATTTTTTGTGTCAATCAGGTGAAAGGAAGAGCAGAAGTGGATAAGGAACTTGTATTGAGAAAGGTAAGAGAAGCATTTCCGAATGCTGTTCAACATGAAACGAATAGTTATACTGCCTTTAGCGTAGAAAATAAGAAAGATAAAAAACGAAATTTTATAGAGATATCCAAGAGTAGAGTTGGGATAAAGGTAGCCATCCTTTCTCGTTTCTTATCCAGCCAGGAGAAGACCTTGTTTACCATTGCACCCAAGCAACATGGCTGGGCTATTGATGCTAATTGCTATATACAATCGGAAGAGGATATCGACAGGGTCTTGCCTTTCGTTCGGAAATCCTACGAGGGGGTTAGACTTAGTGAAAAACCATTTGCTGAGGTAAATGAACAAGTAATCAAAGAAAGGGATAAAATGAAATCGACATTAAAAACTAGCTTAATTTCTTCCCGCAACCTCATTCTCCGTGGGGCACCTGGTACAGGAAAAACCTATCTTGCCAAGCAAATTGCAGAGGAATTGACAGATGGACATCCAGAACAAATCGGTTTTGTTCAATTTCATCCTTCCTATGATTACACGGATTTTGTGGAAGGCTTGCGACCGGTAAAAGATGATTCTGGAGAAATCAAGTTTGACATCAAATCTGGAATTTTCAAAGAGTTTTGTCAAAAAGCTATGGATTCCTCAAAAACTGGAGGACAGGACAACTTTGACGAGGCTTGGGAAAAGTTTTGGGAGGCTGTTTCTGATGAGCCAGACGGCTACAGGATGAAAACTCTCAAAGGCAAGCCGATGAATTTAGTGGCCTATGAAAAAGGGGATATGACTGGCGTAACAGAGAAAGAATCAGATAGTCGATTCTATAACCGTAACCAATGTTATAATGTTTACCGTGGCCTACCAGGAACGCCAAAAGGTGGCTTTGATACCTATCGCAAAGCGATTATTAAAGAAATGGCAGAAAAATTCGGTCTAAAACCCTATCAAGCTCCTGAAGATATTCAATCTGACAAAAAATTCGTCTTTATCATCGATGAAATCAACCGTGGGGAGATTTCCAAGATTTTTGGTGAGTTGTTCTATGCTATTGATCCTGGTTATCGGGGCAAAAAGGGAGCAATTTCGACTCAGTATGCTAATATGCATGAAGGGGAAGAAAAGTTCTATATTCCGGAAAATGTTTATATCATTGGTACCATGAATGATATTGACCGTTCGGTGGATAGTTTTGATTTTGCCATGCGACGTCGTTTTCGTTTTGTTGAGATAAAAGCTGAAGATTGTTTAGGGATGTGGAAGAATCAGCTAGACGACAGTAAGATTCTAGAAGCGACCGTCCGACTGAGACATCTTAATCAGGCAATTGAAAAAATAGCGGATCTCAATCGAAACTACCATATCGGACCATCCTATTTTTTAGCTCTTCCGCAACTGGATTACGATTATGAACGGCTATGGCAAGATTATATTCAGCCCTTGTTAGAAGAATATCTTCGAGGTAGCTATCAAGAGGCGGAACAGTTAGAGGAATTGAAAGCTGCATTTGATAAGCTTGAGGAAATGGACGATGTGGATTAGAGACAATCAGCATGGGATTTCGAAATCAGTTTTTAAAGAGCGGTATCCTTTTTTGGCGGATCACTTGCTTGATAGGAGTTTGGAGTCTTTAGCCAAAGAACAGGGTTTATTCCTGTTTCCGACGAGCTGGCAAGAAATTCCTGATCTCGACAAATCAGAAAAGCTGTTTGAGACTGTCGATCATTCCTTACGGACTGGAAATGTCATTGGCTTTATCGGATATCAGAATGACCAGTTGACGATTCATTCCCGCTTTGCTCAAAGTGATAAGGAAGATTATTTTCTGCATTACATGTTACAGAAGGTGCTTCATCTCAATGTCACCAATCTAGAAACCTCATTTTCACTCGAACAGCAATTCTATCAGCTGTTTATTTGCCTTTTTCCATCATTTCTTCAGGCTGCTTTACGAAAGGGACTCTACAAAGAATATCGCCGTTTTCATCATCATGATGCGAATTTGAAGGGAGCCTTGGATATCGCTCGGCAATTGAAAACTAGCACACCATTTGAAGGGAAGATGGCTTATAGCACCAGGGAGTTTTCTTTTGATAATAATCTGATGCAACTGGTCCGACATACTATCGAGTATATCAAGGGGCACCAACTTTCACGTACGTCCCTGCTATTTCAAGACAAGGATAGGGAGAATATAGAAACAGTCATTCAAGCGACTCCTCGCTACCAATTAGCAGATAGGACAAAAATCATCTACCAAAACCAAGTTGCACCTGTTCGTCATGCTTATTATCATGAATATGGGACCTTGCAAAAACTTTGTTTGTTGATTCTGAAAGGAACAAGGCATGGTGTTGGGGAGAGGCAGCAGCAGAAAATTCAAGGTATTCTGTTTGATGTGGCTTGGCTATGGGAAGAATATCTAGCACAACTGTTAGGGGAAGAGTTTCATCATCCGCGAAATAAGGCGAAGAGTGGCAGTTTTTCCATGTTTCAAGGTGGAAATGGGCGTATTTATCCTGATTTTGTTTCCCTTTCGAAAAGGGTTGTTGCAGATGCCAAGTACAAACCTATCGACAATATCAAAGGAAGGGATTACTTGCAGCTAGTGGCCTATATGTACCGATTTGATGCTCGGAAAGGCTTTTATTTATTTCCTCATTCTGGGAAAATTGAAGAGAGTAAGCAGTATGAATTGTTGGAGGGGAAAGGTCAAAGAAGAAATGAACCAGTCGTGGTTGAAAAACTGGGCTTGGCGATCCCTCAAGGAGTAGCATCTTTTGATGAGTTTTGCCAGCAAATAGAAAGAAATGAGCAGGTCTTTCTACAGTCGCTTCTATCCAAGTCTAGGGGAGAAATCTCTGAGGTTATGGGGGCAAAATAATTGTTTCCCTAAGAAAAATCAACTATACTAAACCTATCAACTAGAAAAGAGTTGAAGATGAAGTCTTGATTTCACTCAATGTAGCAACTAAAGAAGAAGTGGGCAGCTTGGTGGAGCGTGTAGAAGTCAATGGTGGACAAATTACAGGTCGACCAACAGATGCCTATGACTTTTACGGTGCCAGCTTTACAGATTTGGATGGACATCATTTCAACGTGATTGTGATGTAAGATGCTCTTGTTTTTTCAATAACGATTTATTTTTAAAGTTTAAATAAGAAAATCGTTCGTCATAGCTTATGGATTGGGAGAATCTGAGGATTCTTCCTTTTTTTCATGCTGGATTTTGATATAATAGGAATTATGAAAAAAGTCATCGAATTCAAAAATTTTTCCTTTAAATACAATGCGCAGACGGATGCGACCTTACACGGTATTGATTTGACCATTTATGAAGGAGAGAAGGTGCTGATTATTGGACCATCTGGTTCAGGCAAGTCCACTCTCGGTCAGGTCTTGAATGGGATTATCCCTGCCATTCATAAGGGAACCCATACAGGGGATTTTGAACTGATGGGGATCCCTGCCTTTGACCAGTCTATTTACCAAAAATCTCTTATGGTCAGCACCGTTTTGCAAGATACGGATGGTCAGTTTATTGGGCTTTCTGTAGCAGAAGATTTGGCCTTTGCCTTGGAAAATGACATGGAAACCTTGGCGACTATGAAGGAGCGAGTTCATGACTGGGCAGAACGCTTGGACTTAAAAGAACTGTTGGACCATCGTCCCCAGGATCTCTCGGGAGGTCAGAAGCAACGGGTTAGCCTAGCAGGAGTCTTGATCGATGAAAGTCCGATTTTGTTGTTTGATGAACCTTTGGCCAATTTGGATCCAAAATCTGGACAGGATACCATTGATTTGATTGACCGGATTCATAATGAAGAAGGAACAACGACCATTATTATCGAGCACCGCTTGGAAGATGTGCTTTACCGCCAGGTGGACCGAATTGTCTTGATCAATGGTGGGCGTCTGGTCTTTAATGGTCATCCTGACCAACTCTTACAATCGGATTTGCTGCAAGAAAATGGTATTCGAGAGCCGCTCTATCTAGCAACTTTACGTGCCCTCGGTTATCAATTGGCGGATATTTCTCATCCATCTTCATTGGAAAAAATAGATTTGATAGACCGAGCTATTCCAGATTTACCGCATATTGAACGAGCTCAGAAGGATCGCACCCCCCTGCTAGAGATTTCTCAGTTGCAAGTCGCTTACGGAGATCATCAAGTGATTCCTGATATGGATCTGACGATTTACCAGGGAGAACGCCTGGCTATCGTCGGAAAAAATGGTGCAGGAAAATCGACCTTGGCAAAGGCCCTCTGTGGTTTTCTGCCTGTTCAAGGTCAGTTTTTGTGGCAGGGTCAATCCATAGCGGATGACTCTGTCAAAGAAAGAGCCCAGCGGATTGGCTATGTTTTACAAAATCCCAACCAAATGATCAGTCAGACTATGATTTTTGATGAAGTTGCCTTGGGATTGCGCCTCAGAGGAATGGCAGAAGACCAGATTCAAAGTAAGGTAGAGTCAGTCTTGGAAGTGTGCGGGCTCTATCCATTTCGGAAGTGGCCCATTTCAGCCCTTTCATATGGGCAGAAAAAGCGCGTGACCATCGCCTCTATTTTGGTTCTGGAGCCTGATATTATCCTCTTGGATGAGCCAACAGCTGGACAGGACCAACGTCATTACCGCGAAATGATGGACTTTCTGAATCAACTAAATGCACAAGGGCAAACGATTGTGATGATTACCCATGACATGCAGCTGATGTTGGACTACTGTGACAGGGCCTTGGTTGTCGTAGATGGACAGATTGTCTATCAGGGACATCCAGCTGAACTCTTGGTCAAGCAACCAGTGATTGAGCAGGCCAATCTCAAGGAAACCAGTATTTTTCATCTGGCAGAAAAGATGGGCTTGGATCCTCTGGATTTGACCAATTTATACATGAAAACAGAAAGGAGAGAAGCATGAGTCAACACTTAATCGGCTATCAACCTGGCCAAGGATTCATCTACCAGCTGTCAGCAGTTACAAAGATGCTCTTTTTCCTTTTGATCTCCATTATCGCCATGGTCACTTATGATACACGATTGATTCTGGTCATTGCAGTTTTTTCACTCAGTCTCTTTCGTTTGTCAAAAATTCGACTCAAGGACGTGTCCTTTGTCCTTGTATTTACAACGATTTTTGCCCTTCTCAATGCCTTGATGGTCTATCTGTTTGCTCCGCAATACGGAGTCAGCCTCTATGGCGCTAAGACTGTTTTATGGGAAGGTCTGGGCATTTATACAGTGACCAGTCAGCAACTGTTTTACATGCTTAACATGGTGCTCAAGTATTTTTGTACTGTTCCTCTGGCGGTGGTCTTTCTGATGACAACCCATCCCAGTCAATTTGCCTCTAGTCTGAATCAGATTGGGGTTCCCTATAAGATTGCTTATGCAGTCAGTCTCACCATGCGCTACATTCCAGATATCCAGGAAGAATTTTTCACCATTCGAATGTCTCAAGAGGCACGTGGTTTAGAGTTGTCTAAAAAAGGGAAATTGATGGATCGTATTAAGGGTAACCTTTCCTTAGTTGTTCCCTTGATTTTCAGTTCTTTGGGACGAATTGATACCATCTCAACTGCAATGGAATTGCGCCGCTTTGGAAAAAATTCGAAGCGGACCTGGTTTACTTACCAAGCTTTGCAAAAGCAGGACTACCTTGTTTTTATGGTGATTGCCCTCTTTGCTTGTACAGCCATTGCACTATTTATTCTCAATCAAGGGCGATTTTATAATCCTTGGAAATAAGAAAAAGGAGTTCCAGTTGGAACTCCTTTTAAAGTGGCCGTTTTGCTGGGATACCCGCCTTACGTGGGTACTTGTTTGGGGTTTCTTTTTTCTTTTCAACAACTGTCAGGGTACGGGGGTCGCCATTCGGCAATTGGTAATCCTGGTTTTCAATGACCTTGGCAAAGAGTAGGTTGAGGGCGTTCTTTGCAGCTTCCAGTTCGTTTTCAGCATCAGAAGCCTTGAGGGCTATCAAGCGACCATTGAGAGCTAAAAAAGGAATGGTTAGCTCAGATAAGACCTGCATGCGGGCAACCGCACGTGCGGTGACCAACTGAAATTGCGCCCGAAAACTCTTGTCATGGGCAAAGTCCTCTGCACGACCATGGTAAAAATGTACTTTTTCCAATTCCAGTTCTTCAGCCAAATGGTTCAAAAAGGTGATGCGCTTGTTGAGAGAGTCGATAATCGTCACCTCAAGCTCTGGAAATACAATCTTCATTGGTAAGCTTGGAAAGCCAGCTCCAGCCCCGATGTCTAATAGCTTGAAATTTTGGTTGGTAATATACCCCTGTAAAATTGGAGCAAGGGAATCAAAGAAGTGTTTGAGATAGACCTCTTCTTCTTCTGTGATAGCCGTTAGATTGATTTTTTCATTCCACTCTACCAAGAGTTGGAAGTAGCGTTGAAATTGCTGTTTCTGTTTGTCTGTTAAGACAATGCCCTTCTGAGCAAGTGTTTGATAAAATTCTTCTGGTTTCATACTTCTATCTTATCATATTCCATTAAAAAAAGAAAAACCCAGCCCTTTGTCGCGACCTCCAAAGTTTTCACTTGTTGGTTTGCAGTTCAAAGGGCTGAGCTATTTTTATTGATCACTGTCGTTGGATTGATCTTGAGTGGTATCTGTTGTCGTTTCAGATGTTGTTTGACTGGTTTCAGTCGTTGTAGATTCCGTTTCAACAGCAGTAGATGAAGTGGTTGAAGATTGGGAATTATAATTGTTATTATAAGAATTACGATAGTTGTAACTATTGTAGAGGATGTTGTTGTAACTGTCGCTGCCTTTCAAGTAGAGGTTACTACCGTATTGGTAGAGTCCCTCAGGCATTTCCCAATCGACAGCTGTCTCAACTGGGTTGAGGTAGGCCATCATGTTGCGGAAGACATCTGTTGCAATCTTCATACCGCTATCCAAGACGGGTGTCTTTCTATTAGTGTAACCTGACCAGACAGCCATAGCATATTTGGTCGAATAACCAACAAAGTTTTCATCGGGGACGACCATCATGCTGTAATTAGCTGCTTCATTGTTGGCAAGAATTTCTGTGTACTCACTATCCGTGTAGTTTGAGGTACCGGTTTTACCAGCCATTGGGACACCTGTTACAGCACCATTTAACCCAGTTCCCGATGTCATAACGCTCTTCAGCATATCTGTCATCATGTAGGCTGTTTCAGCTGTCATGACACGATTGCCTTCTGGTTGGTACTCTTGTTTGGTTCCGTCTGTAAAGACGACCTTATTGACATATTGCGGTTTGTAGTAGGTACCGCCGTTGGCAAATGCTGCATAGGCAGCTGCCATCTTCTCACTACTTGCTCCATATTCACTACTAGACTCAGTTGTATTACTTGAGATAGCGTTTGAATAGAGGAGTTGTGGGTAATTGATGCCGACGCTGTTCAAGAAGCTGAGGGCCTTGTCCAAACCAGTTTCCTCAAGTGCTTTTACAGCGGGTACGTTTCGTGAATACTGGAGGGCTGTCTTGACAGAAATTGTGCCGTAGTAACTTCTATCCCAGTTGTAAACTGGAGTAGTTGTTCCAGGGTAGTAATAAGGGCCGTCTAGAATGGTATCTGCAGTTGAATTATAGATACCATTTTCAATCGCTGGGGCATAGTCGGTAATGGGTTTCATGGTTGAGCCGAAGTCGCGATTGGTTTCAACTGCCTGGTTGGTACCAAACGATACGCTACTTGATTGATTTCGCCCGCCAAGTTGAGCAACAACCTTACCATTGCTGACATCGACGACTGTTGAGGCTACTTGGAAGGTAGTGTCAGGATAGGTGATATATAGGTCTGTGTTATAGATATTCCAGAGCTGTTGTTGTGCTGCAGTATCGACGTTTGTATACACATCCATACCAGTCGTCAAGAGGTTGTAACCTGTTTTTTCTTCTACTTCAGCAATGACTTCCTTGAGGTAGTTGTCCATATATGCTGGATAGGCTGAAGTGCTGGTTAAGGGTTGTAGGCCATCTGTAATAGGTGTCACGACCGCTTGTTCATATTGTTCCATAGTGATGTAATCCAGCTTCAACATCTGAGAAAGGACTAAATCACGGCGGTTCTTGGCAACTTCAGGCTGAGTATACGGATCGTATTGATTTGGTGCTTGTGGCATACCAGCCAAAAGGGCTAGCTGGGGTAGGGTCAGGTCTTTCAGTTCTTTGCCGTAAAATGCTTGGGCAGCTGTCTTCATCCCGTAGTTTCCGTTGGACATATAGACCTTGTTTACATAGTAAGTCAAGATGTCTTGTTTGGTTTTCATACGCTCCAGTTTGAGGGCAAGCCAAGCTTCTTGGATCTTACGCTTGATGTTTTGGTCCTCTGTCGAAGTCGAGAAGTAAGTTAATTTAATCAGCTGTTGGTCCAAGGTTGATCCACCTTGCAGATTTCCACCGCTTAGGTTGTTGAGCAAGGAACCAGCGATACGAATTACATCGACACCGCGGTGATTAAAGTAACGCTGATCTTCAATGGCGACAATAGCGTTGACCAAATCCGTAGGGATTTCAGATGCATCTGCATTTGAGCGTTTTTCTGCTCCTAGGTCAGCAATGAGCGTGCCGTCCTTGTCATAAATTTTACTTGAAACCGTTGCTGTCAATGTTTCCTCAGTCAATTCAGGAGCAGTAGCGATGTAATAACCTGCTAAGCAGGCTCCTGCAAGAAAGACAAAAAGAAAGAGTCCCATTAGGATATTGGCGCCAAGTATCAAGATGCGTTTGGTATTTGGATTATTCAATGGAGTCACCACCTAAAAATTTTTCTTCAACAATTGTTAGATAGGGAAGGCTTGGATAGCCACCCATTTTGATTTCATAGCCATTTTCTTGGATATAAGAAAGTGGCAGAGATTTGCTACCATTATCAAGGTCATAGTAATGAAGCAAAGAGGAGGCAGGCAAGAGATAGGTCTCTCCAATGGTTGAAAAGTGGAGTAAGACAAAGGCAATGCCACCCTGTTGGAGTACCATCCGCATATGTTCCAGCTGGTGCTGGTGGAAGTTCTTCATCGGCATGGATGTCTTTTGTCTGGTTTCCTTGGCTTCGAAATCTATGTAGTGACCCTTGAAGACACCGGAGTAATCCGTTGTTGAGGCTTGTCTAAAGTAGGCTTCAACAATCTTGGCCCGACTCCGCTGAGGATAGTCAACTTTTACAATCTGAACAGGAGTAGGTTTCTTGTGGATTACCGCAAGGTTTCTGCTTAGATAGTATTGATTGCTGTCGTTAATGGCCGCTTCGAAGGTCATTCCGCGGTTGGCAAAGGAAATTTTTTCGTCTGGTCGCGGTTTTCCCCGCGGCACTACTTTTCTCCCAATTTGGTGAGGGTATTTGACCATAGTTCCTCTTCTTGATAAAATAGTATCAGCATATTATACCATAAAGAGGGGATTTTCAACAAATAATGACTTCCAAAACCGTATTGGTCCAAGGATACCGAGCTCATGAACTGGGGATATTTGGTCAGAAAGATCCACGATTGGCGATTATCAAAGAGGCTATTCGTAAGGATCTGATTTCCTTACTAGAAGAGGGGGCGAACTGGTTTATCTTCACAGGACAACTGGGGTTTGAATACTGGTGTTTGGAGACCTTATTGGACTTGAAAAAAGAGGGGTATGAATGCCAGATTGCCACGATTTTTTTATTTGCTAATCATGGAGAGAATTGGCAGGAACATCAACAGGAAAAATTGGCCCTCTTTCGGCAACAGGATTTCGTGAAAATTGCCTTTGAACGGTATGAAAATCCATCCCAATTTCGGGAGTTTAATCAATTTCTTCTAGATAAGACCAATCAGGCCTATGTATTTTATGAACCTGAAAATGAAACACAATTGAAATACCTTTACAATCTGCTGCTAACAAAGGAGGCTTATACTGTTAAAACGCTTACCTTTGAACGTCTAAATGAGGTGGCGGAAAATTTTGAAAAATTTGAGTGATTTGACTTGATTTTTCCCTATTTTTTTTAATATAATAGAATTAGTGACGTTTAGATTAGGGAGAGAGACATGGCAAGTATTAAATTTACAACTAAAGATATTTTTGAACAAGATTTTAAGATTGGTTTTCGTGGGTATGATCAGGATGAAGTCAATGATTTTTTAGATGAAATCATGAAGGACTATGACGCCTATGAAGCGATTATCAAGGAGTTGAAGGGTGAGATTGCACGCTTGAAAGCACAAGCAGCAAATGGTAATAAGCCAGTTGCACCAGTTGAAGAAACAACAACAATCCGTACGGAGCGAATGACATCAGCAACAAACTTTGATATTCTTCGCCGTCTCAATCGCTTGGAAAAAGAAGTATTCGGAAAGCAAATCGTTCAAGAATAGAGCGTTTGTGAAGTGTGTGCAATTTTTGGATAATCGCGTGGTAGCTATCTACCATGAGGAAAGTCCATGCTAGCACTGGCTGTGATGCCGGTAGTGTTTGTGCTAGGCGAATGCATAAGCCTAGGGACGTCTTTGACGTTACGGCGACTAAAATGGCTACGTCTTCGGATATGCCAAAGTAGGTCTGAAAGTGCCACAGTGACGAAGTTTTTATGGAAACGTAAAAAATGGAACGCGGTAAACCCCTCAAGCTAGCAACCCAAACTTTGGTCGGGGCATGGGATGGATGGAAACGAACAGAAATCCTGACTGTTTAGAACAGTAGACAGATGATTATCGAAGGTGGTAGGCCTAGTACCACCGGAACAAAACATGGCTTATAGAAAATTGCATAAATAGGTAGCTAGCTTTGCTAGCTTTTATTATAGAGGAAATACATGAAAAAACAATTTGAGCTGATTGCAACCGCGGCAGCGGGACTGGAAGCAGTTGTTGGAAGAGAATTAAAAGATTTGGGTTACAGCTGCCAAGTGGAAAACGGGCGAGTTCGGTTTACAGGAGGGGTCAAAGAAATTATTGAAAGCAATCTTTGGTTGCGTTCGGCTGACCGTATCAAAATTGTCGTAGGGCAATTTCCGGCTAGAACCTTTGAAGAACTGTTTCAAGGTGTGTTTGGCTTGGATTGGGAAAATTACCTGCCCTTGGGCTGTAAGTTCCCTATTTCCAAGGCAAAATGTGTCAAGTCCAAACTGCACAACGAACCAAGTGTGCAAGCTATTTCGAAAAAAGCAGTCGTAAAAAAATTGCAGAAGCACTATTCTCGACCAGAAGGCGTTCCTTTGCAAGAGCTTGGGGCAGAGTTCAAAATTGAGGTATCCATTTTGAAGGACCATGCGACGGTTCTGATTGATACAACAGGATCTAGTCTTTTTAAACGGGGTTATCGGGCGGAAAAAGGCGGAGCTCCTATCAAGGAAAATATGGCAGCTGCGATTTTGCAGTTGTCCAACTGGTATCCAGATAAGCCCTTGATTGATCCAACCTGTGGCTCAGGGACTTTTTGTATTGAGGCAGCCATGCTGGCTAGAAATATTGCGCCTGGTTTGAAGCGTTCCTTTGCTTTTGAAGAATGGAATTGGGTAGATCGAGACTTAGTTTTGCGTCTTCGTAAAGAAGCTCAGTCTGCTATCCGACAGGACCTAGTATTGGATATTGCGGGTTCGGACATCGATGGCCGTATGGTGGAAATAGCGAAAAAGAACGCCGTGGCTGCTGGAGTTGCAGATGATATTGTCTTCAAACAGATGCGATTACAGGATTTACGGACGGACAAAATCAACGGGGTCATTATTTCCAATCCTCCTTATGGTGAACGCTTGTTGGAAGATAAAGACTTGATTGACCTATACCGTGAAATGGGACAGACCTTTGCTCCTCTAAAAACCTGGTCTCAGTTTATTTTGACAAGCGATGAGTTATTTGAACAACGCTTTGGCCGACTGGCGGATAAGAAACGCAAACTTTATAACGGAACTTTGAAGGTTGACCTCTACCAATTTTTTGGTCAACGTGTCAAGCGAAATACAGAAAAGGTAGGATGACAAGTGGTAGATAAGAACAAACAATTTGTAGATGGTCAAGAAGAAAAGGTGCTGGATTTTGAAACAGCCAAGGATTTGACGGTCGGTGAGGCCGTCAAAAAACACAAGGAGATTGTTGCGGGGGTGACAGAAGAAGACGGTCTTTTGGACCGTTACATCAAGCAACACCGTGCAGAAATTGAATCCAAAAAAGCATGGGCAAAAGAAGAAGTTACAGCTCCTGTGGCAACTGCTGCAGATACAGCGAAAGAAACGGTTGAACAGGAGACAAAGCAGTTCGATCTTCCTAAGGAATCAGCTGCAACCATCGACCTGCTACCAGTAGTAGATAGTTTAGCGGAAGAAGAGGAAGATGATTTTGTTCTCGGTCCTGTTGAGGATACCTCGGCTCAGAAGAAGAAACTCTGGATTTGGGCGAGCTTGGGTCTAGCCTTTCTAGCAACTTTGGTGTCTGCCTTTATCTGGTTGAACCGCTCTTCGTCTTCAAATACGAGTTCGTCTTCTTCTAGCTCAACAAGCCAGACTAGTTCGGCAACTAGTTCAAGTTCAGAAGATGCGAGCTTAACTGCATTTAACGAACTTTACGCAAGTTTCTTTACTGACTCAAGCCTGTCAAAATTGAAAAATAGCGCTTTTGACAGCCTGGCAGATTTGAAGGCGATTTTGGACAAGATGGATAGTTCTTCAGATGCCTACAAGGAAGCAAAAGCTAAATATGATAGCCTTGAAAAAGCCATCGCAGCTACTCAAGCTATCAACAGCCAGTTTGATAAGGCCTTGATTGTGGATGGTGAGTTGGATACGACGGCAACAGCCAATTCTGGCGCAAGCTTTACAGCGACTGCAACAGGAATCTCTAGCGTAGATGCTACCTTGACAGCAGCTATCAACTTTGGGCAATCACAACTAGAAAATGCAGCAACGGTAGCAAGTTCAAGCAGTCAAGCAGCTGCCAATACAACAGCAAGTACAACGGCAAGTAGCACCAGTCAGGCGACGACAAGCGCTGCAGTAACCAATTCTGTTAGCGCCCTTTACGGTATTGCTGTACCAGAAGGAGTGACCTTGCAACGCAACCTCAGCCGTGTGCCATATGATCAGGCTAAGATTGATGATGTCAACAACGAAGCGTGGAACTTTAACCCAGGCATCCTTGAAAACATCATTGCCATCTCACAACAACGTGGCTATATTTCTGGAAACAACTATATTCTTGAAAAAGTCAATATTATTAATGGAAATGGCTATTACAACCTGTTCAAACCAGACGGTACCTACCTCTTCTCAATCAACTGTAAGACAGGTTACTTTGTTGGAAATGGCTCTGGCCACTCAGATGCATTGGATTACTAAACAAAAGAACAGCAGATAATCTGCTGTTCTTTTTAGATTGGTTTACGGTCAAAGGCGTCAGATGAAATACCTTGTTCTAAAATTAATTTTGCCCATTCTTTAGCAGAGTGGAGGCTATGGTCTTTGTAATTGCCACAGGATTCAATGGTTGTGCCAGGAACGTCTTCCCAAGTAATGGCAGTAGCGATTTCTTCAAGAGAAGCCTTGATAACTTTTGCAATTTCTTCAGGATCTTGTTTTCCCCACATAATCATGTGGAAGCCAGTGCGGCAACCAAAAGGTGAGCAGTCAATCAAACCATCGATGCGTTGGCGGATTAATTTTGCTAAGAGGTGCTCGATGGTATGGAGGCCAGCAGTATCCATGGCATTTTCGTTGGGTTGAACCATGCGAATATCAAAGTTGGTAATCACATCTCCCTTAGGGCCTTTTTCTTCTGAAATCAGTCGGATATAGGGTGCTTTTACAATGGTGTGGTCCAATTCAAAACTTTCTACAATGACGTCTTTAGGCATATGTTTCTCACTTTCTAAAATTCCTTCCAAATCATTATATCATATTTTAATTTTTTGAATTGTGAAATCGTTTCAATTATGATAGAATAAAAGAAGATTTTTGTGAAAATCTAATCGAAAAAAGAGGTAGAAAAATGGAATTTGTTACACTTGTAGTGACACTTGTTTCTGCTCTCATCGGTTTAGTCATTGGTTATCTAGCCATTTCTTTGAAAATGAAATCTGCAAAAGAAACTGCAGAACTGACACTTTTATCTGCTGAACAAGAGGCCAGCAACATGAGAGGTAAGGCAGAGCACGAAGCAGAAGCAATTCTTGCAACTGCAGAACGTGACCGCCAGACCCTCAAAAAAGAGTTGCTCTTGGAAGCGAAAGAAGAGGCACGAAAATATCGGGAGGAAGTTGCAGAAGAGTTTAAGTCTGAAAGACAAGAACTGAAGCAGACTGAGCTTCGCTTAACGGAGCGGGCCAGCAGCTTAGACCGCAAGGACGATAATTTAACGAACAAAGAAAAGGCTTTAGAACAAAAGGAACAAAGC
Source organism: Streptococcus suis (assembly GCF_016775005.1). GTDB lineage: Bacteria > Bacillota > Bacilli > Lactobacillales > Streptococcaceae > Streptococcus > Streptococcus suivaginalis. The sequence goes on along the minus strand of NZ_JAEUXI010000002.1, from coordinate 18,572 downwards.
CTAACTGATAAATCTAAACACATTGATGAGCGCGAGCAAGCTGTCCAAAAATTGGAAGAAGAAAAGGCGTTGGAATTGGAGAAAATTGCTTCTCTGACCCAGGACCAGGCTCGGGAGCAAATCTTGACAGAGACACGCGACAAGCTGACCCATGAAATCGCGACCCGCATCAAGGATGCTGAGCGTGAGGTGAAAGAACGTGCGGATAAAACCGCAAAAGATTTGTTGGCGCAAGCTATGCAACGGATCTCAGGTGAGTATGTGGCAGAGCAGACCATCACATCTGTTCACTTGCCAGACGATGCTATGAAGGGAAGAATCATTGGTCGTGAAGGTCGTAACATCCGTACCTTCGAAAGCTTGACGGGGATTGATGTCATTATTGATGATACGCCAGAAGTGGTTGTCTTGTCTGGCTTTGATCCTATTCGCCGTGAAATTGCTCGCATGACCATGGAAGCCCTGTTGCAAGACGGACGGATTCATCCAGCTCGCATCGAAGAGTTGGTTGACAAGCATCGCTTGGAGATGGACAACCGCATCCGCGAATATGGTGAAGCTGCAGCTTATGAAATTGGGGCACCAAATCTTCATCCTGATTTGATTAAGATTATGGGGCGCTTGCATTTCCGTACATCTTATGGTCAAAATGTCCTCCGTCATTCGATTGAAGTGGCAAAATTGGCTGGAGTCTTGGCAGCTGAGTTGGGTGAAAATGTCAATCTAGCCCGTCGTGCAGGTTTCTTGCATGATATCGGGAAAGCCATTGACCGTGAAGTGGACGGAAGTCACGTTGAAATCGGTACAGAATTGGCCCGTAAGTACAAAGAAAATCCAATCGTTGTCAACGCTATTGCCAGTCACCATGGGGATGTTGAAGCAACCAGCACTATTGCTGTGATTGTTGCCGCAGCGGATGCCTTGAGTGCAGCTCGTCCAGGTTCACGTCGTGAATCCATGGAAGCTTATATCAAGCGTCTACAAGACTTGGAAGAAATTGCTAATAGCTTTGATGGTATTAAGCAATCCTATGCGATTCAAGCGGGTCGTGAAGTGCGGATTATTGTTCATCCAAATAAAATTTCGGATGATCAGATCACTATCTTGGCACATGATGTGCGTGAAAAAATCGAGAATAACTTGGATTATCCTGGAAATATCAAGGTTACGGTTATTCGAGAAACCAGAGCAACAGATATTGCAAAATAAGAAGCAACCGACAGGTTGCTTTTTTCAATCCCTTCATCAAGGTGTTGAAATCTAGTCAGATTTTTGTTACACTAGATTGAAAGATGAAAAGGAGATGTCATGACCGAACGTGGCTTGCTAATTGTATTTTCTGGTCCTTCCGGGGTTGGAAAAGGAACTGTTCGAAAGGAAATCTTTGATAGTTCTGATAATAAATTTGAATATTCAGTTTCCATGACGACGCGTCCTCAGCGACCTGGTGAAGTGGACGGAGTAGATTACTTCTTCCGTTCAAGAGAAGAATTCGAAGATTTGATTCGTCAGGGTCAGATGTTGGAATACGCAGAATATGTTGGAAACTACTACGGGACGCCCTTGACATATGTCAATGAAACACTTGACAAGGGGATCGATGTCTTTCTTGAAATTGAAGTTCAAGGAGCGCTGCAGGTAAAACAAAAAGTGCCAGATGGAGTCTTTATTTTCTTGACCCCACCTGACTTGGAAGAATTGCAGGATCGCTTGGTTGGGCGTGGAACAGATAGCCAGGAAGTGATTGAGCAACGGATCGAGCGTGCTAAAGAAGAAATTGCCCTCATGCGCGAATACGATTACGCAGTTGTCAATGACCAAGTGCCTTTGGCGGCTGAACGTGTCAAACGAATTATTGAAGCGGAGCATTTCCGAGTAGATCGTGTCATTGGTCGCTACGATGAGATGATTAGTGAAACAGCTCATAGATAAGAAAAGTAGATAGAAAAGAGTAAATGATTATGATGTTAAAACCTTCGATTGATACCTTATTGGATAAGGTGCCATCAAAGTATTCTTTGGTGATTTTGGAAGCCAAGCGTGCCCATGAATTGGAAGCGGGAGCAAAACCAACCCAAGAATTTACTTCTGTTAAATCCACCCTGCGTGCCTTGGAAGAAATCGAGGCTGGCAACGTAGTGATTCACCCAGATCCAGAAGCCAAACGTGAAGCTGTTCGTCGTCGTGCAGAAGAGGCGAAACGTTTAGCAGAAGAAGAAGAGCGTAAAATCAAGGCTCAAATTGCCAAAGAGAAAGAAGATGGCGAAAAAATCTAGACACCTAAACTCAGTTGGCTTCCAGCTGAGTTTCTTTTGATTTTAGAAAGGAGGTTCTATGTTAGCGGAGATTATCGTGGATGTTCCCCTTATGCAGACGGACAAGCCCTATTCTTATCGTGTCCCATTCCAGTGGGAGGGGATGGTGCAAATCGGTGTGAGAGTCCATGTCCCCTTTGGTAAGGGAAATCGTTTGATCCAAGGGATTATTGTGGGATTATTGGATGAGCCAGCGTCGGAGGATACCAAGGACATAGCGGAAATCTTGGATTTCCGTCCCGTTTTGACTACGGAGCAACTCTGGTTGGCGGAACAATTGCGAAAGACTGTCTTTTCTTACAAAATCAGCCTCCTCAAAGCTATGTTGCCCAACCTCCTAAACTCCAGCTACGATAAGGTTTTACGTCCCAAGGTTTCTTTGGAAAAAGCAGAGCAGGAAAGCTTGTTTGGAGGGCGTGAGGAGATTCGATTTTCGGATTTGGATGTCGAGCATCAGGCACGTGTCATGCGATTGGCCCAGGCTGGCAAGATTGAGGTGGATTATGTTGCCATGGATAAAAAACACATCAAACGGGAAAAATGGTACCGGGTCTATCAGGACAAGCTAGCAGACTTTGACATTAGCAAGCGTGCCAAGAAACGCCAAGAGCTTAAAGCTCTGCTCTTGCAGCAGGCGGAGCCTGCGCCCCTAGCAAGCTTACGAGCAGACTATTCTAAAGAAATCCTCGACTTTTTTGAGGAACAGGGAGTGATTGAGGTCTGGGAGGAAGAGGTCAGTCGCAGTCAAGCTTACTTTGACAAGGTGGAGGCTAGCCAGGCCCTGACCTTAAACCCTGAGCAAGCCATTGCAGTCAGGCAGATTGTCTCGACTATTGGTCAGGAGAGCCAGACCTATCTGCTGCAAGGCGTGACAGGGTCTGGTAAGACGGAGGTCTATCTGCAGGTGATTGAGCGGGTCTTGGCTCAGGGAAAAACGGCTATTATGCTGGTGCCAGAAATTTCTCTGACGCCGCAGGTGACCAATCGTTTTATCGCTCGGTTTGGTCAGCAGGTAGCTATATTGCACTCAGGCCTGTCGGACGGTGAGAAGTATGATGAGTGGCGGAAGATTGAGCAGGGGCAGGCTCAGGTCGTGGTCGGTGCTCGGTCGGCAGTCTTTGCTCCCTTGAAAAATCTGGGGGTCATTATCATCGATGAGGAGCACGAGGCCACCTATAAACAAGACAGCAATCCTCGCTACCATGCACGTGAAGTGGCTAAGTTGCGAGCAGACTACAATCAGGCAGTCTTGGTCCTAGGCTCTGCGACACCTAGCTTGGAAACCAGGGCCCGTGCCAGTCGTGGCTTGTACGGTCTTTTAAGGCTTAATCAACGGGCCAATCCACTGGCTAAAATTCCAGAGGTGCAGGTAGTGGATTTTCGCGATTATATCGGTCAGCAGGAAGCTGGCAATTTTACCCCGATCCTCTTGGATAAAATCCGTGAGAAATTAGAGAAAAAGGAGCAGGTGGTCCTCATGCTCAACCGCAGGGGCTATTCTTCCTTTGTCATGTGCCGGGATTGTGGGACGGTTGACCAGTGTCCCAACTGCGATATTTCCCTGACCTTGCACATGGATAGTCGGTCCATGAACTGCCACTATTGTGGTTTTCAGAAGGCTATTCCCCAGATCTGTCCCAATTGCCAGTCGCGGTCCATTCGCTACTACGGTACGGGGACCCAGAAGGCTTATGATGAATTGCAGGAACTCTTGCCAGAAGCTCGGATTCTGCGAATGGATGTGGATACCACACGGAAAAAGGGAGCTCACGAGGACTTGTTGGACCGCTTTGGTCGGGGAGAAGCCGATATCTTGTTGGGCACCCAGATGATTGCCAAGGGACTGGATTTTCCAAACGTAACCCTGGTCGGCGTACTCAATGCGGATACAGCTCTGAACCTGCCTGATTTTCGTTCGTCTGAGCGGACCTTCCAGCTCTTGACCCAGGTAGCTGGTCGGGCAGGTCGAGCTGACAAGGAAGGGGAGGTCTTGATTCAGACCTACAACCCCAACCATTACGCCATTGCCTTTGCCAAGAATCAGGATTACGAAGGCTTCTACCAATATGAGATGAACATTCGTCGCAATCTGGGTTATCCTCCCTATTATTTCACGGTTGGATTGACCCTGTCGCACAAGTCGGAAGATTTTGTGGTGCAAAAGGCTTTTGAGGTGGTCAGCTTCTTACGGGAAAATCTCAGCGATAGCATTCGCATCTTGGGGCCAACTCCCAAACCCATTGCTCGTACCCATAACCTCTATCATTATCAAATTATTCTCAAGTACCGCAAGGAAGAAAATCTGGAAGCCGTTCTCAATCATATCCTGGACAAGACCCAGGAAAAGGAAATGAAGGATTTGCGGATGGTCATTGATAATGAACCGCAGAACATGATGTAAGTTAATAGGAGGCTGAAAAACAGCCTCTTTTTATCGTGAATAGGGCTTGGATTAAGGAAAAAATAAGCAAAAATGGTATAATTAAGGGATAGTAAGAGGAGAATGAATAGAATGACAAAAATTATTTTTATGGGAACGCCAGCCTTTGCTGCGACCGTATTGAAAGGAATTCTAGCTGATAGTCACTATGAGGTATTAGCTGTAGTGACTCAGCCAGATCGTGCAGTTGGTCGAAAAAAAGTAATTCAAATGACACCTGTGAAAGAGGTTGCATTAGCTTATGATTTACCAGTTTATCAACCGGAGAAATTATCAGGCAGTTCAGAGATGGAAGCGATTATGAGTCTAGGAGCGGATGGTATTGTCACAGCCGCTTTCGGACAATTCTTGCCTACAAGATTGCTCCATTCTGTTGATTTTGCAGTCAACGTTCATGCTTCGCTCTTGCCTAAATATCGTGGTGGCGCACCGATTCATTATGCCCTTATAAATGGTGATGAACGAGCGGGTGTCACTATTATGGAAATGGTCAAAGAGATGGATGCAGGCGATATGATTGCAGCTGATAGCATCGCCATCGAAGAGACGGATAATGTCGGCACTCTCTTTGAGAAACTAGCGGTAGTTGGTCGTGATTTATTGCTTTCCAGTCTGCCAGCCTATCTTGCAGGGAACCTGAGACCAGTCGCTCAAGATCCAAGTCAAGTCACCTTCTCGCCGAATATCCAGCCGGAAGAAGAGGTTTTGGATTGGTCCAAGACAGCTCGTCAGCTCTTCAACCAAGTTCGTGGCATGTATCCATGGCCGGTTGCCCATACTTACTGGAAGGGTGAGCGTTTTAAAATCCAAGAAGCAGTCGCTGTGGAAGGTGAAGGGCCTGCAGGTCAGGTTATCAGCCGCAACAAAAAGGAGTTAATCGTTGCAACTGGTCAGGGTGCTCTGTCGCTCTTGACTGTTCAACCCGCAGGCAAGCCTAAGATGACTGTTGCAGATTTTCTCAATGGTGCAGGGCGCGACCTAGCAGTAGGAGATCGTTTTGGTGAGTAAGAAAGAATCGGCTAGAAGCCTTGCTTTATCGGTTTTGGTAGAAGTCTTTGATAAGGGAGCCTATTCCAATATCGCCCTTCAGCAAGCTCTGTCTCAAGCTGAGTTATCAGACAAGGACAAGGGCCTGGTGACGGAGCTGGTTTACGGAAGTTTGTCTCGAAAAATTACCCTCGAATGGTACTTGGCTCATTTTATCGAAGACAGAGAAAAGTTGGATAGCTGGGTTTATTATCTACTCATGCTGAGTCTTTACCAATTGTGTTATTTGGACAAAATTCCTAACCATGCAGTCGTCAACGAAGCCGTCGAGTTAGCCAAAAGAGGCAAGGGAACGGATAAGTTTGTCAATGCGCTCTTGCGAAAAATTCTGGCTACGGATTTGCCAAATCCTGATACCATCAAGCGTAAGAACAAGCGCTATTCAGTCCTCTATTCCCTGCCTGTATGGTTGGTGACGAGATTGATTGAAGAGTATGGCGAAGAACGCGCGCAGGCAATATTTGCTAGCTTACTTGTCCGCAATAAGGCCAGCGTCCGTGTGACGGATTCCAGTTATTTTGAAACCCTACAAGTTTCCTTGGATGCAAAACCCTCTGCGATTTCACCAGTCGGCCTGGTCAAGGACCATGGACATTTTGCGGGGACGGATTATTTTCAACAAGGATTGCTGACCATCCAAGATGAATCCAGTCAGCTGGTTGCACCGACACTTGATTTACAGGGAGATGAGCAGGTCCTAGATGCTTGTGCAGCGCCTGGTGGAAAAACTTGTCATATGGCTTCTTATCTAACCAGTGGCCAAGTGACAGCCTTGGACCTGTATGACCATAAATTAAGGTTAATTGAAGAAAATGCTCAGCGACTAGGTCTTGCTGACCGTGTCCGCACGCAGAAGCTCGATGCCATGCAAGTTGCTGAAACATTTGGTCCAGATTGCTTCGACAAAATCCTAGTTGATGCGCCTTGTTCTGGTATTGGTTTGATTCGTCGGAAACCAGATATCCGTTATAATAAAGAAACGCAAGATTTTGCATCCCTACAGGCAGTTCAGTTGCAGATTCTGGATAGCGTTTGCCAAAGTCTTAAAAAAGGTGGTATAATGACCTATAGCACCTGTACTATTATAGCCAAGGAAAATCAGGAAGTGCTTCGAGCATTTTTAGAGGCTCATCCTAATTTTGAGCAGGTACCGCTTCATCATTCTCAAAAGGAATTGATGGTGGACGGATGCCTCTTGATAACCCCGGAACAATTTTTGACAGATGGCTTTTTCATCGGTCAAGTGAAAAGAATATCCTAATATGAGGAGGTTGCTGTACAACAGCAGAAAAGATATATGAAGATTAGTTTGTTAACAGATGTTGGTCAAAAAAGATCCAACAACCAAGATTACGTCAACCGTTATACTAACCGAGCTGGAGTTGACTTGATCCTCCTTGCAGATGGGATGGGTGGTCACCGCGCTGGGCATATTGCTAGCGAAATGACGGTTACAGACCTTGGAACTCTTTGGGTTGATTCCCATATCAATCACTTAAATGATGTGAGAGAATGGTTTGTCCAAGTTTTGGAAGAGGAAAACCAGAAGATTCACCAGTTAGGCTTGCAAGAAGAGTACAAAGGAATGGGAACAACCTTAGAAGCGGTAGTTGTTATTGAAAATCAGATGATTTATGCCCATATTGGCGATTCACGTATTGGACTTGTCCGTGGAGAAGAGTACCAACGCCTGACAAATGACCATTCTCTTGTAGGTGCCTTGGTACGCGCTGGTCAAATTACTGAAGAAGAGGCACAACGCCATCCTCAGAAAAACTTTGTGACCCAATCGATTGGGCAACAAGAACCAGTTGAGCCAGATATTGGACTCAAGACCTTGGAAATTGGTGACTATGTTGTCATTAACAGTGACGGCTTGACCAATATGGTTTCAACAGAAGATATTCGAGACATTGTACTTAGCGACGTTTCATTAGAGAGCAAGGCGGAGACACTGATTCGCTTTGCAAATAATGCAGGAGGTTTAGACAATATCACCGTAGCTCTTCTTCAGATTACGGAGGGTAGTTGGTAATGATTCAAATTGGTAAAATCTATGCTGGGCGGTATCGTATTGTCAAGCAGATTGGCCGAGGAGGAATGGCAGATGTCTATATGGCACGAGATTTGATCTTGGATGGGGAAGAAGTTGCTGTAAAAGTTCTTCGTACCAACTACCAGACAGATCAGATTGCTATCCAACGTTTCCAGCGGGAAGCACGTTCTATGGCTGAACTGGATCATCCCAATATTGTCCGTATTACTGACATTGGTGAAGAAGATGGGCAACAATACCTAGCAATGGAATATGTCAATGGACTGGATTTGAAAAAGTACATCAAGGATTTTGCTCCTTTGTCTAATGATGATGCGGTTCGAATTATGGGCCAGATTCTACTTGCTATGCGTATGGCGCATACCCGTGGTATTGTCCATCGTGACTTGAAGCCCCAAAACGTCTTGTTGACCGAAGACGGAACCGCTAAGGTAACGGATTTTGGGATTGCAGTTGCCTTCGCGGAAACCAGCTTGACCCAGACCAACTCCATGTTGGGCTCAGTTCACTACCTTTCTCCTGAACAGGCTAGAGGTTCGAAAGCAACCGTTCAAAGTGACATCTATGCCATGGGAATTATCCTCTTTGAGATGTTGACTGGTCGGATTCCTTATGATGGAGATAGTGCGGTTACTATTGCCCTCCAGCATTTCCAAAAGCCGTTGCCATCTGTTCGGGAAGAAAATCCAGCCGTACCACAGGCTTTGGAAAATGTTGTGATGAAGGCAACAGCGAAAAAACTATCCGATCGTTATAAGTCTGTGGCAGAGATGTATGCAGACTTGGCTTCAGCCCTTTCTTATGAACGCCGAAATGAAGCCAAAGTGATTTTGGATGATAATAAGGTTGATACAAAAACTCTACCAAAACTGGCTCAAGTCAATCCAGAAGCAACAACGCCGAGTAAAAAACAGGCTAAACAAGAAGCTAAGAAAGAAAAAGTTGCAGCCAAAAGCAAGCCAAAACCTGCTCCGCTTCCAAAAGCGCAGAAAAAACGTCGTGGTATGCGTACCCGTTACAAGGTCTTACTTGGTTCCATCTTTTTGATGCTAGCAGGATTTGTTGCCATCCTCTACAACACACCGGCAACAGTCCAAGTCCCAGACGTTACAGGTCAGACCTTGGAAGTTGCGAAAGAAAAAATTGAAACTGCAGGTCTCTTGGTTGGAAATGTAACCAGTGAGGCGTCGACGGAAATTCCAGAAGGCTCAGTGATTCGGACCAATCCAGCTGCCTATAGCTCAAAGCGAGAAGGGTCGACAGTTGATATTGTTGTGGCAGTTGAAGAGGCGATCAATATTCCGGATTTGGTTGGAAAAGATGCAGAGACTGCCCAGGCCGAACTAGAGAACCTAGGTTTTGAAGTTGTCCTGAAAGAAGATTATAGTGATACTGTTTCGGCAGGTAAGGTTATTAAAACCAGCCCAAATGCCAATACCTCTCATCAAAAAGGAACCACAGTAACTGTGATTGTTTCTAAAGGGGTAGAACCAGTCGACGTTCCAGATGTGACAGGAAAATCGCTATCGGAAGCGACCCAATTGCTCAAATCCGTAGGTTTGATTGTTGGGACGACGACAGAAGAATTTAGTGATCAAGTGGAGTCAGGCTATGTGATCAGCTCGAATCCAGTTGCAACAACGACCCTAGAAAAAGGCACAGCCGTTAACTTAGTTGTGTCAAAAGGTCAAGCAGCAGTGATGCCAGACTTTGGAATTTTACAAGTTAGCTATGCAGAGGCCAGAAGACAACTGCAAGCCCTGGGAGTTGATGTTACAACTATTGAAAAATTTGCTGACAATGCCTATACTTCTACGACAGGAGATTTGGTTGTCGGACAATCTCCGGGAGCAGGAGAGTCCATCACAGGGACTGTAACGCTCTATGTCACAGTTGCTTCGTCAACTAGTTCATCAACAAGCTCTACTGGAACAACAACTAGTACAAGTAGTTCGAGTTCAACATCTACTTCAAATAGCCAATAAAATATACATGAGGTTGGGGCAAGCCCAGCCTCACTTTTTATATAAGTTGTTCTTTCTAATGGGCAATACCAAGCTCTAACATTCAGCAATTCCATCTCAGGATGGATGACATTCAGTCGATTTTTGGTACAATAAGAAGGAAAGGGAAAACTATGCGCAAAGTTCAATTTTTTCTATTGGTAGAATCGATCATCTTTACCCTAGCCTTTTTTGACGTATTGGCTAGTCAACAAGCCCGCAGTTTGCTTTTTATTGCATTTATTATCTTGGGCTTGTGGTATCTTTTGGGGCGTCGGCAAGGAAATCTCCTCCTCTTAACAGGTATTTACTTGATTTTTCTGGTCTTTCTGCTCAATCCCTTCTTTATATTTGGGATTATTCTACTTATTGTTTACATTTTTTTCAATTTTTTCTCCCGTTACCAAAAACAAAACCAGTACACCCACTTGGTATTTGAAGATACGGCTTTGGCAGTCAAACGGGATAAAAATCACTGGTTTGGAAACCAAGATCATCACTATGATCAATTCGGTTACGAAGATATTAACATGATCCGACTCTTTGGGAATGATGTGATTGATCTGGATGAAACTGTCTTGACAGGGCGAGACAATATTTTTGTTGTTCGAAAAACTTTTGGAAAAACCAAGATTATCGTACCAATCGATGTGGAAGTTTCCCTGTCGGCATCCAGTATCTACGGCAGTGTTCGCTTTATGGGACAACCTCAGCTAGATTTGCGAAATGAAAATGTTTCCTTATCCAGTCCCAATTATTTGCAATCGCATAAGCGGATAAAAATCGTTGTCAATTCGATTTTGGGTGATGTGGAGGTGGTAAGCGTATGATGAAAGCAGGTCGTCTCCTCCTCTACGTTTGGTATGCTATCCTCTTGGTTCTTGTTGTATTGGCAGCTATTTTCCCCCTTCTAGAACACCCTCTCATGGATGTCACTTTTTGGGTTGAAACAGATCAACTTGTTTTCACCATTGTCATCCTCATCATCGTCCTGTCAATCTTTCTTTGGATTTTTGTTCAATCTTCGGTCTTGCTTGCAACCCGCTCCATGCGCCAAAAAATGAAGTTGATTTTGCAAAACAAACCCATTTTTTCGCAGGCGGAAGAAGAGGAGGAATTGGTAGCCCTGTCTGAAAAGGTCCGCATGTTGACTCGTCAAGTACAGCTAGTTGATAATTTGGATTTGGTGAAACGAGAGGAGATTGTTGAAGGGGAACGTAAACGGATTGCCCGAGAATTGCATGATACAGTCAGTCAAGAATTATTTGCGAGCTCCATGATACTATCAGGGATTGCAGGGAATTTGACCAGTATAGATGCGGCAACCCTGCAGACCCAGCTACTCTCGGTCAAGGAAATGCTGGAATCAGCTCAGAAAGATTTGCGCATCTTGCTCCTCCATTTACGCCCAAGTGAGTTGGACGGTCGTAATCTGGTAGACGGATTTGAACTGATTTTACGCGAAGTTGAAGATAAGAGTTCGATTCAAGTCCATTTTCAGCACCAGGTGGACCAATTACCCAAGGCGATTGAAGACCACCTCTTCCGCATTGCCCAAGAAATTATCAGCAACGCCCTTCGGCATGCCAAGGCCCAGCATTTGGATGTGTTTCTCATTCAGAAGGAAGCAGAGCTACAACTGAAAATTACAGATGATGGCATCGGAATGCAGGTAGAGCAAGAAGAAGAGGTCAGCTATGGGCTGAAAAATATTCAGGAACGAGTAGAAGATATGGCAGGAACTATCAAAATTCGGACAGCGCCTCAAAAAGGTGTCTCCATTGATATCCGTATTCCCTTATTGAAAGGAAAAGAACATGAAGAAGATTAGTGTGCTCTTGGTTGATGATCACCAGATGGTTAGACTTGGATTGAAAAGTTATCTCAATCTGCAAGCCAATGTAGAAGTGATTGCAGAAGCTGAAGATGGACAAGAAGGACTGGAAAAAGCCCTGAGCCTTCGTCCAGATGTTATTTTGATGGATTTGGTCATGCCCAAGATGACTGGAGTGGAAGCGACACTTGAGATTCTTTCTCAGTGGAAGGAAGCCAAAATTGTAATCCTGACGTCTTACCTAGACAACGCCAAGATCTATCCAGTCCTAGAAGCTGGGGCAAGAGGCTACATGTTGAAAACATCGAGTGCAGATGAGATATTGCGGGCGATTGAAAAAGTAGCAGACGGTCAATTTGCAATTGAAACGGAAGTAGAGAAGAAAGTTGAAGATCAAAAACGCCATCCAAATCTCCATGATGATCTGACTGCGCGTGAGCGGGAAATTCTATCTTTATTAGCCAAGGGTTACGATAATCAGCGCATAGCCGATGAATCCTTTATCTCCCTCAAAACCGTTAAAACCCATGTTTCCAATATCCTTTCAAAATTGGAAGTTAGTGACCGGACGCAAGCAGTAGTTTATGCCTTTCAACATGGGCTAGTAGCGCAAGACGCAGAATAGTGGTATAATGGGAAAATATGATAATTTTCCCATTTTTTGGTCAAATAAAGACCCTTGAAAGGACGGAAACAGATGGATGCAAAATTAAAATACAGAGCAAAAAAGATTAAAATTGTTTTCTTCGATATTGATGACACCTTGCGCATCAAAGATACAGGCTACATGCCTGAGTCGATTCGACAGGTGTTTGCTTCTTTGAAGAAAAAGGGGATTCTGACTGGAATTGCTTCTGGTCGTGCCATTTACGGGCTGGTTCCTGAAATCAAGGCATTGGAACCTGATTATTTTGCTATGATCAATGGTTCCTACGTTGTAGATGCCAAAGGGAATTTTCTTCGTAAGGCAGTCATGTCCAAAGAACTGATTCAAGAAGCCTTGGATTGGATGGCAAGTCAAGGAGTCGATTACGGTATGATGGGTGGCGAGTCAGCTGCCATTTCTACACGGGATCAGCGAATTAGCGCTGCCATTGATCCAATTTATGAAAACCTCCCAACGGATCCTGATTTTTACAAGGAAGAGGATGTCTATCAACTGATTACCTTTGAACAAACTGGTAAGGAAGTTCAATTGCCTGAGAACCTACAAGACCGTTTGCGAAGTGTGCGTTGGCATGAGATTTCATCTGATATCGTCTTGCAGTCAGCTTCAAAAGCGGCAGGCGTTGCAGCTGTTGTTGAAAAATTAGGCTTGAAACCAGAAAATGTCCTTGTTTTCGGTGATGGGCTAAACGATTTGGAAGTCTTTGATTATGCAGGTATCAGTATTGCAATGGGACATTCGCATCCTGAGTTGCAGAAAAAAGCAGATTATATTACAAAAAAAGTAGAAGAAGATGGCATCTTTGATGCCTTGGAGAAATTAGGAATGGTTGAGAAAGAAAGAACATATCCCCAATTAAATCTGGCATCAGTAGAAGGACCGGTTGCGACGATTCATACCAATCATGGTGACTTGCGAATCCAGCTCTTCCCAGAACAAGCACCTAAGACAGTTGCAAACTTTGTAGCCCTTGCCAAGGATGGATACTATGATGGAGTCATCTTCCACCGTATCATCCAAGATTTTATGATTCAAGGAGGTGACCCGACCGGAACAGGTATGGGTGGTGAGTCCATCTACGGGGAATCATTTGAAGATGAATTTTCAATGGAAGTCTACAACCTCCGTGGAGCCCTATCAATGGCAAATGCTGGACCAAATACAAACGGCAGCCAATTCTTTATTGTACAGGCTGACAAAGCACCATACGCCAAAAAAGAATTAGAACGTGGTGGTTGGCCTGCGGAAATTGCAGCAGCCTATGCCGAACAGGGCGGGACTCCGCATTTGGACCAACGCCATACTGTTTTTGGCCACCTTGTTGACCAAGCATCATTTGAGGTTTTGGATGCAATTGCAAGTGTAGAAACTGGTTCGATGGATAAACCAGTGGAAGATGTAGTCATTCTTGGAGTTGAAATCGAGGATTAATATGAAAATCGGAGACAAAATAGCAGGCAAGGTGACAGGCATTCAACCCTATGGCGCTTTTGTCGAATTAGAAGATGGGACAAGCGGTTTGATCCACATTTCAGAAATTAAGACTGGGTTTGTCGATAATATCTATGAACAAGTCTCCTTGGGTCAAGAAGTATTGGTACAGGTAGTGGACTTAGATGAGTACACGGGTAAGGCAAGTCTTTCCATCCGAACACTGGAAGAGGAAAAACAGAAAATTCCACGCCATCATCGGTTCACCAGTGACCGTCATAAGACAGGTTTTGCTCCCTTGGGGCAAGCCCTGCCTGGCTGGGTCAAAGAATCAGTTGCATTTTTAAAAGAAAAAAAGAAGGCGTGACCTTCTTTTTTTATGCTTCGAAATCATAGAGTGCTGTTGAAAGATAGCGCTCACCGTTATCAGCCAAAATAGCTAATACTTTTTTGCCTGCACCCAATTCTTTTGCGACTTCAATTGCTGCATGGATGGCTGCACCTGAAGAAATACCTACCAAGAACCCTTCCTGGCCACCGATTGCACGTCCTGTTGCAAGTGCATCGTCAGACTTGACGCGAATGATGCCATCGTAAGCGGTTGTGTCTAAGGTATCCGGGATAAAGCCGGCTGAAATTCCTTGGATTTTGTGTGGTCCAGGCGCTTCCCCAGAGAGTACGGCAGATTCATCCGCTTCAACTGCGTAGATTGCAATATCTGGATTTGCTACCTTCAAAACATGGGAAACGCCAGAGACAGTTCCACCAGTACCAACACCAGAAACGAAAGCATCTAGGCCGGTTGGACCAAAGTCTTTCAAAATTTCTTGCCCTGTTGTATCCTCGTGAACTTTTGGATTGGATGGATTAGCGAATTGGAAAGGCACCCAGCCATTTTGTTCTTCAGCAATCTCTTTTGCTTTCGCGATAGCTCCCTTCATCCCTTCGCTCCCTGGTGTAAGAACCAACTCCGCACCGTAGGCTTGGATGATTTTTCGGCGTTCCACACTCATAGTTTCAGGCATGACGATGATTACCTTGTAGCCTTTGGCAGCCCCTACCCAAGCCAAACCGATACCAGTATTGCCGCTGGTAGGTTCCACGATGGTGTCACCAGGTTTGATGATCCCAGCTTTTTCAGCATCTTCAATCATAGCTAAAGCGATACGGTCTTTAACTGATGAGCCAGGGTTGAATGCTTCCAGCTTTACATAGACCTCAGCAGCGTCTTCAGGTACTAGGGAGTTGAGTTTGATGATTGGGGTGTTTCCGACTAATTGGGTAATTGATTGATAAATGGCCATAGGGCACCTCCGCTTGAATTTGCTTCTATTATAAGAAGAAATTTAGCTCATGTAAAATATAAAAAAGCTATCACTTTGATAGCTTTTTTTAATGAATCGGAATTTCAACCACCCTAGACTCAGCTACTTGACCAATAACTTTACCATGATAAAATTCGGTTAAGCTAGCAAGGACAGGCTCAACTGCTTGCTTATCAACGAAGATGAGGGTGTCTACACCTGTATTAAATTGGGTATCGAACTCTTCTAGTTGCCATTCCGCTCGCCAGTTAGCAAATTCTTGGTATTGAGCATAGGTTAAAGAAATAGCAATTCCTTCCTGCTCCTTGACCTCAACCATCCCGATTTCTTTGACCGCCTTTGCCACAGCTCCAGCGTATGCACGAATAAGACCTCCTGCTCCCAGTTTGATACCACCAAAATAGCGGGTCACCACCGCCACCACATTGGTCAGCTGGTGGTTTTCTAAAACTGTCAGCATCGGAACGCCAGCTGTACCAGATGGTTCACCATCATCTGAGGTCCGCTTGATGGTCATATTTTCCCCTAAGACAAAAGCAGAGCAGTTATGGTTAGCCTTGTAATGTTCTTTTTTTATTGAATTGATAAACTCTCTCGCCTCTTCTTCACTAGTGACACGTTTCATAAAACAAATAAAGCGAGATTTTTTAATTTCCTCTTCAACAATTCCGTCGGCTTTGATAGTTTTAAATTCTTTCATACAAAAATTGTACGATTTTTTTTCTATCTTGACAAGATGGATTACGAATCAATAAGTATGAGAGATGAAAACAAGTATGGAAAATGGTTCACGCAAGATCAATTAACAAGAGAAGAAATCGCCCTAGCAAGAAAACTAGAGCAAAATACTAGTCCAAAGACATGTCAGCGATGTGGAACCGACTATGAAGAGATAGGTCGATTGCCAAATCAGACCTATTATTGTAGAGCGTGCATCTTGTTGGGAAGGCTACGTTCTGATCAGGCCTTGTATTATTTTCCGCAAAAAAGATTTCCTGAACAATCCTACCTAAACTGGCAAGGACAATTGTCCCCTTGGCAGGAAAAGATTTCAACTGCCCTTCAAAAACAAGTTGGAGATGGACGGGCCTGTCTGGTACATGCGGTTACAGGAGCAGGAAAGACAGAGATGATTTACCAGACCATCGACACTATTCTGAAACAGGGTGGGACGGTTTGTTTAGCCAGCCCGCGCGTGGATGTTTGCATCGAACTTTACCAACGGCTTCAAAAAGACTTTACTTGTCCGATTAGCCTTTTGCATGGAGAATCAGCAGACTATTTTCGAACACCCTTAGTCATTGCTACCACACATCAATTGCTAAAATTTTACCAGGCTTTTGATTTATTGATAATCGATGAAGTTGATGCCTTTCCCTATGTAGATAACCCCATTCTTTACCAGGCGGTTGACAATGCGCTCAAAGAAAATGGGGTAAGAGTATTTTTGACGGCAACTGCAACAGATCGGCTTGACAAGATGGTCAGAAATGGCCAACTGGAACGGCTTAGTTTGCCAAGAAGATTTCATGGGAATCCCTTGGTTATCCCGACACCGATTTGGCTCGGTAGCCTTGAAGCTTCTATTAAAAAGACTTGCCTACCAACTAAACTGATGAAAGCTATCTTGATGCAACAGGCGACAGGATTTCCTTTGCTATTGTTTGTTGCTGAGATTGAAAGAGGCCGACAGGTTCAGGAAATCCTTGAGAAGGAGTTTGGAAAAGGGAGTGTAGGCTGTGTTTCTAGTCAAACTAGTGACCGGCTAGACCAAGTCCAAGCCTTTCGAGAGGGAAAGATTACTATTCTTATCTCTACTACCATTCTCGAAAGAGGAGTCACCTTTCCAGGGGTAGATGTTTTCGTATTAGAATCCCATCATCAGTTGTTTACAAAATCCAGTCTCGTCCAAATTTCAGGAAGAGTTGGGCGTAGTATGGATAGGCCAGATGGACTATTGTACTTTTTTCACAATGGAAAAACAAAGGCCATGCAATCAGCAATAAAAGAGATTCGAGAAATGAATAAGGAGGCTAAAGATGATCAACTGCCTTCTCTGTGATCAACCTATTTCGACAAAAGAAAGTTTTTCAAACATCTTTAGTTTTTCCAAGAGCCAGGCAAGAACTTGTCAAGTATGCAAGGCGCAATTTGAGAAAATTGGGCAAAAGCATTGTCCAAGTTGTTACAAATACGATGAGGATAAAGAATGCGAAGATTGTTTACATTGGCGAAAGCAAGGTTTACCCGCGGATCATTTGGCACTTTTTCAGTACAACCAAGCAATGGCCAGCTATTTTTCACGCTACAAGTTTTTTGGTGATTATGCTTTAAGGAAAGTTTTTGCTTCAGAACTTAAACTAATGGGTAAGGAATGGAAGGATTGGCAGTTGGTCCCCATTCCCCTCAGTCAAAAAAGTCTTGAAGAAAGGGGATTTAATCAAGTCGAGGCCTTGCTAGAGGAAGCCGGTTTATCCTATTGCAACTTATTAGAAAAGAAGGAGACGGTCAAACAATCCAGTCTCAGTCGAAAGGAACGACTCGAAACGCAACAACCGTTTTGCTTAATCTCAGAAAAAGTACCAGCAGAAAAGATTCTTTTAATTGATGATATCTATACGACAGGCCAGACCATTCAACACGCTAGGAAAATACTTTTGAAAGCAGGAGCGAAAACAGTCAAGAGTTTTTCAATTGCCCGTTAGGAAACGCTTGCATTTTTAGAAAAAAATGATATAATAATAGTGAAGAAAGGCAATAGCCTAGAAAGAGGTACAATATGATTAAATATAGTATTCGTGGAGAAAACCTTGAAGTTACAGATGCCTTGAAAGACTACGTAGAAGACAAAGTCGCAAAAATTGAAAAATATTTCAATGAAGACCAAGAACTAGATGCGAAAGTCAACTTGAAAGTATACCGTGACAAGCGTGCAAA
This sequence comes from Streptococcus suis, assembly GCF_016775005.1. GTDB lineage: Bacteria > Bacillota > Bacilli > Lactobacillales > Streptococcaceae > Streptococcus > Streptococcus suivaginalis. The sequence goes on along the minus strand of NZ_JAEUXI010000002.1, from coordinate 517 downwards.
AGTAGAAGTTACTATTCTATTAGGCAGCATTACATTGCGTGCAGAAGATGTATCTCAAGAAATGTATGGCTCAATTGACCTAGTTGTTGATAAGATTGAACGCCAAATTCGTCGTAACAAGACAAAAATTGAGCGCAAACATCGTCAAAAGATTTCAACAAGCCAAGTCTTCTCAGATGAATTTACAGACCAAGAAGTAGAAGAAGTAAAAGTAGTACGTACCAAGCAGATTGACTTGAAACCAATGGATTTGGAAGAAGCAATTTTACAGTTAGAATTACTTGGGCATGACTTCTTTATCTACACAGATGCAAATGACGGCACTACAAATCTTCTATATAAAAGAGAAGATGGTGACCTAGGGTTGCTTGAAGTAAAATAAAGCAGATGAGACAGGTTTCATACCTGTCTCAATTTTTTTTAAAAAAGTTTCAAAAAGATATTGACAAAGGTAGGTTAAGGTGATAGAATAATGGAGTTGTCTCGAGCGATCAGTTAACAGTGAAGAAACGAAATA
>NZ_JAEUXI010000019.1 GCF_016775005.1 Streptococcus suis | reverse complement strand
CGCTCACCTGTTGCAGAGACATTGTATACTTTGACACTGCCATCTGGTTGACGTTCTGAAATAACAGAACTTCCGTTTGCTCCGTCACGACCGTTGGTACCGTTGGTGCCATCTACTCCATTACGGATGGTAGTGATTTCAGTACGCTCACCTGTTGCAGAGACATTGTATACTTTGACACTACCATCTGGTTGACGTTCTGAAATAACTGAGCTTCCGTTGGTTCCATTGGTTCCATCTACGCCGTTGCGAATAGTTGTGATTTCAGTCCGTTCACCTGTTGCAGAGACATTGTATACTTTGACACTGCCATCTGGTTGACGTTCTGAAATAACAGAACTTCCGTTTGCTCCGTCACGACCGTTGGTACCGTTGGTGCCATCTACTCCATTACGGATGGTAGTGATTTCAGTACGCTCGCCTGTTGAGGAAACGTTGTAGACTTTGACACTGCCGTCTGGTTGGCGTTCTGAAATAACAGAACTTCCGTTTGCGCCATCACGACCGTTGGTACCGTTGGTGCCATCTACTCCATTACGGATGGTAGTAATTTCAGTGCGTTCACCTGTTGCAGAGACATTGTATACTTTAACACTGCCGTCTGGCTGGCGTTCTGAAATAACCGAGCTTCCGTTTGCTCCGTCACGACCGTTGGTACCGTT
>NZ_JAEUXI010000018.1 GCF_016775005.1 Streptococcus suis | reverse complement strand
CGGCTGCCATGATAGGTCACTTGAGAGCGGGAGGGGTGGATTTCCTCACTGGTTAAGAGAGTCCGAACTCCATCCAGCTCGGCATAGGTAACTAGGGCTAGTCCATCCTGACCGGGCTCCACTCGACTAGTACCTTGCGCCATTTCAGGATCCTCGGCCTCACTTCTTTCAAAAGGAATGGAAACTTCTTCACTGACCAAGGTCGCAGTGGCTTGGCTGTGCGTAAGTGGAGGAACTTCCTTGGAATCCACTCGGCTGCCATGATAGGTCACTTGAGAGCGGGAGGGGTGGATTTCCTCACTGGTTAAGAGAGTCCGAACTCCATCCAGCTCGGCATAGGTAACTAGGGCTAGTCCATCCTGACCGGGCTCCACGCGACTAGTACCTTGCGCCATTTCAGGATCCTCGGCCTCACTTCTTTCAAAAGGAATGGAAACTTCTTCACTGACCAAGGTCGCAGTGGCTTGGCTGTGCGTAAGTGGAGGAACTTCCTTGGAATCCACTCGGCTGCCATGATAGGTCACTTGAGAGCGGGAGGGGTGGATTTCCTCACTGGTTAAGAGTGTCCGGACTCCATTCAGCTCGGCATAGGTAACTAGGGCTAGTCCATCCTGACCGGGCTCCACGCGACTGGTACCTTGCGCCATTTCAGGATCCTCGGCCTCACTTCTTTCAAAAGGAATGGAAACTTCTTCACTGACCAAGGTCGCAGTGGCTTGGCTGTGCGTAAGTGGAGGAACTTCCTTGGAATCCACTCG
>NZ_JAEUXI010000017.1 GCF_016775005.1 Streptococcus suis | reverse complement strand
GAGTCAGTCTCTGAGTCAATTTCAGAATCAATCTCAGAATCCATTTCAGAGTCTGTAAGTGAGTCAATTTCAGAATCAGTCTCAGAATCCATTTCAGAGTCAGTTTTCGAATCAGTTTCAGAATCCATCTCTGAGTCAGTATCCGAGTCCGTTTCAGAATCCATCTCTGAGTCAGTTTCAGAGTCCATTTCAGAGTCCATTTCAGAGTCAGTTTCTGAATCAGTTTCTGAGTCCATTTCAGAATCAGTCTCTGAGTCAGTATCAGAATCTATCTCTGAATCAGTTTCCGAGTCAATCTCTGAGTCAGTATCAGAATCAGTATCAGAGTCCATTTCAGAATCAGTTTCAGAATCCATCTCTGAATCAGTCTCTGAGTCCGTTTCAGAATCCATCTCTGAATCAGTTTCTGAATCAATTTCAGAATCAATTTCAGAATCCATCTCTGAGTCAGTAAGTGAATCAGTTTCAGAATCCATCTCTGAATCAGTCTCAGAATCTATCTCTGAGTCAGTAAGTGAATCAGTCTCTGAATCCATCTCTGAATCAGTCTCAGAGTCAGTATTCGAGTCAGTGTCAGAATCCATTTCTGAGTCTGTAAGCGAGTCCATCTCCGAATCAGTTTCAGAATCAGTTTCAGAGTCCATTTCTGAGTCAGTCTCAGAGTCCATCTCAGAATCCATTTCTGAATCCATTTCAGAATCAGTCTCCGAATCAGTTTCAGAGTCTGTCTCAGAATCAATTTCAGAGTCCATCTCCGAGTCAGTCTCAGAGTC
>NZ_JAEUXI010000016.1 GCF_016775005.1 Streptococcus suis | reverse complement strand
GTTGCCTTGAACACTAGCGCCTTAGCTGCCCTCCTGGCTCAAACAGAAGCCTTGGAAAATCTGACTGAAAAACAAACTCAGGAATTAGAAGGTCTGATTGAGGCTGCGGATGCTGCCCTGGGCGGAACGGACCAAGCAGCAGTTGATGAAGTAGCAAGCTTGATTGAAGATTGGTTAACATCTTTGAACACCTCAGGTACAAGTGCAACTCCAGAAACAGGTGGTACAACAGACGCACCAGGCACAGGCGGAACAACCGAAACTCCGAACACAGGAGGAACAACAGAGACTCCAGGTTCAAGTGAATCAACAGATGCACCAGGAACAGGTGGTGCAACAGAGGCACCAGATACTGGGAATACAGGCGAAACTCCAACACCATCTGAAGAAACAGAAGCCCCTAACTCAGGCCTATTGACTGAGGAAGTGGTCTTGGTAGATCCAGCTACTGGTATCCGTGTTCGTCTGGAAGCAGGTGAAAGCGACCAGATTGTGAAAGTAGCTGTCACAGAATTACCAGAATCTGCAGAACGTGATACTGATTTCTACGATATTGTCTTGCTTGATCAAGCAGGCAAGGAAGTAGCACCAAGCAAGGATACCTTGGTTGTACTCCCAATCAAAGCAGGCAAAGAAGTTGAAGCCGTTCAATACCACAAGGAAGATGGCAGCGTAGAATCACTGGCCTTCACAGAGACCCTTGTTCAAAATGAAGACGGTACCAGCTTCCCAGCCGTAGTATTTGTTGCGAAACACTTCAGTATCTACGGAGTTGTTTACGTAGAAACAGCCAAAGGTCCAGGTTTAGTCAATGAAGGTCCAGCAGCCTTTGAAGGTGGTTTGGTACCAAACCAAGCGCCTAAACAGGTAGCCTTGCCAGCAGCTAGCTTACCAACCAGTCAAAAAGAAAGCAGTAAGTCTGAT
>NZ_JAEUXI010000015.1 GCF_016775005.1 Streptococcus suis | reverse complement strand
TCTGCAACAGGTGAACGCACTGAAATCACTACCATCCGTAATGGAGTAGATGGCACAAACGGTACCAACGGTCGTGATGGCGCAAACGGAAGCTCAGTTATTTCAGAACGTCAACCAGATGGTAGCGTTAAAGTCTACAACGTTTCCTCAACAGGTGAGCGCACTGAAATCACAACTATTCGCAACGGCGTAGATGGCACCAATGGTCGTGATGGCGCAAACGGAAGCTCGGTTATTTCAGAACGTCAAGCAGATGGCAGCGTTAAAGTCTACAACGTTTCCTCAACAGGCGAGCGCACCGAAATCACAACTATTCGCAACGGCGTAGATGGCACCAATGGAACCAACGGAAGCTCAGTTATTTCAGAACGTCAACCGGATGGTAGCGTTAAAGTCTACAACGTTTCCTCAACAGGTGAACGCACCGAAATTACAACTATTCGCAACGGTGTAGATGGAATCAACGGTACCAACGGTCGTGATGGCGCAAACGGAAGCTCAGTTATTTCAGAACGTCAACCAGATGGTAGCGTTAAAGTCTACAACGTTTCCTCAACAGGTGAGCGCACTGAAATCACAACTATTCGCAACGGCGTAGATGGCACCAATGGTCGTGATGGCGCAAACGGAAGTTCTGTAATCTCCGAACTTCAACCAGATGGCAGTGTCAAAGTTTATAATATTTCTTCAGGTGGTGACCGTACTGAAATTGCAACAATCCGTGATGGTAAAGATGGTAAGGACGGAATAGATGGCAAAGATGGCAAATCACCGTTAGTTGAACAAATTGAAGTTCGAGAAGGTGATAAGGTTATCGGAACAACAATCATCATCAAGGATGGCGATGGCAATGAAATTAGTCGTCAAACCATCCTCAACGGTCGTGACGGTAAGAATTCGGAAGTCACTGTTACACCAGGTACCGATCAAGATGGCAACAGCGGTCAAACAATTACCATTGTTAAACCAGACGGCAGTCGGGAAACCACCTTTATCCGTGATGGTAAAGATGGTAAGGACGGAATAGATGGTAAAGATGGCAAATCACCGTTAGTTGAACAAATTGAAGTTCGAGAAGGTGACAAAGTTATCGGAACAACAATCATCATCAAGGATGGCGACGGCAATGAAATTAGTCGTCAAACCATCCTCAACGGTCGTGACGGTAAGAATTCGGAAGTCACTGTTACACCAGGTACCGATCAAGATGGCAACAGCGGTCAAACAATTACCATTGTTAAACCAGACGGCAGTCGGGAAACCACCTTTATCCGTGATGGTAAAGATGGTAAGGACGGTGTAGATGGTAAAGATGGCAAATCACCGTTAGTTGAACAAATTGAAGTTCGAGAAGGTGACAAAGTTATCGGAACAACAATCATCATCAAGGATGGCGACGGCAATGAAATTAGTCGTCAAACCATCCTCAATGGTCGCGACGGTAAGAATTCAGAAGTCACTGTTACACCAGGTACCGATCAAGATGGCAACAGCGGTCAAACAATTACCATTGTTAAACCAGACGGCAG
>NZ_JAEUXI010000014.1 GCF_016775005.1 Streptococcus suis | reverse complement strand
AACGGAAGTTCTGTTATTTCAGAACGTCAACCAGATGGCAGTGTCAAAGTATACAATGTCTCTGCAACAGGTGAGCGTACCGAAATCACAACTATTCGCAACGGCGTAGATGGAACCAATGGAACCAACGGAAGCTCAGTTATTTCAGAACGTCAACCAGATGGAAGTGTTAAAGTCTACAACGTTTCCTCAACAGGTGAGCGTACAGAAATCACAACTATTCGCAACGGCGTAGATGGCACCAATGGTACCAACGGAAGCTCAGTTATTTCAGAACGTCAACCAGATGGCAGTGTCAAAGTATACAATGTCTCTGCAACAGGTGAACGCACTGAAATCACTACCATCCGTAATGGAGTAGATGGCACAAACGGTACCAACGGTCGTGACGGAGCAAACGGAAGTTCTGTTATTTCAGAACGTCAACCAGATGGAAGTGTTAAAGTATACAATGTCTCTGCAACAGGTGAACGGACTGAAATCACAACTATTCGCAACGGCGTAGATGGCACCAACGGTACCAACGGTCGTGACGGAGCAAACGGAAGCTCGGTTATTTCAGAACGCCAGCCAGACGGCAGTGTTAAAGTATACAATGTCTCTGCAACAGGTGAACGCACTGAAATCACTACCATCCGTAATGGAGTAGATGGCACCAATGGAACCAACGGCCGCGATGGCGCAAACGGAAGTTCTGTTATTTCAGAACGCCAACCAGATGGCAGCGTTAAAGTCTACAACGTTTCCTCAACAGGTGAACGCACTGAAATCACAACTATTCGCAACGGCGTAGATGGCACCAATGGAACCAACGGAAGCTCGGTTATATCAGAACGCCAACCAGACGGCAGTGTCAAAGTATACAATGTCTCTGCAACAGGTGAACGCACTGAAATTGCCACCATCCGCAACGGTGCAGATGGCACCAATGGAACCAACGGTCGTGACGGAGCAAACGGAAGTTCTGTTATTTCAGAACGCCAACCAGATGGTAGTGTTAAAGTCTACAACGTTTCCTCAACAGGTGAGCGCACCGAGATTACTACCATTCGAAATGGAGTAGATGGCACAAACGGTACCAACGGTCGTGATGGCGCAAACGGAAGTTCTGTTATTTCAGAACGCCAGCCAGACGGCAGTGTTAAAGTCTACAACGTTTCCTCAACAGGTGAGCGCACCGAGATTACTACCATCCGAAATGGAGTAGATGGCACAAACGGTACCAACGGTCGTGACGGAGCAAACGGAAGTTCTGTTATTTCAGAACGTCAACCGGATGGTAGCGTTAAAGTCTACAACGTTTCCTCAACAGGCGAACGCACTGAAATTGCCACCATCCGTAACGGTGCAGATGGCGCTCGCGGTCAAGATGGAACCAACGGTACCAACGGAAGCTCAGTTATTTCAGAACGTCAACCAGATGGTAGTGTCAAAGTATACAATGTCTCTGCAACAGGTGAGCGTACTGAAATCACTACCATCCGTAATGGAGTAGATGGCACAAACGGTACCAACGGTCGTGACGGAGCAAACGGAAGTTCTGTTATTTCAGAACGTCAACCAGATGGCAGCGTCAAAGTCTACAACGTTTCCTCAACAGGCGAACGCACTGAAATTGCCACCATCCGTAACGGTGCAGATGGCGCTCGCGGTCAAGATGGAACCAACGGTACCAACGGAAGCTCAGTTATTTCAGAACGCCAACCAGACGGCAGTGTCAAAGTGTATAATGTTTCCTCAACAGGTGAACGCACCGAAATCACAACTATTCGCAACGGCTTAGATGGCACCAACGGAAGCTCTGTAACTTCAGAAGTTCAAGCAGATGGCAGTGTCAAAGTTTACAATATTTCTCCAAGCGGCGAGCGTACTGAAATTGCCACCATCCGCAACGGTGTAGATGGAATCAACGGTACCAACGGTCGTGATGGCGCAAACGGAAGTTCTGTTATCTCAGAACGTCAACCAGATGGTAGCGTTAAAGTCTACAATGTTTCTTCAACAGGTGATCGCACCGAGATTACTACCATCCGCAATGGTGTAGATGGAGCTCGCGGTCAAGATGGTACCAACGGTACCAACGGTCGTGATGGCGCAAACGGAAGCTCAGTTATTTCAGAACGTCAACCAGATGGTAGCGTTAAAGTCTACAACGTTTCCTCAACAGGTGAGCGCACTGAAATCACAACTATTCGAAACGGCGTAGATGGCACCAATGGTCGTGATGGCACAAACGGAAGCTCAGTTATTTCAGAACGCCAACCAGACGGCAGTGTCAAAGTATACAATGTCTCTGCAACAGGTGAACGCACTGAAATCACTACCATCCGTAATGGAGTAGATGGCACAAACGG
>NZ_JAEUXI010000013.1 GCF_016775005.1 Streptococcus suis | reverse complement strand
TTTAGGGGTGAATTTTTCGTTACACGAAAAAGAGGGCTGAAAAGCCCTTAAAAACCCCTGCGTAGCAAGGGTTTTTTCTTATCTTGATACTATTAGAAATAACTCACGGCGAAAAAATCAGTTAAAAAACAGGGCTAAACCCTTGATATTACTGACTTTTTAGGCACAAAAAAAGCCTTGTTATTTGTGAAAGCTTTTGTTATAATTTAGGTGTTCAATCAAAATTATTTAGAAAGGTTTCACTGGATGGACAAGGTCTTTTCATCTTTTGTAATTACAGGTAAATTATAACATGGAGCATACCCAAAATCAAGCTCAAATACTCATAGATAAGAATTCTAAAGGCAAAAAAAGAGATTGGCGAGGTCGCAAGATTGCTAGTTTAAAATTGTCGGAAGTCTTTCAAAATTTGGACTACAAGGCGAGCATGGTCGAGCGTGTTTCATCATGTGCAGAAGCCTTACGATTTCATAAGCAACCAGACGGAAGATTGAAACTATATCAGGCTTATTTTTGCAAAAATAAGCTTTGTCAGATGTGCAACTGGAGGCGGTCAATGAAATATTCTTATCAAACAGCCTGCATAGTCAATGAAGCTATGAAGCAGTTTCCTAAAGGGCGATTTTTATTTCTGACTTTGACAGTAAAGAATGTGCCGGGCTCTGAATTAAATGGCACATTAACGCAATTAACTAAATCATTTGATAGGCTTTTCAAGCGTAAAAAAGTGCAGTCGAATTTGTTGGGTTATCTTCGTTCTATCGAGGTCACTTATAACGAAGACAGAAAAGACTATCATCCGCATATACACGTTCTATTGTTTGTTAGAGGGGCTTACTTTAATAGCAAAGCTAATTATTTAACTCAAGAAGAATGGGCAGAATTATGGGCGAAATCTCTTAAAGTTGATTATGTGCCAATGGTCGATATACGAGCAGTTAAGGACCAGGGCAAAGGGTTGCATGGTGCTATTCTTGAAACAGCAAAATATCCAACTAAACCATTTGAATTATCTTTAGAAAATGCCCAGGTAGTAGATGACTTGTATAATGGGCTATATCGTAAGCGTCAGCTAGGTTATGGCGGATTATTTAAGGAAATCAAGAAAAAACTAGCTCTTGATGATGCTGAGAATGGTGATTTGGTTCATACTACGGATGACAGCGAAGTTTCAGACGGTACTAAAATCGTTGCGTTCTGGAACGCAACGAAACAAAATTATTTTATAAAATAATGAGGTTGCGTATGACAAGAGATAAAGCTGATATAAAGCTAATCAATAATTTTGATATTGACCGCTATGTGACGTTGGATGTCGAGGAAAAAGCAGAACTTTTCAACGTGGTTGTTTCATTGATTCGAGCATATACACTTCAAAATATTTTTGATTTATATGACTTTATCGATGAGAACGGAGAGGCTTATGGATTGACAATCAATTTGGTCAATGAGGTTATCGCAGGAAAAACTGGATTCATGAAGTTGCTGTTTGATGGGGCTTATCAACGGAATAAGCGAGGGGTTAAAATGAATATCGAGGGGCAGAAAAATGACTGAGGAGCTTAGGAAATATAACGATAAAACTTTTCGTTTGTATCTTCAGGGAGATAAATTTTATTTAACGGAAGATGATATTGCTTTGTTACAGTCTTTGGTTTTTAAGGGTGTAGCAGAGACGGATAGAGAAATTGAATCTTTAGCAAAGTTACAAAAAATTTTTCGTGAGGTCTGATAAAAAATAAAAAACACCACCTGTCAGGGTGGTTCTTTTTTACTTTTTTGAAAAATTCTTAGGCTAGAAATACTTGATTTTTATTTCGGGGCAAGCAACGGGTTTGTCATGACAAACGCCAAAACTTGTTAGGACAAAATCCTAAGACCTTTTCAAAAAGTGTCTGCGAAGTCAAAGACTTGCAGATCACTTTTTTTGTCACTACGTTCGATTTTGCACTCGCTTTGCTCGTGGGATTTTTATTTTCGCCGAAAATAAATTTCGTCAAAAATAAAAATTCTCTTGGAGGAAAAGAAAAATAATCGAGTGGAGCGACAAACTCAAAGAAAAACTTTGAGAGGGTTTTAGGGATTTCCCTAACAAGTCAAAATCTCTGATTTTGGGGTTTGTGTACACAAACCCGTTGCTTGCCGATATTAAACTTTAGACCCCTCTAAAATCGTTTCTGAGCGTTTTTAGGTATCTTGGGGTATATTAACTAGACTCGAATGCTTAAAATCGATTCTGGGGCTTCTGAGAGCCTTGTAGAACCCTCTGAGCGATTTATGCCGTGAAAGCTCCTTGACGATAAGCAGGGACAAGGTAGACTTAGCGAGGGCGGTTCGGTCAGAACTTTGTTCGACCGACCGACAAAGCAAAAACTACCGTCCCTGGTTTCTTGTCGTCAAGGAGACCATGGAATAAAGTAAGCGGACATGATATAATAACCAATGCTGAAGCAAAACCTTCCGCAAGTCTATGCGAAAGGAGGTGGAGCGAGTGCATTACATTTTCGACGTCTTACTTGCTATTGTGGCAGAAGTAACGGCACATTACATTTGCAAGTGGTTAGATAGCAAGGACAAACGCTGAAGCTAACCCAACACCGACAAAAAAGCCCCTAGGGAACTGGCATTCCTTAGGGGCTTCGGTGTGCTTGTGCACTACATTTTCGTAAGTTCATTGTATCACGTGGGAAAGCACGTGTCAAAAAAATGGGCACGTGAGAAAAACTTGAGGGGGATTTTTCGGCAGAAAAATCTAAAATCTGGGGGGCTACTACGACCCCCCTTTTAAGTGCCGAGTGCCAAATTGAGAAAAAAAGTGCCTTGAAGCTTAGAGCCACAAGGGTTTGTAGGGGGTCAACAAAAATCAACAAATCGCCAACAAAAATGACGGAGCCGTGAACCTAGAGACGAAAAATCGTCTCTAGGGGGTAGAAAATCGTCTCTAGGAAAATAAAAAAAAACGAAAAATATTGAGAGGGTTTTAGGGGTGAATTTTTCGTTACACGAAAAAGAGGGCTGAAAAGCCCTTAAAAACCCCTGCGTAGCAAGGGTTTTTT
>NZ_JAEUXI010000012.1 GCF_016775005.1 Streptococcus suis | reverse complement strand
GCTAAGCGACTACCGTATCTCACAGGGGGCAACCCCCAACTACTTCAGGCGTTCTAGGGCTTAACTGCTGTGTTCGGCATGGGAACAGGTGTATCTCCTAGGCTATCGTCACTTAACTACTGAGTCTTGTCAACTCAAAATTGAATATCTATATTCTAACAAGTTTTACCAACGCTGTCAATATTGACTCTAGTTTATTTTTTGGATAAGTCCTCGAGCGATTAGTATTGGTCCGCTACATGTGTCGCCACACTTCCACTTCCAACCTATCTACCTGATCATCTCTCAGGGCTCTTACTAACATAAAGTTATGGGAAATCTCATCTTGAGGTGGGTTTCACACTTAGATGCTTTCAGCGTTTATCCCTTCCCTACATAGCTACCCAGCGATGCCTTTGGCAAGACAACTGGTACACCAGCGGTAAGTCCACTCTGGTCCTCTCGTACTAGGAGCAGATCCTCTCAAATTTCCTACGCCCGCGACGGATAGGGACCGAACTGTCTCACGACGTTCTGAACCCAGCTCGCGTGCCGCTTTAATGGGCGAACAGCCCAACCCTTGGGACCGACTACAGCCCCAGGATGCGACGAGCCGACATCGAGGTGCCAAACCTCCCCGTCGATGTGAACTCTTGGGGGAGATAAGCCTGTTATCCCCAGGGTAGCTTTTATCCGTTGAGCGATGGCCCTTCCATACGGAACCACCGGATCACTAAGCCCGACTTTCGTCCCTGCTCGAGTTGTAGCTCTCGCAGTCAAGCTCCCTTATACCTTTACACTCTGCGAATGATTTCCAACCATTCTGAGGGAACCTTTGGGCGCCTCCGTTACCTTTTAGGAGGCGACCGCCCCAGTCAAACTGCCCGTCAGACACTGTCTCCGATAGGGATAACCTATCCGGGTTAGAGTAGCCATAACACAAGGGTAGTATCCCAACAGCGCCTCTGTCGAAACTGGCGTCCCGACTTCATAGGCTCCTACCTATCCTGTACATGTGGTACAGATACTCAATATCAAACTGCAGTAAAGCTCCATGGGGTCTTTCCGTCCTGTCGCGGGTAACCTGCATCTTCACAGGTACTAAAATTTCACCGAGTCTCTCGTTGAGACAGTGCCCAAATCATTACGCCTTTCGTGCGGGTCGGAACTTACCCGACAAGGAATTTCGCTACCTTAGGACCGTTATAGTTACGGCCGCCGTTTACTGGGGCTTCAATTCAGATCTTCGCTTACGCTAAACCCTCCTCTTAACCTTCCAGCACCGGGCAGGCGTCACCCCCTATACATCATCTTACGATTTAGCAGAGAGCTGTGTTTTTGATAAACAGTTGCTTGGGCCTATTCACTGCGGCTCAGTTTAACTGAGCACCCCTTCTCCCGAAGTTACGGGGTCATTTTGCCGAGTTCCTTAACGAGAGTTCTCTCGCTCACCTGAGGCTACTCGCCTCGACTACCTGTGTCGGTTTGCGGTACGGGTAGAGTATGATACAACGCTAGAAGATTTTCTCGGCAGTGTGACGTCACTAACTTCGCTACTTAACTTCGCTCCCCATCACAGCTCAATGTTACAGATACAAGCATTTGACTCATATCACACCTCACTGCTTAGACGGGCACTTCCAATCGCCCGCTTTAGTTAGCCTACTGCGTCCCTCCATCACTTCATACTCTAGTACAGGAATATCAACCTGTTGTCCATCGGATACACCCTTCGGTCTCTCCTTAGGTCCCGACTAACCCAGGGCGGACGAGCCTTCCCCTGGAAACCTTAGTCTTACGGTGGATGGGATTCTCACCCATCTTGCGCTACTCATACCGGCATTCTCACTTCTATGCGTTCCAGCACTCCTCACGGTATACCTTCTTCACACATAGAACGCTCTCCTACCATAACACCTAAGTGTTATCCACAGCTTCGGTAAATTGTTTTAGCCCCGGTACATTTTCGGCGCAGGGTCACTCGACTAGTGAGCTATTACGCACTCTTTGAATGAATAGCTGCTTCTAAGCTAACATCCTAGTTGTCTGTGCAACCCCACATCCTTTTCCACTTAACAATTATTTTGGGACCTTAGCTGGTGGTCTGGGCTGTTTCCCTTTCGACTACGGATCTTAGCACTCGCAGTCTGACTGCCGACCATAAATCTTTGGCATTCGGAGTTTATCTGAAATCAGTAAACCGAGATGGCCCCCTCATCCAAACAGTGCTCTACCTCCAAGATTCTTAATGTCGACGCTAGCCCTAAAGCTATTTCGGAGAGAACCAGCTATCTCCAAGTTCGTTTGGAATTTCTCCGCTACCCACAAGTCATCCAAGCACTTTTCAACGTGCCCTGGTTCGGTCCTCCAGTGCGTCTTACCGCACCTTCAACCTGCTCATGGGTAGGTCACATGGTTTCGGGTCTACGACATAATACTAAGGCGCCCTATTCAGACTCGGTTTCCCTACGGCTCCGTCTCTTCAACTTAACCTCGCATCATATCGTAACTCGCCGGTTCATTCTACAAAAGGCACGCTCTCACCCATTAACGGGCTCGAACTTGTTGTAGGCACACGGTTTCAGGTTCTATTTCACTCCCCTTCCGGGGTACTTTTCACCTTTCCCTCACGGTACTGGTTCACTATCGGTCACTAGAGAGTATTTAGGGTTGGGAGATGGTCCTCCCGGATTCCGACGAGATTTCGCGTGTCTCGCCGTACTCAGGATACTGCTAGGTATAAAGACTATTTCGAATACGAGGCTATTACTCTCTTTGGCCTACCTTCCCAGGTAGTTCTTCTATAATCTTTAAGTCCACATTGCAGTCCTACAACCCCGAGGAGTAAACTCCTCGGTTTGCCCTCCTGCCGTTTCGCTCGCCGCTACTAAGGCAATCGCTTTTGCTTTCTCTTCCTGCAGCTACTTAGATGTTTCAGTTCACTGCGTCTTCCTCTACACTACCTTAACAGTAGTGAGTGACAGGCATCAACCTGCCGGGTTCCCCCATTCGGACATCTCTGGATCTTCGCTCACTTACAACTCCCCAAAGCATTTCGTCGTTTGTCACGTCCTTCATCGGCTTCTAGTGCCAAGGCATCCACCGTGCGCCCTTATTAACTTAACCTTATTAACCTAACTTTTTTCAAAAATTAGAAAACTCATTAAATATTCACAGCGTTTTCGGTTTATTTTCTTGTTACTATTTCTTAATGTATCTTATTCGATACATCAGGAATGTTTGATAGATATTCAATTTTCAATGGACAAAACTTTAACAACTTCCGTTGTTAATGGAGCCTAGCGGGATCGAACCGCTGACCTCCTGCGTGCAAAGCAGGCGCTCTCCCAGCTGAGCTAAGGCCCCACAAGACCTCTCAAAATTAAAGAAGACTAACGTACAGGTTCCATTTCCTTAGAAAGGAGGTGATCCAGCCGCACCTTCCGATACGGCTACCTTGTTACGACTTCACCCCAATCATCTATCCCACCTTAGGCGGCTGGCTCCAAATGGTTACCTCACCGACTTCGGGTGTTACAAACTCTCGTGGTGTGACGGGCGGTGTGTACAAGGCCCGGGAACGTATTCACCGCGGCGTGCTGATCCGCGATTACTAGCGATTCCGACTTCATGTAGGCGAGTTGCAGCCTACAATCCGAACTGAGACTGGCTTTAAGAGATTAGCTTGCCGTCACCGACTTGCGACTCGTTGTACCAGCCATTGTAGCACGTGTGTAGCCCAGGTCATAAGGGGCATGATGATTTGACGTCATCCCCACCTTCCTCCGGTTTATTACCGGCAGTCTCGCTAGAGTGCCCAACTGAATGATGGCAACTAACAATAGGGGTTGCGCTCGTTGCGGGACTTAACCCAACATCTCACGACACGAGCTGACGACAACCATGCACCACCTGTCACCAGTGTTCCGAAGAAAAATCCTATCTCTAGGACGGTCACTGGGATGTCAAGACCTGGTAAGGTTCTTCGCGTTGCTTCGAATTAAACCACATGCTCCACCGCTTGTGCGGGCCCCCGTCAATTCCTTTGAGTTTCAACCTTGCGGTCGTACTCCCCAGGCGGAGTGCTTAATGCGTTAGCTGCGGCACTGAGTCCCGGAAAGGACCCAACACCTAGCACTCATCGTTTACGGCGTGGACTACCAGGGTATCTAATCCTGTTCGCTCCCCACGCTTTCGAGCCTCAGCGTCAGTTACAGACCAGAGAGCCGCTTTCGCCACCGGTGTTCCTCCATATATCTACGCATTTCACCGCTACACATGGAATTCCACTCTCCCCTTCTGCACTCAAGTTTGACAGTTTCCAAAGCGTACTATGGTTAAGCCACAGCCTTTTACTTCAGACTTATCAAACCGCCTGCGCTCGCTTTACGCCCAATAAATCCGGACAACGCTCGGGACCTACGTATTACCGCGGCTGCTGGCACGTAGTTAGCCGTCCCTTTCTGGTAAGATACCGTCACAGAGTAGATTTTCCACTCCTACTCCCGTTCTTCTCTTACAACAGAGCTTTACGATCCGAAAACCTTCTTCACTCACGCGGCGTTGCTCGGTCAGGGTTGCCCCCATTGCCGAAGATTCCCTACTGCTGCCTCCCGTAGGAGTCTGGGCCGTGTCTCAGTCCCAGTGTGGCCGATCACCCTCTCAGGTCGGCTATGTATCGAGGCCTTGGTGAGCCGTTACCCCACCAACTAGCTAATACAACGCAGGTCCATCTCATAGTGAAGCAGTTGCTCCTTTCAAGTATCTACCATGCGGTAAATACTGTTATGCGGTATTAGCTATCGTTTCCAATAGTTATCCCCCGCTATGAGGCAGGTTACCTACGCGTTACTCACCCGTTCGCGACTCACTTATCTCGGTGGAGCAAGCTCCGGTGAAACAAGTGCGTTCCACTTGCATGTATTAGGCACGCCGCCAGCGTTCGTCCTGAGCCAGGATCAAACTCTCATAAAAAGTTTTGATTCAAACTCAAGCTATCACTAGCTTTCCGTTTTATTGTTTTTTTCGTTATTGACGATTTATCCTTAGATAAATCACCCTGCACGTTTGGTTCGTCTTCTTTAATTTTCAAAGGTCTTGTTCATCATCGCTCTCTCGCGACAACTATCTTAGTTTATCATTTCTTGCGAAACTTGTCAACACTTTTTTGAAACTTTTTTTATTTCGTTTCTTCACTGTTAACTGATCGCTCGAGACAACTCCATTATTCTATCACCTTAACCTACCTTTGTCAATA
>NZ_JAEUXI010000011.1 GCF_016775005.1 Streptococcus suis | reverse complement strand
GTTTGGATCGTCTTCACGAATCGTTTCAAATGCCACGACTTGGGTTTCAACAACTTCTTCTGTTGTAACAACTGGAAGGTTTGTAGTTTTGGTTCCAACAAGGTAAACCGCTGCTGTTCCCTCTACAATTGTTTCAACTGGAGCATTCGCAACTGCAATACCCGTATCTGTATTCAAGGTATAGGAAGTTGTTGTTGTTTTTGTCCCTGGAACTGCTGCTTTTTTTAATACACGAGCACCAACTTCAAGGTTTGCATCCAACTCTTCAATATCTTTTGGAGCAGGAATTGATTCCGTCACAACTGTTGACTTGGTGCCAACAGTTACTTGTCTTGGCTGCATAGTAACCGTTACAACACCTGCATCCTCAACGCCATCTGTAGTTGTGTAGGTTTTTACACCTGCAACACCCGCAAAAGTCTCAACTTGTTTATTAGCTTCTAAGTTTGCATCTGCCGTATAGACGGTTGTAATAGCAATCGTCTCTGTCCGTCTTGTCACAACAGGATCTGGATTAGGAGTTGGAGTTGGTGTACTACCTCCTCCGTTTAATCGAGCAACCAAGGCATCCCAACGAGCAGCTTGAGCTTTTCCGTCTGCTGTTTGAGCAAGATAAGCCTTCCACCGGTCAACCTTAGCCTGTTCGTCTTCCACTAAATAACCCGCTTCTTCAGGATTGCTATCGATCAAACTTTCCAACTCATCGTTTAGTTTAGTGAAATCGATGATTGCTTTTAGCTGATTAGCATCTGGAAGAATCTCATCTTCAGGAGGTGTTTCTTCTTCCGCAGCTAAAACCTTAGCTGATTCAAGAAGACCTGACTGACCAAGCCATGGAGCAGGATTTACCAAACTTGCAATGAGTGCTAGCCCAACTAGACCCTGAAACTTTTTCTTCTTCATAAGAATTTCCCCTTTTGTATATTAGTTTAGTAATTTATATATACTATACTAGTATAGCGCTTGGAGGGGTAAAAAGCAATAAAACCAAGAACAGACGAACCCTTAGAAACCGCATAACCACGCGGTTTCCGTCTGTTTTTTTTGTGATTTTTCACTACTTATGGATTTTAGACAAAACAAAGTGTATATGTATATTAATATATGTTAATGTTTGCGATGGTTTTTGCAAATAAAAAAGGCAGCCGAAGCTGCCTGGGTTAGCAATTATGCATTGCCACCGTTTTTCTTAATGATTTCATCTTGTACAGATTTTGGTACATCTTCGTAGTGGTCAAATACCATCATGAAGGTACCGCGACCTTGTGTTGCTGAACGAAGTACTGTTGCGTAACCGAACATTTCAGCAAGTGGTACGTAAGCACGAACAATTTGTGTGTTACCACGAGCTTCCATACCGTCAACGCGACCACGACGTGCAGTCACGTGACCCATAACGTCACCAAGGTTATCTTCAGGTGCAGTGATGGTTACAAGCATCATTGGCTCAAGGATAGTTGGTTGAGCTGATTTCGCTGCTTCTTTAAGGGCAAGAGATGCTGCCACTTTGAAGGCTGTTTCAGATGAGTCGACATCGTGGTATGAACCATCGTAAAGCTTCGCTTTAACGTCAACGATTGGGTAACCAGCAAGAACACCGTTAGCCATAGATTCTACGAGACCTTTTTCAACCGCTGGGATGAATTCACGTGGAACCACACCACCGACGATAGCGTTCTCGAACTCGAAACCTTTTCCTTCTTCGTTTGGTGTGAATTCGATCCAAACGTCACCGAACTGACCTTTACCACCAGACTGGCGTTTGAAGAAACCACGAGCTTGTGTAGAAGCGCGGAATGTTTCACGGTATGATACTTGAGGAGCACCTACGTTTGCTTCAACCTTGAATTCACGACGCATACGGTCAACAAGGACATCCAAGTGCAACTCACCCATACCAGAGATAACTGTTTCACCAGTTTCAACGTTTGTTTCAACGCGGAATGTTGGATCTTCTTCAGCCAATTTAGAAAGGGCAATACCCATCTTATCTTGGTCAGCTTTAGACTTAGGCTCAACCATCAATTGGATAACTGGTTCTGGAACGTGGATTGACTCAAGGATTACTTTTGCTTTTTCATCTGTCAATGAGTCACCAGTTGTAGTATCTTTCAAACCAACCGCAGCGGCAATGTCACCAGCGTAAACAGTTTCAATTTCTTGACGGCTGTTTGCGTGCATTTGAAGGATACGTCCGATACGCTCACGTTTACCTTTAGAAGTGTTCATTACGTATGAACCGCTGTTAAGGACACCTGAGTAAACACGGAAGAATGTCAAACGACCTACGAATGGGTCAGTCATGATCTTGAAGGCAAGAGCTGCAAATGGCTCTTCATCAGAAGCATGACGCTCTTCTTCAGCATCTGTATCTGGGTTGATACCTTTGATAGCAGGGATATCAACTGGACTTGGAAGGTAGTCAATAACCGCATCAAGCATCAATTGAACACCTTTGTTTTTGAAGGCAGAACCACACAATACTGGGAAGAATTCAACATTGATAGTCGCTTTACGGATAGCAGCTTTCAATTCTTCGTTTGTGATTTCTTCACCTTCAAGGTATTTCATCATCAATTCTTCATCAGTTTCAGCAACTGCTTCAACCAATTTTTCACGGTATTCTTGAGCTTGGTCAAGGTATTCAGCTGGAATATCTTCTTCAAGAATATCTGTACCAAGGTCGTTAGTATAGATTTCAGCTTTCATCTTGATCAAGTCAATGATACCACGGAACTCGTCTTCAGAACCGATTGGCAATTGGATTGGGTGAGCATTTGCTTGAAGACGCTCATGAAGTGTGCTTACTGAGTAAAGGAAGTCAGCACCGATTTTATCCATTTTGTTAGCGAATACGATACGTGGAACACCGTATTCAGTTGCTTGACGCCATACTGTTTCAGTTTGTGGCTCAACACCTGATTGTGAGTCAAGAACGGTTACTGCACCATCAAGAACGCGAAGTGAACGTTGTACTTCGATTGTGAAGTCCACGTGTCCTGGTGTGTCGATGATGTTTACACGGTGGTTGTTCCATTGAGCTGTTGTCGCAGCAGATGTGATAGTGATACCACGCTCTTGCTCTTGCTCCATCCAGTCCATTTGTGATGCACCTTCGTGAGTTTCACCGATTTTGTGGATTTTACCAGTGTAGTAAAGAATACGCTCAGTTGTCGTTGTTTTACCCGCGTCAACGTGCGCCATGATACCGATATTACGAGTTTTTTCTAATGAAAATTCGCGTGCCATGAGGTTTGTTCTCCTATATTTTTAGATTTCTATTCTGATTATACCATATTTTAAGAAAAGCGAGTGGGCAAATCCCACCCGCTTAAGTTCTTACTAAATGGTGTGAAGTGGATGAGGCAAGCCTCAATCCGATTTGTGATGGTTGAACGAAGTTCATTCAACTAATTGAGTTCAACTGACAGTTTATGTTAAATGCAGAACTGAACTCGAACGGCCTGCTGGCGACGAAAAAAGATAAATCTCATTGAATGCAAAAGCATTCTGCTTCGATTTCCTATTTTTCGTCGGCAGGCACGTTCTCTGTATCTTAATCTTACCAGCGGAAGTGTGCGAATGCGCGGTTTGCTTCTGCCATTTTGTGGGTGTCTTCACGTTTCTTAACAGCTGCACCAGTGTTGTTTGCTGCATCCATGATTTCTTTCGCAAGACGATCAACCATAGTGTGCTCACCACGGTTACGAGCGATTGTTACCAACCAACGAAGACCAAGTGTTGTACGACGCTCAGGACGAACTTCAACTGGGACTTGGTAGTTAGAACCACCGACACGACGTGCACGTACTTCGAGTACAGGCATGATGTTTTCCATCGCTGTTTCAAATACTTCAAGAGCATCGTTACCAGTTACTTCTTTGATTTGTTCAAAAGCACCGTAAACGATTGATGCTGCTGTACCACGTTTACCGTCCAACATAACACGGTTGATCAAACGAGTGACCAATTTTGAGTTATACAATGGATCTGGCAATACTTCGCGCTTAGGCGCTTGATTTTTACGACTCATTTATATTTCCCCTTTCTTAGCCTTTTGGACGTTTTGTACCGTATTTAGAACGGCCTTGCTTACGATCGTTAACACCCGCTGTATCAAGTGCACCACGAACGATGTGGTAACGTACCCCTGGAAGGTCTTTTACACGTCCACCGCGAAGAAGAACAACACTGTGCTCTTGCAAGTTGTGGCCGATACCTGGGATGTAAGCAGTAACTTCGATCAAGTTGCTCAAACGTACACGAGCAAATTTACGAAGGGCTGAGTTAGGTTTTTTAGGTGTCATTGTTCCGACACGAGTCGCAACACCGCGTTTTTGTGGTGATGAAACGTTTGTTTGAACTTTTTTACGGCTGTTGTAACCAACGTTCAAAGCTGGTGATTTAGATTTTTCTACTTTAGACTTACGTGGTTTACGTACCAACTGGTTAATTGTAGGCATCTACATTCTCCTGTATATATTTTTAGTTTTGGTGATAGAGCGTTTGGTGACAACCCCTATCTGTGTGTACTTTGCAACAATTGTCAGCACGTCCCTGTACACTTTTGAGAGACCAAAAGTAAAAAGTACCGTCTAACATAATACCATAGCTAGACCTCTTTGTCAATTAGATATGATTGAAATTTCCAAGAAAAAACACAGCCCTTCAGCTGTGTCATTTCGTTCGTTTTTAGTAAGCCATACCCATTCCATCCATACCTTGTGGCATAGCTGGAGCAGCTGGTTCTGGTTTGTTGGCAACGACTGCTTCAGTTGTCAAAATCAAGCTAGCAACGGATGCTGCATTTTGAAGGGCAGAACGGGTCACCTTAACAGGATCGATAATCCCTGCCTCAATCATGTTCACCCACTCACCTGTCGCAGCATTAAAACCTGTGCCCAGTTCAGAATTTTTCAACTTATCGATGATAACTGACCCCTCATAACCGGCGTTATAGGCAATCTGACGCACCGGTTCTTCCAAGGCACGAAGAACGATGTTACGCCCGGTCTCATCATCCCCTTTGAGGTCCAACTGCGCCACGCTGTCGATGACGTTGACAAGGGCTGTACCACCACCTGATACGATTCCTTCTTCCACAGCTGCGCGCGTCGCATTGAGAGCGTCTTCGATGCGGAGTTTCATCTCTTTCAATTCTGTTTCCGTTGCGGCACCAACTTTGATGACTGCAACACCGCCAGCCAATTTGGCCAAACGCTCTTGCAATTTTTCACGGTCAAATTCTGAAGTTGTTCCTTCAATTTGTGATTTGATAACAGCCACACGGTTGGCAATGGCTTCTGGATTACCCGCACCTTCTACAATGGTTGTATTGTCTTTATCAACCGCAACCTTAGCTGCTTGGCCAAGCGCTTCGATGGTCGCATCTTTTAGCTCTAAGCCCAAATCTTCTGTTATAACCGTTCCGCCAGTCAAGATTGCGATATCTTCCAACATAGCTTTACGACGGTCACCAAATCCTGGCGCCTTAACAGCAACAACGTTGAAGGTGCCACGAATCTTGTTGAGAACAAGGGTAGGAAGAGCTTCGCCATCCACATCGTCAGCAATAATCAACAACGGACGGTTGGTTTGGAGAATGCTTTCCAAGAGCGGCAAAATATCTTGAATGTTTGAAATCTTCTTATCTGTAATCAAGATAAATGGATTTTCTAGTTCTGCCACCATTTTTTCATTGTCTGTTACCATATACTGGGATAGGTAACCACGGTCAAACTGCATACCTTCAACCACATCAAGCTCAGTTTCCATACCACGTGACTCTTCAATGGTAATGACACCGTCATTGCCGACTTTTTCCATGGCTTCTGAGATATACTCACCAACTTTTTCAGAGCGTGAAGATACCGCCGCAACCTGAGCAATGGCTTCCTTACCTGAAACTGGGATTGCCTGTGTTTTCAAAGCTTCCACTGCTGTAGCCACCGCAGCTTCAATACCGCGACGGATACCAATTGGGTTGGCACCTGCAGTTACGTTTTTCAAGCCTTCACGAACAATCGCTTGTGTCAAAACAGTGGCAGTTGTTGTACCGTCACCAGCGATGTCATTGGTTTTTGAAGCCACTTCGGATACCAATTTAGCACCCATATTTTCAAAATGGTCTTCCAACTCGATTTCTTTAGCAATGGTCACACCGTCGTTTGTAATGAGTGGTGAACCGTATGCTTTTTCCAAGACAACATTACGACCTTTTGGACCCAAGGTTACTTTGACTGTGTCAGCCAGAATATCGACACCACGGACCATGCTTTCACGCGCATCTGCTGCAAATTTGATTTCTTTTGCCATCATTTTACCTCTATTCTACAATTGCCAAAATATCTGCTTCACGGATGATGTGAACTGTCTGGTCTCCGTCTTTGACTTCCAATCCTGCGTGAGCATCAATCAAAACAGTATCTCCAACTGCCACCGCTGGGGCAACCAAGTCACCATTCAAGGTACGAATCCCTTGTCCAATCGCTAGGACACTTGCTTCTTTTGTCTTTTCTTGACTTGCACCTGCTAGGACAAATCCACCAACTGTTTGTTCTTTTTCTTCAATTTTTACGACGATACGATCGCCCAATGGTTTCAACATGGTATTACCTCCTGGTCTTTTTAGCACTCTTTACCTCCGAGTGCTAATTCACATTTCCTATTGTATCACTTGGTCAAAAATAGTCAAGAAAATTCTATTACGAATTACAAAATCCGTCTTAAGTCTGAAGAACAATAAAACACCAAGCGCGCTTGGTGTTTTAAGGAGATTATGAAAAATATTTAGGATTGAATAAAGTATACCCTATTTCTCCACACTCTCCATCGGTCTTGGGACTGATTTCACTTTAAAACGGCAATTCTTCCTCTTCCAAGACCAAGTCAGCCAGGTCATCACCGGTATTGTTTTCACGCATGGCACGTTGGGCGCGGCTTTCGAGCAGTTGGAAAGTATTGCCCAAGATTTCGGTCACATAGTGGTTGCTGCCGTCTTTTTCGTATTTTCGCGTTCGCAACTCACCATCAATAGAAATCAGACTACCCTTGCTACCATAGGAAACAAGTGTCTCCGCCAGTTTGCCCCAGAAAATAACATTGAGAAAATCCGCTTCACGTTCGCCATTTTCTGTCTTAAATCGTCTATTAACTGCGATGGTTACACGAGTCAAATTTTTGCCGTTAGGGGTTTGAGTGAGTTCAGGTTGGGCCGTCAAACGACCGATTAAAATTGTTTTATTATACATATTTTATCCTCCTACTTATCTATTCGTAGGAAAATACAAAAAAGTGGGAAAACCCACTTTCTTTTTTCTATCCCTTCCAGTGTTTAGCTGGATCAAAGGCTTCTCCGACCACTACGGAGTCGTCCAATTCGATAATGCCACGGACTTGTGGTGCGTTTGGCAGAGCCAATTCACGCGGACTGCACATCATACCAAAGCTATCTTCACCACGCAATTTCCCTGGGAAAATCAGGCTACCGCTCGGCATCATTGCCCCTGGAAGAGCCACAATGGTTTTCAAGCCTTGGGCTGCATTTGGCGCACCTGCTACGATTTGCACTGTTTTGTCACCAACATTGACTTGACAGATATTGAGGTGGTCGCTGTCTGGATGAGGAACCAATTCCACAATCTGACCAACTACGAACTTTGGTGTCGCATCATTGACCAAGGTTTCTGCAAAACCTTCTTTTGCCAATTCTGCATTCAAGGTCGCAACTTGCTCGTCTGTCAGGAAAACCTGACCATTTCCAGCAATCTCAACCAAACTTGATGCTTCAAAAATATTCCAGGCAACTGTTTTTCCTGTTTCTTCTAGGAAAACACGCGCCACTTGACCCTTACGTTCAAACTGGACAGCCTGCCCCTTGTCTTCTGCTACGATGACCATGAGAACATCACCGACGTGTTCCTTATTATATGTAAAAATCATTCTTCCATCCTTTTCTTTTTCATCTCACTTACAATTTATGGAGCAAATAGATTGACCAGGCTCTTCCACAATCCTTCAAAGAAGGAGCCAATTTTCTCTAATACTCCTGAGTCCTGCAAATTCTTAAATGCTGCAGAGATTTGCGCTTCTGCTTGTGACTTCAACTGATTGAGTTGCTCAGCTACCTCTGCTGAGTCAATCGCCGAGGTTTCCTGATAGGCCTTGGCAAAGGTGACCAATTTCGAAATTTCATCCGCCGTGATGACATTTTCCAAACCGTTATTGGCCAAGACATCGTTAATAATAGTATTGAGGTCTGATTCGGAAGCTACCTGACCGTTGGACTGTTTATAGTCGGCAAGAGCAGTCTTGATTTCTGCGACTGCCTTATCTAAAGCAGAGCTGTCAAACTGCTCATCACTGGCATGGGCAGTTGCTACTTCATTGACTGTCTCTAGCTCCTGCTGCGCAACTTCTGTCCGCTCCGTATCAACTGTTTCACCATTGGCTGCAAGAGCCTTGTAAACACCTGTCAGGGCAGACTCCCCCGTTACCTGAATCGGAGAAGCTACATCAATCAAGACATCCGTCGCACCAGCTGTAATAGCAGCATTGGCATACTGGGTCTCTGTTATCAAAGTGATATTGTTTGGAGTCTTGATATCAACCACCACACCTGTTCCCGCATCCTGTTTTTGAACCAGAACTGACGAGAACAAGGATGAGGTAGCAGCGCCAGATGTTCCCAAGTACAGGTCCATATCACTGCCTTCGACGACTTGACGGTTCACATTTTCAATCGTGGAAATTCCGAAGAGTTGATTGACTTCTGTCGCTTGGACATCTGACAAGCCTCCCCCATAAACCAAGGTGGGCTTGCCCCATTTTTCATTGACAACATCTGTCTGGATCGCTGCCTGGGCCGCAGGTGCTAAACTTAAACCCAAACTAAGAACCAGAGGAGTTAGGAGGACTTTTCCAATCTGTGCTGATTTCATCGTTCTTTCCTTTCTCTGCGCCTTATGCTTCCAAACCTTGCAAAAATGCTATGATTTGTTCTTTGGTCTTACGGTTTTTATCCACAAAACGACCGATTTCCTTGCCATCTTTGACCACCACAAAACTTGGAATTCCTAAGATGGCCCACTCCTGAGCTAGTGGCATGAAATCATCTCGATCCAACTCGACAAAACGATAGGCTGGAAATGCCTCTTCAATCGCTGGCAAATGCGGCTTGATGTAGTGGCAATCCCCACACCAGCTGGCTGTAAAAAGAAAGACTGTCGCTTGTCCATCTTCTAATAAGGTTGCTACTTCTTGGTACTCTTTAGGGTAAATCATTTTTCCCCTCCTTCAACTTGTAGTTGGCCATGGCAATAATCAAATTGGAACTGACGCCCATCCTCCATGACCACTCCTCCTATCAAATGGTCTGGGCTGGACTTGGTTTGATCGACATAGACCGTTCCAATTGGACCCATAGCTTCAAATTGTTCCCTTACCTCTTTCAAGGCCTGAGCTTCTTTTTTATCCCTTGCTCGATTGTAAAATCTGGTCGCTGTCAACACACTAGCCAAGCTAACCACACCTGCAATCCAAGCCATACTTTTCTTTTTCATAGTAACGATTTTATCATATTTCGCCAGATTTTTCTTAAAAAGACCTTTGAAGCCTGTGACTGCTGAAAAACCGACAAGCTCCCCCTGTCTCCCAACTTTTTCAGGACAAGTTTGAAACTTCGTGTTACAATAAACAGTAGCAAGTTCAAAGGAGAAAAACGATGACATTATTTGAAAAAATCCAAGAAGTCACTGAATTACATGGACTGCCAGGTTTTGAAGGCTCTGTCCGTGACCATATCCGCCAAAAGATTACTCCTCATGTCGATCGGATTGAAACCGATGGATTGGGAGGCATTTTCGGTATCAAAGATACTAGCCTTCAAGATGCCCCACGCATCCTGGTAGCTGCCCACATGGACGAGGTCGGCTTTATGATTAGCACAATCAAGGAAGACGGGACTTTCCGCGTTGTCGAGTTGGGCGGTTGGAATCCTCTTGTTGTTTCAAGCCAGGCTTTCCACCTCCACCTGCAAGATGGCCGCGTCATCCCAGCGATTTCAGGCTCAGTTCCCCCACACCTGACCCGAACCAGCGGCGGGCCCAGTCTCCCAGCAATCGGCGATATCATCTTTGATGCTGGCTTTGCTTCGAAAGAGGAAGCTTGGAATTTCGGAGTACGTCCAGGTGACCTACTTGTTCCCAAAAACCAAACCATCTTAACAGCAAATGGCAAAAATATCATTTCCAAAGCCTGGGACAACCGCTACGGTGTCCTGATGGTAACCGAACTACTGGAAAGCCTATCCGGTCAAGCATTGCCAAACCAGTTGATTGCCGGTGCCAATGTTCAAGAAGAAGTTGGCCTGCGGGGAGCCCACGCTTCGACAACCAAATTTGATCCAGATATCTTTTTAGCGGTTGATTGCTCTCCAGCAGGAGACATCTATGGCGACCAAGGAAAAATCGGTGACGGAACGCTACTTCGTTTCTACGACCCAGGTCATATCATGTTAAAAAACATGAAAGACTTCCTCCTCTCAACTGCCGAAGAAGCAGGTGTCAAATTCCAATACTACTGCGGTAAAGGTGGAACAGATGCTGGTGCAGCTCACTTGAAAAATCAAGGTGTTCCATCAACGACAATCGGTGTCTGCGCTCGCTACATCCACTCCCATCAAACCCTCTACAGCATGGATGACTTCCTAGAGGCCCAAGCCTTCTTGCAAGCTATCGTGAAAAAATTAGACCGCTCAACGGTTGATTTGATTAAAAACTATTAAAACAAAAGACTTTGCTAGGTAGAATTCCCAGCAAAGCCTTTTTTCTATATAAACTCTTCTAAAATGTACTTCCTCACATAGGTAATGAAATAAAGTGAGCCTGTAATCAGGTAGAGTTTTTTGGGATTGTCCAAGTCTGCCCGCTCCAACCACTCCTGATAGTTCTGAACTCGTTCATAACCTGACGGATAATCTTCTAACTGTACCGCTCTGAAATCGTCAAAAGTCGTCACGCTAACAGGTCCGAATTTGCTAAGCTGGGACAACATCTGGTCCACCGGCTTGGTATTGATGGCTGCAAAGAGGATTTCAATATCTCTGTCAGCGTACTCTTCTTCCAAGAGTTGTGTCAGGACGGCGATGCTTTCATTATTGTGGGCTCCGTCAATCATGAGCCCTGGTTGTATCAATTCTAAGCGGCCCGGCCAGATGGTTTGGGACAAGCCCTGGCTAATGGTTTCTTTGGTAATCTTTGGAAAATCAGGGCTGATAAGCTGAGCTGTGGTCACTGCCAAAGCTGCGTTGACCTCCTGATGACGACCCTGCATAAGCAGTGTTAAATCCTCAACTCGGCCGAAGGGGCTTGAAACCACAAAGCCTGCTCTGCTATTTTCCAAAACAATCTCCCGCCCCACCGCATAGGCCGGACTCTGAAGCTGACGGGCCTGCTCCTCAAATACTGCCACCACTTCTGGCTGGTCGGTCGCATAGAGGAGGGGAACCCGCTCACGCAAGACAGCAATCTTGTGACGGGCTATGGCAGCGTGGGTCTCTCCCAAAAAAGCCTGATGGTCCAAGCCGATAGAAGGACAAACTACCGCTAGAGGATTAAGGACATTGGTCGCATCCTGCAAACCGCCCATGCCAGCCTCCACCAAGAGAATGTCGGGACGCCGGTTGTGGGCAAAGTAGACAAACATAGCCACTACTACAATCTCAAACTCCGAGATGGCATCCAGTCCAGCCGTCTGGTCCAAGTCCTCAATCAAAGGCTGCAAGTCTGTCACAATCCTCGCAAAATCTTCCTCTGAAATCATCTCCTGCTCAAAGACAATCTGCTCTCGAAAATCAATGATAGACGGCGATGTAAAGCGACCGACGATGTACCCCGAAGACTGTAAAATAGACTGTAAGGCATTCAAGGTCGAACCCTTGCCATTTGTACCTACGAAGTGAACGGTCGGCACTTGAAGTTGGGGATTGTCCAAGCGTTCCAAGAGCCAGCTGACACGTGCAACACCATTTTCTAAATCTGATGCAGGGCGATTCGATAGCCACTGCCTAATTTCTTGATAATCCATGATTCCCTCTCTACAAAAGCAGCAACAGGGGGATGACCTGTTGCTCGATACTTGTTTTTATTTAATGCCCATTAACTTGGCCAATTCAGGTATTTTTTGTAAACTTGGCAAGACAAGCATGGTCACGACAATGCGTAATGGAATTTCAAAAATAGCTTTTATGAAACGACTGCTATACAGGGCAATCCAAGGTGTTCCAAAATGGAAATGGAGGGCGATCGGTGTCATGATAAAGGAAATCACAACCTGAATCAAGACAACAACCCCTGCAACATAGAGCCAATCAGCCTTGTTCTTGGTGTCTAGCGGTTTTCGATAGAAGAACCAGCCGTAGATAAAAGCCGATACCGCCTCAATCAAAATCCAAGTGAAGAGGACAGTTTGCCCGCTAAACAAGACAAAGACTGGGTCTGAAATAGCCGCAAAGACAGCCGCCCAAACCGGACCAGCAATAGCTCCCAAAATAGTATTGGGAATAAAGGTAAACTGGACCTGCAAGGTTTCTGAAATCCGAATGGAGAAATAGTTCTCCACAACCATAACCAAGGCAAGGGTCATCGCAATAGCAGTCAACAACTGCACCGTTAGTTTTGGAATCTTCTTTTCCATAAAAAATACTCCTTTTTCAAAAAATGGAGCTGTCGTGTGTATTCGACAGCGGATGCAATGGTTTACCGCGCTAGTCTCAGCCAGGCCTCAATGTTCCTACTCTAGGAGACATCAGATACAAGCAAAGATCAGCTTCGTTATGTGGCAACATCCCATCCACATACACTTGACGCAAACCATCTACTCTGTGCAAATTTCTTTGCCAATTTATTCTATCATAAACCTAGGTCTTCGGCTATAAGAAATAAACTATTGACCCTTCTATTTCCAAACTATAGTGAATTCATCTCCCTTCAAGCATGACTCGACAAACCGAACAACAAGATAGCAAAAAGGCCAGTCAAACGACAAAGCCTTTCTTCTTTTCGCTTATTTTAGGCGTTCTACATCACGCGCAATAACCAATTCCTCATCAGTTGGAACCACCAAGACTTTCACTCGGGAATCAGCTGTTGAAATATCTCCGCTATAGCCGAAGACGTTCTTTTCTGGATCCAATTCCATACCGAACCAAGTCAAGCCATTGACTACTGCCTCGCGGACTTTCACAGAGTTTTCACCAATACCCGCTGTGAAGACGAGGGCATCTGCACCATTCAAAACAGCAAAGTATTGACCAATGAATTTTTGCAGACGGTTTACCAACATGTTGAAGGCCAAGGTACATTTTTCATCGCCCGCTTCAACACCCGCTTCTACCTCACGCATATCGCTTGAAATCTCCGCAATACCAAGAATGCCGGACTGTTTGTTCAAAACGTTGATAACATCCGCAGCATCTTTCAACTCATCGACATTTTCAATCAAGTAAGGAATGATTGCTGGGTCAATATCACCAGAACGTGTTCCCATCATTGGACCTGCAAGCGGAGTGAATCCCATTGAGGTATCTACTGATTGACCACCATCAATAGCAGAAATCGAAATACCATTTCCGATATGAGCTGTAATGACTTTCGTTTCTTCCAATGGTTTGCCCAAGAGTTTAGCAGCTTCGCGTGAAACATAGAAATGAGATGTTCCATGAGCGCCATACTTACGAACCTTATGTTCATGGTAGAATTTGTTTGGCAATGGGTAGCGGTAAGCAACCTCTGGCATTGTTGCGTGGAAGGCCGTATCAAACACTGCAACACTGGTAACATCTGGCAAGATATCTTTGAAAGCCTTGATACCTGCTGCATTGGCTGGGTTATGGAGCGGTGCCAAACTTGACAATTCTTCAATCTGCTTCAATACCTTCTCATCAATAACTGTTGATTCTTTGAAGATTTCACCACCAGCAACCACACGGTGACCAACACCTGTGATTTCAGAAAAGTCCGCGATGATACCGTGTTTCAATAAGTCTTCCAAAAGAATTTTTACTGCTTCAACGTGATCTGGAATATCTAAAACTTGCTCAGCCTTTTGATCTGCAAATTTTACAGTAACAATTGAATCTTTCAAACCGATACGCTCGATAATTCCTTTAGCAAGTACTGTTTCTTCTGGCATTTGATATAATTGCCATTTCAGACTCGAACTACCTGCGTTGATCGCGATTGTTTTTGACATAGTGTTCCCCTTTTTTAAGCGTTTTCCTAACTAGTATAGCAGATTTTCGACTAAATTGCATTTTCTTGCTTCCATTTTTTAAAATTGACCATAAAGTCTCGGATAGTTTCTGCTTCTTGGACACTTTGAAGTGGATAAACAAAAGCTGCTGGTGCCTGATTGGTCTTTTTCTGTAAGACAAAAATCGATTTTGCCATAGCCTGTTGCCCAAACAAGCTTGGCGGCAAAGCAATCATAGCCACAATGCTAGCCTGCTCCTGCAACCATTCTTTCAAAAGAGAACTTTGCGGACTAGACAAGAGGTCATTGGGAGCTAGTAGAATTGCATACCCATCTTTTTCCAGATACTTGAGGGACTGCTCCATCAGCAAATGGTGGGCGTAGGTATGCTCTGTCTGGCTCGCCACCTGATAGCGACTGGCAACCTGGTCATCTGGATAAAAACCAATCGGCAGGTCCGCAATAATGACTTGGCTTTCCTTCAAAATCTGCGGACGTACCGCATCGCCCTGGGCAAAAGAAATCTCTGCCTGCATAACGTCTGCCATACTGGCCGACAAATCAATCAACAAGTCGTCAATTTCAATTCCTAGATAGTCTAGCTTCTTTTGGCTGGCATTGAGAATAGTTTGCGCCAAGTTCCCAGTCCCCGAACCAATTTCTAAGACAGTCACAGAGTCTTGAGGCACCAACTGGTCCAAAAGGAAGGTCAAAATAAACCCAATACTGTCAGGGGTGAACTGGTGATTGTACTGCATGGGCTCTGTCTGATTGGCCTTTATAAACAAAAATTGGAAGGCACGGCGCCATTCTTCCTTGGTTAAATCTAGTTGTTTCAAGGTCTTGTTATTAGTAACAACAAGGTCCGTCTCATGCTGACCAGCTACATAAGCTGCATTTTGCTCAATCATGGCGTCATAGATATTGGTGCCCAGCTGGTTTTGGATAGTCTGTACGTTTTCTAATAGCAGGTCGTAAGCCTGTTCGATCTTTTCAAAATTCATACTCTTATCTTATCAAAAATTCACCAACTTTGCACCAAAAAGGAAGCGACTAATCACTCCCCACGGATACTATTTTAACCGGAAATTGATAGTGATACTTCCCTCCATTTCTTAGATTCACGTTAACCGATACATTTCTGTTTTTAACATGATAGCTGACCTGACCCTCTCGAAACAACATGCTCCCTTCAGCCTCTATTGGTTTGCTTTGCTCAGAACTTGTGTGAACTGTTTTTTCAGCGTTTTCTTGACTCTCACTAGCGAAGCCTCCATCCACCATCTTTTCCTTCCCATCAACAGTCTCACTAGCACCTATTCCATCCCCTTTCTCATCTTCTGTTTGGCTAGCCACCTTTTCATCAACTACTTGACGCCTCTGCAAGTCCTCTTCGACTTGGTCCAAGACCATCTGAGCCATGATGTAGGCCGTCGTTTCTTGCCTCGCCACCTGAACCAAGCGACTCTCAGCCTCTTGTCGGTGGAGATAAAACTGAAGCAAAAGGCTAAAAACCGCCAGCATCAAAAGGGCATAGAGCAAGATCCCTCCCTTAACTTTTTTCTTTAAAAACATAGATAAAGGTCCGCTCCTCTCCGTTTTTAAAGCTAAAGTCGATGCGCACCCACTGGTTTTCTTGGGAAATAGCTGCGCTATCCACCTGATAGAGCATGGGCTGGTAGCCCTGTCCCCTGTCATTTGTTTTCCGAAAATCATCCGACCGTGACTTGCCAAAGGCCAAAGCCTGACCTCCCTTATCAACATAGACCTTGCCATTTTCAACCTTGACCAAGGCAGCCTGGTCCCACTCCGACCGCAATTGACTAGAGAAGACCAACCATTCCTTTTGAACGGTCTGACCTTGATAATGCGCTTCTTGGACCAGCAGTTTTGACAAGCCTTCAAAGACCAGAAGACTACCTGAAAGAATGACTAAGGCTACCAAGCATTCCAAGAGAGTAAAAGCAGGAATTTTACTTTTTAACAACCGATAAAACCTCCTTTCCCTCGTGGAAAACAATGATCTTATCCGCTTTTCGTTGAACCTGAACTGTAACACCGTTTAAGGCTAGATTATCTTGCTCGGTCTGAACAGCCATCTGTGCTAGATTGAGAACCTCCTGTTGTTCCAATTCCCAAGCCTGTCGCCTACGTCCCGCATCCACAGCTGACAAAATCAAGCTGCAAATGGTTACCAGGGTCGCAAGGGCAACCAGACTTTCTAGCAAGATATAAGCCTTATTCTTCTGTTTTCTTATAGCGACCACTCCCTATATATAATTGATACGTGACTGTCCTTCGACTAAACCGAAAACGAATCTTGGTCAGAGAAGAATTTCCACCATTTTCTTCAAATGTGATGGTCTTCCCTTCCAATACTTCTACACTTCTAGGTACCTGTACAGCCTGATAACCATTTGTAACCTCCTGTCCACCGATAGCTAGACTCACTGTTTGGTGGGAACTGGCTGCCAATTTCTGACTGTCTTTGTAGATAGCTTCAAATTCCCAGAGAAAAATTTCTTCCTGAATAGACCGAAAGGCCGTTTGCACCGTTCCTGACAGGCTGATTGCCAGAAAGCTGACGACAAATAAGGTCAGCAGGCTTTCAAACAGGGTAAAAGCCTTATTTTTTCGCCTTAGCATACTGCTCCGCTTGTTTTTCAGTAATATAGCCTTTCGCCTGCAACTCTGCCACCGTTGCTTCCGTGTCATGTTCCAATTCATAGAGCTCCATTTGACTCTCCACTACTTTGACAACTGCCGCATTCCCCTTCTTCTGAATAGCATCCTTCTGCTGACTCAAATTTGGCACAAAAAGAAGCAAGAGCAGGCTAATAATTCCCAAAACGACTAACATTTCCACCAGAGTGAACCCTTTTACCTTCATTTCAATTAACTTTTTCATTTTATAACTCCATATTTTGATAAATCGGCAGCAGCATGGCTGCGTAGATGAGAACGACCATTAAGGCCACAAAGAGAAAGACCAGCGGTTGAATCAGCTGCATAGCTCTATTGACCCGAGAGAAAAAATCCTCCCAACACTCGGCTGCATAAACTGTCAACTCGCTACCCAACTTGGACTTGACCTGACCATACTCCACAATCAAGCTCAGCTCCCGCTTGAAAAAGGTGTAGGTCTTGATGTGTTCGTGAAAATCCTGACCATTTGAGAGGGCCTGCTCCAGGTCATGCCCAATCTCCCGAAAGAGCTGTGATTGCTGCTCCTGCATCAAGCCTACAATCTGCGGCAGGTCCAAGCCTTGCCCAATCAAACTCCCCCACTCCCTGGCGTAATAGGCCGTCAGATAGGTTTGGATGAGTTTTCCGAAAAATGGCAGAGCTGCTAAGCGGGAAAAGACCTTGATTTTGTTAGTTTTGCGAAACCAAACAAGACCAACTAAGACCGCCACCAAACTAAGTCCACAGAGGGATAAAAAGATAGTCGGCAGATGATTAATCAGCACCGTCGCTGCATTGCCTTCTTCCAACTGGGGCAGAAGATAGTTTTTCAAGCCCAGCATAATCAAGAGCAGAAAACCAAGTAAGATAATCGGATAGGTCGCCACCTCAATCAGCTTTTTACGAACCTTGCTGACATTTTCCAGATAGGACTGGATATGGTGCAAACTCAGGCTGGTATTGCCATGAACTTCTGCCAGAGCCACCTGTGTGACCACCGAATCTGAAAACCGCAAATCCGAAAGCAAACTCGAAAAAGGTTTACCTGCTAACAGCCCGTCTGACAAGACCTGGGTATAGGGATCTGCCAGAAGCTGACTGCGTTTGAGGAAATCAACGATCTCCCCCAGATGAAAACCACTAGCAAAGAGATTATTAAAAAGTTCAATGACCTTACGCTGGCGAGACAAGGGCAATTTTTTCTGTTTCTGCCTGCCGAGGACTGATATGTCCTGCTGCAAAAAGGCGATCAATTTGCGCATTCCACTGGTCTGCGGAATGGTTTTGGTAATTTCCCTTTGCAAAATCTACTACACCTCCTCCCCCAATCAAACGTTGATAGGCAATCCCTTGAAGGGCATTGTTTAACTCCTCAGGGCGAACACCTAGTTCTAACATACGGGCATAGACTCCTGAAATAGACCTTGCATGAACTGTTGAGAAAACGGTAGCTCCCGTCAGGCTGGCTCGAATGACTGCTCGAGCGGTTTCCGCATCCCGAATCTCACCGATGATGAGCAAGTCTGGTCGATGGCGGAGGGACAGTTTGATCAGATTGTCGTAGGTGGCTCCGATAGCTTCATTGAGTTGAAGTTGAAGCATATCCTCCTGCTTGATTTCGACAGGATCCTCGATAGTCAAAATCTGCTTGTCTGGGAATTTCAGCCTGGCAAGATGGTACATAAGTGTGGTCTTACCAGAGCCGACTGGACCCGAAAAAAGGTAGAGCCCTCGTCCCTTGATTTCTTCTGCAAGCCGCTCGGCCGCCTCAAACCAGAACTTGAGTTCCTTGTCATTGTCATAGAGCAGGCGGATAACCAAACTTTCCTTGCCACGATAATCTCCGACAGTTGATAATCGAAGTGAAATCTCTCCGCTACCATAATCATAGTCACAGGAACCCTGCTGGCTCCGGCGTTTTTCACCGACATTTAATCCTGCTAAAAACTTGAAATGGCTGATGATGGCTGTTACTTCCTCCTCAGCCAAGTCTTGCACAAACTCCCGTTCATCCATGATGCGATGATAGACTTGATAGCCCTGACCACGAGGAACCAGATAAATATCACTGACCCTATCTGCCACCGCCTCTTCAATCATCTTTCTTGCTTTTTCTTGAATCATACAACCTCCTTACCCTATCAATTCGTAAGGAAACTTGATTTTCCATACTTTTTTGTTAAAATAATAAAAAAGCTTGGAGGTTCCTATGAAAAAATTAAAAAAAGGCGACCACATACGCGTAGTCAGTCCCTCTTCATCTATTGAAAGAGTTGGTGGTTTCGAGGCCAATCTAGCTGCCAAGGAAAGATTGGAAGATCTGGGCTTCAAACTCTCTTTCTCAGAACATTATTTTGAAAACGATATTTTCGATTCGGCTCCGATTGCCAGTCGTGTTGCGGACTTGGAAGTAGCCTTTGCGGATGAATCGGTCGATGCCATTCTGACAACCATTGGCGGTTTCAACTGTAACGAACTGCTACCTTATCTGGATTTTGACCTAATCGCCCGCCATCCGAAAATTTTCTGCGGTTATTCGGATACGACTGCCCTGCTCAATGCTATCTACGCTAGGACAGGCATGCAAACCTACATGGGTCCAGCTTATTCAAGCTTCAAAATGGATCTGGGGCAACAGTATCAAACAAAAGCCTGGCTCAAGGCTGTGACACAAGATTCCTATGAACTGACCCCGAGTCCAGAATGGTCTAGCGATGCTTGGTACCTACCAGACGCCCCTCGCACCTTTTACCCAACAGAGTGGAAAGTCTACAATCCAGGCCAAGCCTCTGGTATTGCCATCGGCGGAAACATCTCAACCCTCAATCTGCTGACTGGGACAGAGTTTGCTCCCAGACCAGACAACTATATTCTATTTTTAGAAGAGGCGGAAGACGACGATTATCTCATTATCGCTCGTCACTTGACTGCCCTTCTACAAGCCTATCCAAATCCACAGGCTCTTGTCTTCGGTCGTTTTCCTAAGGAAACCAAGATGACCCAGGAGATTTTGTTGGCGATTTTGGACAAGCACCCTATTCTCAAAACCATCCCTGTTCTCTACGATTTGGACTTTGCCCATACCCAGCCTCTTTTCACCATCACAATCGGAGGTCAAGTGGAGCTCGACAGCCAGACAATGAGATTGCATTTTAAAACAAGAAAAAGCTCGGACTAATCCGAGCTTTTATGCTGGTTTATCTTGTTTCATGCGGCAGATTCGTTGACAGCTTTCTCCCGAGTACCTCAACTCTTTTTTCATATGCGGCTCTTCTACTTCAAGCAAAAGCAAGGAGTGATAGCGTTGCAATTCTTCATCACATTCTTCGCACCAATATCTATCATCTTCATCCCAAAATGCCACCAAATGATCTTCTTTTTGCTTCACTTTTTCGTATTTAATAGAAAAATGGTTGCATTCTTTCTGAAAATAGTTCTCGGCTTCTTGAAAATCGTCAAATGTTTCTTGGCTGACAATATCTTTTTCCCAGCCATCTACAAACCACCAGGGCTCAAAGTCCCCATACATTTTAATTACTTGATACATACTCTTACTTCCTTTAATGGATTTATTATAACGAAAAAAAAGAAGAGATGGAAAGATTTGGCTTGTAAATTATTTTACAAAGTATGGTCTTTGGCCGACAACCCTGAAACAATAGGAAAACACAGCCCAAATCGAGCTGTGTTTTGTTGATTATTCTGTTACCATTTCTTCGGCAAGTTCTTGTGCTACTGTGTCTTCAATGATCTCAACTTCATTGATGGCTTGTGGTTCAAGATTACGGTAGCGGGCCATACCTGTACCTGCTGGGATAATCTTACCGATAATAACGTTCTCTTTAAGACCGAGAAGGTTATCACGTTTACCACGAATAGCTGCATCTGTAAGAACACGTGTTGTTTCCTGGAAGGATGCGGCAGACAAGAATGAGTTTGTTTCAAGGGACGCTTTTGTGATACCCATAAGAACTGGACGAGCTGTTGCTGGAATACCACCTGCAATAACCACTTCCGCATTGGCATCTGTAAAGTCGGTAATATCCATGAGGGTACCCATGAGAAGATCTGTATCTCCTGGATCCATGACACGAACTTTACGAAGCATTTGACGAACCATTACCTCGATGTGCTTGTCGCCGATTTCTACACCCTGGCTACGGTAAACTTTTTGAACTTCAGAAAGAAGGTAAGTTTCAACCGCCAAGACATCACGGACTTCAAGCAAGCGTTTTGGTTGGATAGAACCTTCGGTAAGAGCTGCTCCACGCGCAACTTGGTCACCAACTTCAACCTTCATACGAGCTGTAAATGGAACCACATATTCGCCTTCACCAGTTTTACCTTTAACAAAGACTTTCTTGGTACGAGTAGAAGCATCTTCTTCGATTGCTGTAACTTCACCTTTGACCTCAGTGATAACCGCTTCCCCTTTCGGATTGCGGGCTTCAAAGATCTCTTGGACACGAGGAAGACCCTGCGTGATATCGCTATTTGAGGCTACACCACCCGTGTGGAAGGTACGCATTGTAAGCTGTGTACCAGGCTCACCGATAGATTGGGCAGCGATTGTACCAACTGCTTCACCCACTTCAACCGCATCACCTGTCGCCAAGTTGATACCGTAACAATGACGGCAGACTCCGTGACGAGTGTTACATGTAAATACGCTACGGATGGTTACTTGCTCAACACCAGCATTGACAATATCACGAGCAATATCTTCTGTAATCAATTGGTTTGGACCGATAATAACGGCACCAGTTTCAGGGTGTTTAACAGTTTTCTTGGTGTATCGACCTTGCAGACGTTCTTCCAACTGCTCGATCATTTCCTTACCATCTGTGATAGAGCGAATATCGAGACCACGGTCTGTTCCACAGTCGTCTTCACGGATAATAACATCTTGGGCAACGTCAACCAAACGACGAGTCAAGTAACCTGAGTCGGCTGTCTTCAAGGCCGTATCCGTCATACCCTTACGGGCACCGTGAGTTGAGAAGAACATTTCCAATACAGAAAGACCTTCACGGAAGTTAGACAAGATAGGCAATTCCATGATACGTCCGTTCGGAGCTGACATCAGACCACGCATACCGGCCAACTGGGAGAAGTTGGAAATGTTACCACGGGCACCAGAGTCCATCATCATAACGATTGGGTTCTTCGGATCTTGTTTTTCAACCAGACGTTTTTCCAATTTTTCCTTAGCTGAACGCCATTCATCTGTAACAGCTGCATAACGCTCATCGTCAGTAATCATACCACGGCGGAATTGTTTCTTGATTTGTTCTACACGTTCGTGAGATTCTTCAATGATTTCAGCCTTGTTGTCGATGACCGGGATATCGGCAATACCCACTGTCAAACCAGCGAGTGTTGAGTGATAGTAACCCAAGTCTTTCAAACGGTCAAGCAGGGCTGAGGTTTCAGTTGTACGGAAACGCTTGAAGATTTCAGCGATGATGTTTCCAAGATTTTTCTTCTTGAATGGTGGGTTGATTGGTAATTCTGCGATAGCAGCCTTGATATCTGAACCTGGTTCCAAGAAGTATTTATCAGGAGTTCCCTCTGTCAAGTTGGCATTGTTTGGCTCTTGCAAGTATGGAAGGCCTTCTGGCATAATCGCGTTGAACAAGATTTTTCCGACAGTTGTCATCATAATCTTGTGTTTTTGATTGTCTTTCCAAGGTTTGTCCAAACTGTCTGTTGCGATACCAACACGGGTATGCAAGTGAACATAGCCGTTGCGGTAAGCCATAACAGCTTCATCCGCATCCTTGAAGACCATACCTTCACCTTCACGACCAGCATCTTCCATGGTCAAGTAGTAGTTCCCCAAAACCATATCCTGAGATGGTGTTACGACTGGTTTACCATCTTTAGGGTTAAGGATGTGTTCTGCCGCAAGCATAAGGATACGTGCTTCTGCCTGTGCTTCTTCTGACAATGGAACGTGAATCGCCATCTGGTCACCGTCGAAGTCGGCATTGTAGGCTTCACAGACAAGCGGGTGCAAACGAAGGGCTTTACCGTCGATCAGAACTGGCTCAAAGGCCTGGATACCCAAACGGTGAAGGGTAGGTGCCCGGTTCAAAAGAACTGGGTGTTCTTTGATCACTTCTTCCAAGATATCCCAGATACGATCATCTCCACGTTCAATCAAACGTTTCGCAGCTTTGACGTTACCAGCAATATCACGGGCAACGATTTCGCGCATGACAAACGGTTTGAAGAGCTCGATTGCCATTTCACGTGGCACACCACATTGGTACATTTTAAGCGTTGGACCAACGGCGATAACGGAACGTCCTGAGAAGTCAACACGCTTACCAAGCAAGTTTTGACGGAAACGACCTTGCTTACCTTTAAGCATGTGGCTGAGTGATTTAAGTGGACGGCTACCTGGTCCTGTGATTGGACGACCACGGCGACCGTTGTCAATCAAAGCATCCACAGCTTCTTGAAGCATCCGTTTTTCGTTTTGTACGATGATACCTGGAGCATTAAGTTCCAAGAGACGAGCCAAACGGTTGTTACGGTTGATAACACGGCGGTAGAGTTCGTTCAAGTCAGATGCGGCAAAACGGCCACCATCCAACTGAACCATCGGACGCAAATCTGGTGGAATAACTGGAAGGATATTGAGAATCATCCACTCAGGCTTGTTACCAGATTTGTAGAAGGCATCCAATACATCCAAGCGGCGAACTGCTTTAATGCGTTTTTGACCAGAAGCTGTTTTCAATTCTTCTTTCAAGGCTGCAATTTCTTTTGGAAGATCAACCTGTTTCAAGAGGTCTTGGATGGCCTCAGCACCCATTTTGGCAACGAAGGAACCATGACCGTATTCACGCAAACGCTCACGGTATTCGCGCTCTGTCATGATAGATTTGTGCTCAAGCGGTGTATCTTTCGGATCGATCACCACGTAAGCCGCGAAGTAGATAACTTCTTCCAAGGCACGTGGGCTCATATCCAAGGTCAAGCCCATACGACTTGGAATTCCTTTAAAATACCAGATATGTGAAATCGGTGCTTTCAACTCAATGTGTCCCATACGTTCACGACGAACTTTGGCACGAGTCACTTCAACACCACAGCGGTCACAAACGATACCTTTGTAACGGATTCGCTTGTATTTTCCACACGAACACTCCCAGTCTTTAGTTGGACCAAAGATGACTTCGTCAAAGAGTCCATCGCGCTCTGGCTTGAGTGTACGGTAGTTGATTGTTTCAGGTTTTTTAACCTCACCATAAGACCATGAACGGACTTTGCTTGGTGAAGCTAACGTGATTTGCATACTTTTAAATCGATTTACGTCAACCACTAATAATCCCTTTCTTTTCTTGTGAGAGGTGGATGAGTCACACCTCGAATTCTTGAATCATTGACATCAGGTCGCTGGAAGCAGAACTCTGTTCTCCTCCCAGTCATCAAACCGAAGTCCTCAGTTGGTCCTTCTTTCCTCTTAAAAGGGGAATAGGACCAACCGTTTCCTTCATTTTGATTATTCTTTTCCTGCTGCCTCTTCTGCTGCAAAGGCTGCCGCTGCGTCAGCTGCTGCTTTTGCACGTGCTTTTTCAAGATCATCTACGTGGATGATATCATCATCTTCACCTTCATCTAGGTCACGCAATTCTACTTCATTATCATCTTCATCAAGGACACGCATATCCAAACCAAGTGATTGCAATTCTTTGACAAGAACGCGGAATGATTCTGGAACACCTGGTTTTGGAATTGGTTTACCTTTTGTGATGGCTTCATAGGCTTTAAGACGGCCTGTCACATCATCTGACTTGTAAGTCAAGATTTCTTGGAGGACGTTTGAAGCACCATAGGCTTCAAGGGCCCAAACCTCCATCTCACCGAAACGCTGTCCACCAAACTGAGCCTTACCTCCGAGTGGCTGTTGGGTAACGAGTGAGTATGGTCCGACTGAGCGGGCATGAAGTTTATCATCAACCATGTGGTGAAGCTTGATCATGTACATGACACCAACAGATACACGGTTGTCAAACGGCTCACCTGTACGACCGTCGTAAAGAATGGTCTTAGCATCTGAGTCCATACCTGCTTCTTTAACAGTTGACCAGAGGTCTTCTGAACTTGCACCATCGAAAACTGGTGTTGCGATATGAATGCCCAAGTTGCGAGCCGCCATACCCAAGTGAAGTTCCATAACCTGACCGATGTTCATACGTGATGGCACCCCGAGTGGGTTCAACATGATGTCAACTGGTGTTCCGTCTGGAAGATATGGCATATCCTCAACAGGTACAATACGTGAAACGACACCCTTGTTACCGTGACGACCGGCCATCTTATCTCCGACCTTAATCTTACGTTTTTGAGCGATGTAAACACGAACCAACATGTTAACACCTGATTGCAATTCATCACCGTTGGCACGGGTAAAGATTTTCACATCACGAACGACACCATCTGCACCGTGAGGTACACGAAGAGAAGTATCACGTACTTCACGTGATTTGTCACCGAAGATAGCGTGCAAGAGGCGCTCTTCAGCAGAAAGATCTTTTTCACCTTTTGGTGTAACTTTACCAACAAGAATGTCGCCTTCTTTAACTTCAGCACCGATACGGATAATACCCATTTCATCCAAGTTGCGAAGAGCATCTTCACCAACGTTTGGAATTTCACGAGTAATTTCTTCAGGGCCTAACTTGGTATCGCGTGTTTCTGATTCATATTCTTCCAAGTGAACAGATGTATAGACATCGTCTTTCACAAGGCGTTCAGACATGATAACCGCGTCCTCAAAGTTATAACCTTCCCAAG
The DNA here is from genome assembly GCF_016775005.1 of Streptococcus suis. GTDB lineage: Bacteria > Bacillota > Bacilli > Lactobacillales > Streptococcaceae > Streptococcus > Streptococcus suivaginalis. The sequence continues at coordinate 12,375 of NZ_JAEUXI010000011.1, read as the reverse complement.
TCATGTAGGCAACGATAGGGTTTTGACCAAGAGCCATTTCCCCACGTTCCATAGAAGGACCATCTGCGATGAAGTCACCTTTTTCAACGACATCACCCAATTTCACAAGGGTACGTTGGTTGTAGGCAGTACCTGAGTTTGAACGACGGAATTTTTGAATGCTATAAACATCCAAGGAACCATCTTCACGACGTACCTCTACCTTGTCCGCATCTGCGTAAACAACCTTACCATCATGTTGGGCAATAACTGCCGCACCTGAGTCATGGGCAGCCTGGTATTCCATACCTGTACCAACGTAAGGTGCTTTTGGATCAATCAATGGAACAGCCTGACGTTGCATGTTGGCACCCATGAGGGCACGGTTGGAGTCATCGTTTTCCAAGAAAGGAATACATGCTGTCGCAACGGCAACTACCTGTTTAGGTGAAACATCCATGAAGTCTGCTGAATCTGCTGGGAACTCTTGGTTATTACCTTGGTGACGTCCCATAACGATTTTATCAACGAAACGGTTGTTTTCATCAAGTGGTGAAGTTGATTGTGCTACGATGTAGGCATCTTCTTCATCCGCTGTCAACCAAACGATTTCGTTCGTTACTGTACCAGTTGCACGGTCGATCTTGCGGTATGGTGTTTGGATGAAACCATACTTGTTAAGGTGTCCGTAAGAAGACAAGTTGTTGATCAAACCGATGTTTGGTCCCTCAGGTGTTTCAATCGGACACATACGACCATAGTGGGTGTAGTGAACGTCTCGAACCTCATAACCAGCACGGTCACGAGTCAAACCACCAGGTCCCAAGGCTGACAAACGGCGTTTGTGAGACAACTCAGAAAGCGGGTTGTGTTGGTCCATGAACTGTGACAACTGAGATGAACCAAAGAATTCTTTGATCGCGGCTGTAACAGGACGGATATTGATGATTTGTTGTGGCGTCAATACTTCATTGTCTTGAACAGACATACGCTCACGCAAGTTACGTTCCATACGAGTCAAACCGATACGTACTTGGTTGGCAAGCAATTCACCAACGGCACGAATTCGACGGTTACCCAAGTGGTCAATATCATCTACACGACCAAGACCTTCAGCCAAATTGAGGAAGTAGCTCATCTCTGCCAAGATGTCCGCAGGTGTTACTGTACGTACGTTTTCCGCCGGATTAGCATTACCAATCACAGTGACTACACGATCTGGATCTTTTGGTGCAACAATCTTGAATTTCTGCAAAAGAACTGGCTCAGTTAAAACAGCGGAATCATTTGGAATATATTCCACCAAGTTGAGCTCGTCAAACTGGTCTTCAATACGGTCCAAAACATCACGGCTCAAGACTGTACCTGCTTCCAAGACAATCTCACCTGTTTCTCCATTAATCACGTGCTCCGCAAGTGTTTGATTAAACAAGCGTGTACGAAGGTTGAGCTTTTTATTAATCTTGTAACGACCAACAGGTGCTAAATCGTAACGACGTGGGTCAAAGAAACGAGCTGTCAGAAGGCTACGAGAGCTTTCAGCTGTCTTTGGTTCACCTGGACGAAGGCGCTCATAGATTTCCTTAAGCGCTTCATCTGTACGAGAATCAGCAGGGTTCTTGTGGATGTCTTTCTCGACAGTATTGCGAACCAATTCGCTATCACCAAAGATATCGAAGATTTCATCGTCACCTGAGAAACCAAGAGCACGTACAAGAGTTGTGAACGGAATCTTACGCGTACGGTCGATACGGGTATAGGCAATATCCTTAGAGTCTGTTTCCAATTCCAACCAGGCACCACGGTTAGGGATAACAGTTGAGCCGTAACCAACCTTACCGTTTTTATCCACCTTATCGTTGAAATAAACACCTGGTGAACGTACCAACTGAGAAACGATAATCCGCTCTGCACCGTTGATGATGAAGGTACCCATTTCAGTCATGATTGGGAATTCACCGAAGAAGACCTCTTGGGTTTTAATTTCACCAGTTTCCTTGTTGATCAAACGGAAGGTAACGAAAATTGGTGCAGAATAGTTGGCATCGTGTGCACGCGCCTCTTCCAAGGTATATTTTGGTTCCTTTAATTCATAACCAACAAATTCCAATTCCATGGTTTCTGTAAAGTTAGAAACCGGAAGCACATCTTCAAAGACTTCCTTCAAGCCATGGTCAAGAAAATCCTGGAAAGAATCCGTTTGGATTTCAATCAAATTTGGTAAATCAAGAACTTCCTTGATTCTTGAAAAACTACGACGGGTACGATGTTTCCCGTATTGAACGTCATGTCCTGCCAAGTTAATTCTCCTCTATTTTTCTATTGATTTTTCTGCAAAATCAAACACATTTGCCTTTTGTTAGAATTTTTAGAATCTTTAAGAATACATTACAATTCCTAAAAATCCATCAAATAGACACAAAAAGAGCAGTTAAATCTTCCTTGTTCAAGTATGATTTAACTGCTGTAAGCCTTGATTGGACAATATTTCAACCAAGACACACGACAAATAATTTAATCTATTTTACCATATTTTCTGCAAACTTGCAAGATTATTCCCCATCATTCGCCGTTGAAGTTTCTGTGTCAGAAGATGTGGATGTCTCTGACGAAGAACTATTTCTTGAGGCACCTGATGAAGAAGAGCGACTCGATGAAGAACTACTGTTTTTTCTCGTCTGCGAGCCAAAGAGAGAATTCCAAGCTGTTGCATAGTCACTATCTGTTCCGCCAATCATAAACTTATAGCTCGCTGTAGGCGCCCCATTCTTAGCCCAGTAACTCGTTGTCATAGCTCCCGAAACATTGTAGGTAAAGCCATTAACCTGAACACTTCCTGGACGTTGACCAGTCGAAGCCACCACACTAGAGGAGATCACGGAGTCATCCAACTCGAATCGACCTTCAAATAATTCAGGTGCCGCTTGATAAATAGCGTTTGATAAATATGCAGCATAATGTGGATTGTTGTTATAGCTAGCTAGGTCAGCCATCCTAGTATTATCGTCATAACCAGCCCAAGTTCCCAATGTAATCTGTGGTGTTGCTAACATCAGCCAAGCGTCGGCTGCTCCACTACTAGTACCTGTCTTACCAACGATATCTGTCTTTGCCATAATTTGAGGATTTATTGACTGCATCCAAGTAGCATAGTTTGTTGTTACACCAGAAGAAATAACTCCTTTTAACAATTGCATCATAATGCTTGAAGTAGCTTTAGAGTACACCTGTACAGGTTCAGCAATATGTTGATAAATAACTGTGCCATCTGGAGCTGTTATACTTTCAACGATATAGCGCTCGTTGTAAACCCCACCATTTGCTAAGGTTTGATATGCATTTGTATTCGTCGCTACAGAAACCTCTACACCTCCACCAAGAGGGAGACTTTCAATATCATAGTTAGAAATCTGATAATTCATTTTTTCCATATAACTCTGAACATCAACACCGGACTGTTGCAATAACTTATATGTCCAAAACGCCGGAATATTCACAGACCGATTAAGAGCCGTCTGTAAATCTATTTTCCCAGTACCAATACTATTGACATGCATAATTTGCTCGCCACTTGAGAAGGTTGCAGGATAATCTGACAACACACTGGCAGATCCCATCAACCCTTGATCAATAGCAATTCCATAAGCAAGAATAGGTTTTATCGTCGAAGCCGGCGAACGTAATGTACTAAAGGCATGGTTGTTTTGGTTCTGAGAATAATCTCTACCTCCAACAAAACCTAAAACTGCACCTGTCTTATTGTTCAACAATACTGAGCCAGTTTCAACTAGGGCACCACCATCATCAAGCAAATATCCATAATTAGCAGTAGCTGCTTGCATAGCGTCATAGATGGTCTTATTGACAGTACTTTTAATGACGTAACCACCTAAGCTCAACTCTTCTGCAGCCATTTCTCTATAAGCTGCGACCGTTTCGTCATTTTTCAAATCACTCTCTGACACCTTGTCCCGAGTCACCAAGTAATCGTACATCCGCTCCTTGGCCTCATCCATAACAGCGTAATACAAGAAGTCTTTGGTATCTCCCGTGACAGGGTTCGGAGCAAGGAAATCCTGTGTAATGTCATAGGCTTGATAGGTTTCGTACTCTTCCTTAGTCAGATATTCCGCACGGTACATGTTGTACAGAACATCCTTGTAGCGAGCAAGCCCGTAGCTCATATTTTCAGCGGATTTCAGGCTACCATCTGATGAGTAAGGCGAGTAAACAATCGGACTCTGTGGTAAACCGGCAATAAAGGCCGCTTGCGGAACTGTCAACTCACTAGCAGGTTTTCCAAAAATCCCTTGGGCTGCCTCTTCTACCCCTGCGATGTTCTTGCCTTGGTTATTACGGCCAAAGGGCGAGACATTGAGATAGGTTGTTAAGATCTCTTCCTTGGTCATAGTCCGCTCCAAGGCAAGGGCTGAGACAATTTCATTTGCCTTTCGAGAAAAGGTCGGTGCATCCCCTACTAGCTGCTGTTTGATTAACTGCTGGGTCAAGGTCGAACCACCACTTGAAGAACCGAGTCCTACTGAACCCAGGGCAGCTCGAATCACCGCCTTAGGAACCACACCATTATGGCTTTCAAAGGTCTCGTCCTCTGTTGCAATGACCGCTTGCTTGAGGTAGTCCGAAATTTGAGCACTCTCAACTGGAGTACGCAGCAAATCCGAATTGACCTCCGACACCAGGGTCCCATCTTGATAGGTGACCGTCGAAATCCGTGTCAATTGTGTCACTTCCGAAACCAATTCCGTCGATTCTGGTACTTCAACAGAATCAAAAAGACTGCCAATGTAACCTAAACCGACACCCACACCAAATACCCCGATTAAGCCAAGGATAACAGTGATAGAATTGATCATCAATTTCATACTTCTCAAAAGAACACTTATCCAGTCACGTCCTGTAAAGTTCAAAGGCTCTTTTGGGCTGTTTTTCTTGTTTTTAGACATAAAAAACTCCTTATCCTATCCATTATACCAAATTTTGTTTCTTTTCAACGATTTCATGGTATAATAAGAGGGAATTTTTATGATACTAGCGGTTCAAAAACAGGGGAAATGATTTCCAGCTCCTGGCCTTGGTCCGTTAGTTTAGATTGTGAAGACTAGCACGCCCTATAAAAGGCCTCCTTTCTGTAGCCATCCAAGGCTTGCAGCAATTTGGTCTTGTTTTCTTTTGGCGTATTAGAAATCTCAAATCAGCTATAAGGAGAAGAGTATGAACATTTTTGAAGAACTAAAAGCTCGTGGCTTGGTCTTTCAAACGACAGATGAAGAAGCCTTGGTAAAAGCATTGACAGAAGGACAGGTTTCTTATTACACAGGCTACGATCCAACAGCAGATAGTTTACACTTGGGGCACTTGGTTGCTATCTTAACTAGCCGTCGCTTGCAGTTAGCTGGTCACAAGCCTTACGCCCTAGTTGGCGGTGCAACTGGTCTGATTGGCGACCCTTCCTTCAAGGATGCGGAGCGCAGCTTGCAAACCAAAGATACCGTGGACGGTTGGGTAACAAAAATCCAAGGTCAGCTCTCCCGTTTCTTAGATTTTGAAAATGGTGACAACAAGGCCGAAATGGTCAACAACTATGACTGGTTCTCAGACATCAGCTTTATCGACTTCCTCCGTGATGTTGGTAAATACTACACAGTCAATTACATGATGAGCAAAGACTCTGTGAAAAAACGGATTGAGACAGGGATTTCCTACACCGAGTTTGCCTATCAAATCATGCAGGGTTATGACTTCTATGAACTCAATGACAAGCACAATGTGACCCTACAAATCGGGGGTTCTGACCAGTGGGGTAACATGACAGCAGGTACTGAATTGCTTCGCCGCAAGGCTGACAAGTCTGGTCACGTGATGACTGTTCCCCTTATCACCGACTCAACAGGTAAGAAGTTTGGTAAGTCAGAGGGCAACGCTGTTTGGCTCGATGCCGATAAGACTTCTCCGTATGAAATGTACCAATTCTGGCTCAATGTCATGGACGACGATGCCGTTCGTTTCTTGAAAATCTTTACCTTCTTGTCACTGGATGAGATTGCTGAAATCGAGAAACAATTTGACGCTGCCCGTCACGAACGCCTAGCTCAGAAGATTTTGGCTAAGGAAGTCGTGACACTGGTCCACGGTGAAGAAGCCTATAACCAAGCCCTTAATATTACCGAGCAATTGTTCGCTGGCAATATCAAAAACCTATCCGCGAAAGAACTCAAGCAGGGCCTCAGCAACGTTCCAAACTACGCTGTCCAGGCTGAAGACAACCTTAACATCGTTGAACTCTTGGTTACCTCTGGTATTGTCAACTCAAAACGCCAAGCTCGTGAAGATGTAGCAAATGGTGCCATCTATGTCAACGGTGAGCGTGTGCAGGACTTGGACTATACTCTTTCTGACAGCGACAAGATTGACGGCGAGTTGACCGTTATCCGCCGTGGGAAGAAGAAGTATTCTGTTTTGACTTATTAATATTTTTCAAGGAAATCCTATGTGATTTCCTTTTCTGCTAACCTAGGAGAAAAGACATGACCTGCATTTTTTGCCACCAACTCAAAGAAGAAGATATTCTCTACCAGACAGAGCATTTCAAGGTTGTCTGGGACATTGACCCTATTCAAACAGGACATCTGCTGATTATCAGCAAGGAACACTATGACACGCTCAGCCAAGTCCCTCCTGCTGTTCGCTATGAACTGTCAGACCTAGAAGTCTTGTTGACTGAAAAACTCTGTCAAGCATTGACAATTGACGGCGTGACCATAGCCTGCAACGACCGCTTGTTTGACGCTGGCACCCATTTCCATGTCCACCTGATTCCACGCTTTCAATCAGACGGCTTCTGGGACCAAATTTCACTTGCACAAGTCCAACTAGACCTGCATAGATTTCTCAAAGCATTATAAAAAGCAGCCCGACGGCTGCTTTTTCGCTTATATCAACTCTTCCACTTCATAGATAGTATCATCCAGCACCTCTTGGTACTGTTCCAAGTCATAGGCCACAGAGGTTTCCACCTCCGCCAACTGCTCTTCCAGCTGGATTTTCACATCTTCCACCCCGTCCAAGTCCAAGAGGTGATTGGTCACATGCTTGACACAGTTTTGGCACGATAAGTTTTTCAATTTCAAAGTTTGCTTCATCTTCTTTCTCCTTTTGCATGATGCCCACAGGTACATTGCCCCGCCAAACACCGACAAGCGATTTGCTCGGGTGCGGTCTTTTGTAGCTGCGAGATTTTGCTGGCCAGACTTTCAAGGCTTTTTTGGGAAAATATCCCTGTGTCTAGCAGTTTTTCAACCAGTTTCCCCTGTTTTGTGGAACATATGGTAGCTAGTAAGAGCTCCACCTGCCCCTGCAAATGCTCCTCTTCACTGATCAGCGGATAATAGTGGTACTTGCTGGTTTCCTTATCCATTCTCAAATAGTTTTTCTTCCGCAGCCGCCCCAAGAGTGTCTTAATGGTCGTCGCCTGCCAATCAAAGCCTTCCTGCAAGGCCTGAATAATTTCCTGAGAAGTTGCACCAGGCTGGGCCCACAGGACCCGCATGACCTGCCACTCCGCAGCAGAAATTGTCTGCTCCACACACACACCTCCAATCACATTTCTACATTCAGTTTACATTTGTAGTCAAAAAATGTCAAGAAGAAAGACTGAACATCTTGCCCAGTCTTCTCATTATTCTTAGTGAGCCAGCATTTCCTGACCAATTTCCAAACCAGTCAAACCAACTGGATAGTAAGTCGGCCAGTTTTCCAATTCTTCCAAAAGTTTTTCTTGGCTCTCTCCACCAAAATAGATATGGAAGTGACCTGTTTTGACAGGTGCGATATTGTGGTCACTAAATTGAACATACTTATAGTTGCCAGCATTTGCATCCGTTGCTTCAAACAAGAAACGAACACCACGATTTCCTTTTTTATAGGTCAAAATCTTATAACCCACATACTTATATGTGAATTTTTCTTTCTTATCTCCCACTACAAATTCCATGGTATTATCTGTAATGTTAATTTGATCAACATCTGTTTTGTAGCCTGTATCGTAATAAGCCTTGTACTCTTCAGCTGTCATACCACCTTTGATCTTAGCCTTGTAATCCCAGACCTGATCTAGCGTCCCATCAAGCAAGTATGGATAAACAGATTGCCACTCACCTGCATAATCTGAAAGAGTACGATCTTTTACGGCACTATCTTCAAAATAACCATTATAGACAGTTTGCGCAGTCTCAGCACCTTCTTCTGGCAAGATCTCTACACCTGCTTGGCTGGTTGTTTTTGCCAAGGCCGCCAAGTTGGCTTCCATGATGGAAATATAGTCCTCGCCCTTGTCCATAGCCTCTGTCGTCAAGCTCTCCAAAGTATCAAGGACATCCAGCTCAACACCTGTTTCCTTAGCCAAGGTTTCTGCCACTGCTGAAGAAGCATTCTCTTCAAAATAGATGTACTTGATGCCATAGGTCTTGATGTATTCAGCCAATTCTGCCAAGCGAGTTGCCGTAGGCTCTTGGTCTGCAGAGACACCGGTGATGGATACTTGGTGCAAACCATAGTCCAAAGCCAAGTAAGCAAAGGCAGTGTGCTGGGTAACAAAGTATTTTTGCTTAGCAGCTGACAAGGTTTCTGTGTATTGAGAATGCAGATCTTCTAGCTTTTCAATATAGGCTGCCGCATTTTCTTCAAAAACAGCTTTTTTCTCAGGGTACTGGGCAATCAAACCATCCCGAATGGTTTCTACTAAGGTAATGGAACGTTCCGGCGACAACCAAACGTGTGGGTCATATGCGTGATTATGTTCTTCCCCTTCAGCATGGTCATGTTCTTCTTCCTCGCTACCAGGTAAGAGCAACATTCCCTCCGTCGCCTTGATGACACCAACCTGTTCTGTATCAATAGTATCCAGTACATCTGGAACCCATGTTTCCATATTTTCATTTTCATAAACAAAAGCATCTGCCTCTTGGATACGAGCAATATCTTTAGCTGACGGCTCATAACCATGAACCTCTGTCCCTGCCTTAACCAACAGATCAACATTTGCCTCATCACCTGCCACCTGCTTGGTGAACTCATAGACAGGATAAAAGGTAGTCACGATGTTCAACTCATCATCCTGAGAAGCTGTGCTATTGCCGCAGGCCGACAAAGCCAAAAGCGATAAACTCAAACCTAAAACTGCTAATTTTTTCATAATTCCTCCTATTTTTTAAACTTGGCTACTAGATTCACCAACAAGAAAATACTAATAAAAATCAAAGTGATGCTGGCACTTGCAGGTGTTTCAGCATAGTAAGACGTCAACAAACCAGTGACCATTCCAAAGAAACCAATCGACATCCCGATCACAATCACCGACTTGAAATTTTTCCCTAGACGAAGCGCAATGGCTGCAGGCAAGACCATGATGGTTGAGACCAAGAGGGCACCAGCCGCAGGAATCATCAGGGCAATGGCGACACCTGTCACCACATTAAAGGCAATAGACATGGCACGTACTGGTAAACCGTCCACAAAAGCTGTATCCTCATCAAAGGTCAAGATATACATAGGACGTAGGAAAAGAAGAGTCAACAAGATAACCGCACCTGCAATACCAAACAAAGCCCAGACCTGTTCTTGGCTAATAGTGACAATCGATCCAAACAGATATTGATCTAAACTCAAACTCGACTTACCGCCAGACTTATTCATGACAATAAGAGAAATAGCCAGACCTGTTGACATCAAAATAGCCGTACCGATTTCCATAAAGTTTTTATAGATCGTCCGCAAGTACTCAAGAAAGACTGCTGCCACAATCACAACAAGTAAGGTTGACACAGTCGGAGAAATCCCCAAAACCAAACCAAACGCCACACCTGCTAAGGAAACGTGACTAAGGGTATCTGACATCAAACTCTGTCTTCTGAGAATGAGAAAAACACCCAGGATTGGCGAAAACAAACTCATAGCAATAATTGCCAAAAAAGCCCGCTGCATGAAATCATACTGGAAAATAGACAGATCAAACATGGCCTACCTCCGTTTCTAGTTCCGCATCATGAACATTGAAACAACGCCAAGGTGAAGCCTGGTCACGAACCAAGTGAATATTGCGATCTGCATACCGACTCAACTCATCAGGATCATGAGTAATCATCAAAACAGCCTTTCCATGCTTTTTCGCAGAATGGTGCATTAACTTATAAAAGGCATCCTTGGTACCACTGTCCATACCAGTAGTCGGCTCATCCAGAATGAAAATATCCGGATCAGATGCAAACATCCGAGCAATGACAGCCCGTTGCTTTTGTCCACCGCTCAATGAACCCAGTTTTTTATCTCGATGATCCCACATACCAACTGATTCCAAACTCTTCTTCACATGTTCCTCATCGTGAGCCGTCAACCGTCTAAACCAACCCTGCCTTGGGTAACGCCCCGAACGAACAAATTCCAAAACAGTACTTGGAAAACCAGCATTAAAACTAGCAATCTGCTGTGGGAGATAGGCCATCCGCAATTTCTTACCCGAAATACTCTTATCAGAAATCACAACAGTGCCAGACAAAGGTTTCAAAATTCCCAGCGTCGCACGAATCAAAGTCGACTTTGCTGCTCCATTCTCTCCAGTAAGTGTTACAAATTCTCCACTATCCAAATGATAATGAATGTGCTCTAAGACCGGTTCTTGTTCATATGAAAAAGACAAGTCTTCAACAGTGATATATCTCATTACTTTTTAATTTTCCCAACTAAATCAGTCAAAAAACGACCAATAATCTCTTGTTCCTCTTGGCTATAAGCAGCCAATACTTCGTCATAAGTAGCAATCGTTAATTCATGATGATGCGCATGTTCTAAAGCAATTGGCTTGGCCTTATCAGTCAACTGATACCGAATGATTCGTGCATCCTTTTCATCCCGCATCCCCATCAACATATCTTTTGCCAACAAAGATTTAACAGCCTTGGTAATAGCAGCCTGGCTAACCCCCAATTCCTTGGCGATTTCAGAACTAGTATATGACTTATTCTCAATCAACATCAAGATATGTTCCTGTGTATTAGTCAGCGTTTCTTGACTCTGGCAAGACCCAACCAAAATTTCCAAATGATTTTCAGAACTCAGGATAATCTCCTGTAATTTGACTTCTATTAAATGCGCAAGCTTACTCATAAGTATTTCCTTAATCAATTAATTGTTAACTTGTTAAGTATATCATAAAAAATTGAAAATGCAAGCAAAAAGAAAGAACTTTCAAGAAAAACTTGAAAGTTCTTTTCAACTATACCGGCGGCCGGGGTCGAACCGGCACGTCCTTGCGGACACTGGATTTTGAGTCCAGCGCGTCTGCCAATTCCGCCACGCCGGCTTATAGTTGTAACTGGGGTAGCTGGATTCGAACCAACGAATGAGGGAGTCAAAGTCCCTTGCCTTACCGCTTGGCGATACCCCATTAATAAAAATAGGCGAGTGAGGGGAATCGAACCCCCGAATGTCAGAGCCACAATCTGATGTGTTAACCACTTCACCACACCCGCCATCTACACGGGCAGTAGGAATTGAACCCACACTGAAGGTTTTGGAGACCTTAGTTCTACCTTTAAACTATGCCCGTAAAGGTATGGAGAGAGAGGGATTCGAACCCCCGAACCCGAAGGAGCGGATTTACAGTCCGCCGCGTTTAGCCTCTTCGCTATCTCTCCAGAATATTAAGTTAATGGCGCGAGACGGAATCGAACCGCCGACACATGGAGCTTCAATCCATTGCTCTACCAACTGAGCTACCGAGCCAAATTGCGGGAGCAGGATTTGAACCTACGACCTTCGGGTTATGAGCCCGACGAGCTACCTAGCTGCTCCATCCCGCGCTAATCAAAAGGAGGATGTGGGATTCGAACCCACGCACGCTTTTACACGCCTGACGGTTTTCAAGACCGTTCCCTTCAGCCGGACTTGGGTAATCCTCCAATAAATACAGTCCGTACGGGATTCGAACCCGTGTTACCGCCGTGAAAAGGCGGTGTCTTAACCCCTTGACCAACGGACCATATATGGGCACGAGTGGAATCGAACCACCGACCTCACGCTTATCAGGCGTGCGCTCTAACCATCTGAGCTACGCGCCCAAACAAAAGTTTGGGTAGAACATATTTAGTTCAAAGCGGGTGACGAGAATCGAACTCGCGACAACAGCTTGGAAGGCTGTAGTTTTACCACTAAACTACACCCGCTTAAAATGGGAGTTAACGGGATCGAACCGCTGACCCTCTGCTTGTAAGGCAGATGCTCTCCCAGCTGAGCTAAACTCCCTTGCGCTAAGCGACTACCGTATCTCACAGGGGGCAACCCCCAACTACTTCAGGCGTTCTAGGGCTTAACTGCTGTGTTCGG
>NZ_JAEUXI010000010.1 GCF_016775005.1 Streptococcus suis | reverse complement strand
CAATTTCAGAATCAGTCTCAGAATCCATTTCAGAGTCAGTTTTCGAATCAGTTTCAGAATCCATCTCTGAGTCAGTAACCGAGTCCGTTTCAGAATCCATCTCTGAGTCAGTTTCAGAGTCCATTTCAGAGTCCATTTCAGAGTCAGTCTCAGAATCCATCTCTGAGTCAGTTTCAGAGTCCATTTCAGAGTCAGTCTCAGAATCGATTTCTGAATCAGTCTCCGAGTCCATCACTGAGTCGGTATCAGAATCAGTCTCCGAGTCAATTTCAGAATCAGTTTCTGAATCAATCTCAGAATCAGTTTCTGAGTCCATTTCAGAATCAGTCTCTGAGTCAGTCTCAGAATCCATTTCAGAGTCAGTTTCTGAATCAATCTCTGAATCAATTTCAGAATCAGTCTCAGAATCCATTTCTGAGTCAGTAAGTGAATCAGTTTCTGAATCCATCTCTGAATCAGTCTCTGAATCAGTATCAGAGTCCATTTCCGAATCAGTATCAGAGTCAGTATCCGAGTCCATTTCTGAATCAATCTCCGAATCAGTTTCAGAGTCCATTTCTGAGTCAGTCTCAGAATCCATCTCAGAATCAGTTTCAGAATCCATTTCAGAATCCGTCTCTGAGTCAGTTTCTGAATCAGTATCCGAGTCAATTTCAGAATCCGTTTCAGAGTCCATTTCAGAGTCAGTTTCCGAGTCACTTTCAGAATCTATCTCAGAATCAACTCCACCTCGATCGTCTGAGTCATCGAAGAAAAAGTTTGCTTTGCCTAAGTCTGGGGATGCTTCCAAGTCGGAATTTGCTCTGCTAGGAGCAGGTTTACTTCTAGGAGGACTTGCTAGGCGGAAGAAAAGAGGAAGTAGGGATGAATAGGAAGAATTCACAGCTGTTCTGCACTACCTATTCTAATTAGAAAAGAGGGGTCTCCCTTCTTTTCTTTTGCAAAAAATAGGTTGACCATATCATTTTTTTCAGATTTCTATTATAATGAAACTATGAAAGTTTTGTTATACCTAGAAGGTAAGACTGTTCTTGAAAAATCAGGAATTGGCCGTGCCCTTCAACACCAGATGGAAGCCTTAGATAAGGCCGGTATCCCTTATACAACGGATCTTTTGGGAGAGTACGATGTGATTCATATAAACACCTACGGACCTCGTAGTTGGTTGCTGCTACATGCTGCAAAGCGTAGTGGGAAAAAGGTGATTCTTCATGGCCATTCGACCCGAGAGGATTTTCAAAATTCCTTCATTGGCTCAAATGTCTTGGCGCCATATGTAGGGAAATACCTAGCAAGCATGTATCAAAAGGCGGATTTTATCATCACGCCATCTCCTTATTCCAAACAGTTGATTGAGTCCTATGGAGTGACGACACCAATTGTAGCTGTGTCAAATGGTATTGACTTGAATAAGTACCAACAAGATGCACATAAGGAAGCAGTTTTTCGTCAGCATTTTGGCATTGAAGAAAACCAACCGGTTGTTATTTCGGCTGGCTTGTATTTTCGACGTAAGGGGATTGAGGATTTTGTTAAAGTAGCAGAGCGGATGCCCCATGTTCGGTTCATCTGGTTTGGTTCCATCAATAAATGGATGATTCCATCCTATATTCGAAAAATTGTTGAGGGAGACCATCCAGAAAATGTCTCCTTCCCAGGTTATTTCAAAGGGGCTGTTTACCAAGGGGCTATGACAGCTGCTAGTGCCTTCTTTTTCCCTTCTTATGAAGAGACGGAAGGAATTGTCGTTTTAGAGGCCTTGGCTAGTCGTCAACATGTTGTCTTGAGGGACATTCCAGTTTATGAAGGATGGATTGATGACAGCCAGGTGGAACTTGGACGCTCAGTTGATGATTTTGTAACCTCTTTACAGGCAATCTTGGACAAGAAGGTTGATAAACGAGAAGCTGGCTATCAGGTGGCGGTCAGTCGGTCGATTGACAAGGTGTCTAATCAGCTGGTAGAAGCTTATGAGAGAGTAAGGGAGATGTAGATGCGGATTGGATTGTTTACAGATACTTATTTTCCACAAGTGTCCGGGGTGGCGACCTCTATTCGGACCTTGAAGACGGAATTGGAAAAGCAAGGGCATACGGTTTTTATCTTTACAACGACAGATGAGGATGTCAATCGCTATGAGGATTGGGACATTATTCGCATTCCCAGTATCCCATTCTTTGCTTTTAAAGATAGACGGGTGGCCTATGCTGGCTTTACAGATGCCTTGAAAATCGCCCAGCGCTATAAGTTAGACATTATCCACACCCAGACAGAGTTTTCATTGGGGATTTTGGGGAAAATGATTGCCAAGGAATTAGATATTCCTGTACTTCATACCTATCATACGCAGTACGAAGATTATGTCCATTATATTGCCAAAGGGCGCTTGATTCGGCCAAGTATGATCAAGTATTTGGTGCGAGCTTATTTTCGTGATTTGGATGGGGTTATTTGCCCAAGCGAGATTGTGGATGACCTGTTGACGACATACCAGATTCCGATTGAGAAACGTGTGATTCCGACGGGAATTGACTTGGTCAAGTTCGATCGACCTGAAATCAGTCAGGATGACGTCGCGGAGCTGCGGCAGCTTTTGGGGATTGCTTCGGATGAAACCATGTTGCTTAGTCTGTCTCGAATTTCACATGAAAAAAATATCCAAGCAATTGTCAAGGCTATGCCACGCATTGTGCAGGAAAATCCAAAGGTCAAGTTGGTCATTGTCGGTGGAGGTCCATACTCAGAAGAGTTACAATCCTTGATTGACCAAGTTCAAATGACGGATGTCATCCAGATGACAGGCATGATTGCGCCGAGTGAAACAGCCCTTTATTATAAGGCGGCGGACTTCTTTATTTCCGCTTCGACCAGTGAGACTCAAGGGCTGACTTTCTTAGAGAGCTTGGCTTCAGGTACGCCGATTATTGCTCACGCCAATTCTTATTTGGACAATGTCATCTCGGATAAGATGTTTGGTACCTTGTATCAACGCGAGGTTGATTTGGCAGATGCTGTTTTAGATGCAATCTTGTTGACCCCAGCTATGAATGACTTCCATTTAGAGAAGAAGCTGTATGAAATCTCTTCCACAAATTTCGGACGACGGGTCTACGAGTTTTATCTAGATTTGAAAATTTCTCATGATTTTCGAAAACAGCATATCAATGAGGATTCCGTTGCAGAATCTTTGATTAAGGGAGCTATCTCTCTGCCAAGAAGGGTTCTGGTTACTTCTTCGGATCGTACAGTAAAGATTTTGAAAAAATCAGTTGATCAGGTTCGTTCGGTGCGCAATTTCTTTGACTAGGAGGAATGATGATGAAGGATGGTGGAAAGCTCGTATGGTATTTGTTCCCTATCTGCTTGGTTTACTATCTAGTGCCTATCCTCATGCTTCGTGCTCCTTTGGATGACTTGATTATCAAGGGATTTATCATAAACCTCTTGCTAGTCTACCAACCTGTCTTGATTTTACTTATTTCCGCCATTTATTCGGGCTAAACATGGTTTTTCTTGGTGGTTTCCTTTAGTCTTGGGGTTGCTGTATTTACCTGTTGATAGCTTGGTTTTTCCACATGCGGAAGGAGCGGAGGTTTATGTGCTTCCCTATATGGTGGTTGGTTTTTTAGGGTCTGGTATTGGAATCTTGGTTAGAAATTGGAAGCGGAGTGGGAATTCTAAGAAAAATACTTGAGTTTTCATACTTTGACTGTTATAATAGCTTTTAGAGACTTATCAATTCTAGGAAATCTTTGAGAGAGTGTGCGGTGGGTGCAAGCACATAGAGGATAGGATTGACACTACTCGGTATAATTTTATGCAAACATAAAAGGGTGGTTCCCTTATCGCCAATCTGAGGTAGTCAGGCTTTTTAGCGTGACTGCGAATGAAGGTGGAACCACGTTACGACGTCCTTTTGCGAGGGCGTCGTATTTTCTTTTTTGACAAAACAAGGAGATGAAGTTGACCAGCATTCCACAAGAAACGATTGACCGTTGCCTAGCCGTTCGCAAGGCTTACAGAGAGTTGGAGGTCAAGCACCACGATAAAGAGTGGTCCATTGAGGAAGACCTCTTGGCTTTGACCAACGATATTGGCAACATGAACCGCCTGATTATGACTAAGCAGGGTCGTTACTATGATGAAACGCCCTATACCTTGGAGCATAAAATGGCTGAAAATATCTGGTGGTTGATTGAACTGGCTGACCGACTGGATATTGACGTCCAAAAAGAAATGGAAACCTTTTTAACTCAAAAAGAAGAGTTACTAGGGATTAAAAATAAATAAAAATAGAAAGGACTAGGGCATCCGTATTTGGTTGAACTGAATACGGGCTACGGACTGGGCCAAAAAGATAAACGAGAACTAGACGCTCGTGTCGTCGTTCTGTATCCTATTTTGTCTGTGTCCGCTTAACGCCCTTTATATCTTATATTATGATTCATATTACTTTCCCAGATGGTGCTGTTCGTGAGTATCAAGCTGGTGTGACTACTTTTGAAATTGCGGAGAGCATCAGCAAGTCTTTGGCGAAAAAGGCTCTTGCTGGTAAGTTCAACGGTAAATTGATTGACACCACTCGTGCCATCGAAGAGGACGGTACGCTTGAAATCGTAACGCCTGACCATGAGGATGCCTTGGCCATCTTGCGTCACTCAGCTGCCCACTTGTTTGCCCAAGCGGCTCGTCGTCTTTTCCCAGACATCAAGTTGGGGGTTGGTCCAGCTATTCAGGACGGTTTCTACTACGATACGGACAATGCGGCTGGCCAGATTTCAAATGAAGACCTACCACGCATTCAGGAAGAAATGATGAAGATTGTCAAGGAAAACTTCCCTTCAGAACGCCGTGAGGTAACTAAGGAAGAAGCTCTTGAGATTTTCAAAAACGATCCTTACAAGTTGGAATTGATTCAAGAGCATTCTGATGACGAGGGCGGTTTGACCATTTATACTCAGGGAGAATACGTTGACCTCTGCCGTGGCCCGCACGTTCCGTCAACAGGCCGTATCCAGATTTTTGAATTGCTCAATGTGGCTGGTGCATACTGGCGTGGTAAGAGCGAAAACCCAATGATGCAACGTGTTTATGGTACAGCTTGGTTTGACAAGAAAGACCTCAAGGCTTACCTTCAAATGCGTGAGGAAGCCAAAGAACGTGACCACCGTAAACTTGGTAAGGAATTGGATCTCTTCATGATCAGCCAAGAAGTTGGTCAAGGTTTGCCATTCTGGTTGCCAAATGGAGCGACCATTCGTCGTACCTTGGAGCGTTACATCACAGACAAGGAATTGGCTTCAGGCTACCAGCACGTTTACACACCACCGTTGGCTTCGGTTGAACTCTACAAGACTTCGGGTCACTGGGAACATTACCATGAAGACATGTTCCCAACTATGGACATGGGCGACGGTGAGGAGTTTGTGCTTCGTCCGATGAACTGTCCGCACCACATTCAAGTTTATAAAAACCACGTGCGTTCTTATCGTGAATTGCCAGTACGTATCGCTGAGCTTGGTATGATGCACCGCTATGAGAAATCAGGTGCTCTTACTGGATTGCAACGGGTGCGTGAGATGACTCTTAACGACGGTCATATTTTCGTGACACCTGAGCAAATCCAAGAAGAGTTCAAAAAAGCTCTCCAGTTGATTATCGATGTGTACGCAGATTTCAACCTAAACGACTACCGTTTCCGCCTGTCTTATCGTGACCCAGAGGACAAAGAGAAGTACTATGATAACGATGAGATGTGGGAAAATGCCCAGCGTATGCTGAAGGGTGCCATGGATGAAATGGGCGTGGACTACTTTGAGGCAGAAGGTGAAGCAGCCTTCTACGGTCCGAAGTTGGATATTCAGGTTAAGACTGCCCTTGGAAATGAGGAAACGTTGTCAACTATTCAGTTGGACTTCCTCTTGCCAGAACGCTTTGGTCTGACCTACATTGGTGCTGACGGTGAAGAACACCGCCCAGTCATGATTCACCGTGGTGTTATCTCGACTATGGAACGCTTCACTGCCATCTTGATCGAAACCTACAAAGGTGCCTTCCCGACTTGGTTGGCTCCAACCCAAGTGACCATGATTCCAATTTCTGTGGAGGCTCACCTGGATTACGCTTGGAAGGTTGCCAAAGAATTGCAAGACCGTGGCGTTCGTGTACACGTGGATGAACGTAATGAGAAGATGCAGTACAAGATTCGTCAGAGTCAGACCAGCAAGATTCCATACCAACTCATCGTCGGTGACAAGGAAATGGAAGACAATGCTGTCAACGTTCGTCGCTACGGAAGCAAGGCAACGCAAACTCAGTCTGTTGCAGAATTTGTGGACCATATCTTAGCAGATATTGCTCGCAAGTCACGACCAGCTGAAGCAGTAGAATAAGAATTATAAAGTAAGAAGTCCGAAAGGGCTTCTTTTTTGACAGCAAAAAATCCCAACCGACTGGCTGGGAGTTTAGGTAGTACTCAATGAAAATCAAAATCAGGCTAGGCGACGCAGATGCAGATAGAACTGAAGTTCATCAAATCAAGTCAACAACGGCTGAGTTTGATTTTCGAAGAGTATTATTCAATACTGCTCGCCCAAGACTTAGCCACATAACGTGACAGGCTTGAAATGGCAAAGTTGATGCTAAAGTAAATCAAGGCGACCATGATGTAGAGGGCAAAGACTTGCTCTGCTTCAAAGTAACGTCCCATAAGGATTTGACTCGCACCAAAGAGTTCTTGAAGAGCGATTACGGAGTAGAGGAAACTAGTGTCCTTGATGACCGTTACAATCTGCGAGATGATGGCTGGCAGCATCTTACGAATGGCCTGTGGCATGATGATATAAACCATGATTTGTACTGGGGTAAAACCCTGTGACAAGCCAGCTTCGGTCTGGCCTGGTCCGATGGCGTTGAGGCCACCACGGATAATCTCGGCCATGGCTGCCGTGGTAAAAATGGTAAAAGCAGTGATACCAGCAGGCGTTGACTTCATTTGGAAGACCAAGAAGACAGTGAAGATCCAAAGCAAGTTTGGCACATTACGCACAAATTCGATATAGATGGTTGCAATCCACTTGAAAATTGGATTTTTTCCGTTGCGCATGATAGCTAGAATCATTCCGAAAAGAACGGACAGGATTACCGAAATGCTTGAGATATAGAGGGTTAACTTCAAACCACTCCACAAGAGTTGGAAGGTTGAAGGTTTGAGTAATTCTAAAACATAATTCATCGTTCAACCTCCTATTAGTGTGAAAAAGCTGACTTATTCTTTTCTTCAATGCGGCGACCCCAGCTTGCAACAGGGAAGCACATGATGAAGTAAAGGAAAGCAGCACCAGCAAAGGCTGGGATGTAGTTGGCATTCATGGCAGACCAAGATTTTGTCATAAACATAATATCAGCTCCAGAGATGATGGCAACAGTAGCCGTATTCTTAATTAAGTTTACTACTTGGTTGGTCAAAGGTGGAAGAATGGTCGGAATAGCCTGTGGCAAGATGATGATTCGCATGGTTTCAGCCTGGGTAAATCCCTGTGAAAGTGCGGCTTCAGTTTGCCCAGTCGGCACCGCTTCTATCCCTGCACGAATGACTTCTGCGATATAGGCACCGTGATAGAGTCCGACGCAGATAACAGCTGTCCAGTAGATGGACGGCATGAGTACGTAGTTGGAAATCAGTGGAAGTCCATAATAAACAATCATGAACTGAACCAAAAGCGGTGTATTCTGATAGTATTCAACATAGACACGTGCGATGATTTTTAAAACTTTATTTTTGCTGGAAGAGAGACTACCAAAGACAATTCCTAAAAACATGGCCATGATAAAGGCGCCGACAGAAATGGCTAAGGTAAAGAGAAAGCCTTGGAAAAAAGTTGGAAAATCATTGAAGTAACTGACCCAATTTTCCCAAGCGTAAGGACTAGTTGTTAAAACTGTCATATTGTTTCACCTTTCTATTCGTCAGTTTCTGTTACTGGTTCTAGACCATTAGCATCATAGATGGCTTGAAGACTACCGTCAGCTGTCCATTCTTCAACCAGGCTGTTTAAGTAGTCGTTAAGCTCCGTATTGGATAATTTAGTCACGATACCATAGTCTGAAGCTGAGAAGCTAAAGTCCATGAGTTCAGATTTTGAGCTGATATACCCAGAAAGGATAGATTGGTCGACAGAAAATGCGTCTGTACGGTGAGCGCGTAGCGAGACAGAGAGTTCTGGATAAGAACCAAGCTCTGCAAAATTGACAGAGATACCATACTTGTCTGCCAATTCAGAGATGAGGGTACGTGTAATGGAGCCTTGAGCCACACCGATTGTCTTTCCATCTAGGTCGGTAAAGGTCTTAATTCCGCTATCTTTATTGACCAATAAGCCAACGGCATCTGTGTAGTAAGGAGTTGTGAAATTGTAGAGGAGTTTACGTTCCTCAGTGATGGTGAAGGTAGCGATGACCATATCGACTTGACCATTATCTAAGAGCGGTCCTCGGGTTTGTGCCGTAACAGGGGTAAATTCAATCTCTACACCCAATTCATCTGCAATTTTGCGAGCAATGTCAATCTCCATTCCCTCGAATTCACCAGTATCAGGGTTTTTGTAACCAAAGTTAGGGACGTCCTGTTTCACTCCGACACGGAGCACGCCTCTATCGATGATGGCTTGAACTTGAGCGCTAGTCGAGAGTTCAGTAGGTGTTTCTGTCTGAGCGACAGGTTGGTGGATGAAAAAGAGGGCTAGGCAACTAATGATCAGGAGGCGGATGGTCAAGAAGAGATTTATTTTCTTATCTGTCATAGGCGGCCTCCTAGAGTTTTACCTTGTCGGACTCGTGGTTGATAATCTTGCTGAGGAATTGCTTGGCACGAGGCTCAGTTGGATTTTCGAAGAAATCATTGACATCTGTTGTATCGACCAAGACTTCTCCCTCTGCCATAAAGATGATGCGGTCCGCTACTTCACGGGCGAAGCCCATCTCGTGGGTCACGACAATCATATTCATCCCATCGCGTGCCAGCTTTTGCATAACAGCCAGAACATCTCCGATGGTTTCTGGGTCTAAGGCAGATGTTGGTTCGTCAAAGAGGAGGAGTTCAGGATTCATTGCCAAGCCCCGAGCGATGGCAACCCGTTGCTTTTGTCCACCGGAGAGCATGGCAGGATAGGAATCTTTGCGGTCCCAAAGGTTTACAAATTCAAGATATTTTTGGGCTGTTTTTTCAGCAGTTGCCTTGTCAATTCCCAAGACCTTGATGGGAGCTAAAGTGACATTTTCTAACACAGTCTTGTGTGGGTAGAGGTTGAAGTGCTGGAAAACCATGCCGACTTCCTTGCGAAGGGCAACCAATTCTTTGATAGAAGTAGAAGAGATATCGTGTCCATTGACCACGAGACTTCCATTATCAATTGCTTCTAAACCATTAATGGTACGGATAAGGGTTGATTTTCCAGAGCCGGAAGGTCCAAGTAAAACAACGACCTGTCCTTTTTCAAAAGATAGATTGATGTCACGGAGGGCATGATAGTCTCCATAGTATTTATTGACGTTTTTAAATTCAACTAAGGCCATAGTATTCTCCTATCCTTTTAATAATTATGTCTCATCTTATCATTGGACTAAATGAAAGTCAAGTATTTTCAGACAATTTAATGTTGTCTATGTCATAAAATATAACATAGACTTGTAAAGTGTCATCTGTCAGTGTTTTTGGTATAATAGTAAAAAAGTATGCAAAGGTGTTAACATGAAAAAAATTCTAGTTGTTGATGATGAGAGACCAATCTCCGATATTATCAAGTTTAACATGACCAGAGAGGGCTATGAAGTCGTGACAGCCTTCGATGGGAAAGAAGCCTTGGAACGATTTGAAGCAGAATTTCCAGATATTGTGATTTTGGATTTGATGCTGCCTGAAATAGATGGGCTAGAAGTGGCACGTACAATTCGTAAGACCAGTAATGTACCGATTTTGATGCTGTCGGCTAAGGACAGTGAATTTGATAAGGTTATTGGATTGGAAATAGGGGCGGATGATTATGTGACCAAGCCCTTCTCTAATCGTGAATTGCAGGCGCGTGTTAAGGCTCTTTTACGCCGTAGTGAATTGTCTGAAACCCAAGTCGATAGTGACAACCAGGGTACTCCTGAAATTGTCATTGGTGATTTGGTCATCGTACCAGATGCCTTTGTGGCTAAAAAGCACGGGAAAGAGTTGGAATTGACCCACCGTGAGTTTGAGTTGCTGCACCATCTGGCCAATCATTTGGGACAGGTGATGACACGGGAACACTTGCTTGAAACGGTCTGGGGTTACGATTACTTTGGGGATGTCCGTACAGTCGATGTGACAGTCCGTCGTTTGCGTGAAAAAATTGAAGACTTGCCAAGCCGTCCAGAATACATTTTGACTCGCCGTGGCGTAGGCTACTATATAAAAGGAAATGATTAATCAATTACGTTATCTGATCACAACGGCAGAATTTTGGTTTATTGTGATCATCATCGGCTTTGTCATTGCCTTGACAGTGCTGCTTTTGGAAAACCACAAGGACAATCGGCAAATCAAACTCCTCAATGCTAAGGTCCAGTCTTTGATTTCTGGTGACTACTCAGAGGTCTTAGATTTAAGAGGAAGCCCTGAAATTACTGATATGACCAATTCGTTGAATGATCTGTCAGAAGTGATTCGCCTGACCCAGGACAATCTAACCCAAGAAAAAACACGTCTTTCTTCTATCTTATCCTATATGAGCGATGGTGTGATGGCGACGGATCGAATGGGGCGGGTCATTATGATCAATGATATGGCCCAAAAGCAACTGGGACTGTCGGCAAAATCAGGGGAAAATGCCAGTCTGATTGAGATTTTAGAATTAGGTGACAAGTATAGCTTCCGAGAACTCTTGGCCCAAACGCCTGAGGTTGTTTTGGAGCATGCAAATGAAAATGGGGAATTTTTGACCCTCCGTGCTAATTTTGCGACTATTAGGAGTGAGAGTGGCTTGATTTCTGGTTTGGTTGTGGTCTTACACGACATGACGGAGCAGGCCAAGGAAGAAAGAGAACGACGCCTCTTTGTATCCAATGTCAGTCATGAACTGCGAACGCCTCTTACCTCGGTTAAGTCCTATCTGGAGGCGCTTGATGAGGGGGCTTTGACAGAGGCGGTTGCCCCAAGTTTTGTCAAAGTGTCTTTGGAAGAAACCAACCGCATGATGCGAATGATTTCAGACCTCTTGAGTTTATCGCGTATTGATAACCAAGTGGGGACCATGGATGTGGAGTTGATTAACTTTACGGCATTTGTGACTTTTATTCTCAACCGTTTTGATCAAATGAAAAGTCAATCAACCGATAAGGAATACAGCATTGTCCGTGATTATCAGATTACACCGATTTGGGTTGAGATTGATACAGATAAGATGACCCAGGTAATCGACAATATCTTAAACAATGCCATCAAGTATTCGCCAGACGGGGGCAAGATTACCTTCAGCATGAAGACAACCGACTCTCAGTTGATTGTGTCAATTTCAGATGAAGGTCTAGGCATTCCTAAGGCAGACTTACCTCGGATCTTTGACCGTTTTTATCGAGTTGACAAGGCTCGGTCTCGGGCGCAGGGTGGTACTGGTTTAGGATTGGCGATTGCTAAAGAAATTATCAAACAGCACCAGGGCTTTATCTGGGCCAAGAGTGAATATGGTCATGGTTCGACCTTTACCATCGTCTTGCCTTATAGCAAGGATATCAGTTTTGATGACTGGGATGAAGCAACTGAGGAAGAATAGGAGATTATGATAGGACAGGGATTTAATTATAGTATTTTAGCTTCGGGATCGAGCGGCAACTGCTTCTATCTGGAAACAGATAAGAAAAAACTCTTGGTTGATGCAGGGCTTTCCGGTAAAAAAATCACGAGTCTTTTGGCAGAAATTGATCGCAAACCAGAGGATTTAGATGCCATCTTTGTGACACATGAACACAGCGACCACATCCATGGTATCGGCGTCCTTGCTCGAAAATACGGTTTGGATATTTATGCCAACAAGGAGACTTGGCAGGCTATGGAGACCAAGTTGGGGAAAATTGATGTTGCCCAGAAGCATATCTTCGAACTCGGTGCCATGAAGACTTTTGGTGATTTGGATATCCAGTCTTTTGGCGTTAGCCACGATGCGGCCAATCCCCAGTTTTACCGTTTTATGAAGGACAACAAATCCTTTGTCCTCTTGACGGACACAGGTTATGTCAGTGACAGAATGGTTGGCTTGGTGGAAAATTCGGATGCTTATTTGATTGAATCCAACCATGACATTGAGATCCTGCGTTCGGGTTCTTACTCTTGGAACCTCAAGCAACGGATTTTATCTGACAAGGGCCACCTGTGTAACGAAGATGGGGCAGATGCTATGATTCGTTCCTTGGGCAATAAAACCAAGAAAATTTACCTTGGCCATCTTTCCAAGGAAAACAACATCAAGGAATTGGCCCATTTGACTATGGTCAATCAATTGGCTCAGGCTGATTTAGGGGTTGGTAAAGACTTCCACGTCTTTGATACGTCCCCTGATACTGCGACAGCTTTAACCAAAATATAATAAACAAGATCTCAGTAGAGGTCTTCTTTTTTTGCAAGCATCGGGAATTTTTTTCGGAAAGCAGGTGAGGAGGAAATAGAAAAATCAGTCGTCCTTGTGTTATAATTAAAACTGTACTTTTCTAGAATGAGGTAAAAGTTTGGCGAAGAAAAAACATGACAATAAGCGGGATGACCAAGTCATCCCCAATCGTTTGAATATCCTTTTTGCAACGGTTATTTTGTTATTTACGGTTTTGATTGGCCGTTTGGCAGATATGCAGTTGGTCAACAAGGATTACTACGCAAGTAAATTGGCCAGTGCCAGTCAAAAAGTGATCACAACTAGCTCTGTTCGGGGTCAAATCTATGATGCCAAAGGCCAAGCCTTGGTTGAAAATGAAATGAAACAGGTAGCATCCTTTACCCGCTCTAATACCATGACGGCCCTGGAAATGAGGACAGTTGCACAAAAATTGTTGGACTATGTAACAGTTTCAGATGTTCAAGTTTCTGAACGAGACAAGGCAGATTATTACTTGGCGGATCCAGAAATTTATCGTCAAGTGGTTGCTGCCTTACCGTCCGATCAACGCTATGATACGGATGGAAACAACCTTAGCGAGTCTGTGATTTATACCAATGCGGTGGCCAGTCTTGACAAGAATCTGCTTCAGTATTCCGATGAGGAATTAAAGGCAGTTGAACTCTATTCACAGATGAATGGGGCATCCTTCTTTGAGACGGTGAATCTGGTAACAGATGCTTTGTCGGCAGAGCAGGTGGCCTTGATTGCAGCTCACGAAGACCAATTATCAGGGATTTCAACCACAACCAGCTGGGAACGGGTTATTCTTGGGACGACCTTGGCTTCGATTATCGGAACAGTAACCAGTCAACAGGCAGGACTTCCCCAGGAAGATGCGGCAGAGTATTTGGCAAAAGGCTATTCACTCAACGACCGTGTCGGTACAGCATATTTGGAAAAGCAGTATGAAGAAGTCTTACAAGGGACCCGAGAAAAGAAAGAAATCAATCTGGACCGAAATGGTAATGTCGAAAGTATTGAAACGATTCAGGAAGGAAGCAAGGGTAACAATATCAAATTGACCATTGACCTGGCCTTCCAAAATGGGGTCAATGCTATCTTGAAAAAACATTTTGATAGTGAATTGGCCAAGGGTTCTGCGACTTATTCGCAGGGAATTTATGCAGTTGCCTTGGAACCTTCAACTGGGGCAGTGTTGGCTATGTCAGGTTATAGCCATGATAGTGCCACCAATCAGGTAGCTGAAAATGCCTTGGGAACCATTACCGATGTCTTTGTTCCAGGATCTATTGTCAAGGCAGCCACCATTGCAGCTGGTTGGGAAGCTGGTGTCTTAAGCGGCAATCAGGTTCTGACAGACCAAGCTATTCAGTTTGCCGGCTCAAATCCAATTACATCTTGGTTTACAGCCTATGGGAATCGCTCCATTTCAGCTGTTCAAGCTCTGGAATTCTCTTCCAATACCTACATGATTCAAATTGCCTTGAACATCTTGGGCCAGCCCTATGTTTCTGGGATGACTCTTGCTGAGACAGACCAGCTGGCCACCTCTATGGAGACCCTTCGAAAGGTCTTTGGGGAATTTGGGCTTGGTGTAGAGACAGGGATTGACCTGCCGGTTGAGTCAACTGGTTACGTTCCAGCCGACTATACAATCGCTAATTATTTGACCAACTCATTTGGTCAGTTTGACAACTATACGCCTATGCAAATGGCTCAATATGCTGCCACCATTGCTAACGGCGGCAGTCGGATTTCTCCCCACCTTGTGGAAGGCATCTATGGTAACTCTGACACAGGTGGACTAGGGGACTTGATTGAAACTGTCCAAGGTAAGGAGCTCAATCAAGTTGCGATTTCAGATGAAAATATGGCTTATCTGAAAGAAGGTTTTTACAATGTTGTCAATGGGACGGACTCCTATACAACTGGTAAGGCTATTGCAAGTGGAGCAGCTGTTTCCATTAGTGCAAAGACAGGTACTGCTGAAACCTTTGTTACAGATGCCAGCGGTCAGGTCCTAGATGCGGTCAACACCAATATCGTGGCCTATGCACCAAGTGATAATCCTAAGATTGCGGTTGCGGTTGTTCTGCCAAATCTGACAGACTTGAATTCTGCGACCAGCAAAACTATCGTGACAGAAATTATTAATTTATACCATTCACTTTACCCAATGAATTAAGGAGGCTTATGCTCTACCCAACTCCCATAGCTAAATTGATTGACAGTTATTCGAAACTACCAGGAATCGGTATTAAAACAGCTACGCGTCTAGCCTTTTATACTATCGGTATGGAAGATGATGTAGTCAACGAATTTGCTAAAAATCTCCTGGCGGCTAAGAGAGATTTGACCTATTGTTCCATTTGCGGCAATCTGACAGACCAGGACCCTTGCGGTATTTGTCAAGATACCAGCCGTGACCAGTCGACCATTTTAATTGTAGAAGACAGTCGAGATGTTACAGCCTTGGAAAATATCCAAGAATACCACGGTCTTTACCATGTCTTGCATGGCTTGATTTCCCCCATGAATGGCATTGGACCAGACGATATTAACTTAAAGACCTTGCTAACTCGTTTGATGGAAAATGAAGTGACAGAAGTCATTGTAGCGACAAATGCAACAGCGGATGGTGAAGCGACATCCATGTACATCTCACGTGTCCTAAAGCCAGCGGGAATCAAGGTTACTCGCTTGGCGCGAGGATTGGCAGTCGGAAGTGATATCGAATACGCAGATGAAGTCACCCTCCTTCGTGCCATTGAGAACAGGACAGAATTATAGTTTAGGAGATCTTGGTCCGCTCATCAGATAAAAAATATGCTATACTAACTATAGTTGTTTCGAATTAGAAAAGGAAAAGATATGTCAAAAGAAACCTTGATTTTACTTTACGGTGGCCGATCAGCAGAGCGTGAAGTATCCGTTTTATCAGCTGAAAGCGTCATGCGTGCCATCAATTATGATAAATTTTTTGTCAAAACCTATTTCATCACACAAACTGGGGACTTTATTAAGACACAGGAATTTACCCAAACTCCAGCTGCTGATGAAAAACTCATGACCAATGCGACCATTGTGGCAAACCAGCAAGTGCGTCCAAGCGATATTTACGAAGAAAATGCGGTTGTCTTCCCTGTCCTTCACGGACCGATGGGAGAAGATGGCTCGATCCAAGGCTTCTTGGAAGTGCTTCGTATGCCGTATGTTGGCACCAATATCTTGTCTTCAAGCGTTGCCATGGACAAGATTACAACTAAGCGTGTTTTGGAATCAGCAGGAATCTCCCAAGTACCTTATGTAGCAGTTATCGAGGGTGAAAATATCGATGATAAGATTGCAGAGATTGAAGGAAAATTGACTTATCCGGTCTTTGTAAAACCAGCCAACATGGGTTCCAGTGTCGGTATCTCAAAAGCTGAGGATTTAGCTGGCTTGCGTAAGGCACTTGATCTGGCCTTCAAGTATGACAGCCGTGTCCTCGTTGAGCAGGGTGTCAATGCGCGTGAGATTGAGGTTGGTCTTTTGGGAAATGCTGACGTGAAAACGACACTTCCTGGCGAAGTAGTCAAAGACGTTGCCTTTTATGACTACGATGCCAAATACATCGATAACAAAATCACCATGGAAATCCCAGCTAAGATTGATGAGTCTATCATGGACACTATGCGGGACAATGCTGCCAAGGCCTTCCGTGCTATCGGTGGTTGTGGCCTTTCTCGCTGTGATTTCTTCCTGACTGAAGACGGAAACATCTTCCTCAATGAGCTCAACACCATGCCAGGATTTACCCAGTGGTCTATGTATCCACTCCTTTGGGATAATATGGGCTTGGCTTACCCAGACTTGATTGAAGAGCTTGTTCGTTTGGCCAAGGAAATGTTTGAAAAACGCGAAAGTCATTTGATTTAAGTAGTTTGAAAAAGGTTGGAGAACATCCAATCTTTTTTCTTGCAAAGGAGGTCAAATAGGAATAGAATGAGGACAAGTATCAGGAGGTGTATATGTATCAAACGACAGTAAGTGGAGAAAGTCTATTTCAAGCTATCTCTCAAGGCTATGGTGAACCGGTTCGTACCTTTGGGGTGACGGAGAAGGGGGAAACTCCAGTTAGTTTGGTCAATATAGGATTGGCTGCCTGTGTGACCATGTGTGTGCAGGGCTATTATGCCAGTCAAGAAGGCAACAAAACCATGCCTGTTCAAGTTTCTTCTCAGTTGGAAGATAGACAATTCGAAGTGTCTATCCGATTGGCTGAAAAAGTTTCGGAAGAAAAGCAGGCTTCCATCTTAGCCTATGTGGAGCAGAAATGCAAGGTAAAAGCGCTCTTGAGTGATGATATCAGCTTCGATATTCACTTTGGACTGTTGGAAGAGGTCTAGGCATGTTTTTAGCAATCGAAGAAATGCGGCAGAATAAGTTGCGTTACGGCTTGATTTTGGGTTTGTTAATCCTGATTTCCTACTTGGTCTTTTTCCTGACAGGTTTGGCTTATGGTCTTATGCAGGAGAATAGAACAGCAGTTGATAAATGGCAGGCAGATTATGTCTTGCTTAATTCAGAAAGCAATCGCTTGATAACAGCGTCAAAAATTGATACAGCCTTGCTTGACCAGGTGGACGCTGGTAACAAGGCCTTGATTCGCCAACAGGCTGGAGTTGCCTATGTAGATGAAAATGCCACCTCAGACGAAAAAGAAAAAGTAAACATCTTTGCCGTTGAGTCAGATAGTTTTATCGTCCCAAATATTGTAGAAGGTCGTTTGTATAAAAAAACGGGAGAAGTCGTTGTAGACAAAACCTTGTCAGAAGTAGAAGGATTTGGGCTAGGTGATCAAATCTATCTATCAGGTTCTGATGAAAAAGTGACCATTGTAGGTTATACTGACAATGCTTATTTTGGAGTGGCGCCTGTTGTCTATATGGACTTTACGGCATTTGCAGAATTGATGCAGGCTGATAAACAACAAGCAGCAACGAGTAATCTTGCCAGTGCCATTGTCGTTCGTGGAGATGTCGCTTCTGTACCAGATGAGCTGGAAAAAGTTGCCATTGCAGACTTTATTGAAAATCTGCCAGGATATAAGGCACAAAATATGACCTTTGGATTTATGATAGGATTCTTGATTGTCATCTCAGCCATTGTTATTGGTATTTTTATCTTTGTTTTGACAACACAGAAATCACCGATTTTTGGTTTGATGAAAATTCAAGGTCTTTCAAATGGCTATATTTCAGGTTCTGTACTGGCTCAAACCTTCCTACTTGCTGGTTTGGGAACCGTCCTTGGATTGGCTGGAACTTATTTGTCATCCCTTGTCTTGCCAGGTGCTGTGCCATTTGAGAATAACTGGACCTTCTATATTGCAATTGGCCTAGCACTAGTTGTATTTGCCCTATTGGGTGCTAGTTTCTCTGTACGTTCTATCTTTAAGGTAGATCCATTACGAAATCTATCTTAGGAGGTTGTTATGAAAACACTTATTTTTAAAAATATTAGTAAGACCTTCCAAGATGGCAGTCAAACCATTACAGCTCTTAAACCGACTAATTTTAGCATTGAAGAAGGCGAATTTGTTGCCATCATTGGACCATCGGGGTCTGGGAAGTCAACATTTTTGACCTTGGCAGGTGGTTTACAAACGCCGACAACAGGTCGTGTTTTAATCAATCAATCAGATTATTCTGATTTACCTGAGAAAAAACGTGCCAAATTACGCTATAAGGACATTGGTTTTGTCTTGCAGGCTTCCAATTTGATCCCATTTTTAACAGTCGAAAAACAATTAACCTTGGTTGATAATGTCAATAAGAAAGCTGATCCGAGCAAGCGAAACGAACTTCTATCTGAATTGGGTGTGGACCATCTCAAAAACAAGTTCCCTAAGGATTTGTCAGGCGGAGAACGGCAGCGGGTGGCTATTGCACGTGCACTCTACAATGATCCAGCCTTGATTCTTGCTGATGAACCGACAGCCAGTCTAGACAGTAATCGTGCTTTTGAAGTGGTTGAGTTATTAGCTAAGGAAGCCAAAGAACGAAACAAATCCATCATCATGGTAACGCATGACCAGCGCATGATTGAAAAATGCGACAAGGTATATGAGATGAAAGATGGCGTCCTCACTCAAGTTCGATAAAAAGTGGTATAATGGGAGCGGGAAAGAACTCAAACATTCAAAGAAGAGTTCCCCTCACTTTCAAACAGTAGGTTCGGGCTAAAATAGTCCGCTGGACTATTTTACTCCCACCCCCGTACAGCTCCAACTGTCTGGGAGACAGTTGGAGGTTGGAAATGGAGCGAACTCTGTTCGCATCAGCCGTAGAGGTCAGATTTGGAGTGTGATACACGAACAAATCTGCCAATCAACCACTGCGCTGAGATGTTGAGTCAAACTTTGAGAAACGGTGCTGGGCTTGTGCCCAGCCTCTAGTTTATTGGAGAAAACAATGAAATTAACCTTACACGAAGTCGCTCAGGTCTTGGGCGCAAAAAATGATAGTAGTCTTTATCCTGATACAGCACTCAACAAGGTCGAGTTCGATAGCCGACTCGTTACAACTGGCGACCTCTTTGTTCCCCTCAAGGGTGCGCGTGACGGTCATGACTTTATTCCTGTGGCTTTTGAAAATGGCTGCGCAGTAACCCTTTCGGAAGTCAGCCTTGATGTTCCCCACATCCTAGTAGATGACTGCTTGGCTGCGCTTCAACAATTAGCGGCCTACTACCTTGAGAAAACAGGGGTAGAAGTCATTGCCGTGACAGGATCAAACGGTAAAACGACCACCAAGGACATGATTCACGATGTTCTGGCGACGACTTACAAGACTTACAAGACACAAGGCAACTACAACAACGAAATTGGTCTGCCTTACACTGTCCTCCATATGCCTGACGATACAGAAAAACTGGTATTGGAAATGGGCCAAGACCACTTGGGCGACATCCATCTCCTGTCTGAAATTGCCAAACCAAGTCTATCAGTTATTACCCTTTTTGGTGAAGCCCATCTGGAATTTTTCGGCTCACGCGAAGAGATTGCCAAAGGAAAATTACAGATTGCTGATGGAATGGAGCCAGGTAGTAAACTCTTGATCCCAGCAGATCCGATTGCGGATAAGCTCTTGCCGAACCATGTAGAACTCATTCGCTTCGGTGAGCAGGCTGATTTGCAGGTGACCAGTCTGGTCGAGTCAAAAGACAGCCTGAGCTTCACCGTCAACTTTATGGACGGCGATATTTTCCTACCTGTAACGGGCAAGTATAATGCCACCAACGCTATGGTCGCCAGCTACGTGGGCAAGACCTTGGGTGTGCCTGATGAGGCAATCACCTCAGCCCTAGCCAGTCTTAACTTGACCCGCAATCGCACCGAGTGGAAGAAGGCAGCAAACGGAGCAGATATTCTCAGCGATGTCTACAACGCAAACCCAACGGCCATGCGATTGATTTTGGAAACCTTCTCTAGTATTCCAGCCAATGAAGGCGGAAAGAAAATTGCCGTTTTGGCAGACATGAAAGAACTGGGGAGCCAGTCAGTCGATCTCCACAATCAGATGATTCTTAGCCTGTCGCCTGATGTGCTTGACACCGTCATTTTCTACGGTCAGGACATTGAAGAATTGGCCCAGTTGGCTAGTCAGATGTTCCCGATTGGAAAAGTCTATTTCTTCAGGAAAAATGCAGAGCAGGACCAATTTGAAGACCTAGTCAAACAAGTCAAGGAAGTCCTTGGCGGGAAAGATCAAATCCTCTTTAAAGGTTCCAATTCCATGAATCTTGGAAAAGTGGTGGAAGTCTTGGAAGCATAGATGAGCTTGATTTGAAAATTCATCATGTTTCCGATATAATAAGAGAGTTGCAGTAGTCACTCTCTTTTTTCTATCTCTTCGTCAGGTGGACAGAGAAAACGGAGGCAGCTCTGCTATGGACCAAAGAAAAAAGGAATCAAAATCATGTCACTACAAGAAGAAATCAAGAAACGCCGCACCTTTGCGATCATCTCTCACCCGGACGCGGGTAAGACCACCATTACCGAGCAGTTGCTCTACTTTGGTGGGGAGATTCGTGAAGCAGGTACGGTCAAGGGGAAAAAGACTGGTAACTTTGCCAAGTCTGACTGGATGGATATTGAGAAACAACGTGGTATCTCTGTTACTTCCTCTGTTATGCAGTTTGACTATGCAGGCAAGCGTGTCAATATCCTGGATACACCAGGGCACGAGGACTTCTCTGAGGATACCTATCGGACCTTGATGGCGGTGGATGCGGCTGTCATGGTGGTGGACTCTGCCAAAGGTATCGAGGCCCAGACCAAAAAGCTCTTTGAGGTTGTAAAACACCGCAATATTCCAGTCTTTACCTTTATCAACAAGTTGGACCGTGACGGTCGTGAGCCACTGGATTTGCTGCAGGAGTTGGAAGAAGTTTTGGGCATTGCCAGCTACCCAATGAACTGGCCGATTGGTATGGGGAAATCTTTCGAGGGTCTCTATGACCTTCATAACAAACGCTTGGAACTCTACCGAAGCGAGGAGAGATTTGCAAGTTTGGACGAGGGTGACAAGCTCTTTGGTTCTAACCCATTCTATGCACAAGTTCTAGATGATATTGAACTTTTGGCGGAAGCTGGAAATGAATTCTCAGAACAGGCGATTTTGGACGGCGATTTGACACCTGTTTTCTTCGGCTCAGCCCTGACAAACTTTGGGGTGCAGACCTTCCTTGACACCTTCTTGGAATTTGCTCCAGAGCCACATGGTCACAAGACAACGACAGGGGATGTCATTGACCCGCTCAACAAAGACTTTTCAGGCTTTGTTTTCAAAATCCAAGCCAACATGGACCCTCGTCACCGCGACCGCATTGCCTTTGTCCGTGTGGTTTCGGGCGAATTTGAACGCGGTATGGCGGTTAACCTGCCTCGTACAGGCAAGGGAGCCAAGTTGTCCAACGTGACCCAGTTCATGGCCGAATCCCGTGAGAATGTGGAAAATGCAGTGGCGGGTGACATTATCGGAGTTTACGATACAGGAACCTATCAGGTAGGGGATACCTTGACCGTAGGCAAGAACAAGTTTGAATTCGAACCGCTACCGACCTTCACCCCTGAAATTTTCATGAAAGTTTCTGCCAAAAACGTTATGAAACAAAAATCCTTCCACAAGGGAATCGAGCAACTGGTACAGGAAGGGGCTATCCAGCTCTACAAGAACTACCAGACTGGCGAGTACATGCTGGGTGCCGTTGGTCAGCTCCAGTTTG
Organism: Streptococcus suis; assembly: GCF_016775005.1. Classification (GTDB taxonomy): domain Bacteria; phylum Bacillota; class Bacilli; order Lactobacillales; family Streptococcaceae; genus Streptococcus; species Streptococcus suivaginalis. The sequence goes on along the minus strand of NZ_JAEUXI010000010.1, from coordinate 24,553 downwards.
AAGTTTTCAAACACCGCATGGAAGGCGAGTACAATGCCGAGGTAGTTATGACCCCAATGGGTAAAAAGACAGTCCGCTGGATCAAGCCAGAAGACCTGGATGAACGCATGTCCTCAAGCCGCAACATCCTAGCCAAAGACCGCTTTGACCAACCTGTCTTCCTCTTTGAAAACGACTTCGCACTCCGCTGGTTCGCGGACAAATATCCGGATGTGGAGTTGGAAGAGAAGATGTAGCAAATATCTGGGAGATATTTGCTATCGGGAGATGGGAACTGACGGAAGTCAGTTTACCGTTGAATAAAGTCCGGGTGGAGTGAAACAGTTCGGGGAACTGTTTCAGCCCGAGCCTTGAGACATCAAGCGAGGTGAAAGGTTGGAGATGAGAGCCGACAGCAGTCGGCTTACCAATGGCTAAGGTCCAGTGGACCTTTTCTAGTTGGAGATGAGGGCTGATGGTAAACAGCTTACCTTCTTCAGCTAATCCAATCAATCCTATAATAAGTCAGGCAAGTCCTGGCTTTTTTTAATTTTGTTATCATTGCAAAAAAAGTATTATCATAATATACTATGGTTATATAAATGGAAATGGATTGGAGGTCTGAACTTTGATTTACTACCTTAGAAAATGCAAGTTGGCAGTAGTTGCTTATATTGCTGTGTCGGTGGTCTATGCTCTGATTTTAGCGGCAACGGGTTTTATTTATGCGCGTGTTTCGGAAGCGGCCTTATCTGGTGACCAAAAGGCATTTGTGACCAGTTCGGTGATTGCAGTGGTATTCTTTTTATGTGACGGCTATTTTGATTATCTGCCGCGCTATCTAAAATTTAAGTTGATCAATCAGATTATGGAAGAGACGCGCAATCAATTAGTGACTGTCTATGCGAGTGAGGACTTAGGAGAGGCAACAAAAGACAGTCAGGCAGATAAGGTCCATGTCTTGGTTCATCATCTGAACATCTTAGAAACTACCTATTTAACGCCGCTTCTATCCATGGTGACAAGCATATTAGTCTTTAGTTTTTCCTTGATTGGGGCTCTTTACCTTCAAGGAACCATGGCTATGATCATGTTGGCGCTCTGCTTTATTCCATTTTTGGCTCCGGTGATTAATAAGGGGATTTTAGCTCGTGCGACAAAGGACAGTCAGGAGGAGAAGAATGCTTATCTCGCCTTGTTTAGTGAGTTTGTAGAAGCTCTCTCTTTTATCCGCATCAGCACTATCACGCCAGTTTTTAAAGACAAGCTGGCGGTATCCAATCAGGAATATACCAGGCGTGCTAACCATTTTGCTCAAAAACAATCCCAGACCTATGCGGTTTCCTACAGTTTGAGCAGCGTAGTTTATTCAGGTTCATGGATTATTGGAGGGATATTTGTCTTCCAAGGTCTGCTGAACATTTCGGATTTGATTGCTATGACAACTCTAATGGGAACTGTGGCAGGTCCTATCCAAACCATGTCAGGCTTGCTGACGGATTATCTTTCTAGTCGGACAGTTGTGGAGGAGTTGACAGGTCTCTTAATTAGGAAGGAAGAAGGTCACGCTGCCAAGCCAGTTTTGAAGGAATCCATTACGAGCCTTGCTCTGGAAGGGATTGATTGTCGCTATCAGGACCATCTGATTGTGGAGAATTTTTCTTATCTTTTTCACGCCAATAAAAAATATGCTATCTTGGGCAAGAGTGGGAGTGGGAAGACGACCTTGCTCCGCCTCTTGCTTGGGATTCAGAAACCAGAGGCTGGAAGAGTCCTGGTCAACCAGAGGAATCTGGCAGAACTGGATCAGCTTGCCCTCTTTCGGAAAATCTACTACCTACCGCAGAAAACCAATCTATTTACAGCTAGTATTGGGGATAATTTGACCTTGTTTGCGCCTTTAGATGAGAATAAAGCAATGGTTTGCTTGCGGCAAGTTGGTTTAGAGGACTGGTTCTATCGGCAGGGAGATGGATTTGCTACTCTCTTGACCCCTTCTCAGCAATTATCCGGAGGTGAGGAGCGGCGGTTTGATTTGGCGCGTGCCCTTTACCGCGATGCAGAGGTCTTCTTATTTGACGAGCCAACAACTGGTTTGGATTCCCATAGTGAGCAATTGATCGCTGAAACCCTAGCGAAAATGAAAGACAAACTGGTGATTGTTGTGACACACTCTCAGGAGGAAAGTTTTTTAGCCCTCTTTGATGAGCAGGTCCATCTATCAGTTTGACAGAAGCAAAACTCTTCTGGGGTTTTTGCTTTTTTTATTCCAAATTTTTCGGTAAAATAAGGAAAAGTACAAAAGGAGTAAATACATGGGTTTGTTTTCAGGTTTGATGGGTAATGCCTCGCAGATGAATAATGACAAGGTAGAACAGGAGTTGGCAGACATCCTTTTGGATGCGGAACAGGTAGAAATGGCCTTTAGTTTGGTCCGCGATCTGATTGTCTTTACTGAGTATCGCTTGATTCTGGTAGACAAGCAAGGAATGTCAGGTAAGAAGGTTTCCTACAAGTCGATTCCCTATCGTTCCATTTCACGATTTACGGTTGAAACCTCCGGTCATTTTGATATGGATGCTGAACTGAAGATTTGGATTTCTTCTGCGGCAGAACCAGCAGAAACCCTGCAATTCAAGAGTGACAAGAGTGTTATCGCCATTCAAAAAGCCTTGGCTTCTGCAGTCTTAGGTAAATAATCAATCATAAAAAATCGCATTTGCGATTTTTTTTATTTTCCCTCCATGGCTGAAAAAGGCTTGTTATACTAGCTATAACAAGGTTTGACTTTCCAGTCAAACCATTCTAATAGTCAGATTAGTTTTTTTTCTGGGTGGGCAGCTAGTAAACAGGTTGAGAAATCGATTGTTTTGTATAGTAAATAACAGATAAATTCCTGTGAATCGCTCTATAATACTGTCTTTATTTATGTAAATGTATATGAAAATCAATACAAAAGAAAACTAGTTTGCTACTTGAAATGAAACGCTTACAGAAAATATTGAAAAAGTATTGACAAGGCAAGATAACTAGCTTACAATAAGGGTATAAGTTAACCGGTAAAACTAGAAAATGGAGGGAACCATGAAAATCATTCTAGTCGCACATGGTCAGTTAGCCAGTGGATTTTTGCAGGCCTTAGAGTTGATTACGGGGGACAGTACAGGAGTTCAAGCCATTGATTTCTGTGAAGGTACGACTGTGAAACAACTGGAAGAAGCCTTAGAACAAGCGGTTTTAGGACAAGAATCTGTCTTGTTTTTGAGTGACTTGATGGTGGGAATTCCCTTCAAGTCTATTGGAGTAGTACAAGAGAAATTTCCAAATGTAAAGTCACGTTTGGTGACGGGTCTAAACCTGTCTATGTTGTTGGAAGCGAATTTTTTGAAGTTAAATTCTGATTTGAATGAACTGGCAGGTAAACTGGTTAACAACAGCAAAAATGCCATCCAAAGCTTGTGAGTGGGTAAAACGTTTTACGTAATGGGGAGAAATAGAATGAGAGAAATATGGATTGACCCGATCTTTCGATCGGAAGAGTACAAGCAACACCCTCTTTTGACCAAAAGTGATTTAGAGGATGCCTTGACCCAGGCTTTGGACCAAGTGCGATTGAATTGTGAGCGGTTTGATGGTGGTTTTCCATCCTCTTATACTAATGACTATCTTTATAGTCCCCATCAAGAATTAAAATGGACCAATGGCTTTTGGCCCGGCTTGATTTGGTTGGCTTATGATGTGACTAAGGATGACTATTTCAGAGTCAAGGGGCAGGAGTATAGCAAGCTGATGCGGGAGTATTTGGACCAGCATCCAGTAGCTCCATCTCATCATATTGGCTTGCTTTACCAGCTTTCTTGTGTGGCGGATTACCGTTCAACAGGAAGTCTTGAGGCCCGTGAAACAGCCTTGTTGGCTGCTCAAGCCTTAGCGGACCGCTATCAAGAAAAGGGGCAATTTATTCAAGCACTTGGTGAAGTAGGGGATGCTTCAGAGTACCGTCTGATGATTGAAGGCTTGATGAACCTTCAACTCCTCTTTTTTGCTTACAAAGAAACTGGTGAGCAGCTTTATCTTAAAATAGCACGCCAGCATTTCCACACATCAGTGAAGACCGTGATTCGTAGTGATTCATCGACCTTCCGTTCCTTCTACTTTGATCCTGCAACGGGGCATCCCTTACATGGTGTGACTAGAAGAGGATTCAGCGATGATTCTTCTTGGGCACGAGGCCAGGCTTGGGTGATTTATGGAACCAGCTTGACTTATGGAGGCCTCAAGGACCCCTTGTGCATCGACCTCTTCAAGGGTGTGACCGACTATTTCTTAAATGAATTACCAGAAGATCATGTTTCGTACTGGGACCTCTTATTTGGAGATGGGGACGATCAGGCCAAGGATTCGTCAGCAACGGTAATTGCTATTTGTGGTATGCATGAGATGTTGAAATACCTTCCAGAAGTTGATGAAGACAAGGAGACCTATCGCTATGCCATGCACGATATGTTGCGTTCCATCCTGACCAACTATCGTAACAGCCAACTGGTAGCGGGTGAACCACTCTTGTTACAGGGAGTCTATTCTTGGCAAGAATCCAAAGGTGTGAATCAAGGAACCATCTTTGGAGACTATTTCTACCTGGAAGCCCTGGTTCGATTTACAAAAGATTGGCAATCTTTCTGGAAATAAAATGAAGGACACGCTCTTTGGCGTGTTTTTTTCTTATTATCTGGTAAGAAATCGTTCATCAAAAACTTATGTAGCTCCTTACATAAATAAGTAATTGTAGAGTCAAATGCTATCCTGTGATATAATATCCCTTATGAAGGAGGGGAAGAGCGGGTGACCAGGAAGTTAACCATCAAAGATATAGCACAACTAGCTCAAACATCAAAAACAACAGTTTCTTTCTATCTGAATGGAAAGTTTGAGAAAATGTCGTCTGAGACCAGAGAGCGGATTGAAGCCGTTATCAAGGAGACCAACTACCGACCGAGTGCCTTGGCAAGGAGCTTGAACTCGAAAAAAACGGGCTTAATCGGTGTCTTAGTTGGAGAGATTGAACATCCCATCACCAGTCAAGTGATTGCGGGTATTGAGCAAGAAGCACGGAAACAGGGCTACCAGATCTTGCTGGGAAAAAGTCAGTTTCAAGTAGAAGAGGAAGAAAAAATCTTAGATTCCATGTTGTTACAAGGGGTAGAAGGTTTTATCATCCAGCCTAGTGCAACCCTTCGGAAATACAGTAATCTTTTGCAACAAACAGGTGGCTTGGTCTTTTTTGACAGTCAAATCTTTGAACATCGTTCGAGTTGGGTCAAGTCCGATCTTTACCACGCCGTTTATGAAGCTGTTAGTCAAATGATTGACAAGGGCTACGAAGAATTTATCTTGATTTCTGCAGAGACAGGCCGACTTTCGACCAGACTGGAAAAAGTTGCTGGCTTTGTTGATGCTGTGACAGATAAAAACAAAACATTTTCAGAATATATCCTAGCTGATCAGGTCTTTTCAGATGAAGAAGTGGAAGCCTTCTTGCAAGAGCATTTGGACCAGGATAAGGAAACCCTGATTGTTGTTATTAATATTTGGGCGCTGCCACATGTTTATCAACTGATGAAGAAGATGGAAATTGCTTTTCCAAAGACAGGATTGATTGGATTTGAAAATAGTGAATGGACGGATTTTTCTACACCAGCCATTTCAACCATTGTTCATGATGGGATAAAATTGGGGGAAAGTGCAGCAGAGACCCTTATCAGTCAATTGAGAGATCAAAACCAAGAACCGATTCATCGTGTCATTGAATGCACGACTCAGTGGAAGGAATCGACCAAGTAGAGAGCCAACTGGCTCTTTTTTTGTTGCAACTTTTCCTATGGTTTAGGAGGTGAAAAAATATTCATTTTTTGTGGATAAATATAACTTTGATTTGGAGAGCATAATTCTTTGAAAATGCACATAAAATATGCTATTATTATCAAACCGAAATTAATATATCTTTATAGATTTCGGTTATATTGTCCATCAATTTAGAGAATAGAATTAGGGATGGGAGGTCAATATGGCTGATAAAGAGTTAAAAAAGTTGAAGCGCTTGGAATTGCTCGAAATCTTATTAGCGCAAAGTAAAGAAATTGATCGATTGACAGAACGAGTTGCAGAATTGGAGAAAGCGTTGGCGGATAGACAGATTGTTTACTCATCTGCTGGAACGCTAGCAGAAGCAGCACTTGGTGTGACCGCTATTTTCGAGGAAGCCCAAAAAGCTGCCAATCTCTATCTTGAAAATATAGAACGAAAGAGTGTTGAGATACATGAAGAAAGCCAGTAAGAAAGAACCAATCGTCTTACCCTCTTCCAAGGAGATTGCTCAGGCCTATCGAGAAGAAAAGTACAAGAGAAATTTTTTATCGACCATAAAGAGTACAATCTTCATGTTGATCGTTGTGGCAGCCGTTGCGGTTTTGGTCGCAGTCTTGTATCTGCCGATTTTGCGTATTTATGGGCAATCCATGAAGGGCAGTCTAGATAATGGAGATATTGTTGTTTCGGTCAAGGGAAGCAGTTTTCGACAAGGAGATATAGTCGCTTTTTACTACAACAACAATATCTTGGTGAAACGTGTCATCGCCTATTCAGGACAATGGGTGGATATGGATGAAGAAGGAAATGTTTATGTAAATGACCAGCTCTTAGATGAACCATACATAAAGGCTAAGGATTTTGGAGAGACCAATATCGACTTGCCCTATCAAGTTCCAGATGGCCGTTTGTTCGTGATGGGAGATAACCGAAAATCGTCCATTGATTCGCGTAACACAACTATTGGAACGATTGCTGAAGAACAAATCGTAGGGAAGTTGGTATTTAAGGTATGGCCTATGTCTGATTTTGGTTTATTAGAATAGCAGAGCAGGCCACTTGTTTTCACGACAGTCAAACTAACCGTGATTGGTTAGGTGATTTGGAACCGAGATGATGGCATCTTGGAATAAAAGATAAAAGGGGGAATCTTTATAGAAGATAGCACTACATCAACATATCTTAGATAGAAAGGAGGGAAAAAATGGACTTATTAAGAAAACTATTCTCTGCAATAAAAGGTACCAAGTATCGTCGAATTCTTGTATTCCTTGCCACTGTGGTTGTTTTCGTAACAACCTATGCCCTGGTTTTGCCAGCAATAACGCTTGAGCAACAACAGGCGCAGGAACAGGACGGGATACACCTTGAAAAACAGGAAGAGAATTCAGAACAGTCCACCTTATCAGCAATTGAAGGACAAGATCCGCTAATAGGTCAGCAAGCTAATGAGCAAGCTGTAAAGCACCATTCTAATACAGAAGCAACAGCAGTTGAGACCCCTGCAGCTACTGAAACCAGTCCAGCAGAATCAACCGTATCGACAGAAGCAAGAACCAAAGTGGCCCCCGAAGAAGCCAGTCCGCCTGAAGAAGAAATCCAGTATCTCGATGCAGGCAGCTTGGTCTTTGAAGATAAGAATTGGACCCTTCATGCTGACTTTGAGAAAGAGGCTCTTCTTCCAGTCGGAACAGAGATTCAGGTCAAAGAATTGAATCAAGATTCTCAGGAGTATGCCTTTTTCCTAGACAAGACTAAAGAGGCTTTAGAGGACAAGGATGCTGTGGCAGAAGCTCGATTCTATGACATCAGTTTGGAGTATAATGGGCAAAAAATACAGCCTCAAAAGCCGATGGAAATTCGGATTGACTATAAATCCACCTTCCATTTGCCAGCCAATCAAGGGCTGATGGCTGTCCACTTTGAAGAAGAACATCAAGAACAGCCAGAGTTTTTACCGGTTGAAGAGGAAAAAGAAGCAGATGAGGTTTCAAGCATTCGTTTTGAAGCCAAGGGCTTTTCAACTTATGGTCTCTTGTCGTCGGACAACCGAACAGTTAATCGTGTGACCATTGATGACAAAGACTACCATACCGTCAAGTTCATCTACCAAGACCTTGAAGGCAAAGAGCAAGAAATTTCAAACCTGATTGAAAAGACAGACAATGCTAAGTTGGGAGAATTACCACAGGCACCTTTCAAAGAAGGTTTCCGTTTCGATGGTTGGGTGAATAGAGAAACAGGAGAATTTGTAACTGCTGAAACGCCGGTAATAGGTGATATGATCTTGGATGGAGTATTCAGTCCGATTTCCATTTACACTGTACGCGTGCAATATTACTACGTCAGTCAAACATCTCAGGCAGAAGTTGTCTTTGACACGGAGATTTTTCAATTGGAAGAGCGGGATTTACCGCATCTGATTACTCCGCCTGAATCTACTAAATTGCTTGAAAAGGATTCACTGGCTTCAGATACGATTTACTATGCAGAACGCAGTCAGTTAAGTATCAATCGTGGAGATTTGCAACGTTTGGATGGATTAGATGGTACGGAAGATCATCAAGTTATGATGCGCCTTGCCTACAAGCCTGCCAACACCGAGTTTACATTCGTCTATAAGGTAAGAGACTTGCAAGGAAGTGGGTATACCACTTTCCACCAAGTCAAGGGGCACGGTATGGTTGGAAGTCCCGTCGAACCCCAAATTCTCGCATTTCCATATATGGAGTTTGAACGTGCAGACAGTCTGACTTTGGATAATACCGGCAGTCAGGAATTAGTTCATTATTATAGACGGTTAGATGCACGCTTGTATTACGATAGTCAAGGTGGTTCCTATATCGAACCGCTCGTCGCTCCATATGGAACGACTGTCTCCATAACAAGTATCCAGCCGATTAAACCAGGTTTTGAGTTTAGAGGATGGTATGACAATCCAAATTTCACAGGAACAGCCAAGTCTGGGACTGTGGTCTTGGACAAAGATACTCAACTCTATGCAAAATGGGAACGCAAGAAAGTTGATTTCAAAATTGTCTACATGCGGGAGATGTATAATAACGCCTCACAGCAGATTGTGACAGTCTATCATCAGACCAAGACTGCCCAAGCCTTTGTAGGTGAGACAATTACGGCTTCCAGTCAGCCAGGTTTGACAGATATGCCTTTCTACTATGAGTTGGATACAGAGCGAAATCAAGGATCTACTACGGTCATTACCGAAGACGGCACAGCTTCACTAGTCGTCTATTATCGATTGAAGCGCTATGATATTGTCTTTGACGCAGAAGATCCACGATTTGATGCCTATATCAAAGGAATGCCTCGGATTTCGATAAACGGTCAAACTTATAGAGGTAGCGAGTATCGTTTGAGGGGAGTTGTTGTTGGCCAAGATCTTTCAAGTGTATGGCCGTCATCAGTTGATAATCCTAGAGAAGTTTATTTATCTGGAAATCCGAGACCGCACCGTGATGGAACAGGATGGTATTTTTATGGATGGGATGATTTACGAAAGAATAGACCTGTATACTCTACAAAACGGTTTGAACTGACACCGGATGTAGTGGAAAGTGCTGATAATAAAAATACTGTTCAATTAAGAGCTCAGTTTAGTTTCAAAGGTACCAAGCATAAAGTGGAGTACTGGCTTCAGGATGCAAATAATCCGAATTTGTATCAAGTTGCTACTCGATTTAGCCAAGAATTATATTCCATGGGTAATGTGACTCAAAAAGAAATTTTCGGATTTACAAAGTTAACATCACCCCCAAGTGGTGGCTACAAGGGCACCACTGAGAGCAATGGTAGTAAGACTTTTCGGTTCTACTATAAACGAAATAGCTTTACTCTGGATTATGTGTATGGAAGTTCAATTATCAAATCAATTTCAAATCTTCCATTCGGTCGAGATATCAGTTCACCGTCCTATAGTGAAGAGCCAACTAGACCAGCTGGAGTAGATAGTGATTTTATCTGGCGTGGTTGGTATGAAGATGAAACCTTTAATGTACCAGTACAGTGGACTGTAATGTACGGTCAAAACAAAGTTGTATATGCAAATTGGGAAAAACCTGATTACACTGTCAGCTTTGATACCAATGGTGGCCAGGGACAATTTGACAGTATGACTGTTCCAAAGTACAACAAAGTCTACAACCCTGGTGCGCCTAGTTTGGATAATCATCGCTTTATGGGATGGTACACTGAGCGTACTGGAGGAACTTTGTATGATTGGAATCGACCGGTTACAGGCAATATTACTCTTTACGCTCGTTGGAATCCAATTGCAACTACCTATCGTGTTCGTTATCTCGAACACGGTACATTGCGGCAATTGTCTGCTGATTTGTTGGTGGAAGATCCAAGTCTTCAAAATGGGCAAAATATTACGGTTCGTGCGAAAAGTATACCAGGATACTTGTCAGACCAACTCCGGCAAACGGTATCTTTACACTATGGAGAAAATCTCATTACTTTCTATTACACGCCGAATACACAAAACATCACCTACACGATACGTTATGTTTTGGCAAGTAATGAGGCGATTGAAGTGGCTCCAACACGTGTCATAGATGTTGAAGCTGGATTTATCTTTGCTAAAGAAAGACCGGTAGAAGTCGATAAGCAACACATGCGCACTCAAGCAGGAGTGACAGAAAGCATGTTGGCGACAGATTATTTTGCCTTGGATGATGTCCAGCAGATTTATTTCACATCTGATAGTCGAAAAAATATCCTGACCTTCAGATATAGTGATTATGATACTGCGCATATTCGAGTCAACTATCTGGATATGGATGGCAATCCAATTCCAGGAATTAATCCACTTTATGTAACGAGAAAGCGTCCATCTGCTTACATTGTTCAACGACCGGGAATTGAAGGCTATAGCTACCATCACTCGATCGATCATCAGCAGGTAGAAAATAAAATTTACTACCAAATCAACCAGAGCCAAGAGATTACCATCAATCTCTACTATCAGAAGAATCTCTTGATTCGGGCTGCAGATAAGCAAAAAGTCTATGATGGAACTGCCTTGGTCAGCAGCGGATTGTCTGATTTAGCACTGGTCGATGGACTCAAGCCAACGGATCGTCTGACGTCTATTACTTATGATGGTAGTCAAACAAATGCAGGTTCGAGCCAAACGATTCCAAAAGAAGCACAGATTAGCCGAAGTTCAGGTCGGACAAGTGGTGCTACAAATCTGAGTCAGGATTTCTACAAGATTACCTATGAAGCAGGTAGTCTCTTAGTCACCAAGCAACCTGTTACGGTTACAGTTACAGGACAAAAGCAGGAGAAAACCTATGATGGTTTGACAACAAGAGTGGGCTACGAGTGGACGATTTCTGATGATTCTGGTTTGTACCAAGAGTCAGATATTGAGTTTGTAGCAGATCAGAGCCGTTACTTTGTTGAGAGAAAAGATGCGGGAACCTACACACTTGATCTGTACCATCTCTTCAGAAACAGCAATCCAAACTTTGATGTCCGATTTGTGATTGAAAATGGTAGTCTGACTATTCGGCCACGGCAACTCATTTTCACTTCAGATTCAGCTGAACAAGGCTACGACGGCTTGGAATTACGAGCAGAATCTGTTGCTATTTCAGTTCCAACGGGTGTTGATTACACCGGATTGGTCGATGGAGAAACGGTTGAATTCAATGTACTTGGATCACAAATAAATCCAGGGACAGGTGAAAATACATTTACCTATTCATTTGGTCCAAATACCCTAGAATCCAACTATCAAGTGACAGTTCAAAACGGTCAATTGACGGTTTACCCAACACTAAATCTCCAGAAAACCAGTCACCACTGGGCACCGCTCGCAGGTGGAAAATTTGAGTTGACCAAGTGGGACGGTAGCCAGTGGGTAGCAGTACCAGAAATTGACACCATCTTGATAGATAGTTCTGAAGGAGCAAATCTAGTTGGCTTAAAAGCAGGTACTTATCGATTGAAAGAACTGGCGGCACCTGATGGTTTCATCGTCTTGACAGAAGATATCTACTTTACTGTTGCAGAAGAAAATCAATCCTTTGTCTTGACACTGACGGATCAGACTGGTCAAGCAGGACGACCAGAAATGGCTCGATTTAATCACAACCAACCAAGTTCCTCAACAGGAGAATTAATCTCCTATAGCCATCGCCTGCAGGTAGCCAACCAACCAGGTACTGCCTTGCCAGAAACCGGTGGTCTTGGACGACACCTGGTGATGGGAATTGGTCTTGTCCTTATGTTTGGGGCAGGAGTTAGTTATTATTGGAAAAAACGCTATTATTAACCTATTACAATTTTAAGAAAGGATCATCATGAAAAAGATTAAACGATTTTTCACGGCCCTCTTGGCAGGGCTACTCGTTCTAGTGCATGGAACAACGGCACTAGCACAGACAGAAGTGAATAGTGGCTCTGGGCCAGCATCCATTACTATCAGTAACACCGCTCAAGGTCAAACCTATACCTTGTATAAACTATTCGATGCGACTCGATCAGATGCTGGTATTTCTTACAAGTTAATGGCAGACAAACCAGCATTAACTGATAACAAATGGTTTGAAACAGATTCAGCTGGAAACGTTTTAGTGAAAACAGCTGACACGGTTGATATTACAACCACTGAATTTGCAGAGTGGGCAACAAGTTACGGCAAACAAGTAGGCGAAGCAACAGCGACCGCAGATACTTTAACGTTTAAAGGTTTGGAGTATGGTTACTACTTTGTAAAATCATCTCTTGGAGCAGTGATTACAGTTGACAGTACAAACCCAAATGCGACTGTTATTGATAAAAACGATCTGAAACCAAAAGTTCCAGATCCAAATACACCTGACTTACCAGATACACCTGATCCAGATAAGGGTCCTGGTGGTAAAAAAGTTAAGATTGCTTCTGGAGAGTATGTGGATGTTTCAACAGCACAAATCGGAGATGTGCTTGACTTCCGTATCAAGATTGTTGCAACTAACCACATGACTGAAAACAAGCAAACGCAACAAATTATTCGCTATGTTATTGAAGATAATCCTGTAGGATTGGCTATCAAACAAGACAGTGTTGTTGTACGAGTGGACGGTAAAGTTATTGATACAGCCAATATTTCATTTGACCCAAGTGGAAAAATGGTTGTAGGTGTGCGTTGGGTTGGCGAAAACTATCAATCGATTTATAAATCCCCTACAAACCTTACAGTATCTTATAAGGCAGTTGTCACAACAGAGGCTAAAGAAGGTCAGGCAACAAACAATGCCAATATCAAATACTATGGTAAGGGAGATCCATCAAACCCAGATAATCCAGATGACCCTAAAAATCCACCAATTGAAACAATTCCAGGTGGCGGTACTAACATCAATACTTATAAAGCAACCATTAAAAAGGTAAACCCAGAAAAACAAGTTATCGAAGGAGCAGAATTCCGTCTTTATGACCAAGAAACTGGTGGAACTGAAGTTAAGGTAGTTGCGGATGGAGCTGGTGCCTATCGTGTTGCAGTTGAAGGCGAAGATGGCGTTGTTATCCAAGGTGGTACAGCAGTTATCAAAGGTTTGAAAGGCGACAAGACTTATTGGTTAGAAGAAATCAAAGCACCTTCTGGTTACAATATCTTGACTGCACGTAAACAAGTTCTATTGAATAATCAAAATGGTGAAATCGAAGTTGTCAACCAAGCTGGTGCAGAATTGCCATCAACTGGTGCTTTCGGTACGCGCGTGTTCTACACAGTAGGTTCTATTTTAATCGTTGGCGCTGCGATTGTTTTAATTTCAAAACGCAGAATGAAAAACTTGGACTAATCATATCAGATAACCATTAGGAAAGGAGGAGAGCGGATGAACTGGTTTGAAGGGCGGAAATTCACAGCTATGATGACAGCACTCTTTTTACTGGGCCTCGGTCTCCTTCTCTATCCTAGTTTTAGTGATTATTGGAATTCGTTTCATCAATCTCAAGCGATTTTAGATTATGTAGAGACAGTTTCCAATCTAGATGCCACCTTGTATAAGGAAGCTTTAGAAGATGCAGAAGTATACAATCAACAATTGATTGAAAATGGCATCGATTGGAACATGTCGCCTGCTAAAAGAGAAGTTTACCATCAGGTTCTTAACTTAGAGAAAAACGGGATAATGGGTTATATCAGTATCCCAAAAATCGATGTGAAATTATCAATCTTTCATGGGACCAATGAGGATGTTCTGCAAACGTCTATCGGTCACTTGGAGCAAACATCCTTACCGATTGGAGGAATAGGTAGTCACAGCGTTCTTTCCGGGCACAGGGGTCTTCCTTCTGCAAAATTATTCTCTGATTTGGACAAACTCAAGGAAGGTGATACCTTTACCATCCATGTCTTTGATCAGACCATCACCTATGAGGTGGATCAAATTCGGGTGGTGGAGCCGACCAATTTGTCTGATATTCAGCTGGTTGAGGGAATGGATTACTGTACACTTGTGACCTGTACGCCTTACGGAGTCAACAGTCACCGCCTGCTTGTCAGAGGTCATCGGATTGAGAATGCGGATGGGACTGCAGCTCTAGTTGCAGATGCGATGCAATTACCGCCCCTCTTTATTGCACCATTTTTATCCCTTCCCTTGCTAGCTATCCTTTTACTCTATGTACTGGTGGTAACAAGCGATCGTTACAACAGGAAAAAACGAATCTATCTGGAGCTCAAACAATTCCGGCTTCAAGATTGGGGCTTATCTGAAAAATAGTCTATGATTTTCAAAAAAGGTTGGACTTTGGTCCAGCCTTATTTTTTTATGTGGAAAAAATTTTTAAAAAATACTTGTCAAATATTTTATTGTATGATATATTTAATACAGTTATACATTGATACAAAAAAGGAGAGCCTTATGAATACAGAGAATGTCTTATTGCGAATTGAGGGAATGAGTAAAAATTATGGTCAGCAGGCGGCGGTGGATCAGGTATCTTTCGCCATCCAGCGTGGAGAGATTTGTGGCTTGGTTGGACAAAATGGTGCGGGGAAAACAACTCTTATCCGAATCTTGTCAGGGCTGATTTTTCCAACGACGGGTCAGCTGGTCTTTCCAAAACCAGTTAAGATGGGGGCTATTATTGAGTCGCCTACGCTTTACCCCAATCTGTCTGCCTGGGACAATCTCATGTACGCAGCTCTGCAATTGTCCTTAGAAAATCCAACGGAGCGTATTAAGCAAGTGCTGAACTTAGTTGGTTTAGGGGATGTGGATCGGAAGAAGAAGGTCAAGAATTTTTCCCTTGGGATGCGGCAGCGAATGTCGATTGCCTTAGCAATTATTGACTTTCCAGAGTTTTTGATTTTGGATGAGCCGATCAATGGTTTGGATCCGTCTGGGATCAAGGAGGTGCGTGACATCATCCTGCGCTTGCGGGATGAGTATGGGATGACTGTCTTGATTTCTAGTCATATCTTGTCGGAGTTGGAGTTGTTGGCGGATCGTTTTGTCATCATGCACAAGGGCAAGGTCATTCGTGATCTGACCAGGGCTGATTTGGCAGCGGTTGTGGCTAGAAAGCTCTATCTGGATACGGCGGACAATGCTCGTGTGAAGGCATATTTGGAAGAAAAAGGTGTTGAAGTCGGTTTGGAAGAATCAGGTTTGGTTCTGAACGCGGAACTACATGTTCAGTCGGTTATTAATCTGGTTGGTCAATCAGGGATTGAGATTCTGGAGATTTACCGTCAGGGCCAGCATTTGGAAGAATATTATTTGAGTTTGTTGAACTAGGAGGAATGGAAAATGAATTTGGTGAAAGCGGATTGGTATCGTATTCGTAAGGAAAAGTTGTGCTTGGTCAGTCTGGGAATTGTGGTGATGTTGAGTCTGATTTTGGCCTATAGTAGCAGTAAGGACCTTGAGGCGACTGGTGCTCAAGATTTCTTATCCAACTGGACAAACTTGTTGCCACTCTTTTTTGTGGCACCAGCCAAGATTTTCTTTGGGGAGGATTTTCAGTTTCGGACAGTCAATAATAGCCTAGTACGTACCCAGAATCGTTTGAAGATTTTTACTCACAAGTGGTTGTCTAGTGTGGGACTTTGCGTCTTTTATGTCTTATTTGCCTATATGCTGACTGGTTTTGCTCGTCAAATGATGAATGGGGCAGCGGATTACGGGGTTCTTTTAGAAGGTTTTGTTTATCAGTTGCCTTTTTATATTGTGATTGCTAGTTTTTGTACAATCTTGTTTGTTGTTTTCCCAAAAATTTATCAAGCATACATGGTGTATATTTTAATTGCCTTCTTATTTGACCAATTATTCATGATGGCGACAGGTATTCTTCTTAAAACGGATTTTTTTGCGGACTTTATGATGTTTTCACAATTATCTGTCGCGGCGGGGACCAAAAATCTACTGTCACTGCCTTCTATCTTGGCATTTGTCTTTAGTGTTGTCTATGTAAGCTGTGGTGCTCTGCTATTTTCAAAAAAGGAATTGAAGTAAAATCAAGCAATCTCGCAAGGGATTGCTTTTTATGAAAACGTATTATTTTGATTTTCAAGGTAAAAGCCAACCTTTACGACTAGAATGTGATATACTAGGTAAGTTGCAAGTCTGATACTGGTTAGTTCGCTGCCAGTGGAAATAATTGTTACAAAAAAAGTTAGATAAGGTAGCTTCGCACTGCCTTTTAGAAAAGAGAATACATTGAAATTTACAGATTTACAATTGTCAGAAGACATTTTGCTTGCCGTTGAGAAGGCAGGTTTTGAAACGCCGTCACCTATCCAGGAGCAGACCATTCCGCTTGCTCTGGAAGGAAAAGATGTGATTGGTCAAGCCCAAACGGGTACAGGGAAAACTGCAGCTTTCGGTTTGCCAACCCTCAATAAAATTGACACCAACAATCAAGCTGTTCAAGCCCTGATTATTGCCCCAACACGTGAGTTGGCGGTGCAGAGTCAGGAAGAGCTTTTCAAATTTGGTCGTGAAAAGGGTGTGAAAGTCCGCTCTGTTTACGGTGGCTCAAGCATTGAAAAACAAATCAAGGCCCTTCGCTCAGGTGCCCACATCGTTGTTGGTACGCCAGGGCGTTTGTTGGATCTAATCAAACGCAAGGCCCTCAAACTTGACGGCGTTGAAACCCTCATTCTTGATGAGGCTGATGAAATGCTCAACATGGGCTTCTTGGACGATATTGAAGCGATCATCGAACGTGTGCCAGAAAGTCGCCAAACTCTACTATTTTCTGCGACTATGCCAGAGCCAATCAAGCGTATTGGTGTCAAATTCATGAAAGAGCCTGAGCATGTTAAGATTGCGGCTAAGGAATTGACCAACGTCAACGTTGACCAATACTATATTCGTGTCAAAGAACATGAAAAATTTGATACCATGACACGCCTTATGGACGTTGACCAGCCTGAATTGTCTATCGTCTTCGGTCGTACTAAGCGCCGTGTCGATGAATTGACTCGTGGTTTGAAACTGCGTGGCTTCCGTGCAGAAGGTATCCACGGAGATTTGGATCAGAATAAGCGTCTGCGTGTCATCCGTGATTTTAAAAATGACCAGATTGACGTCCTTGTTGCGACGGACGTTGCGGCGCGTGGATTGGATATTTCAGGTGTAACGCATGTCTATAACTACGATATTCCACAGGATCCAGAAAGCTATGTGCACCGTATTGGTCGTACAGGTCGTGCGGGTCAATCAGGTCAGTCTATTACCTTTGTTTCGCCAAACGAGATGGGCTACTTGGCTATCATCGAAGATTTGACCAAGAAACGTATGAAAGGTCTCAAGCCAGCAACTGCTCAGGAAGCATTTGAAGCCAAGAAGAAAGTTGCTTTGAAAAAAATTGAGCGCGAAATGGCTGATGAAACCATCCGTAGCAATTTCGATAAGTTCAAGAAAGATGCAGTTAAGTTGGCCGCTGAATTTACCCCTGAGGAGTTAGCACTCTATGTACTCAGCCTGACTGTACAAGATCCAGATAGCTTGCCAGAGGTGGAGATTGCGCGTGAAAAACCACTGCCATTCAAGTTTGCTCCTGGACAAGCTAAGGGCAAGGGTGGCCGTGGTGGTCGCGACCGTGATCGTGGTGGCCGTCGTGACGGCGACCGCAACCGAGACCGTGGAGGACGCCGTGGTGATCGTAACGACCGCAACCGTCGTGATGACAAGTTCAAACGTGACAACCGCCGTCAGGACAACAAAAAACCACACCAACGCACATCAAGTGAAAAGAAAACAGGCTTTGTTATTCGCAATAAGGGCGAAAGATAAGCAAACTTAAGAATGTTATGGAGTATTTCCTATTGGAAGTACTCTTTTTCATTTATTATCGTGACTATTGAAATCAGCCCACCCATTTTTACACTACCAATTAGATTGGAATACTTTTGGCATAATTTCTATTACAATCGGCAGACTTGTTTATTGATTCCTTGTCACCATTCCTTAGGCAATCCATTTAAAGTTTATTAAGATTTTCTAATAGCAACCGATAATTACTTGATTAGAACTGTGCAGTATGATAGTATGACAATGTCTATTGATATAATAATATTAAGAAATGGGGGCCTTTTTATGAGAAAAGGAAGAAAAGGTTTTGATTGGTATGCCGCTAAACAGCGTTTTTCAATCAGAAAATTTCATTTTGGTGCTGCTAGCGTACTTTTAGGGGTATCGCTGGCATTGGGGGCGGGTAGTAAGGTAAGTGCTACCGAGGAAGTACCTGTTCCTCCCGTGGGGCAAGAACTTGTTGTTAGTGAAGAAAGAGCAGATGGATTGCCTCTTTCTGAAGAAGTTTTGCCTGCAAAATCTACAATTTTGGCTGTTACCGAACCTTTAATTGAAGAATCAGTTGCTGTTCAACCATCTGAGGTTTCTCAAAACGATATAGAAGAGGCAGAAGTCCAACCATTTGTGGATGAAATACCTAAAACCAGACAGGCTGTGCTTTCTTACACTGTGAGATATGTTGATCAAACCGGTACAGTTCTGTCATCTGAAACCTTTTCTATAGAGGTAATGACAGTCGATGAGCAGGCTAGCCATAATTTAAACCTTCCATCTAAATTACCAGAGGGTTATCGCCTGGCAGTAGATCAGGATGAAGAACAGTTGGTGACTATTGTTGAAGGTCAAGAGAATCTTATTACAGTCCGTCTTGAAAAAAACGAAGATGCGGAATTGGAAAAAACTAAGGAGTCAGCTTCAGCCGATGATAGGAAAACTATTCCAGTTGTTGAAAATACGGAGGTAGCGACACCAAAGTCTCAGGAAGTAGCAAAAGACCATTTTGTTTCGGCTCCAGAACGGACTGTACATATTCCATATAAGGTTATCCAGACCGATGTGGAAACAGGTGAAGAGAAGAAACTTGGTCAAGTAGGCTATGTTTCTGTAACCACTACTGACGAAATTGCCAAGACTGGGGTAACAGTTACTGCTGAAAAATTGTCTTCGAATTATCGTTTGGCAGATGGTCAGCCAAATGTAATGACAAAAGTTGTGACGGAAAATGAAACCAATATCCTATCCTTTGCTGTGACGCGTAAAAAAGATGAGAAAGATAATCCGCTAATAGAGGATGCTGTATCAGCTAGTGGCAACACCGAAGGTACGAGTGGGTTTAGGGCTATTCCTGCAGAGAATAGAACTGCTTTTTCAGGTACACAAAACTTCAAAAACTACCAAGGAGTTAGCCGAGATAAGCTATTAAATCAGATTACATGGATTGATTTTTCGGATACTAGTACCATTTCGGGAACTGGTACCGCCCCTAACCAAGCTGATGGTAACAAATTAGCCCCATCTCTTCGAATTGGTACTAAATATAAGAAAGTCATTGCTCCAGGTTATGAGGTAACTCTGGAAGTAATCGATCTAAAACCTTTTGAAGCAACGGATATTTATAAAGAACGGGTTGCTGGAACAGATCGAGAGCAATATTTTGATGCAAATCGAAAAAACCATGTCATTAGAACAGGTGAACAAGCAGAGATTATTGCTGTTAAGCAGGATGCGACCTGGTCGCAGGCGGCTAGACAGGGATTGAATTTTGGTAATAAAGCGGTAACTCTACAGTCTCACAAGGATGGAGGAAACGTAGGGGTCATCTTCCGTGGGTCTGCAACTTATCTTGGTAAATCTGTTCCGATAAATTTTGTCATGATGGAGTCAGAAGAAGCTAAGAGGGATGAACTTGTCATTTTCACGACCAATGGAGAAAATTTTGAACTTCTTGGAGAACTATCTAACAATTTGACCTTGTCGTCCTACAGTCCCATCACGACGGCCTACTTCGAACAAAATAGAAATAGATTTAATGATGTCACTATCCCCAACAATTGGGGGGCACGTTTTGATGCTTTGGACTATGTCAATGTTGGCACGTCAGAAACCATTGCAACTGCAGGACAAACCTCAACAGAGGGAAGTATGACCCTGGTAGATGGGTTAGGTACTAAGGTTTTTGGACCAGTAACCAACCGAATGAAATCTAATACATATCCGAATGAGGAATATTCAACACCTATCTTGCTCACTAAAAATGCTTCAGAAGTAGGGATGTTTATCACTTCATTGGGTAGACAGTCTGCCATGATTGGGGTCATGGTCTATGATGAAGGGGATGCTCCAGCCTCATATGGGGAAGGTAAACACGCCCTCAACCTCAATGTTGCTGACAAGAATCCATATCTAGGTACCGTAATGGCAGATTTGGACTTTGTACCAGAGGCTATTCCAGCTGACGCTGCTCCATGGTATCGTGATGAGCTAATTAACCAGTGGGACGAGGGACCTATTCAGCTCATGGGGGCAAGTAATGCGGCTAAAAATAATAATAATTATACATTGCATCATTCTTCCAATGGTACCTATGAGTTGAAACTACAAGCATCGGCAAATGGGAATCCAAAGGCTCATATGCAGGGATGGATTGATTTCAACAATAATGGAATTTTTGATGCAGGAGAGGCGTCAGGAATTGTCGAAGTAACAGCAGCAAATACCTATACACTAAACTTTAGTGGGATTCCTCAAATTATAGATACGGACTTAACCAAATTAGGTGTTCGTGTTCGTATTGCTGTAGATAGAAATGATGTTTTGACCCCACATTTGACGGCTTTTTCCGGGGAAGTAGAAGATTTCCAGGTACAGTTAACACATCAACCTAGAGGTAGCAAAAAGGAAACCTCCGCTAGCCAAGGGGAAAGACAAAATGCAACGATTGAATTTTCTGCCTTTGGTAAAAATTCATATGAAAATACTACCGCGAAAATTGATGAAAATGTGCCACCTTCTATCGTCAAAGAAAATGGTCAATTAGTTCAGGATAGTGAGTTGGTTGATGGCTACTATGTCGTGCCAGGTGAGGGTCGCTATAAGATTACTGCTAATGGTAAGAATGTTGATGTAGAATTTATTCCAGAAGCAGATTTTGTAACTAAGCGTGCGGATGGTAGCATTGTCAAACAGGCCAAGGGGATTACGATTCGTCGAACAAGTACAGTAGTGGATCAGGCTGGTAAGGTTGCCTATACAACTGGATGGACTGCGACAACGGATGTACATGGAGTTGCTAATATTTCGGACCAGACCAATACCATGGATGGTAGGTACATACCACATGTTGTTGCAGTTGTCCCGAGCGGTATTGATGCTACTTCTAGCGCTGTCCAAGGTGCTGTTCAGACTGGTAGACCGACCTTCGTTCCAGGGACAACCTCCACAGGTGCTCAAGTTCCGATGGATACAAATACGACAAAACTATTGGATGATAGTTCGAATCCTGTTGATACTACAACGGCCTATGCGATGGTTAATGGAGTTCGAACAGCAGTGGGTGAGTACACCATTTCCAGACCTGATGGCACCGTTACCTATACGCCAAATGAAGAAGGCAAACGTTTCATTGGTAGTTTGTTACCTGTAACGGTTCAAGCTAAGGATGTCAATGGTTCTACAGCGACAGCGACCTATACTCCTACGATTACACCACTTAGCCCTACCGCTGTGGCTGCGACTTCGATTGGTGTACAAGGAAAAGAGCAGACAGGTCGTCCGACCTTTGCCAAAGGCTCTCAGATTGACGGTGTGGGTGAACTGGTTCCGTCGACGTTGACCCTGCTTGATGCTAGTGGTCAGCCTGCGACCAGAGTAGAAGTACCAAATCAAGGTAGCTATGTCTTGAATTCGGATGGCAGTATCACCTTTACACCGCTACCGAATTACTATGGTACTCCTACCCCAGTCAGTGTGCGTCAGGCGGATAGTAATGGTACGACCGTTGTTACCACTTACTCACCAAATGTTATTGAAGTTCGTCCGATTGCTGATCCAGATAAGACTTACGGCTTAAAAGGGGCGGAGCAAACTTCTAGGAGTGACTTCTTTACTGCTGGGCAAATTGATTTGAATGGTGATCAGGTATATGATCCAGATTCAGAAGTTGTAGCCTTAAATCCTGCTAGTCGTAAACTCATCAATCAACAAGGTCAGGAAGTAGACAGTGTTCAAGTGGATGGTGAGGGTGTTTATCGTTTGAATAGCGACGGCACCATTACCTTTACCCCAGAGCCAAATTTTGTTGGACTGGCTAGCGGTGTAACAATCACTATTGCGGATGTCAACGGGACCAAAGTATCTACTACCTATGTACCTAAGGTGATTGATGTCCCTGAGGATGAGCTTAGAGAAACTGTCAAGCGAACCATTCGTTACATCTATGCAGATGGTAGTGAGGCAAGTGCAACAGTTGAAAAAGTTCTCCAGTATACACGGACTGCGACAGCCAACCCATTGACAGGAGATATTACCTATAGTCCTTGGGTATCTGCTGATGACGATTTCCCTAAGGTAACATCCCCAGTCATTCCAAATTATACAGCCAGTCAGCTGGATGTTGCGGAGCGGACCGATGTTCCAGCAGAGGCGGTGGATGAGACCATTACGATTGTCTATCGTGAACATGATAAGCAATTAGCAACCTTTACATATAGGGTTGTGGATGGACCTGAGTTGGCTAAAGACCAGGAGATAGGTTACTCCTCTGCACCTATCGCTTATACAACAGATGCTAAGATTGCTGAAATTGAGGCGCGTGGCTACGAACTGGTTGACGATGGATTTACAAGAGACCAGAATAAGACCTTTGATAGAGATACAGCGCGAGTTCAGAATTGGGATATCTTATTCCGTCCTAAGACAAGCACAACCACCCCAGACAATCCACAGACCCCAGGTACACCAGTCGATCCGACTAATCCAAATGGACCACGTTGGGAAGAAGTGACCAAGACCATCACTCGTACAGTTTCTTATAAGCTTAATGAGGTGGATGGACCAGAAGCTCCAGGAACCAGCAGTCAGTCAAACACTGTTACGTTTGAGCGGACTGGTACCTATAACTTTGTAAGCAATCAGATTACCTATACTAATTGGACAGCTAAGAATAACGATGCAACTTTAGAGGGGTATGCTTTACCAGAGGTATTAGGCTATACAGCGACCAAAGCAAGAGCAAATGGAGAGGAAGTGTTGCCACTTTCAACAACGCGTAATAAGACGGTTACCCATCAAGATAGTGATATTACTGAAATTGTTGTCTATACTCCTAATACTCAGATTGGTAAAATTAGCTTTATCAATGTCACCAATCCTAGTCAAGAAGTGCTTGTAGAAGAGATTGCTTTGACGGGTAAAACAGGTGAAACCTTCACAGTTGATACGACTGATACGATTGAAAAATACAGACAGCTTGGCTATGAAGTTCGAGATATGTCCAACTATGAAAAAGATGGGGTATTCTCACCAGATCCGAATAGTCATGATGAGTTTGTTTACCATTTGACTGAAAGAGTTGTTCCGTACGATCCTGAAAATCCAGACCCAACGATTCCAAAATGGCCAGATTCTGTAAAAGGGATTGTCACCAAAGATGAAGTCAAGCGGACCATTTCGTATGTAGATGAAGCTGGAGCGCCTTTATCTCCTGTATTTGAAGATACAGTTAGCTTTACTCGAACTGCTACGGTTAATCTGATAACAGGGGCAGTTACTTATGAACCTTGGCAAGCAGTTGATAGTGATAAGGAATTGGCAGGTAACCCATTGCCATCCCTAGCAGGATATTCTATTAAGCGGACGACATCGGATGCCGTTGAAGTAGCGGCCAGTGTGACTGAAACACCACGTTTGGTGGAAGCTGAAGCTGCTGATATTGTGGAAGTTGTTACTTATCAAAAAGATAGGCAAGAGGCGATTATCCGCTTTGTCGATGTGACCAATCCACAGGCCAAGAAGGAGTTGAATACCATCTCCCTATCTGGTAAATCTAGTGAGGAGATTGGCTACGATGTAACACCTCTTGTGAACTCATATGAGGCTTCTGGATATCTTGTCAGCAATAAGCATTCCTATGCTCCAACAACCCCTTATGACACAGATAAGGATGTTCCTCAAGAGTTTGTATTTGAATTGGTTCAAAAGACCACTCCTAGCACCCCAGACAATCCACAGACCCCAGGTACACCAGTCGATCCGACTAATCCAAATGGACCACGTTGGGAAGAAGTGACCAAGACCATCGCTCGTACAGTGGCTTACAAACTGGATACTGTCGACGGTCAGCCAGTTCCGAATACCGAAAGCAAGACCAATTCTGTCACCTTCGAGCGGACGGGTAGCTACAACCATGTGACCAAGCAGGTGACCTA
>NZ_JAEUXI010000001.1 GCF_016775005.1 Streptococcus suis | reverse complement strand
CCGAACACAGCAGTTAAGCCCTAGAACGCCTGAAGTAGTTGGGGGTTGCCCCCTGTGAGATACGGTAGTCGCTTAGCATATTCCGCCATAGCTCAGTTGGTAGAGCGCATGACTGTTAATCATGATGTCACAGGTTCGAGCCCTGTTGGCGGAGTAAAGAGAAATCTTTAGTTCATGGTCCGTTGGTCAAGGGGTTAAGACACCGCCTTTTCACGGCGGTAACACGGGTTCGAATCCCGTACGGACTGTAGTTGGAGCGTTAGCTCCTTTTTTGTTTTTTCTAAAATTTGGTAGAAATGTGTACATTTAAATCCCCAAGAAATCTTGGGGATTTAATCGTGAAAATGAACTTCATCTGGGAGCAAAATGGTTTGAATTCCATCTTTGTCTATTACAATGACTTTTGTTGGGTAGAAGGGATCAAAACGTTCTTTACTATCAATTAGAATGGAAATTGGTAGACTCTGGTGTTTAAAGTGAAACTGAATCTTTCCGTTTTTATTGATGAGTTGTATTTTTAAGAGGTTAGGTAACGGGAAGACTCCTTTTAAGTAGTTGTCTATCAGATACCAAACTTGGTCAATGAGTTGGCCTGGTAATGAAGTAACAATGCCAAAACTAGCATATCGGCCTTTGGTTGTTGAAAATCCCATAATTTCCTTTCTATAGAAAAAACCTGTTAAACAGGTTTTGACTTTATCTACTTCGCAGTTCTAAATATCGTTTGTACCAAATATTGACATAAGCTGGTGAGAATGGCCCTTTTTGATTATTAATCCAATCAACGAGGATTTTGACATTTTCTTTTAGAATAAAATCAATGTCCTCAGGGTACTGCATGAGTTTTCGATGTTTTTCATATTCATCAACATCAAGTAGCCTCTTTTCTCCATCAGCGAAGACTTTTACATCTAAATCATAATCGATGTATTTTAAGGCTTCATTGTCCAGGATGTAGGGACTAGCTAAGTTGCAATAATAGGAAACGCCATTGTCTCGAATCATTGCAATGATATTGAACCAGTATTTTTTATGAAAATAGACAATTGCAGGTTCTCGGGTAACCCAGCGTCTGCCATCATTTTCTGTGACCAATGTATGATTGTTCACACCAATAATAGCATTTTCTGTTGTTTTTAGTACCATGGTGTCTCTCCACGAGCGGTGGAGTTCGCCATCATGTTTATAACTTTGAATTGTAATAAAGTCGCCTTCTTTTGGTAATTTCACTTGGCTACCAACTTTCTACAATTTCAATTTAATCTCCACCATTATATCATATTTTTGTCTTCGGTGGTAGATTTTACAAATATTCTCTTAAGGCTCTTTTTATTTTATCGTAATCAAATCCTTTTCTTAGAAGAAAGCGGATGATTTTTTGTTCTAAGGAATAATCAGTATCCGTCCGGCTATATTTTCTGTAGGCCTTGTCTAATTCTTTGTTTAGCAAGGTTTCCTGTTCTTGCTCATCTTGCACCCATTCTAGTTTTTCGAGCGCCTTATCAGCATTTTTATAGTCGAATCCTTTTAATAAAAGTCCTTGTTTAACTTTCTCTTTTAAGGCTCGATCAGAATACTTGCCTAGGTATTTCTTGTGTAGTTTTTGTGCTACTTTTTCGGCAATCTCTTCAAACTCTTCTAATTCAAAACAAGCATCAATGATATGCTTAGAAATTCCTTTTTGATACAGTTTTTGTCTCAGTGCTTGTGGCCCCTTGTCTCCAGAAAGCGCATTTTGAAAGAGAACTTGTTGGACATAGTCCTGGTCGTCTATCCATTTTTCTTCCTGGAGTTTGTGTAAGATTTCAGGGATGGTGAGGGGATCGACGTCTTGTTTTTCAAGATAGGTTTCGACTTCTTTTTTCGTTCTCTTTTTAAAAGATAGGTAGTAGAGAGCCAAGTTTTTTCCATAGGAGAATTGTGCGAACTGTATCACTTCTTTCAATTCATTTTCGCTGATTTCTTTTCCTCTTGTGAGGAAAAATCGCACAATGGTATCTTCAGTAATATAGACTTGATTGTCCTGGTCTGTCTCCAAGAGATAGAGACGTTTCTTCTTTTCTAACTTTGTGATTTTCATTCTTTCATTATACAGGAAATTTAGGTAAAATAGTAGTATGAGATTAGAAGTCAAACAGCGGATTCCGCTGAAAATCAAGCGAATGGGCATCAATGGGGAAGGAATTGGTTTCTACCAAAAGACCCTTGTGTTTGTGCCTGGTGCTTTAAAAGGTGAAGAGGTTTATTGTCAAATCACTGCTGTCAAACGGAATTTTGTGGAAGCTCGGTTGCTGAAGGTGAACAAGGCTTCAAAGTTTCGGGTGGAGCCTGCCTGTGAGATTTACCAGGCTTGTGGTGGCTGCCAGATTATGCACCTTCGCTATGACAAGCAATTGGATTTTAAAGCGGATTTATTGAAGCAAGCCTTGAAGAAATTTCAACCGAGTGGCTATGAAGACTATCCGATATTGGAGACAATTGGGATGGACCAACCTAGCCACTATCGGGCTAAGCTGCAATTTCAGACGCGTTCGTTTAAGGGTAAGGTTCATGCGGGTCTTTATGCTGAAAATTCACATCGTTTAATTCCAATTCAAGATTGTTTGGTCCAGGATCAGACGACTCAGCGAATTATTAATGTGGTAGCAGATTTATTGACCAAACATCGAATTCCTATCTATGATGAGCGGAAAATTCAAGGGATTCGGACAGTTATGGTGCGTCGTGCACGACAAACAGGACAGGTCCAATTGATTTTTGTGACCTCCTGTCAGGTGAATTTGTCCAAGTTGATCCAAGATTTAGTTGAAACCTTTCCTGAGATCGTGACGGTTGCGCTCAATTGGAATAAGCAGAAATCCAGTGATATTTATGGGGAGCGAACGGATATTCTGTGGGGACAAGAAGCCATTTCTGAAGCTGTTTTGGACTTTGAATTTTCCTTGTCACCTCGGGCATTTTACCAACTGAACCCGCAACAGACAGAGGTTCTTTATGGAGAAGCTGTTAAGGCCTTGGACTTAAGGGGCGATGAGCACTTGATCGATGCCTACTGTGGTGTAGGGACTATCGGTTTTGCTTTCGCGAGGAAGGTGCAGTCACTGCGGGGAATGGATATAATCCCTGAAGCTATCGAAGATGCGAAGAAAAATGCGGCTAGGATGGGACTGACCAATACCCATTATGAGGCAGGAAAGGCGGAGGAGATTATTCCTAAGTGGTACCAGGAAGGCTATCGGGCAGATGCTTTGGTAGTGGATCCTCCTCGGACGGGCTTGGACGACAAGTTATTGGAAACCATTTTGGACTTCCGACCTGAAAAAATGGTCTATGTTTCCTGTAATGTTTCGACCTTGGCACGAGATTTAGTAGTGCTCAGCCGGGTCTATAAGGTCGAATACATCCAATCCGTTGATATGTTTCCTCATACGGCTCGAACTGAGGCGGTTGTGAAATTGTCCAAACGAGAGATCAACCATCATATTGATCTTGAAATCAATGAAGAAGATCTCAAAGATATTTCTGTCAAGAAGGAAGCTACATATTCAGAAATCAAAGATTATGTCTTTAGAAAATTTGAATTAAAAGTATCTACTCTTAACATTGCTCAAGTTAAAAGAAAACTTGGGATAATTGAGAGAGAAAATTACAATCACTCTAAGAAAGAAAATCAAAGAGTTCCAAATTGTCCACCTAAAAAAGAACAAGCTATCATCGATGCGTTAAGTTGGTTTGGAATGATTGAGTAATTAAATAAATTAAAAAGTGCAGAATTGCTCTGCACTTTTTAATGTTCATAATCATTTGTATTGCGATTTTTACTTATTTGTTTTTGGTGTAACTTTTTGTGTTTTTCGATGCGTTCAAATACTTTTGAAATCATCAGTAAATAAGGCGTAAGCTAGTTTGCAGATGATGAAAATAAGAGTACGAAATAGAAAAGGAATTCTCATTCTTCACTGTTATTTTTGATAAAATTTTGATATAATTTTATCAAAAACAGGAGGTGCAGAAATGCTTAATATTAGACCAGTATCAGATTTAAGAAATCGATTCAGTGAAATAGAATCAGACGTTATAGAAAATGGTGAACCGGTATTTTTGACAAAAAATGGGTATGGTTCTATGGTTGTTATGAGTTTGGAGCAATATTCACTCTTAACGGACACAAGGGAGAAAGCATTGGATGAAGCAGATCAGCAAGCAGCTATAAGTTCAAAACGATATACAGCCGAAGAAATTTTTGGAAGAGTGAGAAATAGGATTGATGGAGAATAAACACTATGAACTTACTTTTCTACCACTCTTTGAACAAGATCTTAATGAAGCTGTGGACTATATTACAAATGCTTTAAATAGTCCCCAAGCTGCTTTGAATTTAGTTGATGAGGTAGAAAAGGTTATTTTTGAAAGATTAAAGAATCCAGCAGGCTATGTACCTTTTCCTACACTCAAAAAGCGTCCTCATGATTATTACACAATCAAAGTTAGGAACTTTACGATATTTTATGTGCTAATTGAAAACACTATGGAAATCCGCCGAATTCTTTATAGTAAACGTGATTTTGATAAGCTAATTTGAGAATAATTTAGAATTTTATGGAGAAGTGATATGAGTTTTGATCATTTAGTCGCACAAATCAATACAGCATCGGAAACACAGCGTGATCGTGGAACCTATTTTGAATATCTAGCACGAGCCTATTTTCAAAATGAACCAACTTATAAGAATGAATTTAAAAACGTTTGGATGTTGTCGGATGTACCAGCGGAATTTGGTATTCCTAAAGCTGATATCGGAGTCGATTTAGTTGCAGAAAAGCACACTGGTGAATTGGTAGCTATCCAAGCAAAGTTCTATAATCATGCTATCCAAAAGAAAGATATTGATTCTTTTCTTGGCGAGCTTGGCAAAGATTATTATGAATCAGGAATTATAGTTGCCTCAACTGATAAATGGGGAGCTAATGCAGAGAAAGCACTTGCTGATCGAAGTGATGTTGTTCGAATTGGGCTTTCAGAACTGCGAAATTCACGAATTGATTGGTCAAAATTTTCTTTTGATCGTCCTGAAGTTGTAACCGTAAAAGCTAAAAAGCAACCACGTTATTATCAGAATAACGTTATCACATCTGCATTAGAATATTTCAAAGAGCATGATCGTGGACAGTTGATCATGGCTCCTGGTACAGGAAAAACATTTACAAGTTTAAAAGTTGCTGAGGCAATGGCAAAGGAAGCTGGAAAGGAACAGTATTTTGTTCTCTATCTTGTCCCAAGTATCCAACTACTGACTCAGACCTTGCGTGGTTGGAATAATGATACAGATATGTCCATGTCTTCAATGGCTGTTACCAGTGATCGAAACGCTAGTCGTGGAAGTGTTAAGGAAAAAGATAAGGATGAGGAGACCTACATCCAAATTAAAGCCAGCGATATTGGTTTTCCTGCGACAACATCAGCTAAGAAAGTTGTTGAAAATTATGAAGAGTTGATGACCCAACCAAAGAAAGAATTGCTCGTTGTCTTTGGTACTTATCAATCAATTGAGGTCTTGGGAAAAGCTCAAAAAAATGGATTCCCTGATTTTGACCTTATCATCGCTGATGAGGCTCACCGTACAACTGGTGCTAAAGCTTTAGGTGAAGAAGATTCTTCATTCACAAAAGTTCATAGTAACTTGAATGTTAAAGGGCTTAAGCGACTTTATCAAACAGCTACACCAAAACTTTATGGTCTAGATGCTAAAAAGAAAGCACAGGATAACTCTATTGTCATTTCAAGTATGGATGACGAGGAACTCTATGGTAAAGTCTTTTACCGTCTAGGCTTCGGTGATGCTATCAGTCATGATATTCTAACAGACTATAAGTTAATGGTTTTAGCAGTTGATGAAACAGTGGTTCAAAAAGATATGCAAAAGTCCCTGTCAGATCCTGAAAATGGATTGAATATTGATGATGTTGGTAGAATCATAGGTGTCTGGAATGGTATGATAAAACGGGAAAGTTTCACGGATAAAGTATCTGGTGAGCCTATGAAACGTGCCATTGCATTCTCAAGAACCATTGACGACAGTAAACGTCTATCTGCTCAATTTGAAAATGTTGTTAATGATTATCTTAACTCTGAGGAAGGTTATTCGGTAAATGTCCGTCATGTAGATGGGAATATGAATGCCTTGGAAAAGAATGAAGCTTTGGATTGGCTTGCTAGTGATGATATTCCAGAGGATTCTGCTCGAATCCTGTCCAATGTCCGCTTCTTGACCGAAGGGATTGATGTACCGAACTTGGATGCCATCATCTTCCTCTCTCCACGTAAGTCACAAGTGGATATCGTCCAAGCAGTCGGTCGAATTATCCGTAAGTTTGAAGGGAAAGATTATGGCTACATCATTCTTCCAATTGTCATTCCTGCAGGTGAAACTCCAGAAACAATTTTAGATAATAACAAGTCTTATGATGTCGTTTGGCAGGTTTTGAATGCCTTGCGCTCAGTTGATGAACGATTTGAAGCGACAATCAATAAACTAGAGTTGAATAAAAAGAAACCAAAAAATATCCAAATTATTGGTGTTGGGGGTGCTCCAGACGATCCTTCAATCAATACTGGAGATGGTACCTATATCAATGAACCGCAGGCACCTTATCAAACCGAGCTTGAACTTGAATGGGAAGCCGTTGAAGGAGCAATATACGGGAAAATTGTACAAAAGGTTGGGGACCGCCGTTATCTAGAAGACTGGTCTAAGGATGTAGCTGATATTGCTCGCCGTCATATTCAAGGAATTAACATTATATTGGGATCAAATCCTGAGAGCAAAAAAGCTTTTAAGAGATTTTTGCATAGCTTGCAACATAATATCAATGAGTCAATTGATCAAAATCAAGCTATTGAGATGTTGGCTCAGCATTTGATTACATTACCTATCTTTGATGCCCTTTTTGGCGAGTATGGTTTTATTAAAAATAATCCTGTCAGCTCTGCCATGGAACAAATCGTGGCAGAACTGTCTCAATATGGGTTTGAGAAAGAGCAAAAAGAACTTGAGCCTTTCTATAATTCTGTTCGTCTGCGTGCGGAAGGGATTGATAATGCCCAAGCCAAGCAGAAAATCATCATTACACTCTATGACAAATTCTTCTCCACTGGTTTCAAGTCTACTACAGAACGACTTGGTATCGTCTTTACACCTGTTGAAGTTGTAGATTTTATCGTTAAGTCAGTGGATGTTGTCTTGAGGAAACATTTTGGCAAGACTATTGCCAGTGAAAATGTCCATATTCTTGATCCATTTACTGGAACAGGTACTTTTATCACTCGTACTCTTCACTACCTTAAATCCCTTATGGATAAGGGAGAAATGAGCTATGCTGATCTGGTGAGAAAATATACGCAAGAACTCCATGCCAATGAGATCGTCCTGCTCAGCTATTATATCGCTGCTATTAATATCGAAGCGGTATTTGATGACATAAATGGCGAGGAAGATTATCTCCCATTCGAAGGCATAGTTCTGACAGATACTTTTGAATCAACAGAGACAGAAGACACTTTGGATGACTGCTTCTTCGGCACCAATGACAGACGTCTCAAACGGCAGCAGGAAAAACCAATTACAGCTATTATTGGAAATCCACCTTATTCTATCGGTCAAGGTAGTCAGAATGATAACAACCAAAATAACGCCTATCCAAAATTAGATAAACGACTGGCAGACACCTATGTTGCAAAATCTAATGCAGGCTTAACTAAAGGGCTTTACGATTCTTATGTTAAAGCTTTCCGTTGGGCTTCTGACCGACTTAAAGGACAAGGTGTGATTGGATTTGTGACTAACGGTAATTATCTAAATACTAATTCTGCAGATGGTCTTCGTGCTGGACTTTATGAAGATTTCAATCATCTGTATATCTTTAATCTTCGAGGAGACCAAAGAACTTTAGGCGAACAGTCTCGTAAAGAAGGCGGAAAAATATTTGGTTCAGGAAGTCGAACTCCAGTTGCAATTTCTATTCTAGTTAAAGATGGTTCAGACCAGCATGATATCCATTATCATGATATTGGTGATTACCTGTCACAAAAGGACAAGCTCAATATTATTTCTGATTTTGGAGACATTTCGGCAATTGATTGGCAAGAAATCACACCTGATGATAACAACGATTGGCTTAACCAACGTGACCCGAATTATCAGAAGTATGTTCAAATATCTGGAGACATATGTAGTCCTTTTAAATTAAATATTTTAGGTGTTGGAACTAATAGGGATAGCTGGATAGTTGGTTTTTCTAATTCTCAAACCAAGATAAATACTAAAAAAATAATAAGTAATTATAATAAAGAACTTGACCGCCTTATTGAGATGCCAAACTCTGAAAAAATAGCAAATCTAAATCGAAAAGAAGAATTTATAAAATGGACGTTTAGATTAGAAGAATCAATAAAACAAAATAAAATAATTACTTATAGTGATACTAATATTGTGCAATATTTGTATAGACCTTTTACAAAGAAATGGTTATATTATAGTGATTCACTTGTTGAGCGTGTGAGGCTCTATTACAAAAAGTTTGGGATTAAAAACAAGTTAATCGCAACTTCTGGAAAAGCATCATCAAAAGAGTTCTCAGTGTTAGTTACAGATATCTTGCCAGATGTGCAACTTTTAATGAATTCACAAGGCTTCATGCGCTACGACAATGAAGTAGATGAAACGTCGCTTTTCCAATCGAATGACAATATGAATCAGGCTTTTGCGGACAAACTTGGGTTAAGTTTAGATGACACTTTCGCTTATGTTTATGGTCTACTTAATTCTCGTGAGTACCAGGAAAAGTATGCTAATGATTTGAAGAAAGACTTGGCACGGATTCCGATTGTGAAGCAAAAAGACAAGTATGTTGAAATTGGAAAAGCCTTGATGGATTTACATCTCAACTATGAAGAAGTCCCTGTCTATGACGATGTGGACATTCAGCTATCTCCTCAACCATCTTACAAGGTAACTAAGATGAAGTTTGCCAAGACTCGTGATGAAAATGGGAAGTCTATCAATGATCGTTCAACGATTAGCTATAATAGTGACATTACGATTAGTCGCATCCCTGAAAAAGCCTATGAGTATATGGTCAATGGTCGCTCGGCTATTGAGTGGATTATGGACCAGTATCAGATTAAAACCGATAAGAAATCAGGTATCACAGATGACCCAAATGACTATAGCACAGATGAAAAATATATTTTCAATCTCTTACTCAGAATCATCAATGTATCTGTTCAGACCGTCGATTTGGTAAATAGTCTGCCTAAGTTTGAAGTGGAGGAGTAGGTAATATGTTTTTCTTCTTTTTTGATGATATTGATAAAACTAAAGAAAATCAGATTGAGTATCACTATTTGTCTAGAGCAAGTAAATTTGGTGTGGAGCGAGATGATACTGGTGCTGTAAATTTCTATGATTCCAATGGTATACTTGAAAAACAAAATTCTAATGATAGTTCTGAGGATGAATTTCAGATGATTGATTTCAAACGTCTGATTAGTGAAAAAATACGAAAAATAGTCTATGGTGAAAAATACTCTAATGTGGTCTTTCTCGCAGGTGCAGGAGCTTCAGTAACTCCTGATAGAAATCCTGAATATGGAAAAACAGTCAAAATGATTGCTGATAATATATTTGAAGAGCTTCATAAGTCTACCGAAAATATATATACATTAGAAGAATTGGCAACACAATGTAGATACAAGGATGGGAACATATTAGCTGGAAATGAATCTGAATCAACAACTTCACCTAAATTGGCAGATGATTTTAATCTAGAGGATTTCTTATCAACATTATTCCATTATCGTCCTTATGTTCCAGATGATAATATAGAAGACTTTAATAAAACAATTGATAAAATATTAAAACTGATTAAGAAAAATACAAATTATTCATATGATAGCAAAGTTTTAAAACATGGGGCCTTATTAAATTTTTTGTCGAAATTATCAGAAAAAGGTGGGAATAAATTTTCCGTTGTTACAACAAATTATGATGTTTTGATCGAGGAAGCTGGTGCGGAAAATAATTTTGTAATTTTTGATGGATTCAACTTTACACCTCTACCAAAGTTTGATAGCAATATGTTTGAATGGAATCTCGTGAAAGAGGTTCAGAATGTTAATACTAGAGAAGTTGAATATAAGGATAAGACATTTAATCTTGTTAAAATCCATGGATCGCTTACTTGGGAAAAACAGGATAATGGTGATATCGTAAGAAAAAATAAAGACAACATTACTGAAACCGATAAAATGGTAATGATTTTTCCTAGTTCAGATAAGTTTGCCCAAAGTTATCAGGAACCGTATTTTGAGCTATTTACAAAATTTCAAGAGCTTATAAAACGTCCCAATACTTTGCTGATTTCTTCAGGATTTAGCTTTGCAGACGATCATATCTCAAAGATGGTTACTCAGGCATTGAAAAATAACTCTAGTCTGAAATTATTAGTAACAGACTTTAATATTGATCCGAATAGGGAGTGGAATGGAGACAATAATCAATATAGTAAGATTGACGAGTCGAATTCTAAATACAATCAAAATTGGGCTGAACTAGTACGATTAATGGACGAAGGATATCCAATATCATTTTTAAAGGCAACTATGAATAGTGATTTAGTTGATTACTTGAGTGGAAGGTATTTAAATGACGAAAATTGATAGTTTTTATGAAGTAGCTGACAAGAGTAACTATTACCTTGGAATGATATCCCAAGTGAATCGTTCATATGCAACAATTCAAATAGAAAATCTTTCACTATTTTCATACAGAAAATTGAGAACGGATGTCCTTGCTCCAAATACGATAAATTACTACGTTTTAATTGATTCAAGTAATGGTCTATTCTTTGGAGAAATATTTCAGTCTAAAGTGCCAAATTCAGACAGTGTTCACGAAATGATGACAAATGGGCTACAAGAGAAAATTTTTCCAGAAATAAGTATTGACATACTTGGATACATACCGTTGGGTGAGAAATATTTTAAACTAAACGGGACAAACACTGTTGGTATTACAGACAAGGTGTATATTGCAAATGAAAAAGCAGTGGAGCTTTTTATAAAATCAATCGAAGTGAATCCTGACAGTGAGAAACAACTATCTTCTATCGCTAATCTTGCCTTTAGTTCCCAAGAATACCCTATAAAATTACAACCAAAAACTTTGTTTAATAGACATTTGATGACTGTAGGGACTACAAATAGTGGGAAATCAACATCAGCTTTAAGCATTTTAGATAAACTGGTTAATGATGGAATTAGGACACTGATAATAGATCCAACAGGAGAATATTCTGATTCATTTAAAGATGACGAAGTAGATAAATATATACTTGGTGAAACTGCCTTCCTCCCCCTATCAAACATATCAATGAACCAGTGGTCAATTTTATTTGAAACAAATGATGGAACACAACCAGCAGTTTTAGCTGAGGCAATCCGTTCTCTACGATATCAGTATAAAAATAACATTGATGAAGTATACAAGAAAGTAGGAAAGTCAGTATTCGAAGTAGAACAAAATTTATCAACTCTTTCTGAAAAAGATAGGAATTTTAACATTGAATTATTAACGGCCCAGATTGCAGTAGAAACAACTAGACAGGACAATAGAGGAAATTTCGTAGCAGATACCTTCAATTTTAATGTAAATCAGTATCTTATTCAAAAGGTAAATTATAAGTTAGATAATACTTCACTTGTTAATTTTTTTACTTCGACTGGCAATAGTTTAATTGATATTATCGACTCATTTGTAGAAGGAAGTACCGATAAGTCATTGTATATTGATGTTTCTAAAATTGGAACAACAGATGGAATTGGTGGAATGATTGTTGACCTAATTTCAAACTATTTAGTAAATTTGAATTCGAAATTGATAAAACCATTTGTAATGTTTGTTGATGAAGTCCATAGATACACAAAGGGAGTCAATACTGAAGGATTCACATTTTATACTGGATTGAATAGTATTGCTCGAGAGGGGAGAAAGAAAGGAATCTTCCTCTTCTTAACAACTCAAAATCCAAATGATGTGGATAAAATTTTATTAGGACAAATAGGAACATTGCTGATTCATAGACTCACTTCTCCAGATGAACTTAAAGTGATACAAAACCACTTGTCTGAAAACCAAATTGGTCAGATTAAGAAATTGAACACAGGTGAGGCAGTCTTGACAAGTATTAATCTATTAAAAGATCTATATATTCGAGTTAAAAAATGTCACCGCGCTCACTATAATGATACTCCTAGTCTATTAATCAAAGATGATAATAATTCTTAGCTAATAGATAAGTGCTTACAATCAAAAAGTTCTTCTTGAATTTAATACAAGAAGAACTTTTTTTACTGAAAATACAAAAGCTTAGTTAGTAACATATATGAATTATAAAATATTTTAGAGAGTAGTAGCTTGAGAAAGTTGTCGGGTTAGAATGCGTTGCTGCCTGATGGGGCTTCGGTGTACTGCTCTTTTTATTTTTTTGTAAAAACCTATATATTTTCTTGATTTTCTTTTTAGAATAACATATACTAAAAGTGGTTATAACCAATAAAGGAGGCTCTTCTATGTTTGACAGTACCAGTGATAAGCCCCTCTATCTTCAATTGGTAGATGTGCTAGAGTTGAAAATTCGAGAGACCATGAAGCCCAATGAGAAGCTCTTTTCGGAAAGAGAATTGACTCAGGTATATGGTGTCAGTCGCATAACGGTACGTTTAGCCCTTCAGGAGTTAGAAAAACGAGGCTTTGTCTATAAAAAGCATGGAAAAGGGACCTATGTTTCTGAGATTTTAGAGCCAGCTGTTGATTTGTCAACTGCTTATAGCTTTACCGATCAGATGCGGAAAATGGGTAAACAGCCTCAGACTAAGATTTTGTCCTTTCGAACTATCGAAGCTTCAGACTTTCTTTCAGATCAATTGCAGGTGGAAATTGGTTCAGCTATTATCGAATTGGAGCGTTTACGCATGGCTGATGGAATTGCCATGATGTTGGAGCGGACCTATTTACCCCATCATTTGTTTGAAAGCCTAACGGTTGTTGCTTTGGAGCGCAAGCCCCTCTATGAGTTATTTTCAGAAGAGTTCGGACAAACGGTTCGACTGGCAGAAGAAGAGTTTTACGCTAGCATTGCCCTTGAAAACGAAGCCAAGCTCCTGGAGATAAAAAATGGTAGCCCGGTCTTGCACTTGATTCGAAAGACCTTTAATAATAAAAATCGGATGATTGAATATACTTTCAGTATTGCTAGGGCAGACTTGTTCCGCTATAAAATCAGCCATGTGAGAAGTGAATAAAAAAAAGAATTAGGGAAACCTAATTCTTTTTTAGCGTTTGTTAGCTGCGATTTCAATCTTGAAGTATTTCCAATGTTTGTATGTTTCAACATACTCAAGCACTTCGTTGCTACCGTTTTTTTGCGTTACTTTTGTTTGGAAAACAGCTGGTTCGCCAGCAGTTAGCTTCAAGTGGTCGGCTGCAAATGCTGGAACTGGAACAATTTCGTTAATTTCAACAAATGGTTCTTCAGACATGTGGATGTTGAAATCGAGTTTAAAGCGTTGGTAGAGTGACTGGAAGTGTTGCAAGTCAGCATTTGGTTGCTGGATGTAGCGAGCAGGAATGTGTGACTGTTGGTAGATATACGGTGTATCTCCAGCAGTGCGGACGCGGACGATTTTATAGTAAAAGTCAGACTTGTCAAGCTCCAATTTTTCAAGGATCTGTGGGTCATTGCCTTTTTCACAAGAAATCACTGCAACGGTTTCAGTTTCAAGTGGGAAAATCTCAATATCAGAAAACTCTACGAGTTTTCCTTTACGAGAACGAGAGACAAAGGTTCCCTTTCCTTGCTGACGGATCAAATAGCCATCCTTAACCAGTTCATTCACGGCACGGATAACTGTAATAGAACTAACGTTGAAAATTTTGGTCAATTCTGATTCGGTGTAGAATTTGTCCCCATTTTCAAATTTTCCAGAAATAATCTGTTGGCGCAGGTCGTTTTGGACCAGCTGATACTTAGGTACTTTCATAGTTTGTTTCCTTTCTATTCCTAATCTTTTCCCTTCTACCTTATTATACTAAATAGTTTGAAAAAAGAAAAATATAAAATAAATAATTTTTTTCAAAAAAATACTGGACATAACCAGTTATTCGTGTTAATATATTGATAGAAAAAGAAAACGGTTACAGCGGAGGTTGAAAATGAAGGATTTTCAAATAAAAGATGACTTCTATTTAGATGGAAAACCTTTTAAAATTTTATCTGGAGCTATTCATTACTTCAGAGTCCATCCAGACGATTGGTACCATTCTTTGTATAATCTAAAGGCTATGGGCTTCAATACAGTTGAAACCTATGTTCCCTGGAATCTACATGAACCGCAAAAAGGTCAATTTGATTTTAGTGGGATTCTCGATTTAGAGGCCTTCTTGGATTTGGCCCAAGAACTTGGGCTTTACAGCATTGTTCGTCCTTCCCCCTATATTTGTGCAGAGTGGGAGTGGGGTGGCTTACCAGCTTGGCTAATGACGGAAGATCTTCAGGTTCGTTCCAGCGATGCAACCTACTTGAAGCATTTAGACGATTATTACGCTTTTCTGCTTCCTAAGTTAGTCAAGCGCCAACTCTCCCACCAAGGCACAATCCTCATGTTCCAGGTTGAGAATGAATATGGTTCCTACGGT
The DNA here is from genome assembly GCF_016775005.1 of Streptococcus suis. Classification (GTDB taxonomy): domain Bacteria; phylum Bacillota; class Bacilli; order Lactobacillales; family Streptococcaceae; genus Streptococcus; species Streptococcus suivaginalis. Next base: position 469,837 of record NZ_JAEUXI010000001.1, on the reverse strand, counting down.
GAAGAGAAGGAATACCTGAGAGCTGTTGGCCGGTTGATGAGAAAACACGGTTTGACTGCTCCATTCTTTACATCAGATGGTCCATGGCGTGGAACCTTGAGAGCAGGGACGCTCATTGCAGATGATATCCTGGTAACAGGAAACTTTGGCTCACGGGCGAAAGAGAACTTCAAGCAGATGCAAGATTTCTTCGATGAGTATGGTAAGAAATGGCCACTCATGTGTATGGAATTTTGGGATGGTTGGTTTAACCGTTGGGGTGATGAAATTATTCGTAGGGACCCTGTTGAGTTGGCAGAAGCAGTGATGGAATGTATTGAACTAGGTTCTATCAACCTCTATATGTTCCATGGCGGAACTAACTTTGGTTTCATGAACGGATGTTCTGCTCGAGGCCAAATTGATCTACCACAGGTGACATCTTATGATTATGATGCCATCTTGGATGAAGCAGGTAATCCAACTCAGAAGTTCTATGAAATTCAGTCCCGTTTGAAGGCAGCTTATCCAGACATCGAGATTGCAGAACCATTGATTAAAGAAGCCAAAGCCTTCCCAGAAGTAGCATTGGTTGAAAAAGTTGGTCTCTTTGAGAATCTGGATATCCTATCAAGCAAACACCAATCCTTCTATCCGAAGAATATGGAAGCTCTCGGGCAATCTACTGGTTACATCCTTTATCGAACTGAGATTGAGAGAGATAAGGAAGAGCCGGAACGCTTTAGGGTGATTGATGGTCGTGACCGGATTCAGGTTTACGCAGATGGTCAGCTAGTGACTACCCAATACCAAACAGAGATTGGGGACGATATTGAACTCCATATGCCAGAGAAACAAGTGGAGTTGACCATTCTGGTAGAAAATATGGGCCGTGTTAACTACGGTCACAAGCTTACTGCACCAACCCAATCTAAAGGGCTCGGTCGAGGAGCCATGGCAGATCTTCACTATATCGGAAATTGGGACATCTACCCATTGCCGCTGAAGGATGTCAGTCAACTTGATTACAGCCGTGCTTGGACAGAAGGGCAGCCAGCCTTCTACCGCTTTACTTGTCAGATTGACGAGCTAGCGGATACGTATTTGGATATGACAGGCTTTGGTAAGGGCGTTGTATTCGTCAATAATGTCAATATTGGTCGTTTCTGGGAAAAAGGCCCGATCCTTTATCTCTATATACCAAAAGGATACTTAAAGAAAGGAGAAAACGAAATAGTCGTCTTCGAAACAGAAGGCAAATATAGCGATAAGATTCGTTTTTCACAGAAACCCGTTTATAAAGATTTATGATGAAAAGGAGAAATTTATGACAATTGTAGCTGCGCGTATTGATGGACGCTTGATACATGGTCAGGTTGCCAATCTTTGGACAACAAAATTAAACATTGGACGCATCATGGTTATCGATGATGCAGTTGCCCAAAATGATATTGAAAAACAAGGTTTGAAACTTGCTGTTCCACCAGGAGTGAAGTTGTCAATCTTGCCAATTGAAAAAGCAGCAAACAATATCAAAGAAGGCAAATATGACAGCCAACGTCTCTTGATCGTGGCACGTCGTCCAGAGAACTTCCTTCGCCTGGTTGAGTACGGAGTTGACCTTCCTGAACTAAACGTTGGAAATATGTCTCAAAGTCCTGAAACTCGTTCAGTGACTCGTTCTATCAACGTTGTTGATAAAGACATCGCTGACTTCGATGCTTTGGTTGCAAAAGGTGTGAAATTGATTGCCCAAATGGTGCCAGGTGACACACCAAAAGACTTTATGCCATTGTTGGATAAAGTAAGATAATTTACGGATATTTTTGAAAAATTTTAAAGGAGGATCACTATTATGCAATGGTGGCAAATATTACTTCTAACGCTCTACTCTGCTTATCAGATCTGTGATGAGTTGACAATTGTATCGTCAGCTGGTTCACCTGTATTTGCAGGTTTCATCTCTGGTTTGATCATGGGTGATTTGGCAACTGGTTTGACAATCGGAGCGTCTCTTCAATTGATGGTACTCGGTGTGGGTACTTTCGGTGGTGCATCTCGTATCGACGCAACTTCTGGTGCAGTTCTTGCAACAGCCTTCTCAGTATCACAAGGTATTGATCCAGAGTTGGCAGTAGCAACAATCGCGGTACCAGTAGCTGCACTCCTTGTCTATACAGATATCGCTGGTCGTTTCTCAACTACTTACTTCGCACACCGTGTGGATGCAGCGGTTGAAAAATTTGACTACGCAGCAATCGAGCGTAACTACCTTCTCGGTGCTATCCCATGGGCACTCTCTCGTGCACTCCCTGTATTCCTTGCTCTTGCATTCGGTGGTGAATTCGTAGATGCAATGGTACAAGCTATCCAACAATATCAATGGGTTGCAAACGGTTTGACATTGGCTGCTCGTATGCTTCCAGGTCTTGGTTTCGCTATCCTTCTTCACTACCTTCCACTTAAACGCAACCTTCACTACTTGGCAGTTGGTTTTGCCCTTACAGCTATGTTGACTGTTCTTTACGGTAACGTATCTGCATTGGGTGGCGCTGTAGCTGGCATCGTTGGTACACTTCCAGAAGATTCTGGTGTAGCATTTGTAAACAACTTCAAAGGCTTGTCAATGATTGGTATCGCAATTGTTGGTATCTTCCTTTCAGTTTTACACTATATCAACGGCCAAAAAGTAGCAGTAGTTGCTCCATCAAATTCAGAAAGTGGGGAAATTGACGATGACGAAATCTAATTACAAATTAACAAAAGAAGATTTTAATCAAATCAACAAACGTAGCTTGTTCACTTACCAACTTGGTTGGAACTATGAGCGCATGCAAGGTTCAGGTTACCTTTACATGATCTTGCCACAGCTTCGTAAAATGTACGGAGATGGCACACCTGAATTGAAAGAAATGATGAAATTGCATACGCAATTCTTCAATACTTCACCATTCTTCCATACTATTATCACAGGTATTGACTTGGCTTTGGAAGAAAGCGACGGTGTTGCTTCTAAAGATGCGGTTAACGGTATCAAGACTGGTTTGATGGGTCCATTTGCACCAATCGGTGACTCAATCTTTGGTTCATTGGTTCCAGCAATCATGGGTACTGTGGCAGCGACTATGGCTAGCCAAGGTTCACCAGTTGGTATCTTCCTCTGGGTGGCTGTAGCAGTTGTTTATGACATCTTCCGTTGGAAACAATTGGAAATTGCCTACAAAGAAGGTACTAAACTGATCACAACAATGCGCGACCGTTTGACTGCTCTTGTTGATGCAGCTTCTGTACTCGGTGTGTTCATGTTGGGTGCTTTGATTGCAACAATGATCAACTTTGAAGTTTCTTGGGCTCCAACTGTTGGTGAAAAAGTGATTGACGTACAAGACTTGTTGAACACAATCTTCCCACGTTTGGTTCCAGCAATCTTCACAGGATTTGTATTCTGGTTGCTTGGCCGTAAAGGCATGACTTCTACTAAAGCTATCTTGATTATCATCGCACTTGCAGTTGGACTTTCTGCAATCGGTCACTTCGTATTTGGTATGGCTTAATGGTAAAAAGTTTAATTTTGGTTAGTCATGGTCTCTTCTGTGAAGAGTTGAAAAAATCAACTGAGATGATTATGGGTCCTCAAGAGGATATCCATACAGTTGCACTCTTACCAGAAGAAGGTCCAGAAGATTTTCAACGAAAATTTGAAGAGACAATTGCTCACTTAGATGACTTCGTAGTCTTTGCTGACCTGCTCGGCGGAACACCTGCCAATGTGGTTTCACGAAAAATCATTGAAGGTCAATCATTCCATCTCTATGCTGGTATGAACATGCCAATGATTATCGGTTACCTAAATGGTGTCCTGCTCGGCGAAGAAGTTGATTATGTTGAATTTGGTGCAACCAATATCCAGCATGTCAATGACTTGTTGATCAGTTCAGACGACGAAGATGAGTGAAACAGTTCAGTGAACTGTTTCAGCCCGAGCCTTAAAACTGGAAAGGGAGGGAGCTCCAGTGGAGTTTTTCAGCCCGATCCTTGAAATAAAGAGGAACGGGATCGTCTAAGGAGAATTATAGCACGGCCTAGTAATGCTAAGGCAGTCGCTATATAAATTGGCTTTAAGTATCCTAAGGGGACCTAGTCACTAGGTTCCCTTATTTTTTTGGAGGTATGCTATGAAAATTGAAGATTTTGGTCGAGAAGCCAAATTATTTATTCTGGAAAATGATAATGGCTTGCGCCTATCTGTGACAAATTTTGGAGCTCGGATTGTCAAAATAGAAGTTCCTGCTGAGCAAGATGGAGGATATCGCAACGTTTCCTTAGCTTGTGCTTCGGCCGAAGAATACTTGGAATTGGATCCCTATGTCGGTGCCTCTATTGTTCCTGTGGCAGGGCGGATTTCAGGTGCGCGTGTTGAGATTTCAGGCAAGGAATATGCCTTGACTGAAAACGAGCCCGGTCGAACCTTACATGGTGGCGTAAATACGGCAAACTTGCGAAACTGGGAATGGGAGTGTAATGGCAAAGATGAAGTCCTCTTTACAACCGTTTTAGAAGATGGTTTTAATGGTTTTCCAGGTCGGATTGAGGTTGGAGTTCGCTATTGTTTATCAGCAAGCAATGATGTTCATGTTGATTATTTTGCAAGATCAGACAAGGATACGATTTTTAATCCGACTAACCATGTCTATTTCAACTTGTCTGGGCAATTTTTCGAGAGTATTGGTCAACACCAGCTGAAGATTGCTGCGGATTATTATGTACCTTTAGGAGAAGACAATCTTCCACTCGGAGAGTTTGCAGCGGTTGATGGAACACCGTTTGATTTTAGAGAGTTTGCGCTGTTTGAAACAGGCTTTTCATCGGACCATGAGCAGACAAACTTGGTCAAGGGCTATGACCATCCTTGGAAACTTTCGCGTCAAGAGACAGCTGTAGAGGTGTGGAGTCCAGATAAGAAGGTTGGATTAGAGGTTTCAACCGATCAACCAGCTGCGGTGATTTATACCTATAATTTTCCACAGGAAAAACTGGCAGCCTATCATGGTGTCTTTAGTATGGAGTGCCAAGGATTTCCCAATGCTTGTAATTTAGAAGGTTTTGGGTCTATCTTTTTAGCAGCGGGAGAAGAATTCTCCTCCCAGACACGCTATCGTTTGAAATGGTAGAGGGGTTACTCCTCTACTTTTCTTATAGGCAAGAGGTCTGATTTATGGTATAATGTTTCAGAATGCTTGATGAGAGAAGGTGAGAAGATGTCGAGAGAAGAACAATTTTTAAAAGAATTTGAGGCTTGGGTTGATAGCCAGTTGGTGATCAATGAGATGGCTATGACTGAGAGTCGTCGAGCTGTTGAAGAAGACAAGGATGAGCGGGCAGCGGATGCTTATATTCGCTATGAGAGTAAATTAGATGCTTATCGCTTCATCAAAGGAAAATTTGAAAACTACGCGGCAGGAAAAGATTTCCACGACCTACCAGATGGTTTATTTGGTCAGCGGCATTATTAATCAGACGGGAGATATGAAAAATGGGAAAAAAGAAAGTAAATCGTAAAAAAGTTTTGAAAAAACAATTAGCAGACTTGAAACGTGCAGGTCGTGTAGGACTTGAAAGAGCGACAGAGGTTGTAGAGACAGTTGCTCATAAGGCTGAGGCTGCAGTAGAGCATGCTGTGGAGCAAGTGAAAGAAGTTGTAGCAGAGGTGACTTCTTCAGCGACTTCATTGGAAGATTTTTTGGCACTTCCTGAGTTGGAAGGCATTGCGGCAGCACGTTTGGAAACCTTCTACGAAGCAGGTATTCAATCTGTGGCTGATTTTGCAAACCACACAGAAAAAGAGCTCTTGGCTCTAAAAGGCATCGGTCCTGCAACTATCAAGCAGTTGAAAGAAAAAGGGATTGACTTGAAAGCCTAAATCCCTTGCTTTTCAAGGTACAATTTGTTACAATAAAGCCATTCAGAGGTGTTTTGAGCCCCATTTGTCACAGGAAGCGGTGGTACTGAGAAATCCGCACAAATGTCAAAACTGGTTGCTGATGGTGTGAATCGAATAAGCAAAGTGCAGATAACTTATCTGAACAAGGGTGGTACCGCGGAATAACTTCGTCCCTGTCTAGCAAGTCTAGGCGGGGATTTTCATTTGGAAAGGAGAAGATATGCTACATCATGTTGAAATATATGTTTCAGACTTGGAAACCTCACGTGCATTTTACGATTTTCTTCTGACCAAGCTGGGCTACTCGCTCTATCAGGAGTGGGAGGACGGGCTGTCTTATAAAAAAGCAGAGCAGTACCTGGTCTTTGTCCAAATGCCACAGGATTTCCTAGAGGCAGGTTATCACCGGTGCCGTACAGGTCTCAATCATCTAGCTTTTCATGTGGGGACACCTGATGAAATTGACCAATGGCGGAAGGAATTTTTGACCAGACGAGTCAAACTGCTCTACGACGACCGCTATCCCCACGCAGGAGGACCAGATCACTATGCTCTCTATCTAGAAGACCCAGATGGGATAAAGATAGAGTTGGTGGGGGAGGCAAGATGAATCTAATTATTATTGGAGCACAAGCTTCTGGCAAGATGACCGTTGGGCAGGAAGTTGAGAAATTGACAGGGATGACCCTCTTTCATAATCATGATTCGATTGATTTTAGCCTACGTTTTATTCCAGAATTTTCTGAGGATATGTTTGACCTCAATACACGTATTACATTTGCTGTTTATGATGTGTTTGCTAGGTCAAACCGCCCACTAATTGGAACTGCCTTGATTAATTTTAAAAATCCCATAGATGTTCAATTTCTTACAACAGTTCAGACGATTTTTCATCATCGTGGTCAGGAAATTTTATTTGTTGAATTGGAAACTGCTTTAGAAGAACGTCTGCGGCGTAATCGGACAGAAAATCGACTGACCCATAAACCTTTGAAACGAAACATTGAAGTTTCAGAGGCTGAGATTCTTTCTACAGCTGATACATGTCAATATACCTCATTAGGCATTCCAGAGGGCATTCAGCATTATCTCAAAATTAATAATACCCACCTTACTGCTAATGAAGTTGCTCAACTGATTATCCAAAAAATGGAGGAGCTTGAGCAAGAACAAACGAAATAGCCTTTCCGTTGAGGGGCGAAACAGAATATAATCCAGATAGGCATAAACTATTTCTATTAGTACTATCAGTTCAGTCCTGCTACTATATTACATCATGCTTATCTCATGGAGTATACTATTTTGCGTGCAGTGTATTAAAATATGAATTAGGAGTATACTGTCTATGAAAATGTTAAACAAGTTCACAGAGAATTCAAAAGATTTGAGAAATGAATTGACTAGCTGGTTTGTCATCATTTCGCTAGCCTTCTTATTATTCTTGAGCATTCCTTGGTTGGTGCAAAAGACTTTATATTTTACTTTATCAAAACCATTTGAAGCACAAAGAGTAGCCATCACAAAATCAAACAAAACTTCAGATACTGCCTCTGGAGTTGAAGGGACCTACATCAATAATATTCCCTTTAATGATTTTGAAAAATTGATAAATTTTAGCAGTGTGTCTTTCAAAAGTGTTGATATTCAAATACCAAGAATTTATATTACGAGTCCAATTTTTAATACGAAGGAATACGGAGACCAATTACAAGATATCTGGATAGACTCTTTAAATAAGGATGAACTTGAAGAGGAATTCGGCTCCTACAAAGTTTACTATGATGGGAACTTAATTATTGAGGATGGGGAAGCTTACTCAAGCGAAGGAGCTACCAAAAATCAAATAATATCCATGAAAGAAACGCTTGTCACTGAATTAGATACAAACAAGGAATTCAAAAAATACACATTTAAAAAATGGTATATCCCAGACGAGGGAACAGATCCAACAGAAATTAAGATTATAGAAGATGGATTTGCTATTGAAACGGTGTTTGAACAAAAAGATTGGAGGCCTAATATTCTTTTGGGTCCTACTCTGTACACAGTGAGAGCGGAGTTTGTAAAGGAAAACAATAAACTGGTATTGAAGAAGGGAAGCATGGAGGTAGACGAATGAAAAGTTTGACACCGACCTTCACCAAGAAACAAAAATTAGTAGTGGTGATTGTAGTGATACTATCCGTAGCAATCGGTTTTTGGAAATGGCGTGATACTTTTTTCAATACGTATTATCCTGATGATACTTCAATCCAAGGGCAGTTGTTTCCCAATATTGCAAACACGAAGATTGAAACTGTTGAGAATGTCTTGCCATTTTCAGATGTGAAATATGATAAGATCATTATCAGAATTGGCAGCCTGTCTTCAGAATACGATGATTCTAATCAATCATCGAAGGCAAATAATATCATAAACAGAAAAACACTAGACGAAAATTTCAAACAATGGCTCATAAAAGCATTTGATGAAGAGGAAGCTAAAAAAATATCTGACCATATCGAAGTGTACTATCGTGGTGAAAAAATAGACGAAATTAGTTATTAAAGCTACGCGCCCCATATCGTTCGTGAATAAAAACGAAATAGCCAGCCCAAAGGACTGACTATTTCTAGGAGATTATATGAAAAAGAAAAGTTTTGCTATTTCTAGCTTGAGGATAGTATAAACCAATTTTCTTAAAGAATACTAAAGGAGAAAAAATAATGTCAAAAGAATTATCACCAAAATACAATCCAGCCGAGGTTGAGGCTGGTCGTTATCAAACTTGGTTGGACCAAGATGTGTTTAAGCCGTCAGGCGATGCGGAGGCTAAGCCTTATTCGATCGTCATTCCACCGCCAAACGTAACGGGTAAGTTGCACTTGGGACACGCTTGGGATACCACCCTTCAAGACATCATTATCCGCCAAAAGCGCATGCAGGGCTTTGACACTCTCTGGCTTCCAGGTATGGACCACGCGGGGATTGCCACTCAGGCTAAGGTTGAGGAACGCTTGCGGGAGCAAGGCGTGACCCGCTATGACTTGGGTCGTGAAAAATTCCTCGATAAAGTCTGGGAATGGAAGGATGAGTACGCAGCGACCATTCGTGAGCAATGGGGCAAGTTGGGTCTGTCTTTGGACTACCAACGTGACCGCTTCACGCTGGACGAAGGCTTGTCGAAAGCTGTTCGCAAGGTCTTTGTAGAACTCTACAAAAAAGGCTGGATCTACCGTGGCGAATTTATCATCAACTGGGACCCCGCAGCTCGCACAGCCCTTTCTGATATTGAAGTTATCCACAAAGATGTAGAGGGTGCTTTCTACCACATGAATTATATGTTGGAAGATGGCTCTCGTGCCCTGCAAGTTGCGACAACTCGTCCTGAAACCATGTTCGGTGACGTTGCGGTGGCAGTTAACCCAGAAGACCCACGTTACAAGGACTTGATTGGCAAAAACGTTATCCTACCAATCGTAAACAAGCCAATCCCAATCGTTGCGGATGAACACGCAGACCCAGAATTTGGTACAGGGGTTGTGAAAATCACTCCTGCCCACGATCCGAATGACTTCCTCGTAGGTCAACGCCACAATCTGCCACAAGTCAATGTTATGAACGACGACGGTACCATGAACGAGCTTGCAGGCGAATTTGCAGGTATGGACCGCTTTGAAGCCCGTAAAGCAACGGTTGCTAAGTTACAAGAACTGGGTGCCCTTGTCGAAATCGAAAACCGTGTACATTCCGTTGGACACTCGGAGCGTACAGGTGTGGTGGTTGAGCCACGCTTGTCAACCCAGTGGTTTGTTAAAATGGACCAACTGGCTAAGAATGCCATTGCCAACCAAGACACAGCTGACAAGGTAGAATTTTACCCACCACGCTTCAACGATACCTTCCTACAATGGATGGAAAATGTACATGACTGGGTTATCTCGCGTCAGCTTTGGTGGGGGCATCAGATTCCAGCATGGTATAACGAATCTGGCGAAATGTACGTCGGAGAAGAGGCTCCAGCAGGTGACGGTTGGGTACAGGATGAGGATGTCCTAGACACCTGGTTTAGCTCTGCCCTTTGGCCATTCTCAACAATGGGCTGGCCTGACGAAAACGCGACGGACTTCCAGCGTTACTTCCCAACTTCAACCTTGGTAACGGGCTATGACATCATCTTCTTCTGGGTGTCGCGGATGATTTTCCAATCGCTTGAGTTCACAGGCCGTCAGCCCTTCAAGAACGTGCTGATCCACGGTTTGATCCGTGACGAAGAAGGTCGCAAGATGTCCAAGTCGCTCGGAAACGGGATTGACCCAATGGATGTCATTGAGAAATACGGTGCGGACGCTTTGCGTTGGTTCTTGTCAAACGGCTCTGCCCCTGGCCAAGATGTTCGCTTCTCTTACGAGAAGATGGATGCTTCTTGGAACTTCATCAACAAGATTTGGAACATTTCCCGCTATATCCTCATGAACAATGAAGGCTTGACCTTGGATGCGGCGCGTGAGAATGTTGCGAAAGTCGCAGCTGGTGAGGCTGGTAACGTGACGGACCGCTGGATTCTCCACAACCTCAACGAAACTATTGCCAAGGTCACTGAAAACTTCGACAAGTTCGAGTTTGGTGTTGCTGGTCACATCCTCTACAACTTCATCTGGGAAGAGTTCGCCAACTGGTACGTCGAGCTGACCAAGGAAGTGCTTTACAGTGACAATGAGGCTGAGAAAGTCATGACTCGCTCTGTTCTTCTCTACACGCTGGACCAAATCCTTCGCCTCCTCCACCCAATCATGCCGTTTGTGACGGAAGAAATATACGCTCAGTACGCAGAAGGCTCTATCGTAGTGGCGGCTTACCCTGTTGTCAACCCAGCCTTTGAAAATGCGGAAGCACATAAGGGAGTGGAAAGTCTCAAGGACTTGATTCGTTCGGTGCGAAATAGCAGAGCAGAAGTGAATGTTGCTCCTTCTAAGCCGATTACCATTTTGATTAAGACGGCAGATAGCGAGCTTGAAACCTTCTTCAAGGCAAATGAAAACTACATCCGACGCTTTACAAATCCAGAACAGTTGGAAATCAGCTCAAGTATCGCTTCACCAGAATTAGCTATGTCAGCCGTTATCACCGGTGCTGAAATCTTCTTGCCACTAGCCGACCTTCTCAACGTAGAAGAAGAGTTGGCTCGTCTAGACAAAGAGCTTGCCAAGTGGCAAAAAGAACTAGACATGGTCGGCAAAAAACTCAGCAACGAACGCTTCATCGCCAACGCCAAACCAGAAGTCGTTGAAAAAGAAAAAGAAAAACAAGCCGACTACCAAGTAAAATACGATGCGACAGTAGGACGGATTGAAGAGATGAAGAAGATGGGAAGATAGTCAAAAAGCACGGTCATAAGACCGTGCTTTTTGACTATCTAGTTAGAAAGTATTTTATTTTTTTTGAGAGTCTTCTAATATTTTGGCAATGTTTGAAAAGCCACTTCCTGAAGAGTAACTAGAAAAAATATTACCTGGAAGCCAGTATTCTGGGTTAATAGTTACTAGTTCAAATTCGTTATTTATATGATTAATGAGTTCCTCTATGCTATCTAGTTTAATATCTTTTAATTTGTTACTCAGAAATTTTAGAGTAGAGCTTAGGCCGATTGATCCTTTTAAAATTTTTGAAGATTCTTTTGTGTGAAATACTTGTGGCCATTTATTCATAATTATCTCCCAGTACGCAGTGTAGACCTTGAGTATTTGTTCTTGTGTTTCATTAAGAGAATCAATTGCAATTAGATTGTTTTTTTCTAAAAGATTAATTAGAGGCATAGTGGCACGTACAAAAGAATTTAAACTTATAACTTTTCCAGTAGCTTGCGGAGTTCCTTCCCAAGAAATTTCGTTATTCCAATGTTTATCAGTTTTATCCAAGCTTCTAGCTAATTCGACTAGTATGTATTGTTTTTTTGCTAAAGGAGCGGCGTTGTCAGCTCCCGAATACATTGTTTTTAGAACAAGAGCTAGAGAAGTATCCACTTTCCTTGAAGTTTTATTAATAGTGATAAAAGTATCTACTTCTAAAGCATCTGTTGGATTATTCAAAACAATGGAGCTAATTTCATATTCTTTAATTAGTTCATATTTATCTGGAAATTCTTCTTTAACAATGCGAAGTGCTTCTACTCGATGCTGTCCGTCAACAATAAATAATTTACTATCTTTATTGGCGCAAATAATTGGAGTAGGGAAGAAAAAATAATCATTTTTTATAATATATTTTACAATATTCAAACAATGAGTTCTATTTATTTTTCGCTGATAACCCTTAAATGTTTCTGGTGAAAAAACTTTAGTAGCAGTATTTCTTATAAGAAAATCAACCGAAAAATTTTTAACTTCTAATCCGTCTTGTAATTCAGGATGATGTTGATTAATTAAAAATCTATGCGTCATATTGGATTCTCCCTATTTTTAGATTCATTTCTTTAAGTTTATTATATATTATTTTTTTATAATCAGAATGAGCGTTATTTGGAGTCATTTCAGGCATTTTTAAATTATTTATTAACTCTTTGAAATCTGCTTCAGAATCTTCAAAATCATCTTCGTCTTCATCGCTAGGGAAAACAGTATCTAATTCATCCTGTTCAGATGAATTAGAAATAAAATAATTAGAAAGTTCGAAGTATATGTAGTCGGCAATATACTGATATATATCGTCTTTATTTATATTTTTGAAAATGAAAGATAATATCTTAGCAATGTTATCTGCCTCTCCCTCGTTGATTACTTTTTCAATTACTTTAGAAAGATAACTATAAATCTCTTCATTTACTTCAATATTATTATTATGTAGTATATCTATATTGAAGTCTTTCTTTATATACTCTTCTTCTTTTAAAAATGAGACTAAAACATCATTGATGTTGACTTGATGAAATATGTTGTAGAACCAATCATAGTAGTTATGTGTGAAAATTTCAGTTTGAAAAATATCATTTTTAGTAAATTCAAAGAATAATTGATTTAATAATTTTTGTATTTCATATGTATTATTTTTCTTTAAATTATATAATTGGGTATCTGAATTAGCTAATATTTGAAATACGGACTCGGTTAATTCTTTTTTTGTTGTAATATTAAAGTCAAAATTATGAGGTTTATATATTGTGAAATGGTCTACCTCACCCCAAAGATTATGCACAGAAGATTTTATCTGAATTTCAAAACCAAACTTACGATTACTGAACTCATATGTGCCACTGAATTTAAATATTTCGTGTTGATTTTGTTGTCTTTTTGCTTTTTTTTCTTCATCGGGAATAATTATTTTTTCGTTTTTCTCTAAAAAATTAATTAATTTATTAAAGAGTTCTTCTTCTTCAACTTGAAAATATGTATTGAGTCTAATACCAATGAAATCTTGTAAATGTTCGGCTAAGAAAGACTTGTTTTTATCTTCAAATTGATAATTATACTCCCATTGTGTAATGTATGATTTTCGGACTAATTTATCACTAAAACTTTGCTTAGATTTGACTCTTTTTTGTAATCCAACTAAAGGTATTTCTGAATTTTGACTAACGAAATTGTTAATAAGTTGATCAAATTCAATCAAGCATTCTTTAGCTTCAGGTTCTAAAGAATCAAAGGTTCTGAGCCAATTTTGTATTATTTCTTGTTGCATTTTTCTCATATCTCCATTTTAACCAATTTTTACTATATACTCCCCAATTTTTCGTACGATTTCAGTTACGAGGGCATTGCCCATAAAGAACATACGCATTTTATCAGATACGTCTACAATGGATCCATCTGCTAATTTTTTCTGCTTAGTCCAATCATCTGGGAAATCTTGTAATCGTTCCGCTTCTACAGGTGTAATCAAACGGTATCGATTGTTCACATTGATAAAGTGAGTAGAGCGATTGACAGTTCCTTCGGAAGTCAACATAGTTCGTCCAGGCAGGTTTAGGTCGTCAGTCGGCGACATTCCACCTTCGGAATAGGTATAGGTGTGACCGTCTGCCGAAGTTCTTTCAATCTTTTTTGGACCTCGTAGATATTGGAATTTTTCTAGCTTAGTAGGGTCTGTCAAAAAGTATTTCTCAGGTACATCTTTTTCATCTTGCAAGATTTCTCCAAGAGTTATCGGTTGACCTTTATAGTCACATTGAGTATCAACGGAATAGTATTTCCCGTGTCTCATCACGCCAGTATTCCAAACTGTTCCGGTGAAGTTATCTGATACTTCAACAATATCTTTCGCCAGTTCGTAGTAGACTTGGCGATTTTTTATTGGTATTGATTTAATTGGGAATTGGGTTGCAAACAAGCCTGAGTGGAATAGATAGTCATCATATCGATTTTCGTTAAATACAGTCTCGGTATTTTCAAACTGTTTATCTAGTTTTTGAGCAAAAGTCGTGTCATTTCGATAGACAAAGAAGAATACACGACGACGGCGTTGGCTTCGACCATATTCAGCGGCATTGATAACTCGCCATTCAACTGAGTAGCCGAGATTGTTAAACGCTGTCAACATGATTGCAAAGTCACGTCCTCTTTGTTTAGAAGGTGCTTTTAGAAGACGGTCAACGTTTTCTAAAATAAGATATTTAGGTTTGGTGATACGAGTAGCACGGATAATTTCCCAAAAGAGAACTCCTTTTTTTCCTTCAATCCCTTGTTCGTTCTTCTTGCTTCGTGCAACAGAATAGTCTTGGCAAGGAAAACCACCAACAATCATTTCGGGATTCATTTCAGCAAACTTTTCGTCAGAAATATCTGAGATACTAATATTGATGTTTTCACTGTCTGGGAAATGCAAATCATAAACTTCAAAAGCATCCTGTGATTTTCGAGCAGGCTCCCATTGATTTGCCCATTTAGTTTGGAAGTAATCTTTGTCAGCATTTTCCAATCCAATTCGAAAACCGCCTACACCGGCAAAGAGTTCGAGAATATTCATTTTTTCTCCTCAAGTTTATTTAATACTCTCTATTATATCGTAAAAAACAATTTCGATCAAGGATTTTTATTTGATATAATAGAGCTATAGGAATTTAGTAGGAAATTTTATATGGAAAAACACTTATTCAATTATGATGAAACAGATATTCAAAGTATTCTTGATTATTCTCAACATTTACTAGATAGGTCGCTTGGCGAAATTATTGCTGAATACCAAGTTTCGCCTTATAAAACTTATCGAGATTTTCAAGATGGTACAATCTCAGAAATTGTTGATAAAGAAATCAGTATGAAGTCAAAAGGGCAATATGGCAATTATATAGAAAAATACTTTTATGGCTATCAACCTAATAGTGACTCAGCTGCTGATTTTGACAAGGTTGGAGTAGAATTGAAAGTCACGCCTTTTAAAGTGAACAAGAATGGAACAATTAGTGCAAAAGAGCGGTTAGTTTTAACAATATTAAACTACATGGAGGAAAACTTAGATGACTTTTATTCCACTCATCTATGGCAAAAATGCTCTAAAATACTTTTACTGTTTTACAATGGTCTCATTCCAGGGCAGACAATGTCGGATTATATCATTGAAAAAATTTTTTTGTACGAATGGTTTGAAGAGGATATGGAGGTCATTCTTGAGGATTATAATCGTATTGTAGAAAAGATTAAGCAAGGTAAAGCCCATGAACTGTCCGAATCAGATGGGAACTATTTATCTACCTGTACTAAAGGTGCAGGGAAAGGAAAAGATTTTAGAAGCCAGCCTTTTAGTGATACTCTTGCAAAACAAAGGGCTTGGGAGCTGAAATCAAGCTACATGACCTACTTGATTAATCACAAGATATTTAATCAAGTTGATCAAGAAAGTATTTTAGCAACTGCCAGAGGCGAGAAAAAATCATTTACACAGGTTATTGCAGACAAAATTTTAGCCTATAAAGGATTTTCTGAGGAAGAATTATATAGTCGATTTGACGTGAATCCTAGAGCAAAAGGTAAAAATAGCACTCTGGTTAGAAATATATTGGGGCTGACTGGAGACCTTGAAAAGACACAAGAATTTCAAAAAGCCAATATGAATTTACGCGTTATTCGTGTAGATAAAAATGGGCTACCAAAAGAGGACTCTCCGTTTAAGACTTATCAATTTGAAGAATTGGCTAGGAATGATGTCTGGGAGGAATCGCATCCATTTTTGGAAATTTGCAATAAACGGTTTTTATTTGTCATTTTTAAAGAAGTATCGGATAAATTATTTGTATTAGATAATATCAAGTTTTGGGGGTTTCCAGATAGACTAATTCCGGAGGTCCAAAGAGTTTGGATAGAAACACGAAAAATCATCCAAGACGGTGTTGAATTGAGTCAAAATGGTAATAAAGTATCTACCAACTTTCCTCAGAGTAAAGTCAATACAATTTTATTCACGAAAATTCATGCTCAAAATACTTACTACGAAATTAGACCTAATGAATTTGTTGGTAAGGGAAAATTATCAGATACTGACAAATTGCCAGATGGCAGAAGAATAACGAAACACTCATTTTGGATTCCTAAAAAATTTTTGAAAGAGGTATTACTAGGTGAGTGGGATTAATTATTTAGTGAAAGGCATCTATGAACAAAAACAATTCTTACCAAATCAACCTCCCCTCTCTCCTCCCTTTCGGTTTTATCTTTTCTAACAATCGTTACATCTACCGTGAGGTGTTCATGGAGGGGCAGTTTGAGGCGGTGGTAGAGGTTGATGAGGCTGGTCAGCTGTCGTCCTTTGTCTGGGATTGTGAGATGGAGGAGGTCTATACTGCCCATATGGTGACTGCACCAGCTGGGGCTTTTGTGGGGCAGGTGAGAGAAAGCTATCAGTCTATTTTGGCTCGAGTAGAGGAGGCTTGTTGTGTCGCTCTGCCATTTTCCAAAGACCAAAGCAACCGCATCGCCCAGCTCATCAAGGAGAAGTGGGGAGACCTTCCTGATTATCCCTTTGCCAAGTCGCCAGAGACGGGGGCTTTTCGCCATCCTGCCAATAGCAAGTGGTACGCTTTGGTGACTCAGGTCAAGCGGGGACAGTTGGATGGGAGCGCTGATCAAGAGCTGGTGGAGATTGTCAATCTCAAGGTTGACGGTCGGGAAATAGCAGAGCTGCTGAGTCAGTCGGGCATCTACCCTGCCTACCATATGTCAAAGAAGACCTGGGTGTCGGTCTTACTGGATGAGACTGTGGAGGACCAGATGGTTTTTGCCCTGCTTGAGAAGAGCCGTTATCTGGTAGGACCAAAATCCTACAAGGCGGATCAAGGGCCTGATTACTGGGTTATTCCAGCCAATCCAAAGGTCTATGATATTGATACCGAGTTTGCGGAAAATAAGGTAGTCTATTGGCCGCAAAAATCAATCATTCAAGCTGGGGACATCGTAGCCATCTACGTGACGGCACCAGTGCAGGCTATTCGCTATGTCTGCCGTGTCTTGGAGGCGAACTTGGAAAATCATGGACAATCAGACATTCCTACAGAAAAGAAACTTATGCAGGTGGAATTGATTGCTCAGTTTTCCGATGATGTTTTGCCGAGAGCGCGCATGATGGACTTGGGTGTCAGGGCGGTGCGTGGTCCTAGACGCTTGACAGAGGGCGTGATAGAAGTGCTGTCAGCCGAAGTGAAAAACCTCCATTAAATTATCAGAATATTTAATAAAAAGACTTTACAAGTGGGTAAAAAAGAGTATAATAAGGTGTATAAATTTTAAGGAGGTAAGGTATGAAGAAGAGCTTCATTCATCAGCAAGAGGAGATTTCTTTCGTCAAAAATACATTCACCCAGTATTTGAAAGACAAGTTAGAAATCGTAGAAGTGCAAGGACCGATTTTGAGTCGTGTCGGGGATGGTATCCAGGATAATTTGTCCGGCGTGGAGAATGCGGTATCGGTGAATGTGAAATTGATTCCCAATGCGACCTATGAGGTAGTTCACTCTCTTGCAAAATGGAAGCGTCATACCCTGGCTCGTTTCGGTTTTAATGAGGGAGAAGGTCTCTTTGTGCACATGAAGGCCCTTCGTCCAGATGAAGATTCCTTAGATGAAATCCACTCAGTCTATGTGGACCAGTGGGACTGGGAAAAGGTGATTCCAGCAGGTCGTCGTAACTTGGCATATTTGAAGGAAACGGTGGAGCAGATTTACAAAGCTATCCGTCTGACCGAATTGGCCGTTGAAGCTCGTTATGACATTGAG
The DNA here is from genome assembly GCF_016775005.1 of Streptococcus suis. Taxonomy (GTDB): domain Bacteria; phylum Bacillota; class Bacilli; order Lactobacillales; family Streptococcaceae; genus Streptococcus; species Streptococcus suivaginalis. The sequence goes on along the minus strand of NZ_JAEUXI010000001.1, from coordinate 451,742 downwards.
TCTGTTTTGCCGAAGAAAATCACCTTTATCCATACGGAAGACTTGGTGAAAAACTTCCCTGATTTGACGCCAAAAGAGCGTGAAAATGTCGTTGCTAAAGAGTACGGTGCAGTCTTTCTGATTGGTATTGGTGGAGAGTTGGCTGACGGTAAGCCACATGACGGCCGTGCACCAGACTACGATGACTGGACCAGCCCATCTGAGCCAGGCTACAAGGGACTAAATGGGGACATCTTGGTTTGGAACGAGGTCTTGGGTTCAGCCTTCGAATTATCCTCAATGGGGATTCGGGTTGATGAGGCAGCCCTTCGTCGCCAAGTAGCTATTACAGGTGATGAAGAGCGCTTGGAATTCGACTGGCACAAGGCACTCTTGAGTGGTTTGCTTCCGCTGTCTATCGGTGGTGGTATTGGGCAATCGCGTTTGGCCATGTTCTTGCTTCGTAAGAAACATATCGGTGAAGTGCAGTCTAGCGTGTGGCCACAAGAAGTGCGAGACAACTTCGAGAATATTTTGTAAAAAAAGAAGAGATTGGTTTTCAATCTCTTTTCTTTCTTGTTTATCAAACAAACTGAAAACATTTACAATGTGATTATCTGTGATTTTTCAGTCAATCTATGATATACTTTTTTAGTTACATTAAATGATATAGAGGATATTATGACAAAACTTAGAGAAGACATCCGTAACGTAGCCATTATCGCCCACGTTGACCACGGAAAAACAACCCTCGTTGATGAGCTTTTGAAGCAATCACAAACCCTTGATGAGCGTACGCAATTAGACGAGCGTGCCATGGACTCAAACGATATTGAAAAAGAGCGTGGTATCACCATTCTTGCCAAAAACACTGCCGTAGCTTACAACGGTACTCGTATCAACATCATGGACACACCAGGACACGCGGACTTCGGTGGTGAGGTTGAGCGGATCATGAAAATGGTTGACGGTGTTGTGCTTGTCGTGGATGCTTACGAAGGGACTATGCCACAGACTCGTTTCGTATTGAAAAAAGCCCTTGAACAAAACTTGACACCAATCGTCGTTGTCAACAAGATTGACAAACCTTCTGCTCGTCCAGAAGAAGTTGTAGATGAAGTGCTTGAACTCTTTATCGAATTGGGTGCAGATGATGACCAGTTGGAATTCCCAGTGGTTTACGCATCAGCTATCAACGGGACTTCATCTTTGTCTGACAATCCAGCAGACCAAGAAGAAACTATGGCACCAATTTTTGATACCATCATCGAACATATCCCTGCACCAGTGGATAACTCAGATGAGCCTTTGCAGTTCCAAGTATCCCTTTTGGACTACAATGACTTCGTAGGTCGTATCGGTATCGGTCGTGTCTTTCGTGGTACTGTTAAAGTTGGTGACCAAGTTACCCTTTCAAAACTAGACGGCACTACTAAAAACTTCCGCGTTACCAAGCTCTTTGGTTTCTTCGGTCTTGAGCGTAAGGAAATCCAAGAAGCAAAAGCTGGTGACTTGATTGCCGTTTCAGGTATGGAAGACATCTTCGTCGGTGAAACCGTAACGCCAACGGATGCGGTTGAGCCACTTCCAGTTCTTCGTATCGATGAGCCAACCCTTCAGATGACCTTCTTGGTTAACAACTCACCATTTGCAGGTCGTGAAGGTAAGTGGGTGACTTCTCGTAAGATTGAAGAACGTCTTTTGGAAGAATTGCAGACAGACGTATCTCTTCGTGTTGATGCGACGGATTCTCCAGATAAATGGACTGTTTCAGGTCGTGGTGAATTGCACTTGTCTATCTTGATTGAAACCATGCGTCGTGAAGGCTATGAGCTTCAAGTATCACGTCCAGAAGTTATTATCAAGGAAATTGACGGCGTGAAAATGGAGCCGTTCGAGCGTGTGCAAATCGATACACCAGAAGAATACCAAGGATCAGTTATCCAGTCCCTTTCAGAGCGTAAGGGCGATATGTTGGATATGATTTCAACTGGTAACGGTCAAACTCGTTTGGTCTTCCTCGTTCCAGCTCGTGGTTTGATTGGTTATTCAACAGAATTCTTGTCAATGACTCGTGGGTACGGTATCATGAACCATACTTTCGACCAATACTTACCTGTTGTTCAAGGTGAAATCGGTGGTCGTCACCGTGGTGCCCTTGTCTCTATTGACCAAGGTAAGGCAACGACATACTCTATCATGCGTATCGAAGAGCGTGGTACCATCTTTGTCAACCCAGGTACTGAAGTGTACGAAGGTATGATCATCGGTGAAAACTCGCGTGACAACGACTTGACAGTTAACATCACAACTGCTAAGCAAATGACCAACGTCCGTTCAGCAACCAAGGACCAAACATCTGTTATCAAGACGCCACGTATCTTGACCCTTGAAGAATCCCTTGAATTCTTGAATGATGATGAGTACATGGAAGTTACACCTGAGTCAATTCGTCTTCGTAAGCAAATCTTGAACAAGGCAGAGCGTGACAAGGCTGCTAAGAAGAAAAAATTAGCAACGGAAGAATAAGCTGACGCACACAAGGAGGAATCATGTTTTACTTGATTATTGCCATCATCTTGGTACTCTTCTATCTATTTGTAGCACCGAATAATATCAAGGGGACCATGAATGTGGTGATAGCGGTCTTCCTCATTGTCATTTTGTTCGCGGCCCTCCTTCTAGGCTTTCTAAAGATTATGGAGGTCTCCCTAGAAGTCTGGTTAGGGATAGCCATGGTGATTTTAGGCCTGTTTGCTATGCGGGATATTTATCATTTGGATAGACCCAAAAAGCGCCAAGCCATTCGGCGATTACAAAAAAAATAAAGAGCCAGTTGGCTCTTTTTCATTTGGCGAATAATCAGAAAAAGAGTCTGGAGATTGAATCCAGACTCTTTTGGATTTACCCTACTAGGTTTGGGCTTTTGTGAATCGACTTTGGATTTATTCTTTATCGATTTTTTTGTCCAATTTTTCCAATTGTTTTGCAGCGAAATCCCGTCCGCCAAGACCAAATGCAAGGGCGAAGGCTACTGCAAATGCTCCAAGAACAATTGTAAAGGTTGATTGCACGATATTTTGTGCAAATTTCAATTGGTCAAGTGCCATAAAGACAGCCAAGACAAGGATGCCGTAACGGACTAATCCTGCTAAGAAGGCGTTGTTTGTTACCTTGTTTAGGAAGCTTGACAAGATGTTTCCACCAATTACTGCCAAGACAACGATAGCGATAGCGCTGATTAGAGATGGAAGGTAAGCAAGAATAGCAGTACCAACTGAGTTGAAGACTTGAAGGTTCAAGACTTGGATCGCTTGTACAAAGAAGAAGATGATGATAATGGCACGTACTACTTGTGCAATGACTGCTGAAAGTTGGAAGTTGGCATCTTCTTTGTTTGTTAGGTATTTAGAGTAAGTATTGATGCCAGCAGTTTCAAGGAGATTTTCCAAGAGGTTGCCGATTAATTTAGCGATAAAGCTACCAAGTGCAATCAAGACAAGTGCAACCAAGACACTTGGAAGCGCACCGATTACTTGGTTTAAAATTGTAACGATTGGTTGAGAGATGCTGGTAATACCAAGTGTTTCCAAAGCCAAGGTCAAGATTGGGATGAAGACCAAGACATAAACAACGGTTGCCAAAACGGAAATTAGTTGTTTGGTATCAATAGGAAGTTTCTCTTGTCCAGTAACTTTTGCATACCAAGTATCGATATCCAAGCGTTCCAAGAAAGCAATCAGGAGGCTCTTGATAAAGTTGCAGAAGAAGGTTCCGACGAAGAGGATCAAGCCTGCTGCAATCAAGTTTGGAATGAAGGCAAAGAATTTTTGGAACATGCTGGCAATTGGATCAACTGTTGAGCTGATATTCAAACCAGAAAGGATGGATGGGAGGAAGAAGAGGATGACAAGGAAGTAAACCAGCTGACCGAGGTTTTTAATGACTCCTTTACCGTCGTCTTCTTGTTTGATAATGCCCCATTTGTGCAGTTTGTCAGCAAACTGGATTTTGTTGAGGCCAGTGAGGGTGAGCTTGCGCAAGAAGCTAGCGAGCACAAAGGCAATCACCAAGAGAATCAACATGCTCACGAATCCTGGCAAGGCAGAAACAAGTGGCAAGAATAGGGTTTCAAGAATACTTGTCATAATGACACTCCTTTAAATATTTTTCACTCGTAGTCTAACATGTTTATAATAGAATAGCAAAGAAGACGACTCCATTTTGTAATAATTCTAAAAAAACGGTTTAAGAAGTTTGAAAGTGACCGCTCTGGCTTGAAAATGGGGGATTTTCCATGTAAAATAGTAAGTTAGAAAGAATGGTATCTATTGATGAAAATGATTGAAGATTTTAAGAATAAAAAAGTTTTGGTATTGGGCTTGGCCAAGTCTGGCGAGGCTGCGGCTCGGTTGTTAGACCGACTTGGTGCAATCGTAACTGTCAATGATGGTAAGCCTTTTGAAGACAATCCGATGGCTCAGGCCTTATTGGAAGATGGGATTCGGGTCATCTGTGGTAGCCATCCCTTGGAATTATTGGATGAAGAATTTGCCTTGTTAGTGAAAAATCCTGGTATCCGCTATGATAATCCTATGGTGGTGAAGGCCCTGGACAAGGGGATACCTGTTTGGACCGAGGTTGAATTGGCTTATCTTGTTTCTGAGGCGCCGATTGTGGGCATCACAGGGTCAAATGGGAAAACAACAACAACGACCATGATTGCAGAAGTTCTTAACGCGGGTGGTCAATCTGCGAAATTGTGTGGCAATATTGGCTATCCTGCTTCAGAAGTGGTTCAAGAGGCGCTTGACACGGATTGTCTGGTGATGGAGCTGTCTTCTTTTCAATTAATGGGAACGGAGTCATTCCTCCCTAAGATTGCAGTCATCACAAATTTAATCGCAAGTCACTTGGATTACCACGGCAGTTTTGACCAATATGTGGCAGCCAAATGGATGATTCAGCGTCAGATGACTGAGGAAGATACCTTGGTGTTGAACTTTAACCAGGAAGAGGCGCGTGCATTGGCACATGAAACAAAGGCAACAGTCTTACCGTTTTCGACCCAAGAAGTGGTGGAGGGTGCCTATCTTTTGGATGGCAAGCTCTACTTCAAGGGAGAATGGATCATGGATGCCGATCAGATCGGTGTGCCTGGTTCACACAATATTGAAAATGCCTTGGCAACGATTGCGGTAGCCAAGTCTCTTGGAGTTGACAATCAAGCCATTCGTGATAGTTTGGCTGCTTTTGGTGGTGTCAAACACCGCCTGCAGTTTGTTGATGAAATAGCTGGTGTCTCTTTCTATAATGATAGTAAATCGACCAATATCTTGGCGACTCAGATGGCCTTGTCTGGTTTTGATAATGCGCAGGTCATCTTGATTGCTGGAGGTTTAGACCGTGGCAATGAATTTGATGACTTGGTGCCAGATATTCGTGGCTTGAAGCACATGGTAGTGCTTGGACAGTCGGCTGAACGGGTGAAACGGGCGGCAGATAAGGCAGGTGTAGCCTATACAGATGCAAATGATGTTGCAGATGCAACTCGTAAGGCATTTGCCTTGGCGAGTCAAGGTGACACAGTTCTTTTGAGCCCTGCCAATGCAAGTTGGGATATGTATGATAACTTTGAGGTGCGTGGGGAGGTCTTCCTCAAGGCAGTAGAAGAATTGAAGGGATAATATGAAGAAAATCATCTTTACAGGAGGAGGAACAGTTGGCCATGTGACCCTTAATCTCCTCCTGATTCCAAAATTTTTAGAAGATGGCTGGCAGGTGCATTATATTGGTGATGCGGCTGGAATCGAACACCAGCAAATCATCAAATCGGGTTTGGATATCCAATTCCATCCGATTGCAACCGGGAAGCTCCGTCGGTATTTTTCATGGCAAAATGCCCTGGATGTTTTTAAGGTTGGCTGGGGTATCCTCCAATCTCTCTTTGTGATGGCAAAAGTTCGTCCGCAAGCTCTCTTCTCTAAAGGTGGCTTTGTGTCTGTTCCGCCTGTCATTGCAGCGCGTGCATTGGGGATTCCTGTTTTTATTCACGAATCGGATTTGAGTATGGGCTTGGCCAATAAGATTGCCTATAAATTTGCAACGACCATGTATTCTACTTTTGAGCAAACTGCTGGTCTTGAAAAGGTTGTCCATGTTGGGGCTGTTACAAAGGTTGCTCAGTCAAACAAGGTGACACCAATCCAGTTGCCAGATATTTTGCGTCATTTTGATGAAGAAAAACCTGTTCTACTATTCATCGGTGGGTCAGGTGGTGCCAAGGTCTTTAATGACTTTATCAGTTCAGAAAAGAAAGCCTTGACGCAACTCTATAATATTATCAACATCACTGGTCATTCGGATTTGAATGAACTGTCCGATAATCTATATAGGGTTGACTATGTGACAGACCTCTATTTTCCCTTGTTGGCTCAAGCTGATTTGGTGGTGACAAGAGGTGGTTCCAATACCCTCTTTGAATTGGTTGCGGGGCAAAAACTGCATGCCATTGTTCCTCTAGGAAAACAAGCTAGTCGGGGTGATCAGTTGGAAAATGCAGCCTATTTTGAAGAAAAAGGTTATGCCAAACAATGGTCAGAAGAAGACTTGACCATGGAACGTTTTCCAGGCTTGGTAGAGGAAATTTTCCAACAAAAAGATCACTACCTGAAAAATATGGAAGAGTCAACCGACATTCAATCCTTGGAGGCCTTTTATGAGCGCTTGAAATCAGATATCGGAAGAAGGTCAAGGAATGAAGGATAGAGAAGACCAGTTGGTAAGAGAAGAGCAAGAACATATGCTTTTTGAAGAAGAGGTGCAAACAGAGTCAGTTGATCAAGCATCTGAAGCAGTTGAACATTCTGAAAGTACAGAGGCTGATGATGGAGCTGATTGGTCTGATGAGGCTGAAGAAAAGATAGAGGATGAGGACGAGCGCCAGGAGGAAGCTAGTCAATTTCTTAAGTCGTGGCGGGAAAAGCATGAAGCCTATTTGGCCAGCCAGGCTCAATCGTTGGAAGTAGTTAGAGAAGAAGTGGAAAATGATTCTGACCAAGGTCAGAGTAAAAAAAGGTCTTCGTTTTTTAAGAGAGAAAAAAAGCTTAAAGAAGACCAAGTAAGTATTCCTAGAAAAGCGTGGGCAAAAGCCGTTCCGATCTACTTGGTAGCTGTTAGTGTGGTATTGTTAGCGACCTATTTTATCAGTCCTTGGAGTAAGCAAAAGCAGCTAAAAGTGACAGGTCAAAACTTGCTGACGGCAGAAATGGTCAGGCAGTATAGTTTGATTTCAGACCAAGACTATAGTTTGACAACCCTTTTGCATAAAGACGCTTATGCAGCCAATGTAAAAAAATCCAGCAACCTTGTCAAAACGGCAAGCATTTCTTACCAATTTCCCAACCAGTTCACGATTGCTATTGAAGAATACAAGGAAGTTGGCTACATCAAGCAAAACGATGCTTACTATTCGGTCCTTTCAAGCGGAAAAATTGCGGAAATTGAAACTGCAGAAGAAAACCTAGGGGCAGATTATACTTTGATGAATTTGACGGATAAAGAAATGATTAAGGAACTTGCTTTACAATTGGATCAGATTGACCAGAAAATCTTGACCAATATCCAGCAAGTTGATTTGACTCCGACGACTGCCACAGCGGATTTGCTAACATTGACCATGTATGATGGCAACAAAATTCTCATACCACTTTCACATATTGATACGAAATTGTCTTATTATTTAACCATCGCACCGCAACTGTCAGTAGCAAGTGTGGTTGATATGGAAGTGGGGGTCTTTAGCTATGCTCTTAGTCAGTAAAAAAAATCAGAAGAAATCAAGAAATAAGCTAATAAAATGCCCATTTTCAGATATTATATGGTATAATGAAAAATGAATAATTCTACCAAATTTGTTAGAATGTAAATTTGTTAAAGTTGAAAGTAAGAGAGGACTGATCGAATGGCTAGAAATGGCTTTTTTACGGGATTAGATATCGGTACAAGCTCCGTTAAAGTCTTGGTTGCAGAGTATATTGATAATGAAATGAATGTCATCGGCGTCAGCAATGTGAAAAGTGCAGGCGTTAAGGATGGAATAATTATTAACATTGAGGTGGCGGCAGGCGCTATCAAGAAAGCCTTGGCACAGGCTGAAGAAAAAGCAGGAATTCGCATTGACCGTGTCAATGTTGGTCTTCCAGCTAATCTTTTGCAGATTGAGCCAACTCAGGGTATGATTCCAGTAACAACTGATTCCCAAGAGATTACAGATGCGGATGTCGAAAACGTTGTGAAATCTGCCTTGACTAAGAGCATGACTCCAGAACGCGAAGTGATTTCCTTCGTTCCAGAAGAATTTGTAGTGGATGGTTTCACTGGCATTAAAGATCCTCGTGGTATGATGGGAATCCGTTTGGAAATGCGTGGCTTGCTCTATACAGGTCCTCGAACTATCTTGCACAATCTTCGTAAGACGGTTGAACGTGCAGGAGTTCAAGTGGAAAATGTTGTGATTTCACCATTGGCCTTGACTCGTTCTGTCTTGAACGAAGGGGAACGTGAATTTGGTGCAACAGTTATCGACTTGGGTGGAGGTCAAACCACAGTCGCTGTAATGCGTGGGCAAGAGTTGCAATACACCAATATCTATCAAGAAGGTGGAGACTACATCACCAAAGATATTTCAAAAGTTTTGACAACTTCTCAAAGTATTGCAGAAAACTTGAAGTACAACTACGGCATCGCTTATCCGCAAGAAGCAACTGAAAAAGAGAAATTCTCAGTTGAAGTAATCGGTGAAAGCACTCCAGTTGAAGTAACCGAACGATACCTTTCAGAAGTCATCGCAGCTCGTCTTCGTCAAATCTTCACGAAAGTGAAACAAGATTTGGAGCGGACACGTGCCTTGGAATTACCAGGAGGCGTTGTTCTCGTGGGTGGTGGTGCGATTCTTCCAGGAATTACAGAGTTGGCTCAAGAGGTGCTCGGTGCCAATACCAAACTCTATATTCCAAACCAAATTGGTATCCGCAATCCAGCCTTTGCTCATGTGATTAGCATTGTTGAGTACGTTGGAGCAGCTAGCGATGTTGAGAAGATTGCTCAGCGTGCAGTAAATGGGGAAGCAAGTCTTCGTCAGCGTCCAGTGGAAGTTCCAATCGATCTCCCAGTACATCGCCCAACTCCAGTTTCTGTACCAAATGACTTGGTGTCTGAACTGCATTCTGATACAGCAGACAATGACTACAATGACTTTGCTGTTGAAGAGCATCAGGAAGATGACAATCGCGTAAAAATCTCGGATCGTATCCGTGGCTTGTTTGGAAGCATGTTTGAATAAAAGAAAAGGTGAATAAACTATGACATTATCATTTGAAGCAGCTGCCCGTCACGGAGCTGTCATTAAAGTAATTGGTGTTGGTGGTGGTGGCGGTAATGCCATCAACCGCATGATTGAAGAAGGTCTTGCTGGTGTTGAATTTATCGCAGCAAACACAGATGTTCAAGCCTTGAGCAGCTCAAAAGCAGAAACTGTAATCCAGTTGGGTCCAAAATTGACGCGTGGTTTGGGTGCTGGAGGTCAACCTGAAGTTGGTCGTAAGGCAGCTGAAGAAAGTGAAGAGGCATTGACTAGTGTCTTGACAGGCGCGGATATGGTTTTCATCACTGCTGGTATGGGCGGTGGCTCAGGTACTGGTGCTGCCCCAGTTATCGCACGCATTGCGAAAAATTTGGGTGCTTTGACAGTCGCAGTTGTTACTCGTCCATTTGGTTTTGAAGGAAACAAACGTGGTGCCTTTGCGGTTGAAGGTATTGAATCTCTGCGTGAATACGTTGACACATTGTTGATCATTTCAAATAACAACTTATTGGAAATTGTTGACAAGAAAACGCCTCTTTTGGAAGCTTTGAGTGAGGCAGATAACGTTCTTCGCCAAGGTGTACAAGGTATCACTGATTTGATTACCAACCCAGGCCTCATTAACTTGGACTTTGCAGACGTTAAGACTGTTATGGAGAACAAAGGCAATGCGCTTATGGGTATCGGTATCGGTACAGGTGAAGATCGTGTCATCGAAGCTGCTCGCAAGGCCATCTACTCACCATTGTTGGAAACAACAATTGATGGTGCAAACGATGTGATTGTCAACGTAACAGGTGGTTATGACATGACCTTGACGGAAGCAGAAGAAGCTTCAGAAATTGTTCATCAAGCAGCTGGCCAAGGTGTGAATATTTGGTTGGGTACATCGATTGATGATACAATGAAAGACGAAATTCGTGTGACTGTTGTTGCAACAGGTGTTCGTCAAGACGCAGTTGAGCGTGTAACTCGACCAAGCCGTCCAGAAGTCGTGACAGCTAGCCGTCCTACTCAACGCTTTGACTATGCAACGCCTCAGGCTCCAACGCCTCAAGCCGCTCCACAGCGTGTGGAATCGGCTGCAAGCACAGCTTTTGGTGAATGGGATTTGAGAAGAGAAAATCTTCTTCGCCCAACGGAAGTAGAGTCTTCTAAATTGTCTGTTGAAAAATTCAAAGCAGACGATGTTGAAGATGAATTGGACACACCACCATTCTTCCGTAACCGTTAATATGTCGATTAAACGAAATTATGATGAAGTGATGGCAAGCATTGAAGAGGCTTGCCATCATGCCCATCGCACAAAAGATTCTGTAAATGTAATAGCTGTCACAAAATATGTGGACAGCTCTATTGCTAAAGAACTCGTTGATGCTGGAATTAACCATATCGGTGAGAATCGAGTGGATAAATTTCTGGATAAATACAAGTCTTTGCAAGACACTGGACTGGTTTGGCACTTGATTGGCAGTTTACAGCGACGTAAGGTTAAGGATGTCATTAATTATGTTGATTACTTCCATGCCTTGGATTCGCTGTCTTTGGCTGCTGAGATTGAAAAACGTGCGACAAAAACAATTAACTGTTTTTTGCAGGTGAATATTTCAGGGGAAGAAAGCAAACATGGCTTTGCTCCGGAAGAATTGGATGACGTGATTGAAAATCTTCGGTCATTTGAACATATTCGCTTGGTTGGGCTCATGACAATGGCACCGATTGATGCGAATGCAGAAGAGTTGGATGCCTTGTTTGCTAAGGCTTCTGAAATATGTCAGACTTTAGCTGCTAAGCACATCCCCAATATGCCGTTTACAGAATTAAGCATGGGAATGAGCGGTGATTTTGAGCAAGCCATTCAAAATGGAGCTACTTTTGTTCGGATCGGTTCAGCATTTTTTAGATAGGAGAAGATAAAAGTGGCATTAAAAGATACCTTCAAAAACTTTTTTAATTATTTTGAAATGGATGACAGCGATGCATATCAGGAGGAAGGAATTCAACAAGAAGTGAAGCCTGCTCCAACAATGCGTCTTGCCCCATCTAGTCAACCATCCCGTTCGGCTGTGACTGAAAAAAAAGAACTACAACGTCCAGTTGAACAACCAGTTTCTCGTAAAGCGGAAACCAATATTCAACGTTTGAACGAACGACAAATGGAGTTAAAATCCAATAGTCATTCAGAAGAGGTGAAGACAACCATTGACATCAAGTATCCAAAACGCTATGAGGATGCACCTGAGATTGTTAACTTGTTGTTGGAGAATGCCAGTATCTTAATTGATTTCCAATACATGTCTGATCCACAGGCTCGTCGTTGTTTAGATTACTTGGACGGTGCCCGTTCTGTCTTGGCTGGAAATCTTAAAAAAGTATCAAATTCAATGTGGTTATTGACTCCAGTAAATGTGACCGTCAATATTGAAGAAATTCGAAATGCAAACCAACAGTCTGGTCAATCAGATTTGGAATATGATTTTGATATGAGAAGGTAAGCCATGGATTTTATCATTATTATCCTCTTAAAGGCTTTGGAAATTTATTCCTACATTTTATTGGCCTATGCCTTTATGTCATGGATTCCTGGCTTGTATGATACCTTTGTTGGCCGACTGGTGATTTGGCTAGTTCGACCAATTCTCCTTCCATTTCGAAATCTGCGTCTGCAGTTTATGGGCTTGGATTGGACAGTATTCATTGTGATGATTGTATTGAATCTGGCCTATCGTTTCCTATACTATTGGTTGATTGTCCTATGACCTCAGCTCGTCATCAAGTCTATCAACATTACAACAAAGATGAGTGGGCGTATTTGGACAAGATAGGTAGCCTTGCTCAGTGGGTGGAAGATTTTTATCAATTTCGATTGACAGAATTTGTCCATTCACGACAAGAAAAAATAATCCGCGATGTTGCCAATCATCATGGATTGGCGGTCTATTCTTCTAGAGAAATGCTAGGAACAGAGTATGGTCGTTGCATAGTTGCTCCAGAATATTATCAGTTGGAGACAGCAGATTTTGAGATGAGTATCTTGGAGTTAAGCTATGCAGAAAAATTTCATCAATTGACACATGCACAGATTCTAGGGACACTCTTGAATCGCTTAGGAATCAAGCGGGAGTTACTTGGTGACATTTTTGTGGAAGAAGGCAGAGCGGTTATCCTAGTGGATAAACGTTTCGTTTCTACCATTGAGGCAGAAGTGCAGAAAATCGCAAGGGCCAAGGTAGATTGGAAAGAATTAACCTGGTCGGATTTAGATCGAGTGGAGAAACCAAAGGGCCAAACCAAGACAATCTTGGTGAGCAGTATGCGGTTGGATAAGGTAGTCGCAGCGAGTTTTAACTTGTCTCGTCAGATTGCTACCAATCTAATTGATGCCGGAAAGGTAAAAGTGGACTATGTTCCAATGGAACAAGCTTCGCGAATTATCCAAGAGGGTCAATTAATAAGCGTTCGGTCATTTGGGAGAATGGAAGTTCGGAATCTTTTAGGATATTCAAAACAAGGTAAAATAAAATTAGAAATTGAATTATTCAAGAAATAGGGGAAGTTATGGCATTAACATCATTAGAATTAAAAGACAAAACCTTTGGAACCAAGTTCCGTGGCTACAACCAAGAAGAAGTTGATGAATTTTTGGATATGGTCACTGTTGACTACGAAGATTTGGTTCGTACCAAGCATGAACAAGAATCTGAAATCAAGTCTTTGAAAGAGCGTTTGGCTTACTTTGATCAAATGAAGGAGTCACTTAGCCAATCCGTTCTTTTGGCACAAGATACTGCAGATAAGGTAAAAGTAGCTGCAGAAGATCGCGCTGCAAATATTATCAAACAAGCAGATTACGATGCCCAAACCTTACTCAATGAAGCAAAGGACAAGGCAAATGAAATCTTGCGTACAGCAACTGATAACGCCAAAAAAGTTGCGGTGGAAACAGAGGAGCTGAAAAACAAAACACGGATCTTCCACCAACGTTTGAAATCTACAGTTGAGAGCCAATTGTCTATTATCAACTCATCTGATTGGGAAGAAATCTTGCGTCCAACTGCAACTTACTTGCAAACAAGTGACGAAGCTTTCCGTGAAGTATTGGAATCTGCCTTGGAAGAAAAAGTAGAAATCCAAGAAGAAGATGGTTTAGATGTAACCCGACAATTGTCTCCAGAAGAAGTAGCTGAGTTGAAACGTCAAGCAGCTGCTTTAGAAGCTGAAGAAGCTGCGGCGGCAGATAAAATTGAAATTGATTATAACTAAAAAAGTTCAAGAACAAGCCTGATTGAAATAAGTTAAGCGAGCAGGAGATGGTGGAAGCCCTGCATTCCCTTTCAATTAGTGTATCATCTTGAGAAAATTGGGTCTGAATCAAGTAAGAACCAACGTGGGCTCACGTTACGGGCATTGAGGGACAGGGGAAACTCTGTCTGAACTAAGGTGGTACCACGAACTTTCGTCCTTATTGACGGGAGTTTTTTTATATGCTTATGATAAAATTACAACTAGTAGATCATGAAAGTTTTGAAGCGGTGATTGCTCTTTCGCTTGACGAGAAGGATCAACGCAAGGTTGCTCCTAATCTTTATTCTCTGGCGCAAACCTGGCTCTACAGGGAGCGGAATCAACTCGAAGCGCTTGCCATCTGGGCAGCAGATAAGGTTGTAGGCTTTCTCCTCTTGTCAAAAGAGGGAGAGAATTGGCTAATCTGGCGTCTAATGATTGATCACCATCAGCAAGGAAAAGGCTACGGTAAGGAAGCTCTGCGCCAGATTATGAGACGAGCAAAAGCAGATACTGATTGTAAATCGATTCAAGCTAGTTATGTTGTTGGAAATCATAAAATGAGGTCTATCTTGTCTAGTCTAGGCTTTATTTCACTAGGCTTGGATGGAAATGAAATAAAAATGGAATATCAACTAAAAAGGAGATAAAATGAAATTAAAAGAAACCCTTAATCTAGGTCAAACTGCCTTCCCAATGCGTGCAGGCTTACCAACACGTGAGCCAGAATGGCAAAAGGCTTGGGATGAAGCAAACTTGTATGCTCGTCGCCAAGAACTCAATGAAGGCAAACCTGCCTTCCACCTCCACGATGGCCCTCCATACGCTAACGGAAATATCCACGTTGGACACGCTTTGAACAAGATTTCTAAAGATATTATCGTTCGCTCTAAGTCAATGTCTGGCTTCCGTGCGCCATTTGTACCGGGTTGGGATACGCATGGTCTTCCTATTGAGCAAGTCTTGGCAAAACAAGGTGTTAAGCGCAAGGAAATGGACTTGGTAGAATACCTTGAAATGTGCCGTGACTACGCTCTTAGTCAAGTTGACAAGCAACGTGATGATTTCAAACGCTTGGGTGTTTCTGCAGACTGGGAAAATCCATACATCACCTTGACGAAAGATTATGAAGCTGCTCAAATCCGTGTCTTCGGTGCTATGGCAGACAAGGGCTATATTTACCGTGGTGCCAAGCCTGTCTACTGGTCATGGTCATCTGAATCTGCCCTTGCAGAAGCTGAAATCGAATACCACGATATTGACTCAACATCTCTTTACTATGCCAACAAGGTCAAAGATGGCAAGGGGCTCTTGGATACAGACAGCTACATCGTTGTCTGGACAACGACTCCATTTACAGTAACGGCTTCTCGCGGTTTGACCATGGGAGCAGACATTGACTATGTCTTGGTTCAACCAGTTGGTTCTGACCGTAAGTATGTCTTGGCAGAAGCCTTGGTTGATAGCTTGGCAGCCAAATTCGGTTGGGAATCTTTCGAAGTGATTTCAAAACACAAGGGTGCTGAGTTTGAATACATTGTGACCGAACACCCATGGGATAGAGAAGTTGATGAATTGGTTATCTTAGGTGACCATGTCACAACGGACTCGGGTACTGGTATCGTCCATACGGCTCCAGGTTTTGGTGAGGATGACTATAATGTCGGTGTCAAATATGACTTGGAGGTTGCGGTAACTGTCAACGAACGTGGCTTGATGAATGAAGCTGCGGGTCCTGATTTTGAAGGGCAATTCTATGATAAGGTTGTACCAACGGTTAAGGAAAAATTAGGCGACTTGCTCCTTGCTAGTGAAGTGATCAATCACTCATACCCATTTGACTGGAGAACCAAGAAGCCGATCATCTGGCGTGCAGTACCGCAATGGTTTGCCTCTGTCTCTAAATTCCGTCAGGAAATCTTGGAACAAATCGAAGCAACGACCTTTATTCCTGCTTGGGGGAAAACACGTCTTTACAATATGATCCGTGACCGTGGTGACTGGGTCATCTCTCGTCAGCGTGCTTGGGGTGTGCCTCTTCCAATCTTCTATGCAGAAGATGGTACAGCGATTATGACCAAGGAAGTGACAGACCACGTTGCTGCCCTTTTTGAAGAACATGGTTCTATCATCTGGTGGAAATCAGAAGCAAAAGATCTTTTGCCAGCTGGTTTCACTCATCCAGGTTCACCAAATGGCGAATTTACCAAAGAAACAGACATCATGGACGTATGGTTTGACTCTGGTTCATCTTGGAATGGTGTTATGAACGCACGTGAAAACCTAGCCTACCCAGCAGACCTCTACCTAGAAGGTTCTGACCAATACCGTGGTTGGTTTAACTCATCCTTGATTACCTCTGTAGCCGTAAATGGTCATGCACCATACAAGGCTGTCTTGTCACAAGGTTTTGTCCTAGATGGTAAAGGAATGAAGATGTCTAAATCCCTAGGAAATACCATTCTTCCAAGTGATGTTGAGAAACAATTTGGTGCAGAAATCTTGCGTCTATGGGTGACATCCGTTGATACTTCAAACGACGTACGTGTGTCTATGGATATTCTGGGACAGGTTTCTGAAACCTACCGTAAAATCCGTAATACCCTTCGCTTCTTGATTGCCAACACTTCTGATTTCAATCCTGCAAGTGATGCACTGGCTTACCAAGAGCTTCGTTCTGTTGACCAGTACCTCTTGGTGAAATTTAACAAACTGGTAGCTCAAATCCGCGAAGCATATGACAACTATGACTTCATGGCTATCTACAAGTCTGTGGTTAACTTTGTCACACTTGACCTGTCAGCCTTCTACCTCGATTTTGCCAAAGATGTTGTCTACATTGATGGTGCTAAATCACTTTCTCGTCGTCAGATGCAGACCGTTTTCTATGACATCTTGGTAAAAATTACTAAGCTCTTGACTCCGATCTTGCCACACACAGCAGAAGAAATCTGGTCATACTTGGAACACGAAGCAGAAGAATTTGTACAATTGGCGGAAATGCCAGAGGTGGAAACCTTTGCCAATGAAGCGCAGCTTTTGGCTGATTGGGAAAACTTTATGAACTTCCGTACTCAGGCACAAAAAGCCTTGGAAGAAGCGCGTAATGCAAAGGTCATCGGTAAGTCACTTGAAGCTCATTTGACTGCCTATGTCTCAGCTGAAACCAAGTCCTTCTTGGAGAGCTTGAATGCAGACCTTGCTCAGTTGCTCATCGTTTCAAACCTTACAGTAACCACGGAAGCAGCTCCTGAAAGTGCACTTATGGTGGATGAAGTTGCCTTTGCAGTAGAACGTGCAGCAGGTGAAGTATGTGACCGTTGCCGCCGTATTGATACTAGCGTTGTAGAACGCAGTTATGGAGCAACAATCTGTGACCACTGTGCAAGCGTAGTGGAAGAGAACTTCCCAGAAGCAGTAGCTCAAGGTTTTGAAGCCAAGTAAAGGTGTGGAATCTCCGCTCTACGACATGTAAAAAAATATCCTAACTTCTTAATGAGGTTAGGATTTTTCTGTATGAAAAAAGGAAGCTTAGCTTCCTTTTTAGTTGTTTATTCAGTGACAATAGGGATAGACATTTCAATCAATCTATCGGTGTGAATCGTACGGATAGCCGCCTTGTTGATGGTCCGTTCGTCAATTTTGCGATGGAGGAAGAAATCACGAATCTTCTCAATCTCAGATTGTTGGACAGCACGGTATTTGTTGCTAATCAGCAATTCATAGTGGCGGGGTGCCTGTGTAAAAATCACATCCGTATTTCCAGCTGAATAGGTTTCAACTAGGAAGGCATCGGTATTGGCGAGTTGACTTTGTACCAGTTGGGCGTGACTATTGGTCGTATTGATAATTTTCATGCATGACCTCCTATCCTTTTGCTTTATTATAGCATTCTTGATGTGAATTTTCTAGTCTTTCTTTGCGGCTTGACCGATTTTCCATTGTTCGATTCCCCATTTATGACTGCCGCGTTTGAGCAGTTGGATGGCTTCTTCCACTGGAAACCAAGCAAGATGATTGAAATCTTCTAAGGGCTTGCCGACTTCTTGGTAATCCAAGACTTGGTAGATATAGGCTGGATTGTAGTAGTAGGTATCGCGGTGACTAGAGTAAAAATATTCGTCAGCTTGGCCGTAATACTGGCCGATTGTTGCGGTGAAGCCAAGCTCTTCTATCAGTTCTCTTTCCAATGCGGTCAGGTGATTTTCCCCCTCTTCAATCTCGCCGCCAGGCAAAAACCAGGCGCCATTTGGGGCTTGGACCAGGATAATATGCGTCTTTTCAGGATTAGAAATGACAGCGTACACTCCATATCGGTTGGTATAGGTTACATTTTCTTCTTTGACTCCGAATGTTGCGTGGTCCATCTCTGTTTCCTCCATCTGTCACAATTTTCTAAATTTTTCCTACTTTGTTCTGTCATTATACCATGTTTTTATGAATTTTCCTTATGGAAAGCATTAGGGATTGTAAGTTTTTTCGCCTGGAAACCTATGTTATACTAGAAATATGAAAGACCTGTCAAGGAGGAATCAAGCATGAGAGAAGTTTACCCTGGCATCTATACCTTTCCTATTTGTTTGCCCAATAGTCCCTTGCGGGAAATCCACTCCTATATTATCCGAGGGGAAGAGCGGAGCTTGGTTATTGACACAGGCTACAACCATCCTGAATCCTTGGCGGATATGGAAGCTGGCTTAGCTGTCCTCGGTATTTCAATCCAATCGGTGGATTTAGTGATTACTCATCTTCATGCGGATCATTCTGGTTTAGCGACTTATTTTTATGATCGTGGGGCAAGAATTTTTGCTGGGAAGGTGGATGGTGATCTCTTTAATGCTATGGCAAGTGGAGAGTACTGGAACATGTTGGAAAGTTTTAAAACTCTTTATGGCATTTCGGACCAGGAGATGGCAATTGAAGACAATCCAGGCTATCGTTTCTGCTTGGATCGAGCGGTTCCATTTCAGGTTCTAGAGATTGGTAGCCATTTCCAATTTGGAAACTTTGATTTTGAAATTTTGGATTTAATTGGACATACTCCGGGTCATATTGGTTTGTATGATAGGGACAAACAAATTTTATTTAGTGCTGATACGGTTTTGGATCCAATTACGCCCAATATTACCTTCTGGGGCTGGGAGTACCCAAATATCCTGAAGACCTATATGGAGACTCTAGGTCGCTTACGTAAGATGCCGAAGATTACCTTATTCCCTGGTCACCGTAAGGTCATTGATGACCATGTCAGTCGCATTGACCAGTTAATTGACCATCATTTTGAACGGATGCAGGAGATATTGGATGCGATTGGAATTGATGAAAAAGTGACTGTACGGGATGTGTCGGCTCGTATCAAATGGCGCATTAAGGCAGATTCTTGGGACCAATTTCCGAAACCACAGAAATGGTTTGCTAGTGGGGAAACTATGGCCCACTTAGATTACCTGGTTGAATCTGGTCATTTGTCCATGACCCTGAACAAGGGAGTTCTCTATTTCAAAAAATTGCAAACCTGTATCTCAAAAGGATAACCTCTTACAAAAATAGCACCCAGCAAGATGCAGGGTGCTATTTTTAGGCTTATTCAGTGGGTTGATTTACTTTTTCTGATTGGCTTTGATGATGATGTCGCCTTTAGGATTCATGATGGCACGCAAGTCTTTTTCTTGCGGATGCTCCAGATAGAAATCCGTAATGGCATCCTCAATCTGATCTTGAATGGTTCTGCGGAGTGGACGAGCTCCCATTTTTGGATCGTAACCCAAGTCAACCAGTTTTTCCTTGACCTTTTCAGTAACATGGAGATTGATACCATTGTTAGAAAGGCGCTTGTTAACATCTTCTAACATGAGACTGACAATTTCGAGAAGGTTTTCCTTGCTGAGTGGCTGAAATTCGATGATACCGTCAAAACGGTTCATAAATTCTGGACTAAAGAAGTTACCGAGTTGGTTCAGAACAGAGTGGGTTCTGCCTTCCATTGCTGCACCGAATCCGACGCTGGCTTCCACTTTTCCAGTACCAGCATTTGATGTCATGATAATGATAGTATCCTTAAAGCTGACAGTTCGACCTTGTCCATCTGTCAAGCGACCATCGTCTAGAACCTGAAGGAACATATGCATAACATCAGGGTGGGCTTTTTCAACCTCATCGAGCAAGATGAGGGAGTAAGGATTACGGCGTACTTTTTCAGTTAGTTGACCGGCTTCTTCATAGCCCACATATCCTGGAGGAGCACCAACTAGCTTGGCTACAGCATGTTTCTCCATATATTCAGACATATCGAAGCGGATCATGCTGTCTGCTGAACCAAAGAGTTCAATGGCTAATTGTTTGGACAGTTCGGTTTTTCCGACACCTGTTGGTCCGACAAAGAGGAAGGAGCCGATTGGACGATTCGGCGCTCCTAGGCCAACACGGTTGCGGCGAATGGCCTTGGAAATCTTATCCACTGCGTCATCTTGCCCAATGACGTGGGCTTTGAGGTCGCTGGCTAGGTTGATGAGTTGAGATTGCTCTTTTTCTTTGAGGTCACCAACGGGGATATTGGTTTTTTGCTCGACAATGGCTTCGATTTCTTTTTCAGTAATGAGTGGTGTGTCTTCTTCGCTCAAGGTTGCCTTTTGCATTTCCTTGTATTTGGCGATTTGGTCACGGTAGTAGGCTGCTTTTTCGTAATCTTCGTCGCGGGTAGCTTGTGCTTTACGATTTTCAGCTTCAATCAAGCGTTGATCAATTTCTTTGGGATCTACAAAGTTGAGGGTCAAGTTCATCTTAGAGCCTGCCTCATCCAAAAGGTCAATGGCTTTATCTGGTAAGAAGCGATCCTGAATGTAACGGTTAGAGAGAACTGCAGCGGCCTCGATTGCTGCATCCGTATATTTGACATGATGGTAGTCTTGGTACTTGCTCTGAATACCCTTGAGAATGGTAATAGTTTCCTCCACACTCGGCTCATCAACCTTTACTGGCTGCATCCGGCGTTCCAAGGCTGCATCTTTTTCGATAATACGGTACTCATTTAGCGTAGTTGCTCCAACCAGCTGCATTTCTCCACGTGCTAGGGCCGGTTTGAGGATATTGCCTGCATCCATATTGCCATCGCCTGCTGAACCTGCACCAACTATCTCATGGATTTCGTCAATAAAGAGGATAATCTCGCGACGGTTCCGAATTTCTTCCATGAGTTTTTGCATGCGTTCTTCAAACTGACCTCGGATACCAGTTCCTTGAACAAGGCTAACAACATCTAGGCGGATGACTTCCTTACCTTGCAATTTTTGTGGTACATCGCCATCTACAATTTTTTGGGCCAGGCCTTCAACGACAGCGGTTTTACCAACTCCTGGCTCGCCAATGAGAACTGGGTTGTTCTTAGTACGGCGGTTGAGAATTTCAATCACTCGTCGGATTTCTTGATCGCGACCAATGACAGGATCAATATCGCCACGACGGGCAATTTCTGTGACATTGATACCAAATTCTTCTAATAAACCGTTTGGCTTTTGTGGTGGCTGCTGATGACCACCATTGCCATTGCTGCCTCCACCTGACTGTGTAGGTGGTGTTTGGTTTCGTGCCTTTCCTGCTGGTGTATGACCTGGATAGCCACCTAGATGATTGAAAAATTCGCTGAAGGGATCCATATTGTTGGGATTGGCTAAATCACCGAGCCCTTTCAAAATGGCATTATTAGGATCAGTTTTCATGATTTGATAGCAGTTGTGGCAGAGGTCAACCTGTTGTTGTTTTCCGTTTAGGTTGGTATAGAGATGGATGGTTGCGTCATTGATTTTACAGTTATGGCAAAGCATATCGTTCCCTCTTTTCTATTTTCTGACCAAAAACTATTAGTCAATAAAGGTCAAATATAAGTCAATTATATCAAGTTTCCATTAAAATGCAAGAATCTGCTATCTTCCTTTCTCGTTTTCAGTAGTTTCGTTTTGGGAACAAAATCTGTCCCATTTTTGAAGGGATGTGATTGCATAAAGATGAATTTGTGAGTATTTATAGATGAAACCCCTTTCTTCTTGTATTTTACCACGAAATCAACCAATAGAAAAGGAAGGAAAATAGGGGATTATCCAGCTAAAATACTTACAAATTATCAAAAGTGTGGTAAAATATACCTATACTAAGAATTAGGAGACATTTTATGGAATCACATTTGGTGAGAATCATTAGCCGTTTGCAGGCTATGGCCAGTGATGGCGGAACCTTGAAACGCAACTTTGAACGTGAGGGTGTCGTTGTGGCAGAGGTTGCTTATAGTAATGATGAAGTCAATGGTGCAGTCTTTACATTGAGAGACGTTGCTGCAAGAGAAACCTATACTTTTGACAGCATTGATTTGATTGCAATGGAAATTTACGAGCTTCTTTACTAGAAGAGACGAAGAAGGCGCTGACGAAGCGCTTTTTCTTCTGAATATTTTTTCCTTATATTTGAATTTTTATGCACATCGTGGTATAATTATGAAAATCGTTGATTAGGAGTATGTAAATGGATTTTTCTTTTCTTTCAAAATATATAGGCTATTTTAATTACGGAGCTTTGGTAACCATTATTATCGCCTTCTTTGTTGTCTTTTTCGGAAGTATTTTAGGTCTTCTTTTGGCTTTGGCTCAACGCAGTAAGTGGAAGGTCTTGGTTTGGTTTGCAAATCTGTATGTATGGATTTTCCGTGGAACACCCATGTTAGTGCAGATTATGATTGCTTTTTCGATGATGCACCTGTCTGCACCAACTTTTCAATTGGGTGTGTTGTCAGTGGATTTGACACGATTGATTCCAGGAATTGTCATTCTTTCGATGAACTCTGGCGCCTATGTATCAGAGACTATCCGTGCAGGAATCAATGCTGTTCCAAAAGGTCAGCTAGAGGCAGCCTTCTCGCTAGGGATTCGTCCGGTTCAGGCTATGCGCTATGTCATTATGCCCCAGGCTATTAAAAACATCCTGCCTGCTTTGGGAAATGAATTTGTGACCATTGTCAAGGACAGTTCATTGTTGGCAACCATTGGTGTGATTGAGTTGTGGAATGGTGCAGGTTCTGTTGCAACCATGACTTATCTGACTAGAGAGCCGTACTTTGTAGCAGCCGCTTATTATTTGATGATGACCAGTATTTTGACGTTTGCCATCACGCGCTTTGAGAAGAAATTAAACAAGGGAGGTCAGAGCCATGACTAATGCCATTATCTCAATCAGAAATTTGCATAAGTATTTCGGAAAAAATGAAGTCTTAAAAGGCATTGACTTGGATATCCAACAAGGCCAGGTGGTTGTCATTATCGGACCTTCTGGATCAGGAAAATCAACCTTCTTGCGGACCATGAATCTCTTGGAAGTTCCGACCAAGGGAACGGTGACTTTTGAAGGGGTTGATATTACAGATAAATCAAATGATATTTTCAAGATGCGTGAAAAGATGGGGATGGTTTTCCAACAGTTTAATCTTTTCCCAAATATGACAGTCTTGGAAAATATTACCCTGTCTCCAATTAAGACAAAAGGCATTGCAAAGGCAGAAGCTGAAGCTAAGGCTAAGGAATTGCTTGAAAAGGTTGGGCTGCCAGATAAGGCGCAAGCCTATCCACAAAGTCTTTCAGGTGGTCAGCAGCAGCGGATTGCCATTGCACGTGGTTTGGCTATGGATCCAGATGTCTTGCTCTTTGATGAGCCGACCTCTGCCCTTGACCCTGAGATGGTCGGTGAGGTCCTTGCGGTTATGCAGGACCTGGCTAAGTCTGGGATGACCATGGTCATCGTGACCCATGAGATGGGATTTGCGCGTGAGGTGGCTGACCGTGTTATCTTCATGGATGGAGGTGTCATTGTTGAAGATGGCACGCCAGAAGAAGTTTTCGAACACACCAAAGAAGAACGGACCAAGGATTTCTTATCTAAAGTCTTGTAAGATTAACTCCGACATTGTTCGGAGTTTTTTATATTTTTTGGTGATTTTGGGAAGTAAGTGAGTCAGAAGGTTGAAAAATAAGGTATAATGAAGAAAAAAGTGAGGAGAATTCAAGAGATGGTCGTGATTGATGGAAAGGCTTTGGCAGTAAAAATGCAGGCTGCCTTGGCAGAAAAAACAGCTCAATTAAAAGAGGAAAAAGGCTTGGTGCCAGGTCTTGTTGTTATTTTGGTGGGTGAAGACCCTGCTAGTCAGGTCTATGTTCGCAACAAAGAGCGTTCAGCCCTTGCAGCAGGATTTAAGAGCGAGGTGGTGAGAGTACCGGATACTATTTCAGAAGCTGAATTGTTGGAATTAATCGAAGGCTACAATCAATCTGATGAATGGCATGGTATTTTGGTACAGTTACCTCTACCCGCCCACATCAGCGAAGAAAAAGTTTTGTTGGCTATTGATCCAGACAAGGATGTGGACGGTTTTCATCCGACCAATATGGGGAAATTCTGGTCTGGCCATCCGGTCATGATTCCCTCTACTCCAGCAGGGATTATGGAGATGTTCAAGGAATACCAGATTGACCTAGAAGGCAAGTCAGCCCTTGTCATCGGTCGTTCCAATATTGTGGGAAAACCCATGGCCCAGCTTCTGCTGGATGCTAATGCGACGGTAACCATTGCCCATTCTCGGACACAAAATCTGCCAGAATTGGCTCGTCAAGCGGATATTCTTGTCGTTGCCATTGGCCGTGGACATTTTGTGACCAAGGATTTCATCAAGCCAGGTGCAGTCGTGATTGATGTGGGCATGAACCGGGATGAAAATGGCAAACTGATTGGGGATGTCAAGTATGATGAAGTGGCAGATCTAGCCAGCCACATCACCCCAGTTCCAGGAGGAGTTGGGCCTATGACCATTACTATGCTTATGGAGCAAACTTATGAAGCCTGTGTCAGAAGTGGGAAATAGAAAAAATAGATGAGGTTGGCAAGAGCTGACCTCGTTTTTTATATAAGAAAATCCCCAGTCTTTTGACTAGGGATTGCATTTTTAAGGATTGGCAACAGAGAATGTATCCCCGTGCGCTAAGTCACCGTGGGTATAACCGAGGTCAAACCATTTTTTACGTTGGGCAGAGGTCCCATGTGTGAAACTATCAGGAACGGTACGGCCATAGGCTTCTTGTTGGAGGGTATCATCACCAACAGCATGAGCTGCATTCATTGCCTCTTCTATGTCTCCAACCTCCAGGAGACCTTGACCTTCCACGTATTTGGCCCATGCTCCAGCATAGTAGTCCGCTTGTAGCTCCAAACGAACGTTGAGGGCATTACCTTCTTTATCAGATAACTGGGCGCGTTTTTGATGATAGGCACCAAGGATTCCCAATTCGTTTTGAACATGGTGTCCAACTTCGTGAGCAATAACGTATGCCATAGCAAAGTCGCCTGCGGCATTGTAGCGGTTGGACAATTCTTGATAAAAGGTCGTATCAATATAGATTTTTTGATCTGCAGAACAGTAGAAGGGACCTGCTTGAGAAGAACCGATTCCGCATCCAGTTTGGGTCTGATCGGAGTAGAAGACCAGAGTTGGAGCGTCATATGTATAGCCATTGTTGGCAAATTCTTGTGTCCAAAAGTCTTCTGTTGAGCCTAGGACCTTACTCATGAAAATGGCATCTTGGTCGGAGATATTGGTGCCAGAGGTCGTTACCTGACTGGACTGGTATTGGTTATAGGAGGTCGATCCTGGCAAGAGATTTCCCAAGCCAGACATTCCGCCAAAAAGTAGAAAGACCAGAATCAAGACCAATTTGCCCTTCCATCCCAGTCTTGAAAAGAGGAGGCTAAAGAGAAGGTTGCTACCGCCACTTGCCTGTCGATAGTTTATACCAGAACTGGATTGCTCTCGGCGATCTTCTATGTTTTTACTTTGTCTCAGATCATCTAATTTCATATTTTTCTCCTTGAAGTTCTTGATAATATTATATAGTAAATTGGAAAAATTTACAGTAATTTTAATCAGAAAAAGCCGTTTTTTCAAAGAGGAAATTAGAGGGAATTTTTGATATAATAGTAGGGATACAGTAGAGAAGGAGTGGGCATGGTTGAATATCTGTCGGTTAGCCATCTAACCAAGTATTTAAAATTAAAGTTTGATCGAGATCCCTATTTGGAACGTGTTTACCTGACTGGTCAAGTGTCCAACTTCCGTAAGCGACCAAGTCATCAGTATTTTTCCTTGAAAGACGATAAGGCTGTCATTCAAGCGACCATGTGGGCAGGGGTCTATAAACAGCTAGGATTTGAACTGGAAGAGGGGATGAAGATCAATGCCGTCGGCCGTGTTCAGCTCTATGAACCAAGCGGGTCCTATTCCATCGTCATTGAAAAAGCAGAGCCGGATGGGATTGGTGCCTTGGCAATCAAGTTTGAGCAGTTGAAGAAAGCTTTGGCAGACGAAGGACTGTTTAAACCAGAATTCAAGCAAGTCTTGCCACGTTTTACGAAAAAAATCGGCGTGATTACTAGTCCAAGCGGAGCGGTTATTCAGGATATTATTACAACCGTTAGCCGCCGCTTTCCTGGAGTGGAAATTGTCCTCTATCCGACAAAGGTTCAAGGAGATGGGGCGGCTAAGGAAGTAGCGACCAATATTCAACGTGCCAACCAGCGTGAAGATTTAGATGTTCTCATCGTCGGTCGTGGTGGCGGGTCCATCGAAGACCTCTGGGCTTTTAATGAAGAGCGAGTGGTGCGAGCGATTTTTGAATCTCGCATTCCTATCATTTCCAGCGTGGGGCATGAAACGGATACGACCTTGGCTGATTTTGTAGCAGATAGGCGGGCGGCAACACCAACTGCAGCAGCAGAACTGGCTACCCCAGTCACCAAGGCTGATTTGTTGGGTTATTTGAACCAGCAGGAAACCCGATCTTTTCAGGCCATGACCAATCGGTTGAAATACTTGCGTGGACAGGTTGAAAAAATTAGCCAATCCGTCCTCTTTCGTCAACCCGAGCGCCTCTATGATGGCTATGTACAAAAATTAGATAGACTGACTCATCAACTTCAAGTACGAATGAGAGAAGTCTATGGGCAACAAAAACAGGCTAGTCTTTTACTTGATCAGCGCCTGCAGGGCATCCAGCTTGAACGAAGACTGGAAGGATTAATTGAAAAAGTTGGTCAGCAACAACGCCTACTGAAGAGCAATATGGCAAATATCTATGATAATAAGGTAGCAAAAGCAGATAAACTTATGGAAGCCTTGACCATGCTGGATACCAGTCGCATTGTAGCCCGTGGTTATGCTCTAGTGGAAAAAGAAGGACGAGTGGCAGATAGTGTCACAGCAATTGAAGAGAATGATCGGTTGACAGTTCGCATGCGAGACGGTCAGCTACAAGTGGAGGTAAATCATGTCCAAAAAGACGAAAACATTTGAAGAAAACTTAGCTGAATTAGAAGGAATCGTGACCAAGTTGGAACAGGGCGATGTGGCCTTGGAAGAGGCACTTGCCGAGTTTCAAAAAGGAATGATTCTGTCTAAAGACCTGCAAAAGACACTGGCGGAAGCTGAAAAGACCTTGGTCAAGGTCATGCAGGCTGATGGTAGTGAAGCGGAGATGAATAATGGTTGATGTGAAACGGATTGATCAGGAAATTCGCGATTTTTATTACAAGCGTGGAACCATTGTTTCAGAAGAATTGATTGATGCGATTTTGTATTCGATTGATGGTGGTGGAAAAAGGATTCGACCGGTCTTATTGCTTCAAATCGTGGAAGGATTTGGGGTTGAACTGCAGCAAGCCCACTACCAAGTGGCCGCTGCCTTAGAGATGATTCACACGGGAAGCCTGATTCATGATGATTTGCCAGCTATGGATAATGATGATTATCGTAGAGGTCGACTGACTAACCATAAGAAATTTGACGAAGCGACAGCTATTTTAGCAGGCGATAGCCTCTTTTTAGACGCTTTTGGTCTCTTGTCTCTGGCTGATTTGCCAAATCAAGTTTTACTTGAATTGGTACAGCTTATGTCATTAGCATCTGGAACCTTTGGGATGGTCGGCGGTCAAATGCTGGACATGCTAGGTGAAGGAAAAGAGATGGAAATTTTTGACCTAATTAAAATTCATGAAAATAAGACAGGTCGTCTTTTGACCTATCCATTTCATGCAGCAGGGATTATTGCGCAACAGCCTAGTTCTGTTGTCGGTTCCTTGTGGCAAGCTGGGATGTTGATTGGTCATGCCTTTCAGGTTCGAGATGACATTTTAGATGTGACGGCAGATTTTGATGAATTGGGCAAAACGCCTCAGAAAGATTTGGCGGCTGAAAAAGCAACTTATCCAAGTTTGTTAGGATTGGAGGAGTCCAAATTCATTGTTCAGGATTCATTGAATAAGGCTGTGGCTATTTTTAAGGAATTAGAAGAACACAATGGCTTTAAGGGGCAAGAAGTGTATCAATTGATAGAAAGTTTACGAATCAATGGCTAAGGAAAGAGTAGATGTATTAGCTTATAAACAGGGGCTTTTCGAGACGCGGGAGCAGGCTAAGCGTGGAGTTATGGCTGGCTTAGTTGTATCCGTCATCAATGGCGAACGCTATGATAAACCTGGCGAGAAAATTGACGAGGGAATTGAACTCAAGCTCAAGGGCGAAAAACTCAAGTATGTCAGTCGAGGTGGTCTCAAATTAGAGAAAGCCATGGAGTTTTTCGAATTATCAGTTGAAGGGCAGACAACGATTGATATTGGAGCTTCGACAGGTGGATTTACGGATGTTATGTTGCAGGCAGGTGCCAAGCAGGTCTATGCAGTGGATGTCGGTACCAATCAGCTGGCGTGGAAATTGCGTCAGGATGAGCGGGTTATCAGCATGGAGCAGTATAATTTCCGCTATGCTGAGTTAGCTGATTTTGAAGCAGGGCAACCGACCTTTGCCTCTATTGATGTCAGCTTCATCTCCCTGAACTTGATTTTGCCAGCTCTGCATGGCATTTTGGCAGACAAGGGCCAGGTGGTTGCCTTGGTTAAACCACAATTTGAAGCCGGACGGGAACAGATTGGGAAAAATGGCATTGTCAAGGACAAGGCTGTCCATCTCAAAGTTTTAGAGCAAGTAACTGCAATGGCTATTGCAACAGGTTTTTCTGTCAAGGGTTTGACCTTTTCTCCAGTCCAAGGCGGGCATGGTAATATTGAATTTTTAGCCCTGCTTGAAAAATCAGAATCAGCCCAGTTTGAGACCACAATCAACCTTTCTCAGTTGGTTCAATTGGCACATGAGGAATTTCAGAAGGATGAATAAAAAAGAACGTTTAGAATTAATACAGGACCTGGTAGTCCGCTATCCAATCGATACCCAAGATGAGATTGTAGAGCGCCTGAAAGACTTTGGGGTTCAGGCAACACAGGCGACTGTTTCGCGTGATATTAAAGAATTGGGGATTATCAAGGTTCCAACGGCCGATAACACCTACATTTACGGTTTGCCAAAGCCCAAGCAAAAATCACCAGAAACCAAGTCAATCCTACACTTGAGAAGCATGGACAAGATGATCCATATTGACCTGGTTCCAGGTTCCGCCTTGGTGATTAAGCGCCAAATTTTGGAGCAGTTTGGGGACCAAGTCTTCAGCGTCATCGCTGATGATGATAGCATTTTGCTGATTGTGAAAGATGAAGATTATCTTCCGCAAATCCAGCAGACAATAAGGATGTGGTAGGATGTTACTAGATATTTCGATCAAGAACTTTGCCATTATTGAAGAAGTCTCCTTGACCTTTGACAAAGGTATGACCGTCTTAACAGGGGAGACAGGCGCCGGAAAATCGATCATCATCGACGCCATGAACCTGATGCTGGGAGCACGCGCGACGACAGATGTTATCCGCCACGGCTGTCCCAAAGCTGAGATTGAGGGTCTTTTTTCCTTGGAACAAAGCAGAGCCCTGGAGCAAGTATTGGAAGAGCAGGGGATTGAGGTGACCGATGAGCTGATTATCCGTCGGGAAATCCTACAAAATGGGCGATCTGTCAGCCGAATCAACGGTCAATTGGTTAATTTGTCTGTCCTCAAACAAGTCGGCCAATTCTTAGTAGATATTCATGGCCAACATGATCAAGAAGAATTGATGAAGGCCCAGCACCATATCCGTTTATTGGATAGTTTTGGCGACCAAGCTTTTTGGGAATTGAAAACAGCTTACCAAGAGGCCTTTGAGTCCTATCGTACCATGCGCAAGCTAGTGCTTGAAAAACAGCGCAATGAATTAGAGCATAAGGCCCGCATCGAGATGCTGGAGTACCAGATTGCTGAGATTGAGGCGGCAGAACTCAAGGCGGGTGAAGATCGCCAGCTCCATCAAGAACGTGACCGTCTTTTGAATCATAAGCAGATTGCAGATACATTGACCAACGCCTTTGTTCTACTGGACAATGAAGATTTTTCCAGCCTATCCAATCTTCGATCTGCCATGAATGATTTACAAAGTTTGGAAGAATTTGATCCAGACTATAAAGAACTGTCCACAAATTTGACAGAGTCCTACTATGTCGTTGAAGAAGTGACTAAGCGTTTGGGAGACATCATCGACGATCTGGATTTTGATGGCAATCGTTTACTGCAACTGGAACAACGTTTGGATGTGATTCACTCCATGACCAAGAAATATGGAGGCGACCTGGCCCATGTCTTGGACTATTTGGACAAGATTACAGAAGAATACAATCTCTTAACTGGTCGAAATCAAGGGGAGCAAGATTTTGAAGGCCAATTAAAACATTTAGAAAAACAATTGGTTTCCTTGGCAGATCAGTTGCTAGTAGCTAGACAAGGCTTAGCTAAGGAATTGGAAGCAGATATTGCACAAGAGTTGAAAGACCTGTATATGGAAAAAGCTCGCTTTCAAGTGCAATTTTTCAAGGGTAAGTTTAACCGAGAAGGTAACCAAACAGTAGAATTCTACATCGCAACCAACCCTGGTGAAGACTTGAAACCCTTGGTAAAAGTAGCTTCTGGAGGAGAATTATCCCGCCTGATGTTGGCTATTAAATCCGCCTTGGCTCGTAAGGAAGGCAAGACCGCAATTGTGTTCGACGAAGTTGACACGGGGGTATCAGGTCGAGTTGCTCAGGCCATCGCTCAAAAGATTTACAAGATTGGGCAATTTGGCCAAGTTTTGGCGATTTCCCACCTGCCTCAGGTAATCGCTATAGCGGATCACCAGTTCTTTATTGAAAAGGTTTCAGATCAAGAAAAGACAATTTCACGGGTCCGCTTGTTGGAAATGGAAGAGCGCATCGAAGAAATTGCGAAAATGCTTGCCGGCGACACTGTATCTGCTGCAGCACGCGCACAAGCCAGAGAATTAGTCGAAAAAGGGTAGGGACTCTATCCTTTTTCTTTTAGGTTATTATTATAAAATTTCCAAAAATTGGCCCAAATTTGATATAATAGTGGTATTCATTGAAAAGAAAAGTAGGAAGTTGTATGTCACGAGTTAAAATTGTAACGGATTCAAGCACGACAATGGAAGAAAGTCTGTTGGCAGAATTGGACATCACCCGTGTTCCTTTATCAGTTATGGTGGATGGAGTGGTGTATTCCGATGCGGATTTGTCAGAAGGCCAGTTTCTTCAATTGATGCGTCAAAGCAAGCATTTACCAAAAACCAGTCAACCTCCTGTTGGCTTGTTTGCAGAGACTTTTTCAGACTTAGCGAAGGATGGCAGTCAAATCATCGCTATCCATCTTTCTCACGCCCTTTCTGGAACTGTTGAAGCCGCTCGCCAAGGGGCTAGTCTTTCAGGTGCAGATGTAACGGTTATAGATTCAGGCTTTACAGACCAGGCAGCCAAATTCCAGGTAGTAGCAGCCGCAAAAATGGCACAGGCTGGAGCGAGCAAGGAAGAAATCTTGGCTAAGCTAGAAGAAATCAAAGAAAAAACCCAATTGTTTATTGGGGTTTCAACCTTGGAAAACCTAGTCAAGGGGGGGCGTATCGGTCGAGTTACTGGTTTACTCAGCTCCCTGCTCAATATCCGTGTCATTATGGAGATGACCGACCATCAATTGAATCCAGTTGTCAAAGGTCGCGGAGCCAAAACCTTCAAGAAATGGCTGGATGAATTTAGCCAGAGCCTGTCCCAAAAGTCAGTTGCTGAGATTGGTGTTTCCTATTCAGGATCACCTCAATTCGCCCAGGAAATAAAGGAAAAACTGGCAGATAAAGTTTCTAGTCCGGTTTCGGTCTTGGAAACAGGTTCCATCATTCAAACTCACACAGGCGAGGATGCCTGGGCTATTTTAGTGCGCTATGAATAGCCGGAAAATAATCGAAAACCTAGTAGTCTTTTTCCTTAGTCTTCTAGGTTTTCTGCTATTATTGAACTTAATGATTCCGAACCAGGCTCCGCTTTTGTCCAAGGGGCAGGAAAAACTGGCGCCGCCCAGTTTGAACTACCTGGCTTTGGGGGATTCGCTGACCGAAGGAGTGGGGGATGAAACTGGACAGGGGGGCTTTGTGCCGCTCTTAGCCCAAGAATTGGTTAATCGCTATGGCTATGAGGTCACCAGCTACAATCAAGGTGTTTCAGGCAATACAAGCTCGCAAATCTTGAAACGAATGGAAGAAGCGGATCTGGCCAAACAATTGGCAGCAGCGGACTTACTAACCCTGACTGTCGGTGGCAATGACCTGCGGAAGCTCTTAGTTGGGCACTTAACGGATTTGAGTGATCAGGTTGTAGCAAAAGGGATTCGGGACTATCAGAAACGCTTGCTGCAGTTGATTGAGACAGCACGTCAAGACAATCCCGACTTACCCATTTATGTTTTAGGGCTCTATAACCCCTTTTTGGTTAATTTCCCAGATTTGGACCAATTGGACCAGTTGATTCGGGAGTGGAATCAAGCCACTCAGGAGACCCTATCTAGCCTGAAAGCTGTTTACTATGTAGATATTTATCAAGATATGGTCGAGATTGACCAGGACCAGACCGAAGAGTTGAGTCTAGAAGACCTTTTGACCTCTGAAGATTACTTCCACCCTAGTCATACAGGTTATGAGGTCATAAAAAAAGTGATGATGGAGGAAATTGATGCAAGCAAAGAGCAATGGCAAGATTAATCTTTGGAAATGGGCCTGTTTACTCTTATTAGCCTTTCAACTGGCCTTTGCATTGGTCATTTGGAAGCGAGTAACAACTGTACGTGAAGAAATTGCTAGCCAGACAATTTCTAGCCAAACTGGTGAAAAGGTTGGGCAATTTAGCACCTCGAAAGAAGAACTCAATCAACTGATGAATAGCTATTTGGAAGAATACCAAACAGAGGATTTTTCTTATCAAGTCTATCTCAATTCTCAATTTCTCCTTTTTGAAGGTAGCTACCAATTCCTTGGCTCTAGCATTCCACTGTCCATTTATTTTATCCCTTCCAAACTTGAAAACGGTGATATCTTATTAAAAGTTTCGGAAATTTCAGCAGGCACGCTTCCGCTTCCAACAAAGGAAATTCTGACCTACATTGATAAGAATTACAAGCTACCAACCTTTATTCAGATTGATAAGGATCAGAGTCAACTCGTTATCGCATTGAATCAGTTGGAAAATGATTTAGGGCTATTTGCCCGAGTAAATACCATTGATTTATATAATGATCAAATCCTACTAGATCTCTATCGAAAAAGCTAGAAATGGCATTAAAAACTTGACCAAATCGAGATTTTTAGGTACTATATTAAGGTGAGTAATAACTCAGAAAATTATTGGAGGACTTAGCAAATGGCTAATAAACAAGATTTGATTGCAAAAGTTGCAGAAGCAACTTCATTGACTAAAAAAGACTCAGCAGCAGCAGTTGATGCAGTATTTGCAGCAGTAGCTGACTACCTTGCAGCTGGTGAAAAAGTACAATTGATCGGTTTCGGTAACTTTGAAGTTCGCGAACGCGCAGCTCGTAAAGGTCGTAACCCACAATCTGGTGAAGAAATCACAATCGCAGCATCAAAAGTTCCAGCATTCAAAGCTGGTAAAGCCCTCAAAGACGCTGTTAAATAATAAAAAGGTCCAGTGGACCTTTTTATCTTTTGCTTGAAAACAGGAGAGCAAAAACAGTCTGGGGATAGACTGTTTTATCCCTCGCCTAGAAATAAAAGAGCGAGGCATAACGTGAATAAGCCTATTGTATCAACGTTTCTACGTTGTGCAATAGGCTTTTTTCTGTGTTTTTTGGCTCCCAGAGTCTGCGGAGTGAAATAGAGCAAAAGCATTTTGCACGAAAGAGTCAAGAAAAGCGTATCAAAATTTGACACGCTCTGTAGCTATTGTTTGACCCAGTTTCGACCAGGTTCTTGAGTAGGTGGTAAACGATCACCTTTGTCGATGTGTACCACACGTCCGCCAGAAACTTGTCCACCACGAGGACCAACTTCTTGATAAGTCCCAGCAGGTTGATTGTCAGTTCCTGGTTTGATTAGGTTTTTACTCATATCGTATCTCCTTTCTTAATATTTGACATACAGGAGAAAATCACTTGATTTGGTAGTTAAAGTTGGATTTATTTTCCTGATTGTCATAGGTATATTATAACACAGTTCACAATATATAGTGTTACAAAAATATTTCTATACTATATCTAGTTGTTTTCGTATTCAAGAAGAAAAATAAAGATAAACTAATTTATAAATTTTGATGATTGAGTACAATTAATATTGTGACTCAATAGATGGAATAAAATATTATGCAAAATCCTCTAAAAAGTATTGATTTTTTTGTTGTATCAGGAATTATTCGTACAACAAAAAAACCAGCCTTGGTGGGCTGATTTTTAAGGAGATTTATGAAAAATTTTAGGATACACTTACAGTATAACCGAATTTTCAGAATATTCATCGGTCTTTAGACCTATTTTGAAAAAAATGCTATACTATCAACTAGGAGGAAGGAACATGATTCGTTTAGCTAGGCAAGCTGATATTCCAGTATTAACCAATCTCTTGCAAGATATTTTACAGGTCCATCATCAAGCACGGCCGGATATTTTTAGAAGCTCAGGGCAAAAATTTTCTGAGGATGACTTAAAGGCGCTTTTGGACAATCCAGCTAAGCCAATTTTTGTTTATGAAGTAGAAGGGAAAGTAGTGGGCCACCTATTTTGTGAGCTTAGGACTGCGACAGGTGATGTTTTGGAACCAGTCAAAACCCTGTTCATAGATGATTTGTGTGTGGCTAGTGCTGCACGTGGTCAAAAAATCGGTGAGCAACTCTATGACTTTGCCCTTTCCTATGCCAAGGAGCAAGGTTGTCACAACCTAACATTGGACGTATGGGCAGACAATTCGGGAGCTGTTCGATTTTATGAACGCTTGGGTATGAAGCCGCAAAAGTTCCGCATGGAGCAAATAATTGACTAAAAAAAGAGGCTATCCCTCTTTTTTATGTTGTCTCAAAGTTGCCAATAATTTCTGTGCAGTTTCTAGGTTGCTGTGTTTTTCTTTGCGCAGGAGTTGGGCCAGTTGATCCACTTCTTGTTCCTCAGCACCAGCAAGAAGGGCTAGGGACTTGGCATGGAGTTTCATATGACCTGCCTGAATACCAGAAGTGACCAAGGCTCGGAGGGCTGCAAAGTTTTGACAAAGCCCTACTGAAGCGATGATGGAGGCCAGTTGGCGGGCCTTTGGCTGGTTGAGCAGGTCAAAAGCAACTGCCACCTTGGGATTTAGGCCAATGGAACCACCGACCGAAGCAATCGGAAGGGGCAGAGTGATGGAGCCGACCAAGTGATCGCCATCAATGGACCAAGTAGAGAGTCCCTTGTACTGTCCATCACGGCTGGCATAAGCATGAGCACCGGCCTCCACCGCCCGCCAGTCATTTCCAGTCGCAATCACCACGGCATCGATACCGTTAAAAATTCCCTTGTTATGAGTGGCAGCCCGATAAGGATCTAGCTGGGCCAGCTTGCTAGCTAGGGCAATTTTTTGAGCCGTTTCTTGGGCAATGGCAGAGCTAGTAGCCAGACTGGATATGGCAAGACGACACTGGGCAGTGACCAGAGATTCGGTTGCATAGTTGGACAGAATTCCCATCAAGGCTTGTCCCTGACTGAGTTCTTCCAAATCATCCTTAATGGCTTCAAGCATGTTATTAAGAATATTCGCACCCATGGCTTCTTGGACATCCACCTGAAGATAGACAATCAAAAACTCATCCTTACTTTCCACAGTCAGGTCACGAGCGCCCCCTCCGCGTTTCACAATAGATGGATGGGCTTGATTGGCAGCTTCTAAAATAGTAGCTTTCTGGTCGAGAATAGCCTGACTTGCTCGGCAATGGTCAGGAACATCAAAGAGTGCCACCTGTCCAATCATGATACGGTTGTGAATGATGGTGGTAAAACCGCCAGACCGAGCGATGATTTTGGCGCCGAAAGAAGCAGCGGCAACCACAGAAGGTTCTTCTGTCACCATAGGAACAGAGAAAACCTGGTTATCGACAAGTAATTCAGGCAGAACCGAGAAGGGCAGGGCAAAGGTTCCCAGATGGTTCTCCGCCATCTTGCCTGCAATGGATTCAGGAAGATTGGTGTCATGATGAAGAATGTCCAAGCTCGTTTCTGACAGAGGTTTGTTTTGGAGGAGGATGTCAATGCGCTCTTGGCGTGATTTTTTATAGAATCCTGAGAAGTGTGCCATGGTTTCCTCTTTCTAATTTCTAACGAAAAGCGCCCTTGGTGAGAGCCAAAGGGCGCCGTTTTGGCTTTTATTTACGATAAATCCGTTTGTGTTTGTCTACTTGAATGAGGGCAAAGGGTTTTGGATCTTCTGGAAGGTCAACTGATGTACCTGTCTCGTCCAAGTTGATTTCTTGGAAGAAGATTTGTTCATATTCTTCCATACTGAGTTTGGTCCGTTGATTGAGGCTTTCTAAGCGATTTTGGTCCAATTGTTTCTGGTATCCTTCAACAAGGGAACCGCTGAAGATTTCACAGACAGCACCGCTACCATAGCTATAAAAGAGGATTTGATCCCCTGCCTCGAGCGCTCTGCTATTTTCCAAAAGGGAAAGGAGAGAGAGGAAGATGGAGCCTGTGTAGATATTGCCGACAACCTTGTTATAGACGATGGCTTCTTGGAAGCGCTCTGTCAAGCGGTTGAGGGTTTCTTCATTTTTAGCGATGGCTTGCAAACCTTTGAGACCTTGCTTGGAGAAGGGGATGTGCAAGCACATGGCTGCAAAATCTTCAAGCGACTGACCTGTTTTTTTCTGGTAATAATCAAAGGTTGTGGTCAAGCAGTCGGTGTATTGGATTGTAGAGAAGCGACCATCAACGCGAGGGTACTTGTCATAGTTTGGTCGCCAGAAGTCATAAATGTCGCGAGTCTGGCAAACATTGTCATTATTGAGGACCATGATGCGTGGGTTAGCAGTGACCAACATGGCAACTGCGCCAGCACCTTGGGTTGGCTCGCCACCTGACTCTAATCCATACTTGGCGATATCACTTGCGATGACCAGGACTTTTGAATCAGGAAATTGAGCGATGTGGCTCTTGGCTAAACTGAGTCCAGCTGTAGCTCCGTAGCAGGCTTCCTTCATCTCGATGGAGCGAGCAAAGGGCTGGATGCCTAATAAACCATGAATAGATACAGCAGCGGCCTTACTCTGGTCTACGCTTGACTCAGTTCCGACGATGACCATGTCAATGGTCTGTTTGTCTTCTTCTGTCAAGATAGCTGCAGCAGCTTGAGCGCCGAGGGAGACAATGTCTTGCGTGACGGGTGCAACAGCCATCTCTGACTGGAGAAGTCCGATTTTGTATTTATTGGGATCAATGTTGCGGGCTAGGGCTAAATCAGCCAAATCTAAAACAAAATCTGGCGCCGCAAAGCCGATTTTATCAATACCGATGTTCATAAGTGTTCCTTCCAACCTATTCCTTGTTTTATGCATGAGAAATAATGAGGCTTATTCCTTGACCGCCTCCGATACAGAGGGCACAGAGGCCCAGCTTTTTATCTTGTTTGTTGAGTTCATGGATGAGGCTAACCAAGATTCGACTGCCGCTAGCTCCAATCGGGTGGCCCAAAGCGATGGCACCGCCGTTGACATTGACCTTGGAAGGGTCAGCTCCTAATTGTTCGACAACTGGAATGGATTGGGCTGCGAATGCCTCATTTAGTTCAAATAAATCAATATCTTCTACAGTTTTGCCAATCTTTTGAAGCGCCTTTTTACTTGCAGTAACTGGTCCCATTCCCATGAGGGCAGGATCTAGACCGCTTGTAGCATAACTTTCGATATAGGCCAGAGGCATGAGGTTTAGCTCATTAGCCTTTTCCTCAGACATGAGAATGAGGACTGCACAGCCATCATTGATACCAGAAGCATTGGCAGCTGTAACCGTTCCATCTTTTTTGAAGGCAGGTCGTAAGGTCGCCAGTTTTTCAAGTGGTGTTAGTCGAGGATACTCATCCTTATCAAAAATACTTTCGCCCTTTCGACTCTTCAGCTTTATTGGTACAATCTCATCGATAAAGCGTCTTTCAGCAATAGCTTTTGCAGCTTTTTCTTGACTAGAGTATGCAAAGGCGTCTTGGGCTTCACGACTGATTTGATAGCGTTCAGCCACATTTTCAGCTGTAATGCCCATGTGATAGTCGTTGAAAGCATCTGTCAAACCATCTGTCAACATGGAATCTTCTAAAGTAATATGGCCTAACTTACTTCCAAATCGGCTGGATTTGGAGAGATAGGCAGCTTGGCTCATGATTTCGATGCCTCCAGCAACAACGACATCATTGTCACCAAGCATGATGGATTGGGCAGCCAGGAGGACTGACTTGAGACCTGATCCGCAAACTTTATTGACACAGTAAGCGGAGGTGGTTTCTGGAAGTCCAGCCTTTAGGGCGATTTGACGGGCAATATTTTGCCCATGACCAGCTGAAAGGACATTGCCGAAAATGACTTCGTCAATGTCTTCTTTTGGTATGTGTTTGGTACTGAGTGCGTGTTCAAGGACTTGTGCACCTAAATCGGCGATGGTAATGTCCTTGAGACTGCCTCCAAAACTACCGATTGCAGATCGGTAGGCTGAGACGATAGCAACTTTTTTCATGGGTACTCCTAACAATAGACTAGGAAATATTTCCAAATTTCTTTCATTCATTATACCATTTTTTTGTCAAAAACAAGGAAATAAAAATCAGTCTCAGGGCTGATTTTGGCGGGAAGGACATGTAAGCGTAATCAGAAATGGGAAAGACTAGCCTTTTTCCTGAAATTCGTGTAAAATAGAAGGGTAACAGAGGGAAACCTCAAAATAAAAAGGAGAATCCATTAATGGTAAAATTGGTTTTTGCTCGCCACGGTGAGTCTGAATGGAACAAAGCTAACCTTTTCACTGGTTGGGCTGATGTTGATTTGTCTGACAAAGGTACTCAACAAGCAATCGACGCTGGTCTTTTGATCAAAGAAGCTGGTATCGAGTTTGACCTTGCTTTCACATCAGTATTGAAACGTGCGATTAAAACAACGAACTTGGCACTTGAGTCTGCGGACCAATTGTGGGTACCAGTTGAAAAATCATGGCGTTTGAACGAGCGTCACTACGGTGGTTTGACAGGTAAAAACAAGGCAGAAGCTGCAGAACAATTCGGTGATGAGCAAGTTCACATCTGGCGTCGTTCATACGATGTATTGCCTCCAGATATGGCAAAAGACGATGAGCACTCAGCACATACTGACCGTCGTTATGCTCACCTTGACTCAGCAGTTATTCCAGATGCTGAAAACTTGAAAGTAACGCTTGAGCGCGCCCTTCCATTCTGGGAAGACAAGATTGCTCCAGCTTTGAAAGACGGCAAAAACGTATTCGTAGGTGCACACGGTAACTCAATCCGTGCCCTTGTAAAACACATCAAAGGCTTGTCTGATGACGAAATCATGGATGTGGAAATTCCAAACTTCCCACCACTTGTTTTCGAATTGGATGAAAACTTGAACATTGTAAAAGAATATTACCTATAATATTGTAAGCAAAACACCTGAGCTTTCCTCAGGTGTTTTTTAGATTTGACAAAAAAGGTGAACAGTTGATGTTAGACAAAATGGGAATTTAGTAACAGTCTTGATTGCTGACTCTTTAGTCAATCAAACACTGTGCTGTAAGATGACAGGATGTTGAAAAGTTGTTCTGGGATTTGTGCTCGCTTGCTTCATCTCCACTAGAACCTCACTTCGCCATCTCTAGGATCGGGCTGAAACAGTTCACGGAAAGTTTTCACTCTCTTAGACTGGGCAATCATTTGCTTGGAGAATAAGAAAGTGAGGCAGTCAAGTTGTGTCAGTTTGTTTTCCGTTACTAGAATACCTCTGTTTGTATAAGCAAATAGAGGTTTTTTACATATTTGGAATGTTTGTTCAAAAACAAGCGAAAACACTTGTAAAAAGTATATACATATATTGAATTTATTGTCAGAATTTAGTATAGTATGATTGAGAGAATTCTACACATTTTTACAAATGAGGAGGAACAAATGAGTCAACATTCCAAATATCTATTTGATAAACGCTATCGTTTTTCGATTCGGCGGCTAGCAGTTGGTGTCGCTTCTGTTGCGATTGGTTGTAGTCTCTTCGGTGGTCAGTCAGTTTTTGCAGAGACAGGCCTTGAGGGAGAAGATACAATCAGCAACCAACTATCTCCTGAGGAGGCTTCAGAAGAGTCGACTGTGAGCGAGGTTGTTGAAGAAGTCGGTGGAGTAGGAACGGACAGTTCGCCAGTAGCAAATCTGGAAGGAGAAACTAGAGAAGTTGCTGAAGGAACTGAAACCGTAGAATCAGAGGTGCCTGTTTTGTCCGCAGACACAAGGGGTGGTTCAGACAATTTGGCAAGTGACTCCGAAGTTGAGCGGATGGAGTTTGCTCCTGCGGCCCAGCCTGCTGCGGTTAGTCTTTCTCCGACTACAGAACTGCCGAGTCATCAAGCGGACGCTAGTTTTTCAAAACCAGCTACTGCAGTTGGTGCCATCACAGGATTGACTTTTGATAATGGTGTCGCGACCATTCGCTATCAAACAGGTGAGCAAGCCCAGGTCAGCCTCTATAACGACCATGTTTTCCGTTATTATATTGACAAAACAGGGGATTTCCAAGAGCATCCAGCACCTAGTCGCGAAGACCGACCTGCGACCATTACGGTGAAATCCTTGGAAGCTTATCGTCAAGACTATCAGCAGGTTGGTCGGTTGTTGGAGGAGGAGCATCGCTATATTCTTGAAACAGAAAAAATCTGGATTTTCTTTGATAAGGCGACTGCCCGCATGTCTGTTTTTGACCGACTTGCCAACAAATATGTCACTAAGGAAGTTTTGCCAGTCCAAATCACTCCGACTCAAACCAGTCAAGTGCTGAGCCAGGATGAAAATGAGTTCTTCTTCGGTGGAGGAATGCAAAATGGTCGCTTCAGTCACAAGGGTCAAAAGATAAACATTGTCAACGAAAATAACTGGGTTGATGGCGGGGTTGCATCTCCAAGCCCATTCTACTGGTCCACAAATGGCTACGGTGTTTTGCGCAATACCTTCCAACGTGGTTTCTATGACTTTGGAACGGAACAGGCAGACCAGGTGGAAACCAAACACCTTGAAGGACGCTTCGATTCCTATTTCTTCATCAATAGCAGTCCAACAGCCATTATCAAGGACTACCAGGAATTAACAGGAGCGCCAGTTGTCCTACCAGAATACGCGCTCTATCTGGGACATTTGAATGCCTACAACCGGGATTATTGGGTGGAAGTTGCTGAAGGAACTCGTGGCGCTATTAAACTAGGAGACAAGTGGTATCGTGAATACCAGCCACAACATTTGCCAGAAGCCGATCGGGCAAATGCAGTCAAGGAAACCTTAAATGGTGAGGGAAACAGTTATCTATTCTCAGCAAAAGCTGTCATCGATCGCTATGAAGAGCAGAATATGCCGCTTGCCTGGTTTTTGCCAAACGATGGCTATGGTGCAGGTTATGGCCAAACAGATAGTTTGGATGGCAATATTGCCAATTTGAAAAAATTTGTGGACTATGCCAAATCAAAAGGCATTCAAGTTGGTCTTTGGACTCAGTCAGACCTTGTTGATACCAATCCAAGCAAGGAAGTTGTCCTTCATCGGGATATTGACAAAGAAGTGACTGTAGCAGGAATTCGGGCCATTAAGACCGACGTTGCCTGGGTTGGTCCTGGTTATTCCTTTGGCTTGAACGGGGTTGACGAAGGTGCCAAGCGCATCACCAATGGAAGTGGTGCTGAACAGGCGCGTCCATTTATCGTCTCCTTGGATGGTTGGGGTGGAACCCAGCGTAGTGCAGCAATTTGGAGTGGTGACCAGTCTGGTGGGGAATGGGAGTACATTCGTTTCCACATTCCGACCTATATTGGCTTAGGCTTGTCAGGAAATCCAAACATGGGTTCGGATATGGATGGTATCTTTGGTGGTGCAGATCCGATTATCAATGCCCGTGATTACCAATGGAAAATGTTCACCTCCATCATGATGAACATGGACGGTTGGGGTGCAAAACCGAAAACACCATTCTCCTTTGACGATCGGACAACCGATATTAACCGTATTTCCCTCAAACAAAAATCAACCCTCATGCCTTACGCTTATTCCTTAGGTCACGAGGCGAGGGAGACAGGGAAGCCAATTGTTCGCGCCATGTTTATTGAATTCCCTGACGAGGTTATCAACTACGGCAAGGATGTCCAGTACCAGTATATGTACGGGTCAAACCTCTTGGTAGCGCCTATTTATAAAAATACAGCCATGCAGGCAAATGGCGATGATATTCGCAATAACATCTATCTGCCAGGCGGAGAGGACCAGGAGTGGATTGACTGGTACACAGGTCAGAAATACAAGGGCGGCCAAGTCTTAAACGGCTTTGCTGCTCCACTTTGGAAAGCCCCTGTGTTTGTCCGAAATGGTGCCATCATTCCGATGACTAATGCCAACAATAACCCAGGTGAGATTGATCGGACCAAACGGGTGATTCAATTCTATCCGCATGGGGATTCCAGCTTTACCCTCTATGAAGATGATGGTAAGAGCGTTGGTTATCAGGCGGGTCAATTGGCAAAAACAGTGATTAGTAGTCAGGCTGGTGATTCCAATGAAAAAGGCAGAGCAGTCTTGACGATTGGGGCAACAGAAGGTAGCTTCCCAGGATTCATCAAGGAAAAAACAACAGAGCTCCATGTTAATGTTTCAGAAGATGTGGATGCTGTCACCGTTCGTGTGGGCAATCAAGATGTGACCCTGAGACGAGTAAACAGCTTAGAAGAATACGAGGCAGGTAGTGATGTATTCTACTATCATGCCAACCCGTTGATGCCAACCTACAATCCAAAGAGTGCAGACATTCAACATCTTCGGGTGGAAATGAATGATCTCCTGAAAATTAAGTTGGCAGCTCGAGATGTCACTCAGGCAGCAGTTGTTGTTACGATTGACGGATTTGTACATCAAAATCCAGTTGCTGAAGTGCCAGCAGATCTACAAGTTCCAACGATTCCAACAGGACTTACTGCACCAGAAGAAGGGATTTCGGCTACCTCAATTCGTCTCCAATGGACAGGGGTAGAGGGAGCAAGTTCATATGATATTTTGCGAGATGGGACTCTCTTTACAGGTATTACCGGCACCAACTTTACCTTTGATGATTTCGCTTATGGCAGCGAGCACAGTTTCAAAATCCGTGCCGTTAATGCCAAAGGAGCGTCAGCTTGGTCCCAAGAATTGCGCGTAGCAACCAATGAAAATCCTTGGAGCGATGCTATTGAGGGTATTCAGGCGACGACAAACATTACGCCTCAGGATGGTCAGGGCTTAGATAAATTGTTTGATAAGCAAGTCGGTCACCAATTCCACAGCCAATGGGGGTCAGTGGTAACCTTCCCGGCGACCATTAGCATGGACCTTGGAGGGACTTATGAAGTGGACCGCATTGAATACTACCCTCGCAACGACGTTGGCTCAAATGGTCGGATAACCAAGGCCTACTTTGAAGTTAGCGAAGACGGAGTAAATTGGACAACGGACAGCTACTATTCTGTTTGGGCAAATGATAATAAGACCAAGACCTATAAATTTGCAGTACCGCGCGTGCGTTATATTCGGATGCACATCGCAGAAGGGGTGAATAACTTTGTATCTGGCGAAGAATTACTGGTCTTCAAAAAACCAGGTAG
Organism: Streptococcus suis; assembly: GCF_016775005.1. Classification (GTDB taxonomy): domain Bacteria; phylum Bacillota; class Bacilli; order Lactobacillales; family Streptococcaceae; genus Streptococcus; species Streptococcus suivaginalis. The sequence goes on along the minus strand of NZ_JAEUXI010000001.1, from coordinate 407,918 downwards.
CCGCATGTTGATTCCCGGTGACATCAGCAATGACGGTCGAATTTCAGACGACGATAAGACCTCCTTCTTGAATTACTCTGGCTTGCGGACAGAAGATAGTGATTTTGGATACATCAGTCATGCTGATTCCAATAAAAATGGTCTGATTGATGCTTATGATATTAGCGTGGCAGCCGTTCAGTTGGAGGGAGGCATTGCCACACCTTCTCAAAGTAATCCTGCTGGTCGGACCTATCTGACGGCTGATAAGCTAGACTTGACCGCTGGTCAAACTACTACCATCCGTTTGATGGCTGCAGACTTGGAAGCTGTCAATGCCTTGACGAGCACTGTGATGATTGATGGCAGTCAGTTTGAAGTAGTCGGTCAAGTAACAGCCAACCAAACCTTTACTAAAGAAGCTGAAAACTTCTCCTATGTCCGTACTCGTGGCAATCAGTCCAACATTGTCTTTAGCTTTGTTAACTTTGGTGACAAGCCACAGTTGACAGGAAGCGGAGAAATTGGCCGAATTACCCTCAGAGCCTTGAAAGATGGTCAGCTAGATTTGACCTTACAAGATGGTATTTTAGTCAGCAATAACTTGCGAACCAAAGCCTTGGCTGATTCAGCCATTCGTCAGGCAGTCACCTATACAACAGTCCCAGCTGTCCCGAGTCAAGTTGCCTCTAATCGCTTAACAAGTGGTAGTGCGACCCTGACTTGGACTGGGGACAAGCAGGCTTTTGAATACCTGATTGAGCAGGAGACAGCAGATGGCTTTGTCCCAGTTGGACAGACAGACCAGACTAACTTGACTGTTTACAATTTGGCGCCGGAAAGCACCTATCGATTCCGTGTGAAGGCTAAAAATAGCTTGGGGACATCTGAAGCTTCTGAAGTAGTTAGTCTTGTGACTCCTGCTAAAGATGCGACAAGAAAAGTTCCAATTGTTCTAGCGACCACTCCAATTGCGGACCAAGCAGGAACAGAATTGACCTATTTCATAGATGGAAACGATACGACACTTTACCATAGTTCTTGGGCGAATCGTCAGGCGGTTCCTAGTCACATTGTTCTTGATTTGGGCCAAGTAAAAGATATCGATCACATCCTCTATCGACCTCGCAACAATGCCGGAAATGGTACGATTACTAGTGTAAAATTGTCCATCAGTCATGACGGAGAAGAGTGGGAGGAAGTAACGGCGCCGATTGCTTGGGCAGTCAATAATACAGAAAAAGTGGCTCTTCTTCCAGAAGGAAGCAAGGCTCGATTCATCAAGGTTCATTGGTTAGCAAGTGTTGGTGGCTTTGTATCTGGAAAAGAGATTGCGGTATATGGCCCAGCTGCTTCTCCAATTCAACCAGAAGTACCTGTTCAGCCAGATCAACCAACTGATCCAGAAGTACCTGTTCAGCCAGACCAACCAACTAATCCAGAAGTACCTGTTCAGCCAGATCAACCAACTGATCCAGAAGTACCTGTTCAGCCAGATCAACCAACTGATCCAGAAGTACCTGTTCAACCAGATCAACCAACTGATCCAGAATCTCCATCCCAACCAGATCAACCTATCGAAGAATTGGTGACCGCAGTTCCTGATACTGCTCCAACAGCAGAGGCTTTACCATTGGGACATATTTCCATCAATGGAGACGGATTGCTGTCGCCAGAAAAACCATTGGGTCATCTCACGCTTCATGGCTCAGGTCTCTGGACGGCAGAAAAACCACTTGGTAGCTTGCCAGATAAAGGGGCGAAAGAGACGATTGTTACTGCCTCTCAAACACCAGCAAAATCGGAAGGTCAAGCACTTCCGAAAACAGGTCAAGCTGATTCAGTAGTTTCAACCTTAGCAAGTCTTGGGTTCCTTGGTTTGACAGGCTTGTGCTTAGCTAAGAAGCGAAAAGAGCAGTGATACAAAAGTGCTGTCAATGGAAGTTTTTTCCTAACTGTGCTATACTCGAAAAAAAAGGAGGTAGCAAATGGCAAGTAAAAAAATGTTACACGCTTGTTTGCGTGTGGAAAATCTCGAAGCATCTCAACGCTTCTATGAAGAAGGTTTTAGTTTCAAGGAAACCCGCCGAAAGGACTATCCAGACCATCAATTTACCTTGGTGTATCTGGCACTTGAAGGGGATTCATTTGAAATCGAACTGACCTACAACTACGGTCATGGACCATATACAGTTGGTGACGGCTTCTCACACCTGGCTCTCTCATCAGATGATTTGGAAGGAGACAACCAAAAACACAAGGACTTGGGCTATCCAACGACAGACATCAAGGGATTACCAGGCAGCCCTGGACGCTATTATTTCGTAACGGATCCAGATGGCTACCGTGTCGAGGTTATCCGTGCAGACTAGCAGAAAACCTACTCAGATGAGTAGGTTTTTTGTAAAGAAATTGCGGAAAAGTATCTGAAAAAAGGTAGCTATTTTTCCAAAAAATATCGAATCTTAGTTGAGGCCTCCTAAAATATTTGATAGAATAGTAGTGAAGATTTGTACAAGAATGAGGGGAGTAGGATGAGAAAAACAGTTATTTTAGCAGTAGTTAATGTTATTTTGTTAGCTTGTATAGTTGTTTTAGGTTTTAAAACCTATCAACTTTATCAGTACCGAACATGGGATCAATTTATTCAACAGCAAGAAAGTCAGCTGAAAAAACAGGCTGACATCTATGTTCAAAAAGGAAAGGTTGGTACTACAATTGTATCGGCGGCCATTCCTAAAAATGAAGCTGGGCAGCCTTTGGAAACAGTGAGAACAAAAATAGAAGCCTATGTCCAAGGGAAATTGGGCAAGCAAGCTGGAAAGAAAGGAATTTCAGACTACATAGAAGTCCGTTCTAAGAGTCAAGCTTCTGAATTTTCAACCGTAACTAAGCATGAGATTCTTTCCAATCGCTACCAGATGAAGGGGACTAAAATCAGTTCAAAACAAGTTGAAGAGGTCGGTCAGGTTTTATTGACAGCCCAAGCAGATCCTTTTGATTTGTCTGATTTGGTAACGGATATGGAAACGCTCCGTCCCCAATTTGAGGGGGTCCTGTCAGCAAGCTTGGACCAGCTCGGAGTTGATGCTACAGAAAAAACAAATATCCTACAGGCATTTCAGACTGCTGACCTCACCCAGTTTACACTTTCTTACTCAGATAGCCAGATTTTCTTACTACTACCAAAAGAAACCTACTTGGTCGAGCAGATTGGGCTACCGATTGCTAGCTTTTTCCCTGTGGTCAATAGTCAGTATTTGTCGAGTCAGGATCAGGCTAGTTATCAGACTTATCTAGCAGAAGAAGAGGCAAAAAAATACCGCAACATGATTGCTTTAACCTTTGATGATGGACCAAATCCAGCCACAACACCGCTAGTTTTAGATATCTTGAAAAAATACCAGGTCAAGGCAACCTTCTTTGTCTTAGGAAAGTCTGTTACAGGAAATGAAGCAATTCTGCAAAGAATGGTAGCAGAAGGGCATGAGATTGCCAACCATTCTTGGAGCCATCCAAACTTGACGAAACTTTCTGCTAAAGATGTAACAGCAGAAATCCAACAAACACAATCAGCTATCGAAGCAGCTGTTGGCTTTAAGCCGAGCTTGATGCGACCGCCTTATGGTGCAATCGATGCAACAACCATGTCTTCTATTCAGATGCCAATTATCAACTGGTCGATTGATTCTAAGGATTGGCAGTCACGGAATGCTACAAGCATTTTAAAAGAAGTTCAGGCACAAGCCCATCCTGGTGGTGTGCTCTTGTTGCACGATATCCACCAATCAACAGTCGCTTCCCTAGATGGAGTCTTATCTTACTTGCTAAGTAAGGGGTATACGATTGGAACTGCAAGCCAGGTCTTAGGAGATCAGCTAAGCAGCCAACGTATCTATTATTCAAAAGATAATTCTCTCGTAGCACAATAAAATAAGAGGCTAGTTTTACTAGCCTCTTATTTTTTAAATAATTGTTGGTTTTTTAATTCGACTTCTTGGACCGAAGCAAATTTTTTCAATTGTTGGAGTTCATAGTTGCTCGTGACCATGGTGATGACCATACCGTCTTTGCCCATTCGTCCGGTTCGTCCAGCGCGGTGGGTGTAGCTAGCCTTATCAAAAGGAATGTCATAGTTTAAGACACATTCTAAGTTTTCGATGTCAATCCCACGTGCTACCAAGTCAGTTGCTAAGAGGAGATGTAATTGGCCTTGTTTGAAACGCTCCAAGATAACTTTGCGGAATTTCACATTGACATCTGATGCCAAGGAAATGACATTGGCTTGATGGAATTGGAGCCGCTCTTCACTGGCACCCAAGTCTGACAGTTGATTAAAGAAGGTTAGGGCACGAAAATCAGGAAGGTTTGCAAACTTACGCAATAAGTCTAGACGATCACGTTTTTCGACCATGATGTAGTAGTGGTCGATGGTAGAAGTTTCTGATTTTGTGACATCAATGGTGACGGTACCTGGCACCAATTTACTTGGGTCAAACTTGCTGGTTGCACTCAGGTAAATGAATTGGTAGTCCTTTGGAACATAGTGGCCGATTTTCTCCACGAAATGATAATGAGAATCGCTGAATAATTCATCGAATTCATCTAAGACGATAGTTTCAACGTTCATCATTTTGATTTTTTTGAGTTTAATCAGCTCAAATATACGACCTGGTGTGCCAATCAAGATTTCAGGTCCTTTCTTTAAGCGCTCAATCTGGCGTTTTTGACTGGAACCAGATAAAAAGAGCTGACAGGTTAAGCCGAGGCTTTCTCCCCAGGTTTTACAGACATCGAACAACTGCCCCGCTAATTCTGTATTTGGTGCAAGAATGAGTAATTGTTGGGCTTTTTTAGGCTTTAGCTTTAAGAGACTAGGCCAGAGATAAGCTAAGGTTTTTCCAGAACCTGTTGGGCTAAGTGCTAAAACGTTTTTCCCTTCAGAGATTGGAGTAAAAATAGCCTCTTGAATGGGGGTAAAGTCTTGAAATTGAAGCTCTTCCATCTGAGTGGTCCAGCTTGTTGGAAAATGTGATTTCATGGTTATGAGATGGACAAAGTCCATTCCTTTCTGTGCTTAAATAGGGTCGGATGAAAAGTGGATGCCGGCTACTTGACGCATGTCATACAAGGCCTGATGGACAGCTTCAGCCCGTTGGGTCAGGCTATCAGCCAAGGCTTGGTCACCATTTTCAATGATATGGATAAAGCTAAGGCATTCTTCTAACATGTTATTGGAAGGGGCTTGAATGTCCAAGTCAATGTGGCTTCCATCATGGTAGTAAAAGGTAGCCTTCTGAATATGTTGGCAGCTGTCTAGCACCAAGGTCCCCTTGTCTGTGTAGATTTCATTTGCAAGGGTGCTGGTCAGATTTTTTCCAGCAAAGATACCCACTTGAAAGTGGCCATAGTCCAAGTACCCAAATCCATTGAGGTCAACAGTATTTGGGAGTTGCTGAGCTTGATAAGCGACCTTTTGTGCAGGACCAAAGAGGGTCACGCTAGCATACAAGGCATAGACACCTAGGTCCATTAAGGCCCCGCCAGCCATCTTTTCGGAAAAGATATTGGGTTTTGTTCCGGCTAGTAGCTCAGGCATCTTTGAGGAATACTTGGCATAAGAAAACTGAGCGCCCAAAATAGTGTGATTTCGTAAAAAGGAGCCAATGGATTCAAAGGCTGCTTCGTAGGTGTTGCGAGCAGCTTCGAGGAGGAAAACCTTGTTTTCTTTAGCAATCCGAAGGAGTTCAGCAAGCTGGTCAGGATGGCAAACCATGGGCTTTTCGACGATAGCATGCTTTCCTGCCAGAAGGACAGCCTTAGCTTGCTCGTAATGCAAAGCATTTGGGCTTGCGATGTAGATGGCATCTAGATCCTGGGCTAAAAATTCCTGCCAATCTGCGAAAGCTTGCGCAGATTGAAAGGGTGCTGCAAACTCCTGGGCTCGTTCTAATTGTCTTGAAAAAACAGCAGACAATTGAAATTTTTGGGTGGAATGTGCGGTTTCTATAAACTTTTGACTGATAAATGAGCTACCAATGACACCAAATCTGATCATATTTTCTCTTTTCCTTGTGTTATTCTTTTCATTATAACATGTTTCATGTTAAAATAATATTGAAAAGAAAAGGAGATGATAATGAAGCAAAAACCCATTATTATTGGCGTAACTGGTGGTTCAGGTGGAGGCAAGACCAGTGTGTCCCGTGCCATCCTAAATAATTTCCCTGATGCCCGTATTTGTATGATTGAGCACGATTCCTATTATAAGAATCAGTCTCATTTGACCCATGAAGAAAGAATACAAACCAATTATGACCATCCGCTGGCTTTTGACACTGATTTGATGATTTATCATATCAGCGAACTTTTAGCAGGTCGAGCAGTGGACATTCCCATTTATGACTATACCCAACACACTCGTTCAGATAAGACCTATCGTCAAGAACCTCAGGATGTCTTCATCGTTGAAGGAATCTTGGTTTTAGAGGACAAGCGGTTGAGAGATTTGATGGATATCAAAATTTTTGTAGATACTGATGATGATATCCGCATTATTCGTCGTATTAAGAGAGACATGGAAGAACGTGGCCGTAGTTTGGATAGTATCATTGATCAATATACCTCGGTAGTTAAACCAATGTACCATCAATTTATTGAGCCTACCAAGCGGTATGCAGATATCGTGATTCCTGAAGGGGTTTCAAATATTGTAGCCATTGACTTAATCAATACCAAGGTAGAGAGTATTTTAAGAGAGCGTAGTTAAAATGCCCAAGCAACGGATTTTACCTCATATCATTCTCGGCATCATTGCGACGTCGGAAACAGAGGTAACTGGAAAACAAATTACTGATTATGTCCCACGTGAAATTGGCGAGTATTGGCAAGTTGCCCATAGTCAAGTCTATCCAGAACTCAAACGGATGACGGAAGATGGCTGGATTGTTTGCCATCCCGTTCCCAATAACGAGAAAGAGAAGCAGTACGGAATTACTGAACTAGGATTGGAAATGTTGGAAAACTGGTTGTCAGAACCCAACTATGAATTGCCTTTACAAAAGGATATTTTCACCCTGAAGTTATTCTTTATAAAGGACAAGGATGACCAGCGCATTCCTAAACTCATCCATGCCCAAATCGACTTACTCAATAAGCATTTGGAACACCTAGAGCAGCGAAAAAACAATCTTTTTGCGAGTCCGGAAGACATGTTAAACCGCTATGGTCACTATCTGATTTTGACCAGAGCCATTGCACGAAACCGTGACCAAATCAAATGGTTGAAACAGACCTTAAAAATGAAATGAGATTCAGATTCCTGAATCTTTTTCTTTGTATTGTATTTTCTGATAATTTAGATAATACAGAAAATTCTTGACATACTATCTTCTTTTTAGTAGAATGGACCTATTCTATCTCAGGGAGAGTGCCAATGATGTCAGCAGTCAAACAAAACTTGTTGTTGAGGGACCAGGGCTAGTGCTAACAAGCATTAGTCCTGTTTGGCTTACCAAGCGGGCACCACATCTCGCTTGGATTCCAAGTGAGATGTTTTTATTTTAGGCGTGAGAAAAGGAGTTTAGTATGCGTACCATCGAATTTTTAGATACCAGTCTTCGAGACGGCGAACAGACACCAGGTGTTCATTTTACTATCAAGGAAAAAATTGCTATCGCCAAACAACTGGAAAAATGGGGGATATCTGCCATTGAAGCAGGTTTTCCAGCAGCAAGTCCGGACTCGTTTGAGGCGGTGCAAGCCATTGCAAAAGTCTTGACCAAGACAGCTGTCTCAGGTTTGGCGCGCTCTGTTAAGTCGGATATTGATGCCTGCTATGAAGCTTTAAAAGATGCTAAATATCCTCAAATTCATGTCTTTATCGCAACCAGCCCCATCCACCGTGAGTTTAAACTCAATAAGTCCAAGGAGGAGATTTTGGCAGCTATCAAGGAACATGTGACCTATGCACGTTCGAAATTTGAGGTGGTCGAATTTTCACCTGAGGATGCAACACGGACAGAATTGGACTTTCTTTTGGAGGTGGTGCAAACAGCTGTGGATGCAGGAGCAAGCTACATCAATATTCCCGATACTGTTGGTTTCACGACACCGGAAGAGTACGGCTATATTTTTCGTTACTTGATTGAACATGTGAAATCCGACCGTGATATTCGCTTCAGCCCCCATTGCCACAATGACCTTGGGATGGCGGTTGCCAACACGCTTTCAGCCATTAAAAATGGTGCAAGTCGGATTGAAGGGACCATCAATGGTATCGGAGAGCGGGCAGGCAATGCTGCCTTGGAAGAGGTGGCAGTAGCTTTGGAAATTCGTTCTGATTTTTATGATGTCCAAAGCCCGATTCGATTGGCGGAAACGGTCAATACCTCAGAGATGGTATCACGTTTCTCAGGTCTTTCTATTCCGAAGAACAAGGCAGTTGTTGGTGGCAATGCTTTCTCACACGAATCAGGCATTCATCAAGACGGTGTCTTGAAAAATCCATTGACCTATGAAATTATTACCCCGGAGCTGGTTGGTTTTACTTCAAACTCCCTCCCCTTGGGCAAACTTTCTGGTCGCCATGCTTTTGCCAAAAAATTGGAAGAACTCCAACTGGACGTCGATGAAGCGGAACTGCAAACTCTCTTTGTCAAGTTTAAAAATCTGGCGGACAAAAAGCAGCAGATCACCAATGCGGATATTCGTGCCCTAGTAGCGGGTGTAACGGTTGAAAATGTAGATGGCTTCCATTTTGCAGACTTGAAATTGGTGTCGCATAAGGATGAAACCATTACAGCCTCTGTTATCATGGTCAACCAGGAAGTGGAAAGGGTTGAACTGGTTGCTGATGGAAAAGGGTCCATTGAAGCGATTTTCAATGCCATTGATCAGTTCTTCAATCATGCCGTTCGTTTGGATACCTTCAATATCGATGCGATCACAGATGGCATTGATGCCCAGGCTTCGGTTAATGTTTCAGTTGAAAATATCCAAACAGATACGATTTTCAATGCCAACGGAATCGACTTTGATGTATTGAAAGCGGCAGCTAAGGCTTACATTCATGCTAATATCATGGTTCAAAAGGAAAATGAAGGCGGCTTTGTAAAAAACTTGTCTGAAAAAGACAGTCCTAGATAGGAGAAAACGATGACTAAGAAAATTATTGCACTAGCTGGTGATGGCATCGGACCAGAAATTATGGCAGCTGGCTTAGCAGTGCTTGAAGAGGTCGCAGAGCGGTTCCAATTGGATCTTACAATTGAACACCATCTATTCGGAGGGGCAGCCATAGATGTTCACCAACATCCTCTTCCTGACAGTACCTTGGAAGCGGTTCGGTCTGCAGATGCAATTTTATTGGCAGCCATTGGTGGTCCCCAGTATGACCAGGCAACTATTAGACCAGAGCAAGGCTTGTTGGCCTTGAGAAAGGAGTTAGGACTCTATGCCAATTTACGGCCGGTCAAACTTTTTGACAGTTTGTCTGATCGTTCGCCCTTGAAAGCCAATCTTTTAACTGGCGTGGATTTTCTAGTTGTGAGAGAATTGACTGGGGGAATTTACTTTGGTACCCATCACTTAGAGGAAGATAAGGCGTTTGATATCAACTCCTACACAAGAGAAGAAATCAAAGCCATTGTCAGACTGGCCTTTGAAGCAGCGCAAAGACGCAGAAAAAAGCTGACCAGTATTGATAAGCAAAATGTTTTGGCGACATCAAAACTCTGGCGTAAGGTGGTCGATGAGCTGGCTCAGGATTATCCAGATGTGGAGGTGGAGCACCAGTTGGTTGATAGTGCTGCCATGTTGCTAATTACTCGTCCATCTCAATTTGATGTTATTGTGACAGAGAACTTATTTGGAGATATCCTGTCCGATGAAGCCAGTGTCTTATCTGGTAGCTTGGGAGTTATGCCTTCGGCATCTCATTCCCTAAATGGGCCAAGTCTCTACGAGCCCATACATGGTTCAGCACCTGATATTGCTGGAAAAGGCATAGCCAATCCCATCAGCATGATTTTATCGGTAGCCATGATGGTACGGGAATCGTTGGGACAGGAAGAAGCTGCACAGGTGATTGAAGCAGCAGTTGAAAGAAGTCTTGAAAAAGGCATTAGAACACAAGATTTAGGAGGAAAGGCGACGACAGCTGAGATGCTGGCCGCCATAATAAGCGAATTATGACCATTCAACAAATGATGAGTTTGGTACTTTGTCTGTGGAATTTCATTGTTTTTCTAACCTACGGTGTAGATAAGCACCGTGCTCGTAAGCAAGCCTATCGGATTTCAGAGAAGACCTTGTTACTGATGGCCTACTTCTTTGGTGGGCTAGGAGCTTGGGGAGGTGGTACTTATTTCCGCCACAAGACGCAAAAGGTGTATTTTCGCTTAGCTTGGGCAATCGGAGTCTTGATTGATATTCTGGTGATTTATTGGATAGGGAGGTAGCTAGATGGCTGGACAATCCATTTTAGATAAGGTCTGGGAACGGCATGTGATTACGGGGCAAGAAGGGCAACCTCAGCTCATGTATGTGGACCAACATTATATCCATGAAGTGACGAGTCCGCAGGCTTTTCAAGGGCTACGGGAGGCTGGAAGAAAGGTGCGGAGGCCAGATTTGACCTTTGGAACCTTTGACCACAATGTCCCAACTGTCAATATTTTTGATATTCGAGATGCAATTTCAAAGGCCCAGATGGATAAGCTAGCTGAAAATGTATTAGAGTTTGGCATTGACTGTGCAGCCCATGGCTCAGAACATCAAGGAATTGTCCACATGGTTGGCCCCGAATCAGGGCGGACACAGCCTGGAAAATTTATCGTGTGCGGCGATAGCCATACCGCAACCCACGGTGCATTTGGCGCCCTAGGATTTGGAATTGGAACGTCTGAAGTTGAGCATGTTTTTGCGACACAGACCATTTGGCAGGTCAAACCTAAGAAACTTTTGGTTGAATTTATCGGAAGGCCCCAGGCAGGTGTCTATGCCAAGGATTACATCCTTGCCTTGATTGCCCAATACGGTGTGGGTGTTGGGGTTGGCTATGCAGTTGAATTTCGTGGTGAGGCAGTTGATGCCCTATCTATGGAAGAACGGATGACGATTTGCAACATGTCTATCGAGTTCGGATCTAAGATTGGAATGATGAATCCAGATCAAAAAACCTTTGATTATGTCCGAGCAACAGAGCATGCACCCAAAGATATTGAGACGGCGATTGCGGATTGGAAAACCCTAGTTTCGGATCAAGATGCAGTCTATGATAAGACCATTGTGATGGATGTTTCAAAGCTGGCACCCATGGTCACTTGGGGAACCAATCCTTCAATGGGAGTTGCCTTTGACCAAGCCTTTCCAGAAGTGACAGATATGAATGATGAGCGGGCCTATGGCTATATGGGGCTCAAACCAGGCCAAACTGCAGCGGATATTGAGCTGGGCTATATCTTTATCGGCTCTTGTACCAATGCTCGCTTGAGTGACTTAGAGTTAGCTGCACGATTTGTCAAAGGAAAAAAGATTGCCCCTAATCTGACTGCCATTGTAGTTCCAGGATCTCGACCTGTTAAAAGGGCTGCAGAAAAGATAGGTCTAGATAAAATTTTTTTAGATGCCGGTTTTGAATGGCGGGATCCAGGATGTTCCATGTGCCTAGGCATGAACCCTGATAAGGTCCCAGACGGCGTTCACTGTGCATCAACCAGCAATCGAAATTTCGAAGATCGGCAAGGTTTTGGTGCAAAAACCCACCTGTGTAGTCCGGCCATGGCTGCTGCTGCAGCGATAGCAGGACGTTTTGTTGATGTACGCACCATGACAGAAATCGTAGGAGGATAAAGATGGAGCCATTTACTATTTACAAGGGCAGGACAGTTCCTCTGATGAATGACAATATCGACACAGACCAGATTTTGCCCAAGCAATTTCTCAAGTTGATTGACAAGCAAGGCTTCGGCAAATATCTCATGTATGCTTGGCGCTATACAGACCATCTGTATACTGAAAATCCTGATTTTATTTTCAACAAAGAGGACTACCGACAAGCAACTATTCTCATCACAGGTGATAATTTTGGAGCGGGTTCTTCTCGTGAACATGCTGCCTGGGCCTTGGCGGACTATGGCTTCAAGGTTGTGATTGCGGGATCTTTTGGAGATATCCATTACAACAATGAGCTTAACAATGGTATGCTTCCTATTGTTCAACCGAGGGAGGTTAGACAGAGACTGGCCCAGCTGGCGCCAGATGAGGAGATTACAATCGATCTTCCCAACCAAAAAATCATAACCTCCGTTGGGGAGTTTGCATTTGCTATCGAGGAAGAATGGAAGTACAAACTCATCAATGGTCTGGATGATATTGGCATTACCCTTCAGTTTGAGGATTTAATCAGCCAATACGAGCGCAATCGTCCATCTTATTGGCAGGAAGGAAACACGTAAGCTTACGTGTTTTTCTTATCTATTGAAATTGATTGACAGCTAGTACTGAAAGGGGTCAATTTTGCCTGGAAATATGCTATAATGTGTCTATGACAAAACAAGAAAAAATCTCAACCTATCAACTTTTACTTGCCCAACTAGAGGCTCTTTTAGAAGGCGAAACCAATGCTCTTGCCAACCTGTCCAATGCATCAGCTCTTCTTAATCAAGCTCTTCCCAACTCTGTTTTTACAGGTTTTTACCTATACGACGGTCAGGAATTGATTTTGGGTCCATTCCAAGGTGGCGTTTCCTGTGTTCACATTGCACTTGGAAAGGGAGTTTGCGGAGAGTCGGCAGCCAAAGGCCAGACTATTCTCGTAGACGATGTCCGTCTACATGACAACTACATTTCCTGCGATGCGGCAGCCCTGTCGGAAATCGTGGTGCCCATAATGAAGAACGGTCAGTTACTGGGCGTTCTGGACTTGGATTCTCGTTTGGTAGCCGATTATGATGCCATTGACCAAGAATACCTAGAGAAATTTGTGGTGCTTCTGGTTGAAAAGACGGACTGGAACTTTACTATGTTTGGAGAAAAACGCTAATGTACCAAGCTTTATATCGGAAATACCGCAGCCAGACCTTCGGAGAAATGGTGGGGCAGGAGGTGGTTGCGACCACGCTCAAGCAGGCTATTGAGCAAGATAAGATCAGCCATGCCTACCTCTTTTCAGGTCCAAGAGGTACAGGTAAGACATCTGCTGCTAAGATTTTTGCAAAGGCCATGAACTGTCCTAATCAAGAGGCTGGTGAGCCTTGCAATGACTGCTACATCTGTCAGGCCATTACGGAGGGCAGTTTGGAGGACGTTATCGAGATCGATGCAGCTTCAAACAACGGTGTCGATGAAATTCGTGATATTCGAGACAAATCCACCTACGCCCCAAGCCTTGCCAAGTATAAGGTTTATATCATCGACGAGGTCCATATGTTGTCAACAGGGGCTTTTAACGCCCTCTTGAAAACCTTGGAAGAGCCTACGGAAAATGTAGTCTTTATCCTTGCGACAACCGAGCTACATAAGATTCCAGCAACCATTTTATCCCGTGTCCAGCGCTTTGAATTCAAGTCTATTAAGGTCTTGGATATTCAGCAACACTTGGTGGCTATCTTGGATAAGGAGGGTATTTCCTACGATGAACAGGCTTTGACCTTGATTGCTCGAAGAGCAGAAGGGGGGATGCGTGATGCCTTGTCCATCCTTGATCAGGCACTCAGCTTGAGTGCAGAAGAGTCAGTCACGCTGGACATAGCAGAAGAAATCACAGGATCAATCAGCCTGCGCGCCCTCGATGACTATGTAGCCAGCCTTCGGCAAGCTGATACGGTAGCAGCATTGAGCCATCTGACTACCATTTTCGACAACGGCAAGAGTATGACCCGCTTTGCGACAGACCTCCTTCACTACCTCCGCGACCTATTGATTGTCCAGACAGGCGGGGAAAATACCCACACTAGCCCTGTATTCCTGGATAATCTAGCCTTGGACAAGCAGCGGATTTTCGCCATGATTGACCAGGTGACCAAGTCCCTAACTGATATCAAGTCCAGTCCCCAGCCCAAGATTTACGCTGAGATGATGACCATTGCCTTGGCAGAAGAAGGCCCAGTTTCGGGGGCAATGGCAGAGCTACCAGCTGACTTGGTTGAGCAAATCCAGTCGCTCCAAAAAGAAGTGACCAGTCTTAAGCAGGAACTTGCTCGACTTTCCACACAACCGCAGACAGTAAAACCTGTATCACGTAAGCCACAAACTGCCAAAAAGTATAGAGTAGATACAGGAAAGGTGCATGCCATTTTGCAAGAGGCCATGGAAAATCCAGCCCTGGCGCGTGAAAATCTAACCCGCCTGCAAAATGCCTGGGGAGAAGTGATTGAAAGTTTGGCAGGTGCAGATAAGGCGCTCCTAACAGGCTCACAGCCAGTCGCTGCTAATGAAAACCATGCCATTCTAGCTTTTGAATCTTCCTTTAATGCAGAGCAGACCATGAAGCGAGACAATCTCAATACCATGTTTGGGAATATTCTCAGCAAGGCAGCAGGTTTTTCACCACAAATCCTAGCCATTGCTATGGAAGAATGGCAAACTATTCGAGCTGAGTTCTCCCTCAAAGCCAAAGGCCAAAGATCAGAACAGGCAGAACAAAAAGAAGAAAGCCCAATCCCAGAAGAATTTAGCTTCTTGGCAGGACAGGCAGAAATTATCGATGATTAAAAAGGTCCGGGGGACCTTTTTAACCTTCGCCCAAAAATATAAAAGCAAAGTAGGTGCGGGGACTTTTTTGATGCGAACTATGTTCTCTCCATTTCCCACCTTCAACGGGAGTGGGAAAGAACTCGACTAGTCTAAAAAAGAGTTCGTCAACAATTTCTCGTTTTAAGTTGTTGATTTGAAACAGTCTATCCCCAGACTTTGAATTATGTGAGCTGACTATCGTCAGTTTTTATCTCCTACTTCAAAAGGTCTCCCAGACCTTTTGAACTCCCGCCCCCGTATAGCTCCAAAGGTTTGGGGAACCTTTAACAGTCCACTGGACTGTTAAAGCCAATCAACCACTGCGCTGAGATGTTGACATGAACTCTGAGAAGTGGTCATGGGCTTGAGCCCAGCCTCGTTGAAGCAACCTTGTTTGTCTAAATTCTTCTTTCAAAACGGATTCAAAAGTTGGAGATTTCTTTAAAACTTTCTGTGACTTGAGGTAATATCCGTCTTAAGTCGGATGTGGGGGGACTGGATTTGGGTTATACTGTATTCAATCCTAAATATTTTTCATAATCTCCTAGAAATCACTGGCAATTGCTAGTGATTTTTTTGTGGTTCGAGTTGACGTTTTTTTCTGAAATTGTTTTCATGTCTAACAAAAAAACAGCCCTTGAGCTGATTTTTTGCTATACTAGTCCTATGAGAATTCCACAGTTTATTTTTTTAGCCCTTGTGACGGCTTTTGCGACTTATTTTATGAATGCATCATTATTGGCAGGAGACTATCTTTTTGCTGCTATTTATGCTGTCTTTGTTGGTCGCAATCTTTATTTTTCCTACAAGGTGACGAAATTTCTCCATTTGGTAGAAAAAACTACCAAGAAAGGAGACTAATTTCACCGCTAGAAAGGATTTTGGAGCGGCCGCCCTCTAGTTGAAGGACCAGATTGCCTGAGTCAGTCACTGCTATGGCTGTTCCCTTATACTCTACCTGATTTTCTACAAATGTCATTTGTCTACCAACGACGAGTGATTTTTCTTTATAGAGAGCTATGAGTTCTTTTTCATCTGTTTCAAAAAAGGCTTTCCAAAAGGCGATGATGAGTTGATTTCGGGTAATAGTTGGCTCTTGGTCAAAGAGGTTACCAGCTGTGCGGCGCAGTTCTTTTGGAAAATCGTCAATAAAGACATTGATACCAACGCCGATGATCACATCTGTGACGGTCTGGCTTTCCATTGATGAGATAGCTTCGGTCAGGATGCCAGCGACTTTTTTCTTGCCTAAATAAATGTCGTTGACCCACTTGATCTGGACATCCAAGCCTGTCAGTTGGATGATAGCTTTTATCAAGGCTGCTGCAGCTAGAATGGTGTAGGGCTTAAATGCAAGAAAGGGAACGTTTGGAGAAAGGCGGAGCGACATGTAGATACCACCTGACTTGGAGGCATAAAAAGGCCTTCCAAATCGTCCCTTGGCCTTGTTTTGATGGGGAGCCAAGTACAGGGCAGGACTGGGGTGGTTGTTCTCAATCCCATTTTTGGCATCCAGCTGGGTTGAATCGCTGTCCGCCTTAAAGTAGACGGGCAATCCCAACTCCTCCGAAATGGCTACAGGAAGAAGCAAATCCCCATCAACCAACTTATAGCCACGGTTGCGAGCAGCTTCAATGGTTAAGCCCTGCATCTCCAGCTGGCGGATAGCCTTCCAGACAGAAGTCCGTGAAATCCCTAATTCCTGGGCCAAATCCTCACCACTGATGTAGTCTTGTCTTTCTTCTAAAAGTAAATAAATCTTCTGGTAGGTTTTCATATCCCTATTATAGCAAAAAAATGCCATAAAACATGTTATAATAGATTACAAATAAGGAGGTTTTCATGAAGACACTTGATTACATCGTCAAACTGACCAACACCCCGTCCCCGACAGGCTTTACGACGGACATTATGAACTACATCAAGGCAGAAGTGGAAGGTTTCGGCTATGAGGCTATCAAGACTGCTAAAGGTGGCATTTTAGTTACAGTTCCTGGGGAAAATGACCAAGAGCACCGGATGCTGACTGCTCATCTGGACACTTTGGGTGCCATGGTGCGTGCAGTCAAGCCAGACGGCCGACTCAAAATGGATTTGGTGGGAGGATTTGGCTATCCTTCTATTGAAGGAGAAAACTGCTTAATTCATTGTGCCAAGAATGGTAAGACCTTTACAGGTACGATTTTGATGCACCAAACTTCAGTCCATGTCTACCGAGATGCCTGCACCGCTGAGCGCAACCAGACCAATATGGAAATTCGTTTGGACGAAAAAGTGACCAGTGCAGATCAGACGCGGGCCTTGGGTATTGAAGTCGGAGACTTTATCTCCTTTGATCCACGGACCATTGTGACAGAAACTGGCTTTATCAAGAGTCGTCACCTGGATGACAAGGTTTCAGCCGCTATCTTGCTTCATCTTTTGAAGGTTTACAAGGAAGAGGGCATTACCTTACCTTATACCACCCATTTCTATTTCTCCAATAATGAAGAGATTGGCTACGGTGCCAACTCTAGCATTCCTACTCAGGTGGTTGAGTATCTGGCGGTCGATATGGGGGCAATGGGAGATGATCAGCAAACTGACGAATACACAGTTTCTATCTGCGTCAAGGATGGGTCAGGACCTTATCATTATGAATTCCGTCAACACTTGGTAGCCTTGGCTGAAAGAGATGGAATCCCGTATAAGCTGGATATTTATCCTTACTATGGCTCAGATGCTTCAGCAGCTATGCGAGCAGGAGCTGATGTCAAGCATGCGCTTCTAGGGGCTGGAATCGAGTCTAGCCATTCTTACGAGCGGACCCATCTTGATTCCGTGGAGGCAACTGAAAAGATGGTAAATGCGTATTTACGATCTGAATTGGTCAAGTAAGGTTGGATATGAAAGAAGAACGCTTTTTAGAACTCTATAATGACCTAGACAAGGTCTTGCGTAAAGTTTGTAGTATTGCAGATGGGGACTATGCGGATGTTGGCTCCATGTTGGCCAAAGCCAAAGACTTAAGTCCAATTAATCCCGTTCAAGCCAATTGGGACAATCTCTATGTTGCCAGACAGCTCCGTAATCTCATGGTCCATGAAAAACGGACTGGTTTAAAAGAAGTAGCCCAACCTTCGCAAGAGTTGATTGCTGTCTTGGAAAAGGTCATTGCCCAGTATGAATCACCAGTTACTCTGGCGGACTATTTGGCGTCCAGCCAGAAGGCTCGTCCCATCAGTTTCTCAATAACAACGCCCCTCTCACAGGCTTTGGAAGTGGTGGATCGAGAGCATTTTTCAAAATTTCCCCTTTTTTCACAGACAGGTTATCAGGGTCTCCTATCTGAAAATGGAATCAGCAATTGGTTGGCAAGGTCCATTCACGAGTCAACGAGTTTGAAAGAATTGGTACAAAAGACCCCCTTATCTAGAGTCTTGGCTTGTGAAGAAGCCAGTCTGCGTGTTCTGACCTTACCCGCAAGCTCCAGTCTGTTCCAATTAATTGAGCAAGTGACAGCAGTTGGAGGTTCACGAAAAGCGGCAGTCCTGGTTTCTCGGCGCAAGGATGGGACTGTCCTAGAAGTAGAAGATTTAGTAGGCATTATCACTAGCCATGATTTGGCGGAGATTTATGCGACTATAGGTGAAAAACTTTAGGAGGTAAGTCATGTCAACAAATCGTTTAGCCTGGGATGAATATTTTGCGGCGCAGGCGCTCTTGATTGCCAATCGGGCGACTTGTAAACGTGCTAAAGTCGGTGCTGTCTTGGTCAAGGACAACAAGGTTGTGGCAACAGGCTACAATGGATCGGTTTCAGGGACAGAGCATTGCTTGGATCAGGAATGCCTTATGATTGACGGTCATTGTGCTAGGACCTTACATGCGGAAGTCAATGCCATCTTGCAGGGAGCAGAAAGGGGGATTCCACATGGATTTACTGCCTATGTGACCCATTTTCCCTGCCTTAATTGTTCTAAGCAATTGCTTCAGGTTGGTTGCCAACGTGTCGTCTATATAAACGAATACCGAATGGATGATTACGCCCAGTATCTTTACAAGGAAAAAGAGTGTGAGTTGGTTCATTTACCGTTGGAAACCGTTAAAAAAGCAATTCAAGATGCAGAATTTATATAAAAAAAGCCCTATGGGCTTTTTTTTGTAGAGTCTAGTTCGATTATCTTGTGAAGCGTCCAGAGTAGTCTAGGTTCAAATCGAAATTGGAATGAGTAGGTAGGAGTTTTGCTTTTGAGGTAAACTGCCAAGCTGCAGTCTGTGAATGCAGGTTCATTTGAATAGCAGTTTCTGGCGACATTCCATTGATATAGGGATACTGAGCGACCCAAAAATTCTCTGCTCCAAATAAGGAAGTGTCAATAGGACCCACAATTCCAAGTGAGTTTTTATCTAACCAACTCGCCCCTGTGTAATGAATGGTATTGGTAAAGCCAAGCTCTCTCATTCTCTTTTCCCATTCCTTCATATTGGAATTGATATTTGCACGAGTCTTGTATTCTTCAATATCATTGACCATGAGGGTTGTGTTTGGCAAACCGAGTCTTCGAGCTTCTTCAACAAAATAGGTTGCTTCAGCGCGAGCATCACTTGCTGAAGTGAAGTGAGAATAGTGGTAAACTGAAACTTTCAGTCCAGCAGCTAATGCATTTGAGACCTGAGATTGGGCAAATGGATTTTTATAACTGGTTCCTTCTGTCAATTTTACAACAACCCCAGCGACTCCATTTGCAGAAAGTTTCTGATAGTCTGCTACAGATAAGTAATTATTGTGACTACTTACATCGATGAAAATCCGTGACGGTTGCTGCTTGTAGTTTAATTCGATACTAGTACCACCAACAAAGGTTCGCTGATTAATAGTATCTGTCAGATAAACATGGGCATGATAGTTACCAGCAGAGTGCTTGTGCTGGCTTGCTCGGACAGTTACTAGATAAGTTCCATCACTTTGAAGGCTTGCTTCGTACCATTGGATATCGTCCTGGCCACCTATACCAGACCAAACAGGAACTTGAACTTTTTTCAAACCGTTGGCAATTGTGATATTGGATACGATGACATCAAACTGTCCTCTTTCGTGATTGAGGTTTGCAATTTCTACGGATGCAGCTGTTTTAATAGCTGGTAGTTTGACAGTTGTTGACTGGCTACCAATGAATTCCATCTTGCCTTGGCTATTCTTCACATAAGCGTGGATGATGTACTTGCCATCTGCAGACTTGTGTTGGCTAGGTGAAATGGTGACAGCATAGCTACCATCAGTTGCCTTGGTGGCTTGATGCCAAACGATATCGTCCTGACCATTGGCATCTGTCCAGGTTGGAATGAATACCGACTGAATGCCGTTTGGTGTAACTAGATTGTTGATTTGTACCTTGAAGGCACCGGTTGTTGGATCAAGACTTGAAACAGCAATGGTTCCTTTAGCAGATTGCTTTTCAAGGACGGTCTTAGTTTCACCGACATATACCAGATTACCTGTCTGAGGGACCACATAAACATGGGCATGATAGGTACCAAGGGAGTTCTTGTGGTTTTTGGCTTGAACCGTTACGCGGTAGGTTCCATTTCCCTGATCTGTGACTGGGTACCAAATGATGTCATCTTGGCCATTTTCAGCAGACCAGACAGGCACTCGAATGGTCTTGATTCCATTCGGACTCACGACATTTTTTACAACCACATCAAATTGAGCCTTGGTTTGGTCTAGATTTTCAATGGATACACTAGCGCTTGGCTTTGGTCGGTTGATGGTCGCAGTTTGGCTACCAATGAATTCCATCTTGCCTTGGCTATTCTTCACATAAGCGTGAATGATGTACTTGCCATCTTCAGACTTGTGTTGGCTAGGTGAAATGGTGACAGAATAGCTGCCGTCAGTTGCCTTGGTGGCTTGATGCCAAACGATATCGTCCTGGCCATTGGCATCTGTCCAGGTTGGAATGAATACCGACTGAATGCCGTTTGGTGTGACTAGATTGTTGATTTGTACTTTGAAGGTACCAGTTGTTGGATCAGGACTTGAAACTGCAATGGTTCCTTTAGCAGATTGCTTTTCAAGGACGGTCTTAGTTTCACCGACATATACCAGATTACCTGTCTGAGGGACCACATAAACATGGGCAAGATAGGTACCAAGGGAGTTCTTGTGGTTTTTGGCTTGAACCGTTACGCGGTAGGTGCCATTTCCCTGATCTGTTACTGGATACCAAATGATGTCATCTTGGCCATTTTCAGCAGACCAGACAGGCACTCGAATGGTCTTGATCCCGTTCGGACTCACGACATTTTTTACAACCACATCAAATTGAGCCTTGGTTTGGTCAAGATTTTCAATGGATACACTAGCGCTTGGCTTTGCAGCTGACGTGCTTGTTGCGGTTGAACTGGTGACACGAGCTTGAGCAGCAGTGCGAAGTTGACTTGTACTAGTTGCAGTTGATGAACTTTTGCCGTCGGTGACGGAAGTTGCAGTTGACTTGCTAACACTTGCCACTATTGTACTCGAAGATGGAGTCGTTGCATTTGTTATTGCAGCGGTTTGAGAAGCTGTTGTCGTAGAAGTGCTAGTTCCCGTTGAAGGATCGGCTGTAGTTTCAGTACTTGTTGCTTCAGAGCTAGCAAGTGGTTGGTTCAATTGAATTGAAATGGCAGCTGGTTGGAAGGAAAGTGTCTGTCCTTGCTTGTCAGTCGCAGTTGCATAAAGTAGCCATTCGCTCGCTGTCAATTGGCTGGTGCTGACTTGTGCGATATACAAACCACTGGCATCTAAGCTAAAGCTGACAGGGATTGACTGACCATCCGTTGACACCAAGCGTGTTGCAAGGTTGGTCAAGCTGCCATCACTAGGTCCTGATAAGCTTAATTGAACAGTGTCTGCTGTTTGTTGGCTCGAAACAGTTACAGAAATGGCTGCATTTTCAACAGACTGAAGAGTTTGACTGGTCTGATCAGCTGCAACGAGTGGACTCGTAAAAAGGGCTAGTGAGCTACTAGCGAGGAAAATAGCGTTTTTTACTTTCATAACACTCCCCTAAAAAATGTATTGAAACCATTATAATAGAAAATAGGCTTTTTTTCTAGGAATATTATAAGTTTTTTTAAAATATCTTCGCTAAATGCATAGTAGGAATGAAAGGAGTATGCTATACTAGAAGAGTTATTAAGTCCCGAAAAGGTAGTTTATAGACTAGTTAATATTTGCAGAAATATTTGAAACACAATTAAAGAAGCTGGTAACATTGAATAGTAAGTGTAAAAACTTTACTACACTTCAGTAACCATTTTCTTTAAATAAGGCTGATTTCATACAGTCTGGTATTGTCTTTCTCGTTGAGTATCTGGAAATTTTCCTTTGTTCAAGACAGGAGTCTTTCGCAAATAGGGTTTCCCTTGCTCAAGACAGGAGTCTTTCGCAAATAGGATTTCCCTTGCTCAAGACAGGTGTCTTTCGCAAATAGGATTTTCCTTTGCTCAAGACAGGAGTCTTTCGCAAATAGGATTTTCCTTTGCTCAAGACAGGAGTCTTTCGCAAATAGGATTTTCCTTTGCTCAAGACAGGTGTCTTTCGCAAAGAACTAGTCTTCGACTAGTTCTTTGTAACCTTAGTAACCCGCTAGTTTTCTAGCATATATTCTATTTTAAGGGGGACATTTTTATGTCAGAACGTAAGTTGTTTACGTCTGAATCTGTTTCGGAGGGTCATCCGGATAAGATTGCAGACCAGATTTCAGATGCTATTTTGGACGCTATTTTAGCAGAGGATCCAGATGCGCACGTAGCGGCAGAGACGGCTGTTTATACAGGTAGTGTTCATGTCTTTGGAGAGATTTCAACCACTGCCTATGTGGATATTAACCGTGTGGTACGTGACACGATTGCGGAGATTGGCTATACAAAAGGTGAGTATGGTTTTTCAGCTGAGTCGGTTGGGGTTCATCCGTCACTTGTAGAGCAATCGCCAGATATTGCCCAAGGCGTCAATGAAGCTTTGGAAACTCGTCAAGATGCTAGTCAAGATCCATTGGATTTGATTGGTGCAGGTGACCAGGGGCTCATGTTTGGTTTTGCAGTAGATGAAACGCCTGAACTTATGCCGTTGCCAATTTCACTTAGTCACAAATTGGTGCGTCGTTTGGCCGAGTTGAGAAAATCTGGTGAAATTGCTTATCTCCGTCCAGATGCTAAGTCACAGGTAACGGTTGAATACGATGAAGACAATCAACCTGTTCGTGTGGATACAGTCGTTATTTCGACTCAGCATGATCCAGAAGTTAGCCAGGAGCAAATTCGTCAGGATGTCATTGAACGTGTGATCAAGGAAATCATTCCAGCTCAATATTTGGATGATCAAACCAACTATTTTATCAACCCAACTGGTCGCTTTGTTATTGGTGGACCTCAAGGGGACTCTGGTTTGACAGGTCGTAAGATCATCGTTGATACCTATGGTGGTTATTCTCGTCATGGTGGCGGTGCCTTCTCTGGTAAGGATGCGACCAAAGTGGACCGTTCTGCATCTTATGCGGCACGCTACATCGCTAAAAATATCGTCGCAGCTGGTTTGGCTAAAAAGGCTGAAGTTCAATTGGCTTACGCTATCGGTGTTGCTCATCCAGTTTCAGTTCGCATCGATACCTTCGGTACGAGTACAGTAGCGGAAAGCAAATTGGAAGCAGCTGTTCGTCAGATTTTCGATTTGCGCCCAGCTGGCATTATTCAAATGCTGGACCTCAAACGTCCGATTTACAAGCAAACTGCAGCCTATGGACACATGGGGCGTACCGACATTGATCTCCCATGGGAGAAATTAGACAAGGTAGAACAATTGCTAGCAGCCATTCAGGATTAAAGAGATAGGGCAGTAGGAGTGAAAAGATGAAGGCCTTGATAGTATTTGCACATCCGAGAAAAGAAAGCTTTACCCATTCCTTGGCGAAACGAGTTGAAGGGGCTTTGAAAAAAGGCGGAGCAGAAGTGACTGTTCGCGACTTATATGCTTTGGAGTTTGATCCCATTTTGATGGGACCAGATACCATCCATATCGAAGAAGGACGCTTTGTTCGACAGTCAGATACCTACCCGGCAGATGTTCAGATTGAAATGAACTTGATTGAAGAAAGCGATCTGCTGATCTATATTTTCCCATCATGGTGGAATGGCATGCCAGCTATTATGAAAGGCTACATTGATCGTGTCTTTCAACACGGCTTTGCTTATAGCTTTGAATCGGATGAACCCCGCAAACGCTTTGCCCAGAAAAAGGCCCTCTTTTTCACGCCGACTGGTCAACCTCAAAATGAAGATGGCAGTTTGACGCCTATTGATCAAGCCATGAAGACCTTGACATCCGATTGGCTATTTAATAGTAACGACTGTCAGGTTCTAGACCATATCTTCTATGGTCGGGTTCCTTATTTGGAGCGAGACCAACTGGAAACCTATCTACAACATGCTGAAAAGGTGATTGAATCCATCATATAAAAAGAAAAAGGCAATGGAAACGTTGCCTTTTTATGCATTAACCTAGCTTAATCAGTTTTATTATGATAAAATGAAATGTATGCCCTTTTGGGCAAAAACAGGAAAGTGATTCGAAAGTATGAGAAAGATTGTTATCAATGGTGGTCGCACCTTAAAAGGAAATGTAACAGTGAGTGGAGCTAAAAACTCAGTTGTTGCCTTGATTCCAGCCATTATTCTAGCAGATGGGATCGTCACTCTAGACGGTGTTCCGGCTATCTCGGATGTGGATAGTTTGATTGATATTATGGAAACCATGGGAGCAAGTGTCAAGCGTGATGGTGAAACTCTTGAAATCGATCCTCGTGGTGTGAAAGACATGCCTATGCCTTTCGGTAAAATCAATAGCCTACGCGCTTCCTATTATTTCTACGGTTCGCTCTTAGGTCGTTATGGTCAAGCCGTTGTCGGATTGCCGGGAGGATGTGATCTCGGCCCTCGTCCGATTGATTTGCATTTGAAAGCCTTCGAAGCCATGGGAGCAGAGGTAACCTATGAAGGCACTAATATGCGCCTCTCGACCAACGGTAGTCGTATTCATGGAGCCCATATCTTCATGGATGTTGTCAGTGTTGGAGCAACTATAAATACGATTTTGGCAGCTGTAAAAGCAGAAGGCCGTACGGTCATTGAAAATGCTGCGCGTGAGCCAGAAATCATTGATGTGGCAACTCTTTTGAATAACATGGGAGCTCATATTCGTGGTGCTGGTACAGATGTGATTACCATCGAAGGTGTGGATAGTCTTCATGGTACTCGCCATCAGGTAATTCCAGACCGGATTGAAGCAGGAACCTATATTGCCTTGGCTGCCGCTGTCGGAGAAGGCATCCAGATTGACAATGTGCTTTACGAACACTTGGAAAGCTTTATTGCCAAGTTGGAAGCGATGGGTGTACGGATGACGATTTCTGAAGATAGTATCTTTGTTGAAAAACAAGAGAAACTGAAAGCTGTTAGCGTGAAAACTGCACCATACCCTGGTTTTGCGACAGACCTACAACAGCCTCTGACGCCGCTTCTTTTGAAAGCAGAGGGCAGTGGCAGTATTACGGATACCATTTATGAAAAACGGGTTGGTCACGTGCAAGAGTTGGCACGGATGGGAGCAGATATCCGTACACGCAGCAACCATATTGCCTATCAAGGCCCAAACCAACTAAAGGGAGCATCTGTGAAGGCAACTGATTTGCGTGCTGGTGCTGCTATGGTCATTGCTGGCTTGATGGCCGAAGGTCAAACGGAGATCACCAATATCGAATTTATCCTGCGTGGGTATTCAAACATTATTGAAAAATTACAAGACTTAGGTGCGGATATCCAGTTGATTGAAGACTAAGTCAGGCAAAAAAAATGAGGCTGGACTCTGGTCCAGCCTCTTAGGTAGAAGATGATAATTTGGAAAGAACTTGCAGCCTTTGCAGAGATGGAGACTCCGCGCCTCTATCTTCGTCCCTTGCGATTTTCGGATGTTGAGGATTTTTATCAGCTTGTTTCGGACCCTGAAAATCTGGCCTTTGTATTTCCAGCTATTCTTGATAAGGAAGAAGCGACAGAGGCCCTTGTTCGTGAGGGAATGCAAGCTCCTCTTGGAGTCTGGGGGATGGAAGACAAGGAAACAGGGTGCTTAATTGGGATGATTCGGTTTGAAAAAATCCAAGAAGGCAGTCGCCAGGCTGAAATAGGCTATTTGCTTAGGAAAGACTTCAGAGGAAAAGGCTTGATGACAGAAGCCCTTAAAACGTTGGTCTTTCTAGCTTTTAACGCCTTGCAATTGAGAGAATTGGCGCTGGTTACCCATGAAGAGAACCGAGCCAGTCAGGCCGTCGCCAAACGCGCGGGCTTCCAACTCATTCGTTCCTATAAGGGAAGCGACCGTTATAGTCATAAGGTGCGCAAGTATTGCTTGTTTGGGTTAAGCCAGACTAGCTATCAGCAACTGACAGAAGAAATAGGGGAAAAAGATGATTACCATTAAATCACAACGAGAAATTGATGCAATGAACCGTGCTGGTGATGTGCTAGCGGGTATCCATATTGGTTTGCGTGACCTGATTAAACCAGGTGTGGACATGTGGGAAGTAGAAGAATATGTCCGCAAAACCTGTAAAGAGAAAAATGTCCTGCCTCTTCAAATTGGTGTTGATGGTGAGTTGATGGACTATCCATATGCGACTTGTTGTGGGCTCAACGATGAAGTGGCCCATGCCTTCCCACGTCATTACAAACTGAAAGAAGGGGATTTGCTCAAGGTCGATATGGTTCTCAGTGAGCCATTGGACAAATCAGTTGTTGACGTGTCTAAGCTCAATTTTAATGATGTCAAGGCTATGAAGAAAATCACCCAATCTTATCGTGGTGGTTGTGCGGATTCCTGCTGGGCCTATGCAGTAGGTCAGGTTTCGGAAGAAGTACAAAATTTGATGGATGTGACCAAGGAATGCTTATATCGCGGTATTGAGCAAGCAGTTGTTGGCAATCGTATCGGTGATATCGGTGCGGCTATCCAAGAATATGCCGAAGGACTTGGTTATGGTGTTGTTCGTGACTTAGTCGGTCATGGAGTTGGTCCAACCTTCCACGAAGAGCCAATGGTTCCTCACTACGGAACAAAAGGACGTGGACTTCGCTTGCGTGAGGGCATGGTTTTGACCATCGAGCCAATGATTAATACAGGTACTTGGGAAATCGATACTGATATGAAGACAGGTTGGGCTCATAAGACGCTTGATGGTGGCTTGTCTTGCCAGTACGAACACCAATTTGTCATTACCAAGGATGGACCAGTTATTTTGACTAGCCAAGGAGAAGAAGGTAGCTACTAACGAAGTGCAATTGAGTTGAAATGCAATTGAAAGGAGGAAAACATGAAGAAGACGAGTTGGAAAAGCAAGTGTCTCGACTTCATTTCCTCCTTTTTTGCGTTTTATCAATCGGCAGAATTGGAATTGACAAGTGTGGCAGTAGCTTACTATCTGATTATTTCCATTTTCCCCATCTTAATGACCCTTGGAAGTTTGCTGCCTTATCTGTCTATCGATGTGACGCAGATTTTGACCATCTTGGAAGACCTATTTCCTGCCAGTCTCTACCCTAGTGTGGTTCATATTGTGACCAATGTGTTGACCCAGCCTTCCAATACCTGGTTGGGCTTTTCCATCCTGACCACTCTCTGGACGATTTCAAAGAGCATGTCGGTCTTACAAAAGGCAGTCAATAAGGCTTATGGAGTCAGTAAGCATAGGGACTTTATCATCGGGCGCTTGGTGGGGATATTTTTAGGCATTGGTCTACAGATCATTATCACCTTGGGAGCCCTTGTCCTTGCCTTTGGAAATAGCCTGGCTCAGTTATTGACGCGGCAGTTTGGAATTGAAAGTAAATTATGGGCCAGTTTGGTGAGTCAGAGTCAATACCTGGCCTTGATAGTCCTATTTGTAGCCCTGCTCATGCTGTATTTCTTCTTGCCAAATGTCCGTATCCGAAAAATCCGCTATGTCCTGCCAGGAGCAATCTTTGTCGTCCTTACCCTTGGAACGGTAGGACGCTTGTTTGGCTTGTATGTGGATGCCTATGCCAGCAAACTCTTGGATTTTCGATTTGTGACCTCAGTTATCTTCCTAGTTTTGATGCTCTGGTTTGTTTTTATGGCCAATCTCTTGATAGTAGGAGCCGTCCTAAACGCTTCCTATCAAAGCCGGAAAGTAGAAGAATTCACCGCGCGGGATGGAGATTTCGTCTCCATCTTGAACAGGATAAAAGCACGGTTTACCAACGTTGATGAAACATAAATAGACTGGAAAAAATCCAGTCTATTTTTTTGTAAAAATAAATAACTTACTCAAGAAATAGTTGAGTACGATGACCAGCACTTGTGAGAAGAGTGTCGCGATGGCGTTGACTAGTGAGATGTCATTGTTGACGAATTGTCCAATCCATTGTGGGTAGGCTTGTACCAGTAAATAGGCTAAAAACATGTCTAAAACCAGTGTGAGGATACGGGCAGATACAAATTTGACAAGACGCTGTGGCCAGCCCTCTCTATCCTGTTTGAAAACGAACCGATCGTTGGTCCAGAAGGCAAAGAGAATGGCGACAGCATTTGCCAAGAGGGTAACAAGGAGAATGGAAGGGATAACTAAAAATAGCCCCATCCGAGTGACCATATAGACAAGTGTTGCAGCGACTCCTGCAATCAAATAAAGAATGACTTCATTATGTATGAGTTGATAAAATAGTTTTTTCATAAGAACTAGTCTATCATTTTTCTCTCATTTATGCTATACTAGACAACGTTGTTGAGAAAATCAATGACCCTTGGGGCTTGCTCACTTTACCCAAGCATATTTTAAGCATCTTGCTAAAGGAGAATTTTTATGAAAACATCTAAATGGACTGCCAAAGATATGGCAGAAATTGCTCTGATTGCGGCTATCTATGTAGCTCTTACCTTGACACCGCCCTTGAATGCCATGTCATTTGGTGCTATTCAGTTCCGCTTGTCAGAAATGCTCAATTTCTTGGCTTTCTATAATCGCAAATATATCTTCGCTGTGACCATCGGCTGTATGATTTCAAACTTGATTGGTTTTGGGGTGATTGACCTTTTTGTTGGTGGATTTTCAACCTTGATTTTTGTCACAGTTGGGGTTATCCTCTTTGAAAAATACAAGAAAGACTACCTCTTTGGTGGCTTGTTTAATAAGGCATTCTTTTATTTCTCATTCTTTTTTGCGGCGACTATGTTTACCATCGCTTTGGAATTGAAAGTTCTGTATGATTTGCCTTTCTTTCTGACATGGTTGACAACTGCAACAGGGGAACTAGTGTCTCTGTTAGTGGGTTCCCTCGTTATTGAACGTATTGCGAAACGACTTTCTTTGTAAAGAATTGGCGGCTTTAGTCGCCTTTTTCTTTTGTAAGTGCTGACAAATTGGTTTATAATAAAAGAAATAAAACAAGGAGGCTTTCTATGGAAACCTATCAATTAACAAACGGCGTCACCATTCCAAAAATTGGTTTTGGGACTTGGCAAATTCCTGACGGAGAAGAGGCTCACCGTGCTGTTCTCTACGCCTTAGAAGCTGGCTATCGCCACATTGACACGGCACAGATTTACGGCAATGAAGCTAGCGTCGGACAGGCACTGGCAGACAGTGGACTGGCTCGTGAGGACATTTTCCTGACTACAAAGGTCTGGAATGACAAGATCGGTGTGGAGGATACGCTAGCATCTGTTGAGGAGTCTATGACAAAGCTAGGAGTGGACTATCTGGACCTACTCCTTATCCACTGGCCAAATCCGAAGGCTATTCGTGACGGTATCGGCTGGAAAGAAAGGAATGCCCAAGTTTGGTCTGCCTTAGAAATCCTTTACAAAGAAGGCAAGGTCAAGGCTATTGGTGTCTCGAACTTTATGGAACATCACCTTGAGAGCTTGCTTGAAACGGCTGAAATCACACCCATGGTCAACCAGATCATGCTGGCACCAGGAACGCCTCAGACAGAATTAGTCGCCTACTGCAAAGCCAAAGGCATTCTCTTGGAGGCCTATAGCCCATTTGGGACAGGCACACTTTTCCAAAGCCAAGAAGCAGCAGAACTAGCTAAAGAAGCAGGCTGCAGCGTGGCTCAATTGGCACTGGCTTGGTCTTTAGATAAGGGCTTTCTGCCATTGCCAAAATCAACCAGCCCAGAAAATATAAAGGCTAACCTAGATATTGCTGACCTGTCGATTAGCCCTGAGGCTATAGCCCAGTTGGATAAGCTTGAAGGAGTTAAGGGCTGGCTGGATCCAGACCAAGCAGGATTTTAACTGACTCATTGGAAAGAGTATGCGGTAGAGCCGTATGCTTTTTCTATTAAGCAAATTTACCCCTGTTTCATGCTATAATAGTAAGTATGGAAGATAAATATTTGAAAATTGCCCAGGAATTGGGCGTTAGTTTGAAACAAATCGATACGGTGTTGACCTTGACAGCTGAAGGCAATACCATTCCCTTTATCGCTCGCTACCGTAAGGAAGCAACGGGGAACTTGGACGAGGTGGTCATCAAGGCCATTATTGATCGCGACAAGGCTTTGACGGCTTTGGCAGACCGAAAAGAGACGGTTCTTGCCAAGATTGAAGAACAAGGCAAGTTGTCCGACCAACTCCGTCAGGCTATTGAAGAAGCGGAAAAGCTAGCAGATGTCGAGGAACTCTACCTACCTTATAAGGAAAAACGCCGCACTAAGGCAACAGTGGCGCGTGAAGCAGGGCTGTTTCCATTGGCACGTCTGATTTTGCAAAATGTAGCTGACTTGGAAACGCAGGCGGCTAACTTTATTTGTGACGGCTTTGCTACGGCACAAGCCTGTCTAGCAGGGGCAGTTGACATCTTGGTTGAAGCCATTTCAGAAGATGCCAAGCTTCGGGCTTGGACCTACCATGAAATCCAGACCAATTCCAGTCTGTATTCCGAATTGAAAGATCAGGAAGCAGATGAAAAGCTAGTCTTCCAGATGTACTATGATTTTTCTGAAAATGTTGCCAAAATGCAGGGCTATCGGACCCTGGCCCTTAACCGTGGTGAGAAAATCGGTGCCTTGAAAGTTGGTTTTGAGCATAATATAGATAAAATCATCCGTTTCTTTGAAGTCCGTTTTCCGCAGAAAAATGCCTACATCGCAGATGCCATCAATCAAGCTGTTAAGAAAAAAATCATTCCAGCCATGGAGCGCCGCATTCGGACCGAGTTGACGGAAAGTGCAGAAGAAGGAGCCATCGCCCTCTTCTCAGACAATCTGCGCAACTTGCTCCTTGTACCGCCTTTAAAAGGAAAAATGGTATTGGGCTTTGACCCAGCCTTTCGGACAGGGGCCAAGTTGGCGGTAGTGGATCAGACTGGTAAACTCTTGACCACCCAGGTTATTCATCCTGTCAAACCTGCTTCTCAGGCCCAGATTGCCCAAGCCAAGAAAGACTTGGCAGACTTGATTGGGCAATACCAAGTGGAAATCATTGCCATCGGAAACGGGACTGCCAGCCGTGAGTCGGAGGCTTTCGTTGCTGATTTGCTTAAGGATTTTCCAGCGGTTTCTTATGTCATCGTCAATGAAAGCGGAGCCTCTGTTTACTCAGCTTCTGAACTGGCGAGAACAGAGTTTCCAGACCTGACCGTCGAAAAACGCTCTGCCATTTCCATAGCCCGCCGTCTGCAAGACCCTCTGGCTGAGCTGGTCAAAATCGATCCCAAGTCGATTGGTGTCGGCCAGTACCAGCACGATGTCAACCAGAAGCTCCTGTCGGAAAGTCTGGACTTTGTGGTCGATACGGTGGTCAACCAGGTCGGTGTCAATGTCAATACAGCCAGTCCTGCCCTCCTTGCCCACGTGGCCGGTCTTAACAAGACCATTTCGGAGAACATCGTCAAGTACCGCGAGGAAAATGGTGCCCTGACTTCGCGTCAGCAGCTCAAGAAGGTTCCGCGTTTGGGCGATAAGGCCTTTGAGCAAGCTGCAGGTTTCTTGAGGATTCCAGATGCGACCAACTTTTTGGACAATACTGGCGTGCACCCCGAGTCTTACAAGGCTGTAGAGAACTTGTTGGCACTCCTAGGCATTGACCATATAGATGCAGCTGCGCAGGAAAAATTAAAGCAGGTGACTATCGCAGAAACGGCTGAAAAAATTGGTGTCGGTCAGGAGACCTTGAAGGACATCATCGCAGACTTGCTCAAGCCTGGTCGGGATATGCGGGATGAATTTACAGCACCCGTCCTTCGTCAAGATGTCTTGGACTTCAAAGATTTGCAAATCGGACAGAAGTTAGAAGGAGTAGTCCGCAACGTCGTCGATTTTGGAGCCTTTGTTGATATCGGTATCCATGAGGACGGGCTCATTCACATCTCCAATATGAGTAAGAACTTCATCAAGCACCCTAGCCAAGTAGTGTCAGTCGGTGACCTGGTGACTGTATGGGTCCACAAGCTAGATGAGCAACGTGAGAAGGTCAACCTGACCCTGGTGGCTCCTCGTGAATCTAACTGAGTATGTGCAGCAGGTGTCCTTGGAGGACTTCGGTAAGGAATTTCGACATCAAGCTGTTTGGAATCGCCGACTGCGGTCGACAGGTGGTCGCTTTTTTCCCAAAGATGGGAATTTGGACTTTAACCCCAAACATTTGGAGGAGCAAGGTTTAGAGGTCTTTCGTAAGATTGTCCGCCACGAGCTCTGCCATTATCATCTCTACTTTGAGAAAAAAGGCTATCGGCACAAGGATAAGGACTTCAAGGAACTACTGGTTGCGGTGGACGGCCTTCGCTATGCTCCCAGCCTCCAGCAGACAGCCAAACTTTCACTGTTGTACACCTGCCAGTCCTGTGGGCAGATTTACCAGCGGAGACGCCGTATTGACCTAAAAAAATACCGCTGTGGGCGCTGTAAAGGAGCTTTAAAGCAAGACAGGTAAGAATCAGTCCTCGGGCTGATTTTTTTGTGGACAAATGTGATATACTATAAGGGAATTGAGGTGACATCATGAGTTATCAACAGAGAGAGCGTTTGATGGAGCTCTATGAAAAAGGGGTTTTAACCAAGGAAGAAGCCAAGGCTTGTTTTTTGACCTTTGATGAGCGACCAGAACAGTTGTTTGTGGAAGAAAAAGCCAAACTATCTTTTTCTCTGCCGAGTTTAAAGGTCTTTTCATCGACCAAGCGGCAACAGGCTTACCAGTTTCAAGGCATTGAGTCCCTCTTTATTCGATTGACCAGTGGAAAAGTGGTTTTTGGCAAATCCAAATCAGACGATTTACAGGTCAAGATTGTCTATCCTAGTCAGACTAGAGAAGAGGACTTGCCACAATTTTTTGTAGAAAATAAGGGACTTTACTATTCTTCTGCAGTTAGTTGCCAATTAATGGTTTCCTTGCCAGAGGCTTGGTTGTCCATTTTGGATTTGGATTTGGGAAAGGCGGAGGCGCGACTGGACTATCTTCCATTTGAAGATATGGCAGTGCATAGTCAGATGGACGAAAAACAACAGGACGTTCGTTTGACCTTGGACGGTAGTCGTTCTCAGGCTCTGTCTATCCAAGTCAGAATGGCTCCCATTCATCTCAACCTTGGTAAGCAATTGGGGATCAAGGGGAAAATGGAAGCCAAAAGTGGTCAGTCGATCATTAATCGTAAAAAGATAGCGAATCCCTTTATTTGTGATCGGGCTGGTCAGGAAACTGCTTTTGTCCGAATTCAAACAGATCGGAGCCCGATTACGCTAAAAGGAGGAAAAGAAATTGTTAAAGCTTTTTAGAAAACGGACGGGTCAGGTTTGGCGAGGGGTTCTTGCAGGCTTGGCAGATAAATTTTCATGGAATGTATCCGTCCTACGCTGGGCTTTTGTACTTTTAGTTGCTTTTTCGGGCAGACTGGGAATGGGCCTACTGTTGACCTATCTAATTTTAGGTTTTGCCCTTCCTTATAGAGAGGATTGGGAAGCAGAACAGTTTGGCTTGGGACCGCGAAAAATAAAAGAAGCTGAGTCTCTGTCGTCTGAAAAATAAGGTGGAGAATGAGCTGATACAGAGATGCCCCATCTGAAACGGATGTGGGCTTTTCTTTCTGAAAAATACTTCCAGAAGGGTCCCTTCAACTGTTCAAGTCAAGCGAGCTTATGTTATAATAGGAAAAAAGAAAAGGAGGGCTCTATGACAGTTTTTGTGAAAGATTTGCTTGAAAATCTTCGTGTTCAGCCCATGTATTCGACGGATGCCTTGTTGCAAAAAGAAATCACCACATCAGACATCTCACGTCCAGGTTTGGAAATGACGGGCTATTTTGATTATTACTCCCCAGAACGGATCCAGCTGATCGGGATGAAGGAGTGGTCCTATTTGATGGCCATGACAGCCCACAACCGCTATCAGGTTTTACGCCAAATGTTCCAGCCTCAGACCCCAGTTGTGATTGTTGCACGCGGTTTGGAAATTCCAGAAGAAATGTACCGCGCCGCTAAAGAAGAAGGCATTGCTATCTTACAAGGCCAATCTGCAACCAGTCGCCTATCAGGAGAATTGTCCTCTTATCTAGACAGCCGTTTGGCCCAGAGGACCAGCGTTCACGGCGTCTTGATGGATATCTATGGTATGGGGGTTTTAATTCAGGGCGACTCTGGAATTGGTAAGAGTGAGACTGGCCTTGAGTTGGTCAAACGTGGCCACCGAATCGTTGCAGATGACCGTGTCGATGTCTATGCAAAAGATGATGTGACTCTTTGGGGCGAGCCTGCGGAAATCTTGCGCCACTTATTAGAAATTCGTGGAGTTGGTATTATCGACATCATGAGTTTGTATGGAGCCAGTGCCGTTAAAGAATCATCCGAAGTTCAACTAGCTGTTTATCTGGAAAATTATGAAACAGGCAAGATTTTTGATCGTTTAGGAAACGGCGGAGATACAATTGAAATTGCAGGAATCTCTATTCCCCAAATTCGCATCCCAGTCAAGACTGGCAGAAACATTTCAGTTGTCATTGAAGCTGCTGCGATGAATTATCGTGCTAAACAGATGGGCTACGATGCAACCAAGAGTTTTGAAGAGCGCCTCGCTAACCTCATTGAATCCAATAAGGAAGAGGAGGTGAACTAATGGATCCCATTGCCATCCAACTTGGCCCCCTCCAAATACGCTGGTATGCCATCTGTATTTTGACTGGGCTGATTCTAGGTGTCTATCTTGCTGCCAAGGAGGCACCCAAAAGACGGATCCAAGCTGACGATATCTACGATTTTATTCTCATCGGTTTCCCCCTTTCCTTGGTCGGAGCAAGATTTTACTATGTGGCCTTTTCTTGGGACACCTATAAAGATAATCTAGCCTCTATCTTTGCCATTTGGAATGGTGGAATTGCTATCTATGGCGGCCTCATTGCAGGAGCCTTGGTTCTTTATTTCTTTACCCGTCGCCGTTTCATCAACACGCTTGATTTCTTGGATATTGTTGCTCCGTCAGTCTTATTGGCACAAGCCATTGGCCGCTGGGGAAATTTTTTCAACCAAGAGGCATACGGACAGGCAGTGGAAAACTTGAACTATCTACCAGCTTTTATCCGTGATCAAATGTATATTGATGGAGCCTATCGGACTCCCACCTTTTTATATGAATCCCTGTGGAATCTGCTTGGCTTTGCCGTGATTTGCTGGCTAAGACGGAAACCTCAGTTTCTTAAACGGGGTGACATCCTCTTCTTCTATATGGTATGGTACGGAAGTGGTCGGATGTTGATTGAAGGTATGCGAACAGATAGTCTTCTCTTTATGGGATTACGTGTGTCGCAATGGCTATCAGCCCTCTTGATTCTAGTCGGATTAGCCCTATTTATCTATCGAAGATCCGACAGCAGTATTCCCTATTATGAAAAAGGAGAAGAATGATGATTGAAATTGCAGTCCTTTTGATTGCCCTATCCTTTGTTGGTATTGCTATCTACTTGATTCTCTTGCTCCGCAAGGTTACAGCCGTTGTAGAAGAAGCCCAACAAACCCTCAAGGTCTTGACTAGTGATGTCAACGTAACCCTTTACCAAGCCAACGAATTGCTGGCTAAGACAAACGTATTGGTAGAAGACGTCAATGGAAAAGTATCTACGCTCGATCCTTTGTTCGTTGCAGTTGCAGATCTATCAACCTCTGTTTCAGATCTCAACAGTTCAGCCCGTAACTTAACGCAAAAAGCGACTGCTGCAGGTAAATCCACAGCCAAGGCTGGAGGTATTCTTTCAGCAGTTAGTACAGTATCCTCCCTCTTGGGAAAGAAAGGAAAGTAAGATGGTAAAAAAATCTAGCCTACTCACCAGTATTGTCCTAGGTGCTGCCGGTGGTGCTGCAGCAGCTGTTTTTCTAGCTTCCAAATCAGGAAAGGCTATCAAAGATAAGGTGCAAGAATTTGTCAAGGAAGTTAAAGAAAATCCAGAAGATACCAATGCAGAATTGATCAACAAGGCGACTGAGTTGAAAAACCAAGCCGTTGAACGTTTCCAAACTGTCAAAGAGCAGTTCGAAACTGGTGAATTAACAGTCGATGATTTGGTGAAGACAGGTAAAGAAAAAGTGACTAGTCTCAAAGACCAGTCTCTTGAAAAATTTGAGCAGATGAAAGAAAAATTATCTGAGCAATCCCCGACAGCCAAAGATGTAACGGAAGAAACGGCAGAAGAATCAGCTGTTATTGAAATTGACCTCACCAGTCCAGATGCAGAAGTGTCAGAAGAGTTGGCGCAAGAATTAGCAGAAGAAGTTCAGCCAGAACTGGTCTCAGAAGAAGTGTCAGAGACTGAACTACCTCAAGCAGCTCAAGATGAACAAGATCTACATTCGGAAGTAGTTTTGTAATTTTAAAATCCCACTAGGTGAATGAATCTAGTGGGATTTTTCTCAACAAAAAAAGCAGCTGAGCTGCCTATTTTTTTACTTGTTTTGTTTGCTTTTGCTTCTGCTTCTGCTTCTTAAGTGCCCATTGTACCAAGCGTAAACCACCAGCACCACATGGAATGGCAAGTAAGAAGGAAAGGAAGACTGGGAAGTCATTTGACAAAAAGATATACGCAGAAAAAACTGTGATAATACAGAATATCACAATGTTGATGAAAAATACTAATTCACGCAATCTCTCTCGATTTTCCGAGGGAGTTTCATATTCTTGGAATCTAGCCTGTTTCTCTTTCGGGTAATTAATCTCATGCGGGTTAAGGTCAGGCCGATAGTCTCTTAATGCCATATCGTCTCCTTTATGCCTATTTAGAATACCATAACATTGATTGTTTTTTATGTCAATTAGATTACAAAACGGTTACAAAATACTGTAAAAATCAGACAAATTTCCAAAATTTTCAGTTTCAGTCGTGAATCTTTGTGATATAATGTACAATATGAAGAAAATAATCCTTACTGCAACAGCAGAATCAATCGATCAAGCAAAACAATTATTGGAACTAGGTGTGGACCGGATCTATGTAGGACAAGAAGCCTACGGGTTGCGATTAGCCCATTCTTATTCACAGGAAGAATTGCGGGAGTTGGCAGACTTGGTCCATCAGTCTGGGCGAGCACTGACAGTTGCGGCCAACGGTCTCTTTCATCAGGAACAAATGGATGCTATTCCAGCATTTTTGGACTTGATGGAGGAGATTCAAGTAGATTTTTTGGTGGTTGGTGATACAGGCCTGATTTATAAGAACAAAAAAGATGGTTACCAATTTCCGATTATCTATGACACTTCTGTGTTTGTCACTTCGAGCCGGCAGGTTAATTTTTGGAAAGACCATGGTGTGGTAGAAGCTGTTCTGGCAAGAGAATTGCCTCGTGAAGAGCTAGCTAGCATTGGTGAAAATTTGGCTATTCCAGGGGAAATTTTGGTCTATGGTCCATCGGTCATCCACCATTCCAAGCGGCCTCTCTTGGATAACTATTATAACTTTATTCAGGCGGACTCAGAGGTTGCATCCAAAAAAGAAGGTCTCTTCCTATCGGAACCGGGTAAACCCGAGACCCATTATTCCATTTTTCAAGACCTACATGGTACCCACATTTTCAAGGACAAGGATATTTCCATGCTCTTACAACTGGAAGAGTTGCTAGAGATGGGCTATGACCATTGGAAATTAGATGGGCTATTTACACCAGGTCAAGATTTTGTCGCTATTGTTTCTCTGTTCTGTCAGGCGCGTGACTTATTAGAAAGCGGTAGCTTTTCAGCGGAAGTGGCGAGTCAATTGGCAAGAGAAGTAGCAAGTCTTCATCCCCAAGGCCGGGAATTAGACACTGGTTTTTATGAATTTGATAAAGATAAGGTAAAATAAGATGCAAAAAAAACGACTCAAACGTCCAGAGGTATTGTCACCAGCAGGGACATTGGAAAAGTTGAAAGTAGCTGTCGATTACGGTGCTGATGCTGTTTTTGTCGGTGGACAGGCTTATGGATTGAGAAGCCGGGCAGGGAATTTCTCCATGGAAGAACTCCAGGAAGGTATTGATTATGCCCATGAAAGAGGGGCCAAAGTCTATGTTGCGGCCAATATGGTTACCCATGAGGGCAATGAGATTGGTGCAGGTCAATGGTTCTGCCAGCTACGAGATATGGGCTTGGATGCCGTGATTGTTTCCGACCCAGCTCTAATTGCTATCTGTGCAGCAGAAGCACCAGGTTTGGAAATCCACTTGTCCACTCAGGCTTCCTCAACCAATGTGGAAACATTTGAATTTTGGAAGGAAATGGGGCTGACCAGGGTTGTCTTGGCGCGAGAGGTATCCATGGAAGAGATTGCCCAGATTCGTCAGCGGACAGATGTGGAAATTGAAGCCTTTGTTCATGGTGCTATGTGTATTTCTTATTCTGGGCGATGTGTTCTCTCCAACCATATGAGTTTCCGAGATGCCAACCGTGGCGGCTGCTGCCAGTCCTGCCGTTGGAAATATGATCTCTACCAAGTGACAGAAGAAGATGGCCGTCAATCTGTTCAGGGGCAGATTCCAGAGGAATTCTCCATGTCTGCTGTGGACATGTGTATGATTGAGCATATTCCAGACATGATTGAAAATGGTGTGGATAGCCTGAAAATTGAAGGCCGGATGAAATCTGTTCACTATGTATCGACGGTAACCAATTGCTACAAGGCTGCTGTGGATGCCTATCTTGAAAGCCCTGAAGCCTTTGAAGCCATCAAACAGGATTTGATTGATGAATGTTGGAAGGTTGCCCAACGGGAACTTTCGACAGGATTCTATTATCAGACACCATCGGAAGATGAGCAACTTTTTGGAGCACGTCGGAAAATCCCACGTTATAAATTTGTAGCAGAGGTTGTCTCCTTTGATCCTGAAACCATGCGGGCGACCATTCGCCAGCGCAATGTCATCAAAGAAGGTGAGGCGATTGAGTGCTATGGTCCAGGGTTCCGTCATTTCGAGACCAAGGTGGAAGATCTGCGAGACCAGGATGGGCTTCCAATTGATAGAGCCAATCGACCAATGGAGCTCTTGACCATCAAGCTTGATCGTCCAGTTTGTCCAGGAGATATGATTCGTTCCTGTCAGTCTGGCTTGATTAATCTCTATAAAGACAATGGCCAGTCCATGACCATTCGAGCTTAAAAAGGCCATCTCCCTTAGTGGAGATGACCTTTTTTCTGTGTCTCTTGAATGCTTTCAGGAAGGAGAGAAATACGCTTAATATCTCTCAACTGAATCAAACTCGAAACATTTTTTTGGAAATTTTTCATGATTAAACGTTCTTTGTCAGGATCCCATTTGACGATTTCACCAGTAAAACTCTTTTGTCCATAAATCACGTGAATAGCTGCTTTTTTATAGAGTGCCAGTTGAATGGTATCTAGGATAGTTGCAAGTTCTTCAGGATTCTCTTCGATATGAGTTCCCTTCTGGCTGATAAATTGGTAGAGATGTTTGGCTAATACGGTCAGAAAATTTCTCATAGCATAATCCTTTCAATCTTGATATAATTATCTTATCCAATTTAGGATAAAAAAACAAGGTATTTTTCGAATTGATCAAGTGAGGAGGAAAAAATGGCAGAATTTACATTTGAAATTGTGGAAAAATTGTTGGTCCTGTCTGAGAATGACAAGGGGTGGACCAAGGAATTGAACCGTGTATCATTTAATGGTGCCCCTGCTAAGTACGACATTCGCACTTGGAGTCCAGACCATAGCAAGATGGGCAAGGGCATTACATTGAGCAATGAGGAATTCCAAGTATTATTAGATGCCTTTCGAAATTAAAAGAAGAAGCTTACTTGTTAAAGTAGGCTTCTTTTTTTAGCACCGGTTGGAGTCCTTTGTGGATCAAACTGACCAAAAGAAGTTTGATTCCTTCATGGAAGAGGAAGGGAAGAACCGTTAGACTAATACTTTGTCCCCAGTCAATGCCCAGGTTGTATTTAAAGAAGACGCAGCCTGCGACAAAACAGATAGCATCGCCGACTAGGGCTGCCAAAAAGACTGTCCATGGTTTGGAGTCAGAGTGGGTCAGACTGGCAGTTACTCCTGAGAAGGCTAGGAAACCCCAGAGAAAACCAGCGGTTGGTCCAATCAAGGCTGCAAAGCCTCCGCTAAAGCCAGCGAATACGGGTAGACCGATGGCCCCTAAAAGTAGATAGAGTCCTGTAATGGTCATAGCAGCCTTTGGTTTGTAAAGACTTGCAATCAGGGCAACTGCAAAGGTTTGAAGCGTAAGAGGGATGATACCGATTGGGATGCTGATTTGTGACAAGGTGATGAGAAGGGCAAGGCCCATAGCGATAAAAGCTGTTTCTTTTGATGGTTTCATTTGTTATCCTTTTTAAAAATATGAGGTAACAATAGTATAAAAAATTCTCATCTCAGGGTCAAGATTTTCCAATCCGATGTCACAATTTTAGCGCATGGTGACAAATTCTTCCGAACCTGTTGGATGGATAGCTACAGTTGCATCGAAGTCTGCCTTTGTTGCCCCCATCTTGATGGCAACGGCAAATCCTTGGATCATCTCATCAACACCGTAACCAATTCCATGTAGACCGACCACTTTTTCTTCAGATCCTACAGTCACCAGCTTAAATTTAGCTGCTTGTCGGTTGTCGGCAAGGGCTGTGTACATTGAAGTAAAGCTTGAGGTGTAGGATTTTACCTGATCAGCCCCATAGTGGCTAATTGCTTCTTCCTCGGTGAGTCCTACGGTTCCAATTGCAGGATGTGAAAAGACTACGGTTGGAATGCAGGTATAGTCCATTTTTGCTCCGTCTTGGTGGTTGAACAGGCGCTCGGCAAGCAGGCGTCCAGCCTTAATGGCAACAGGAGTCAATTCTTTCTCGCCAGTCACATCCCCAAGGGCATAAACACCTTCAACACCTGTTTCTTGAAATTCGTCAACGACAATATGACCAGATGGGTGGACTTGGATATCAGTGTTCTCCAATCCTATTTGATTGCTATTAGGCTTGCGGCCAATTGCCCAAACCACTTCTTGGGCGGTGTGACTGCTTCCATCTTCGAAATGAATAGTAATGGCACCGTCTTCTGTTTTTTCCAGTCGGCTTGGTGTTTTAAAAGTATGAAGTTGTAGATGGGTACGATCCATTTCTTCCATCAAGGCATCAGTAATATAGCGGTCAAAGTTACGAAGGGGGCGATCATTTCGGACGAATAGATCGGTTTTAACCCCAAATTGATGGAGAACACCAGCTAATTCTACGGCAATATAACCTGCTCCAATAATCGCGACAGATGTAGGTAGCTCCTCCCAGCCAAATACTTGGTCAGAACTAATACCTAATTCCGCTCCTGGAATGGAGGGGATGCTAGGCTGGGCACCAGTTGCGATGACAATATGTTTGGCAGTGTAGATCTCCCCATTAACTTCCAATTGTTTATTGCTTAGAAAGCGGGCATAGCCTTGGATAACATCAACCTTGTTTTTGTCAAAGGTAGTGGTATAAGATGAGCGTGATCGTTGGATATAGGCTTCACGGTTAGCACGTAAAGTTGCAAAATCAAACTGCACATCTCTTGCCTGGAAGCCATATTCTGCACCGTAGTGGTCAAATACTTCTGCAATATTGGCACCATACCACATGATTTTTTTGGGAACACAACCCAAGTTGACACAAGTTCCACCAAGCAAACTCGCTTCAATGACGGCTGCTTTTGCACCATAACTAGCAGCTCGATTTAGGGTAGCGATACCACCGCTTCCCCCTCCAATTGCAATAATATCGTATTCCTTCATAAAAGTACCTCCTCATTATCTAAG
Source organism: Streptococcus suis (assembly GCF_016775005.1). GTDB lineage: Bacteria > Bacillota > Bacilli > Lactobacillales > Streptococcaceae > Streptococcus > Streptococcus suivaginalis. The sequence continues at coordinate 365,903 of NZ_JAEUXI010000001.1, read as the reverse complement.
TGTATTGTATCGTTTTTTGAAAAAAATGGCAGAAATTTGCTACGCCTGGTTAAGCTTACAAAAGTGTAAGAGGAATTGGTCGAAATTCTGGTAGAATATTTTTAAAGAGATTCTTGCAATTCAACTTGTGTTGGTGTATTATATATTTAACACAGATTAAAAATGAAAAAGGAGACAGATATGTTAAAGTCAAAGAAAGCAAAAATTGCGCTCTTTTCTAGTTTGGGAGTCCTGGTAGCAGGACTCGCGGCTGCAGGCTATTTTATGACGCAGAGTTCAACAACCAGCACGGCAGGTGCTTATGAAGAGCCATTGACCTATACAGTTGTATCAGAAGGCTCCATCGCCTCAGCAACGCTCTTGACAGGTACTGTCTCAGCAGCTGAGGAACAGTATGTTTACTATGATTCTTCAAAAGGGGACTTGACAGGCTTGCTGGTTGCTCAAGGTGATCAGGTTCAGGTTGGTACACCCTTGGTTCAGTATGATACTTCTGAGTTGCAAAGCAATTTAGATTCGGCAGTTCGAGCGCGAGACAAAGTTGGACGTCAAATCTATGATCTCAAAACCAACGGACAGACAGTTGATTTGACAGGTGATGCTGCTACAGATAGCCAAGCAACCTCATCTGCCCAGAGAAGTGTAGACATGCAGTTGCAAGATCTTAATGATGCTTATGCAGATGCACAAGCGGCTGTAGATAAAGCGTACCAAGCTGTAACAGAAGCCACTGTTAATTCAACCGTAGCTGGTACAGTTGTTGAAGTAAACCAATCAGTTTCGAAATCATCCACAACTAGCCAAACCTTGGTGCATATTGTTAACCAATCAAGCCTCCAAGTGAAAGGTAGCTTGACAGAATATGATTTAGCCAACCTTGCAGTCGATCAAGAAGTGCGTATCCGTACTAAGGTATATCCAGATAAAGAATGGACTGGAAAAATCACCTACATTTCAAACTATCCAGAAGGTAACCAAACAGCAGACGCAACAAGTGGAACCGGTACAGGTGGTGCTAAGTACCCATTCAAAGTTGCCATCACGAGCGATATGGCAGAGCTCAAGCAAGGCTTTACAGTAAATATTGAAGTAGTCAATACAAGCAGTTCAATTCTTGTGCCTACATCAGCCCTTGTCTATGGAGACGATGGAACCTATGTGTGGACCATTGTGGATGGTAAGGCTAAGAGAGTAGCGGTTGAGTTAGGCAATGCAGATGCACTTAACCAGGAAGTAACGGCAGGTCTAACAGTTGGTGACCAAGTCATCTCAAATCCGAATAACACCCTCGAAGAAGGAAAAGAGGTGGAAGCCTATGACCAAACAGTTAATTAAGCTGCACGCTATCAATAAAAGCTACCAAAATGGTGATCAAGAACTCCGTGTACTGAAAGATATAGATCTGGAGGTTGAGGAAGGAGAATTTCTAGCCATTATGGGACCATCTGGTTCAGGGAAATCGACCTTGATGAACATTATCGGTCTCCTTGATCGGTCCACAACAGGCAATTATTGGCTAGAAGATCAGGAAGTGAGTCAGTTATCTGAGAAAAAATTGGCTCAGGTCCGAAATGATCAGATTGGTTTTGTCTTTCAACAATTCTTTTTACTAGCTAAATTGAACGCTCTTCAGAATGTGGAGTTGCCCTTGATTTATGCAGGTTTGCCAGCTGCCAAGCGAAAAGAGCTAGCCAAACAGTTGCTGGAAAAGGTGGAGTTATCTGAGCGGATGACCCACCTGCCTTCAGAATTATCGGGAGGACAAAAGCAACGGGTTGCCATTGCGCGTGCCTTGGTCAACTCACCAGCTATTATCTTGGCAGATGAGCCAACTGGTGCCCTAGATACCAAGACAGGACAGCAGATTATGGATCTCTTGACCAATTTGAATCGAGAAGGCAAGACCATTATCATGGTAACCCACGAGCCCGAAATAGCTGCCTATGCTAGTCGAACGATTGTCTTGCGCGATGGTGTTATCACTGAAGACAAACGGAAGGGAGGTAGCTGATGGAAAACTGGAAATTTGCCTTAAAATCCATCCTGTCGCATAAAATGCGCTCTCTTTTGACCATGTTGGGAATTATCATTGGGGTTGCAGCCGTTGTGATTATTGTAGCGATGGGAACAGGAATGTCGCGCAGTATCGAAAAATCTCTGGCTGGTGACCAAAATAATGTCCAGGTCTACTTTTCTCAAATCGTTGGTACTGAGACAGGTGGTGTTGGAGGATTTCTTTATTCTACTGGTGGAGAAGTCTCTACGGAAGAAGAACCTGATTTGACAGAAGATATCTTGCGAGGTTTGCTGGATATCGATGGTGTCAGCAACTATTACATCAGTATCAACACTATGTCTGAAATCTCAGTCGGTAGCAAGAAAGCAGAAAATGTCACCATCACAGGGGTTAGCCAATCCTTCTTTGATGTGAAAAAATATGAAATCTTAGCCGGTCGTCAGTTTACCCAAAATGATTATTCTCGTTTTTCACGGATTATCATGTTGGACCAAGCCTTGGCTGAAAAGCTATTTGGAACAGTAGAAGCCTCCCTCAACCAAATTGTAGATATGAACCAACATTCCTACCTCGTGGTCGGAGTTTACAAGGATCCCAAAGCAGGAACAGCCATTTACGGTATGAACTCAGGCGGTAATGCTGTCATGACCAATACTCAGTTGGCAGCAGAAACAGGGATGAAGGAAAACTCATCGCTCTACCTTTATGTGGAAGATGTAACAAGAGCCAGTGAGGTTGGTCTTGCAGCAGCAGACTACTTGACACAAGCAACAGGGCTTAAGGAATCTCGCTACGATATCTTTGATATGTCAACCATGTTAGACGATTTCAAACAGCAAATGTCAGGAGTCACGCTCTTCATCGGATCAGTCGCAGGGATTTCCCTCTTGGTAGGTGGTATCGGTGTTATGAACATCATGCTGGTATCCGTTACTGAGAGGACCCGTGAGATCGGCCTTCGAAAAGCTCTTGGAGCTACCAGAGGAAATATCTTGATGCAGTTCTTGATAGAAGCTATGGTTCTGACCAGTTTGGGCGGATTGATTGGATTGATCATTGCCCAAGTAACCGTTTGGGGGTTAAATGCCAGCCACATCATGGGAGAAAACATGACTGCAGAGATTTCCATCCCTGTTGTCTTGGGAAGTTTAGCCTTCTCAGCCCTGGTCGGAGTGGTCTTCGGTGTACTACCTGCTAACAAAGCATCTAAGCTTGATCCAATCGAGGCCTTGCGATACGAATAAGACTCAAAAACGATTAGGTTTTCCTAGTCGTTTTTTTATTAAGCAAATACCTTGACAATATCACTAGTTAGTAATAAAATAAAACCATCAGAGATGTAAGAGCTAGAGGATGCAGGCTCTACTAGATTTAAAGGAGAAAACATCATGGTAGAATTAGGTATTTCAACATTTGGCGAAACAACTCCACTAGAAAAAACAGGGGAAACTTACAGCCACGACGAGCGGATCCGCCAGCTAGTCAAAGAAATCGAACTAGCTGATGCGGTGGGGCTTGATGTTTATGGGATTGGGGAGCATCACCGAGAAGATTTTGCGGTTTCTGCACCTGAGATCGTGCTGGCAGCTGGTGCCGTCAATACCAAGCATATCAAGCTAACATCAGCAGTTTCAATCCTTTCCTCCATGGACCCTGTGCGACTTTATCAGCAGTACACCACCATTGATGCTTTGTCAAATGGCAGAGCGGAAATCATGGCGGGTCGTGGTTCCTTTACGGAGTCATTCCCCTTGTTTGGCTATGATCTCCATGACTATGAAGAACTCTTCGATGAAAAGTTGGATATGCTGCTGGAAATCGACAAGGAAACCAATCTCAAGTGGGATGGGCATTTTACCCAGTCAGTCGATAATAAGCCAGTCTATCCACGTCCTGTTCAGGAAGATTTTCCAATTTGGGTCGCAACTGGGGGCAATGTAGAGTCCACCATCAAGATTGCTAAGAAAGGCTTGCCAATCGTTTATGCTGTCATTGGTGCAGGTGCCCATCGCTTTAAACCTTTGGTCGATGCTTATCGCAAGGTTGCCCGCAACTCAGGTCATGATCCAAAGAAAACGAAAGTTGCAGCCCATTCTTGGGGTTGGATTGCAGACGACCATGACAAGGCTGTGGAAGAATACTATCATCCAACCAAAGTAATTACGGACAATATTGCCAAAGACCGCCCACATTGGAGCGAGATGACCAAGGCGCAATATCTCTACTCCCTGACAGACGAAGGTGCAACCATCGTCGGAGATCCAAAACGAGTCGCTGAAAAAATTATCAAGACTATTGAAACACTTGACTTGGACCGTTTCTTCCTCCATCTCCCAATAGGCTCTATGCCACATGAAGATGTCCTCCGTGCCATTGAACTTTATGGCAAAGAAGTTGCGCCAATCGTCCGAGATTATTTTGCTAAGAAGGAATAGAATCAGTCCCAAGACTGATGAGATAGTTGATAAGATGAGCTATACTATAGTCAATCCTAAATATTTTTCATAATCTCCTGAAAATCCTGACCATGTGGTTGGGATTTTTTGCATGCAAAAACACTCTTGGAATTTCCAAGAGTGTTTTAAGTAACGGCGTTAAACAGTTTGTAGTTTTTATTTCATCATCGGGAGTGATAAGGTCTGGTAGACCTTTTCAGCCAATCGCTAAGAAACTGGAAAGCGATTGGTACATTCTAGTAAAAACAATACTAGCAAGCTACTCCTGCTTACTTCATAGTTGGGTGTGATAAGGTCTAGCAGATCTTGTCAGCCAATCGCCAAGAAACTGGAAAGTGATTGGTATCACCTAGTGGCAACAATACTAGCAAGCTACTCTTGCTTACTTCATAGTTGGGAGTGACAAGGTCTAGCAGACCTTGTCAGCCAATCGCCAAGAAACTGGAAAGCGATTGGTATCACCTAGTGGCAACAATACTAGCAAGCTACTCTTGCTTACTTCATAGTTGGGAGTGACAAGGTCTAGCAGACCTTGTCAGCCAATCGCCAAGAAACTGGAAAGCGATTGGTATTTCCTAGTGGCAACAATACTAGAAGGTTACTCTAGCTTATTTCATAGTCGGAAATAGCAACACATCCCGAATAGTAGTGGTGTCTGTCAAGAGCATGCAGAGGCGGTCGATACCGATTCCGAGGCCGCCTGTTGGTGGCATACCGTATTCGAGGGCTTCGATGTAGTCGTAGTCAACGCCTGTTGCTTCGTCGTCACCGAGTTCTTTAGCCTTGGCTTGAGCTTCGAAGCGTTCCAATTGGTCGATTGGGTCGTTCAATTCTGTAAAGGCGTTTCCGTATTCTTTGGTCATGATGAAGAGCTCGAAGCGGTCTGTGAAGCGTGGGTCTTCATCGTTTTTCTTAGCCAGTGGAGATACGGCTACTGGGTGACCATAGACAAAGGTTGGTTGGATAAGAGTTGCTTCAACGTATTCTTCAAAGAAGCTGTTGATGATTTGACCAACTTCTGTATGGTGTTTTTCCACAGGGACCTTATGCTCAGCTGCAAGGGCTTTTGCTTGCTCGAAGCTCATCTCTTGCCAGAAGTCCACGCCAGTTTGTTCCTTAATAGCATCAACCATGTGGATCCGCTTGAATGGCTCGTGGATGTTAATGACAGTATCTTGGTAGGTCACAGGACCATCACCGACAACAGCCTTGGCAGTATGCTGGATAATACCTTCGGTCAAGTCCATGATGTCCAAGTAATCCGCATAGGCTTGGTAAACCTCAATGGAAGTGAACTCAGGGTTGTGAGTCGCATCCATACCTTCGTTACGGAAGATACGACCAATTTCATAGACGCGTTCCATACCACCGACGATCAGGCGTTTGAGGTGGAGTTCTGTCGCGATACGAAGAACCATGTCAATGTTTTGGGCATTGTGGTGGGTGATGAATGGACGAGCCGCTGCACCACCAGCTTCGTTGTGAAGGACAGGTGTTTCCACCTCCAAGAAACCAAGTCCGTCAAGGTAACGGCGGATTTCTGAGATAATTTTTGAGCGGGTCACAAAGCGCTCAAAGCTCTCACGGTTGGTAATCAAGTCCAAATAACGCTTGCGGTAGCGGGTCTCGATGTCTGTCAACCCATGGAATTTTTCTGGCAGTGGGCGGAGCGCTTTAGACAAGTGAGTCAACTTGCGAGCATGGATAGACAACTCACCAACGTTTGTCTTGAAGACATCTCCCTCGACACCGATAAAGTCACCAAGGTCTGCTTTTTTGAAGATTTCATAATTTTCTTCGCCAACATCATCCTTACGAACGTAGATCTGAATCTGGCCTTCGCGGTCTTGAATGTGAGCAAAACCTGCCTTACCCTTACCACGTTTGGTCATGATACGGCCAGCGATGATCGCTGTTTGCCCTAATTCTTCTAAGTCTTCTTTTGATTTGTCTTCGTACTGAGCTTTCAATTCAGCTGAATTTGCAGAACGCTCAAAACGTTTTCCAAATGGGTCAATGCCCTGTTCAGCAAGAGCCGTCATTTTCTCACGACGGACAATCTGTTGGTCATTTAATTCTTCAAAATGTTCAGTTGACATAAAAATTTCATTCCTCCAAAGTCTGTTCTTTCTATTCTATCATAGAATAGGCAAAAAATCAGCAAAAAAGAAAGCAAGAAACTGCTTTCTTAGTGAGATTTGTAGCTGGTATCATTCCAAGCTAGTTCTGTAAAGTGATCAAAGTCTGTCGTTTCCAAAATGGAAATGGAAGCATTATCCAAACCACCTCGGTGACGCAGTTGGGCTGGTGGAAAACCAAGCAGGCGATGGATAGAAGCGGTTAGAAAGGCACCATGACTGACGATGAGGATTGTTTCCATGTTTTGCCCTTTCAGTGATTGGACAAAGTCGACCATCCGTTGAGTTACCTGGCGAACGCTCTCAGCTTCAAATAGGTCATTGTCAAAAAGAGCTAGATTATGTTTGAGTGCCCAGGCTTGTTTGGGGTAGATGGCACGAAAAATTGCCATCTTGCTTCCTTCTAGTCTTCCAAAATTCCATTCACGCAGTTGTGGCATGGCTAGAACGGTTTGGCAATGGTGATTGACTTTAGCGATTTCTTGGGCAGTTACCTGCGCACGTTGAAGATCGCTTGAGAAGATAGCATCAAAGGGGATTTCAGCAAGGTATTTGCCTAGTTTTTCTAAATCCTGATAAGATTCGGGCAAGAGAGCTGAATCACCAGAAGCGCCTTGAAAGCGTCCCTCCAAATTCCACTCAGTCTTTCCATGACGGACAAAATAAATTTTCAAGTCTAGTTCCTCCCTTCAATCAAATCGGCAAAGTCAGCTTTTACAAAATCAGCTAAAACCTGACTGTCAATTCGAATAGACCGACCAATTTCTCCAGCAGAGACAATCAAGTGACCGAGTTCAAGGGCAGATTGATCAATGTAGATTGGGAAATTGTGCTTCTGACGAATACCGACTGGATTGTTGGCACCGTGAACATAGCCAGTTGTCTTTTCCAAGTCCTTTTGCGGAATCATACTGACTTTTTTATTGCCTGAGATCTTGGCTAATTTTTTCTCAGACAGGTGCTCAGTGATTGGGACGATTCCAATGATAGGACCCGTTTTATCCCCAGTTAATGCCAGTGTTTTGTAAATTTCGTGTTCTTCAATTCCTGGTGGCAATTGGCCATCGAGGGCATTTAAAACAAGGCTATCATGATCGATCTTAGCCTTGTCTAAAATTTGGTCCACCAAGGTTTTCTTAATCTTAACCTTTTTAGCCATTATTTATATTTTTCCTCAAGTTTACTCATCCAAAGGCCTAGCCATACTCCTAAGGCAAAAAGAACAAGAGCAGCAATCCATGTAACAAAGTTTGTTCCAGCATAGGAAATTGACTCTTTGTTGCTTGCTTGTGGAATCAAAATTAGGAGAGTAGAAGATGAGACGATACCAATAATAAAGTGATAAACACGTGAATGGTATACTTTCAGAGCATGGTCCATTGCTTTTGAAAAGGCAACCATTGCAAGAACGCCACCGATTGCGATTGGTAGGAAGGTACCGAATAAATCAAGTGATTTGAAACCATTAAGCATTGGCGTGTAAATGCCCAAAATCAGCAAGAGATTTGAAGGGCTGAGTCCAGGAACAAGTATACCTAAAGCTATCAAGGCACCCGCCAAGACAAAACTTGCAACGTTTGTTGGAAGTGTTCCGACAAGATCGCTCAAATTGTAGAGCAAGAATCCTGAAATGATGAATGTCCCAATCAACCAAGCCAAATCAATACTATCGCGTTTGCTTTTTTGAGTTGATTCTTTAAGCAAACTAGGAATTGTTCCGACGATTGCCCCTGCAAAGGCCCACAAAACTGGGACTTGGAAATGTTGTAAGAGATACTCAACTGGAAATGAAAAGAGTGCGATTCCTAAAATACCACCGATTCCAACAGGTACGAAGAAAAGAAAGTTTTCCTTGAAATCCTTTCGAATATTGGCCAAAAATCCAATTAGTCGCTCATAAATTCCGAGGATAGCAGTGAGTACTCCCCCAGAGACACCAGGTAAGATAAAGCCGAGTGCAATAATCATCCCTTTGATGATACGAGAAATCCAAGATGACATAAGACCTCCAAAAATTTTTTTAACGCTTCATTATAACACAAAAGTAAAAAAAGCCCCTTGAAAATAGGGCTTATTTCTTGAAGAAATTTGGTTGAGCCTTATACAGCAAAATCAGCAAGAGGCAAGCAATGATGGTCGAAGGGAGAATGTAGCTGATATTATAGGTAAAAGAATAAATCCAGACGGGAGTACCAGCAGGGGCATAGTCAGCATAGAAGATAATGCCAGATAGGAAGGTGGCAAGCAGTCGAACACTTCCACCAAGAAATCCAGCCAAGCTGATGGTGAAGGCTGCTTGCTTCAAGTCTTTTTGTTTGGTTAGAAGAGGGGATAATACCCCTGCTAATCCAATACCTGCATAGGAGAGGGCATAGTCAAGGAAGACTTGAAAGACATTCAGAAAATAACCGCCATAGAAGAGTTGAATGGTGCCCACAATTCCTCCTGTCAGCAAACCAGCCGATAGGCCATGTCGAAGGGCGACTAAGAGAATTGGAAGCATAACAAGTGAGACTGAGCCACCTTGCGGCATGGTAAAGAGAACAAGCTTGTCTAAAATCAAGCCAAGGGCTGAGAAAATAGCGATTTCTGCCAAGAGGGAAAGCCGATGTGACAACATAAAAACTCCTTTGTGTTACAAAGGAGTCCAGGCAAGTCAATCGTAGATCAACACCACAATCCCTACGCTAGTCTTAACTAGATCAGGTTCGAGGATTTCGCAAAAGCGATCTCAGCCGAAGCACTCCTTTGTGTATGTATTTAAAATGATTATACTAAACTACTCAGGGGCTGTAAAGAGTTTTTGATATACTTCATTTGGATCCTTGAGAGTTGTAATGAGGTTGAGGTCTAGATGGTTAGCAAAGCCGTTCACATAACCTCGGGAGGTATATTGGTGCAAGTCGTAGTCCAAATCGGTATTAGGGGCAGCATTGTAGTAACCCGAATCAGTTCCATAAGTTGGAATCCAGACGGCATCAAACTTGTCAGCCGATGTGACAACATAAAAACTCCTTTGTGTTACAAAGGAGTCCAGGCAAGTCAATCGTAGATCAACACCACAATCCCTACGCTAGTCTTAACTAGATCAGGTTCGAGGATTTCGCAAAAGCGATCTCAGCCGAAGCACTCCTTTGTGTATGTATTTAAAATGATTATACTAAACTACTCAGGGGCTGTAAAGAGTTTTTGATATACTTCATTTGGATCCTTGAGAGTTGTAATGAGGTTGAGGTCTAGATGGTTAGCAAAGCCGTTCACATAACCTCGGGAGGTATATTGGTGCAAGTCGTAGTCCAAATCGGTATTAGGGGCAGCATTGTAGTAACCCGAATCAGTTCCATAAGTTGGAATCCAGACGGCATCAAACTTGTCAACAGAGATACTATGTTCTTCCATGAAATAGGTTCCGATGTAGATACCGATATTTTTAGCACCGAGATTAATCAGTTCTTGACGAAAGGCTTCGACACCAGCATCCATATCTTCCATAGTTTTTTCTTCTACGTCTAACCAGTAGAAGGTAGGGTTGTATTTGTAAGAAGCTTTGTAAAAAGTCTGGGCTTCTTTTTTCATGGAATCGATGCTGTTTCCAGTGACGTAGGCATAGACTGCGACAGGAATGCCTCGTGATTGAAATTCTGTAATGTGGGTTTGATAGGATTTGTCTAAGCCATTTTCATCAGAGGCATTGTTGTCCTTGGTGGTATGTGAACCGCTCTGCACCCGGACAATTGCGCCAGAAATATTGGCCGATAGGACATCGTAGTCAATCTCAGAAGGCCGTTGCCAACCTGATACATCGATGATGGGCTTCATTTCTAAGGCGTTTGTGATGTTCACCTCAATAAATTCAACAGAAGAAGAGGAACTTGTAGAACTGCTACTTGTTGATGCCTGTGCTTCAGTTGTACTGCTTGCTTGCTCTTGTTGGGAGACTTCCCTAGTTAAAAGGAGCAGACCAGTAAATAAGAGGAAAAAAATGGCAACAAATATTGGTTTTATTTTCTTTCTCATCCAGAATAGTTTACACTATTTATAGAAAAAAATCAAAAAAATAGGTTTGAAATAACTGGATTTTCTTGACATGTAAGCGGATTTAGGCTAGTCTAGTATCGAAGTAGGGAGGAGAGAGATGTGAGAGAGGTTAGCAAGAGTCAGTTTATTAGTCGCATCGTCATGCTAAGTGCCTTAACCGTTGCCTTACGTTTTGTCTTTGTTGCCTTTCCCAATATCAAACCAGTGACCGCTATCTTTTTGTGGGTCGCCTATTCCTGGGGGTTGGTAGATGCCTTGTTGGTCATGGCCTTGTCCATGTTGGTGTCGGGAATCTATCTAGGTTTTGGGATAGTTGTGTTCTGGCAAATCATCGCCTATGGGCTGGTGCTCGCTGTATGGTCTAAGTTGCTAGTACCAATATTCAAATTCCATACTAACTTTGGCAAGCTAGAAGCGGTTTTTGCGGGTGCCCTTGTCTTTCTCTATGGTTTTGTCATCAGTTTTTTAATTGCATGGCAATACAGCATGCCTTTTTTTGTTTACTGGCTAGCTGGACTATCGTTTGATCTGGCTCATGCTCTATCTACTGCCCTATTTTATCCCATTATTGTTACCATTTTTAGGAGGATTTTATGAAAAAGAAATGGCTTTTAGCCTTTGTTGCTTTTGTATTTGCGCCAGTATTGTTGGCGTGTCAGACAGAAGATCCAGAAGATCTTGTCACACAAACTTATACAGCGCAATTGACAGTTGAATTTGGAGATCGGACCGATCAAAAACAGGTGACAGTGGAGCCTGGAGATTCCGTTATGGACGTCTTGGAAGATGCTTATGAAATCGAAGAAGATGCTGGCTTGATTACGGTGATTGATGGTGTTAGTCAAGATCCATCAACCAACACCTACTGGATGTATGATTTCAATGGGGAATTGGCGCCAAAAGGAGCTCAGGAACAGTTAGTCCAAGAAAATGATGAAATTCGTTTTTACTTGGAAACATTTGAATAAGAAGAGAGCCAAATTCGGCTCTTTTTTTGTTACTTTCATGGAAAAAAACAGGAAAGCATCATTTCTATGATATAATAGAAATGATAGTCTCAGACTTTAAGGAGTTTACATGAAGATTGATAAAAAACACCTGCTCAATTACTCCATCCTCATCCCCTATATGATTTTATCGATTATTGGTCTGGTGATGGTGTATTCGACGACGAGTGCCTTGCAGATCCAAAAAGGTGGCAATCCCTTTTCGATGGTGATTACCCAAGCTGCTTTCTGGGTACTAAGTCTCGGTTTTATTTATATGATTTACCGGATGAAATTAAGTTTTCTGCGTCAAAAGAAACTCATTCTAGTTGTCTTGTTGGCAGAAGTTGCCATGTTGGTGGCATCTCGTTTCTTTGATCCTGTTAACGGTGCCCATGGATGGATTCGTCTGGGACCAGGAGGAATCATCGGTCTGCAACCTGCGGAATACTTAAAGTTGATTATCATCTGGTATTTGGCAGACAAATTTTCACAGATGCAGGATGATATTCGCGTCTATGATTACCAGGCCTTGATAAAGGGGAGCTGGATTCCGAAAGCTTTCAATGATTGGCGCGTGGTGAGTCTCGCTTTCCTGGCTCTGGTTGGTTCTTTGCCAGACTTGGGAAATGCGACCATCATTGGCTTGATTATGGTGGTGATGATTTCTGCAAGCGGGATTGGTTACCGTTGGTTTTCCACTATTATTGCAGGGATCGTATTAGGGGCCTTTGTTCTTCTATCGACCATTCGGATATTGGGGGTCGAATTAGTAGCTAAAATTCCAGTTTTTGGCTATATTGCTCGTCGCTTTGCAGCTTATTTTAATCCCTTTGTGGATGCGACGGAATCAGGTTTACAGTTGGCTAATTCCTACTATGCCATGAGTAATGGTGGCTGGTTTGGTCTTGGTTTGGGGAATTCTATCGAAAAAAATGGCTACCTACCAGAAGCCCATACGGATTTCGCCTTTTCTATCGTGATTGAAGAGCTAGGTTTTTTTGGAGGAAGTTTGATTTTGGGACTTCTGGTCTTCCTTATTCTTCGAATCATCGTTGTAGGAATTCGAGCCCGTAATCCTTTTAATTCGATGATGGCCTTTGGTGTGGCAGCCATGCTATTGATCCAGATTTTTATCAATGTCGGCGGTATTTCTGGTGTGATTCCAGCGACAGGTGTAACCTTCCCATTCATCTCTCAGGGGGGAAATAGCTTGTTGACCATTTCCATCGGAATTGCCTTTGTGCTAAACATTGATGCCAATGAAAAGAGAGTGCTTCTCCAGGAAGAAATCGAACGAACTCTTGCCTAGGAGTAAGTGAGGGAAGAAAGATGACAATACAAAAATTAGAAAACTACAATAACAAAGAAGCTATTCGGGAGGAGGTTATCATTCTTACCTCCATCCTTCAAGACGTTGCCCGTCAGATGATTTCAGAAGAAACCTTCAATAAGATTATCGAATTGGGGCAGCTGTCTACAGAGGACAATTACCATGATTTGATTGCGATTATCGGACAACTATCCAACCAAGAATTGGAAGTGATTTCCCGCTATTTCGCGGTTCTTCCCCTTTTGATCAATATCTCAGAAGACGTTGATTTGGCTTATGAAATCAACCACCAAAACAATATTGGTCAGGATTATCTGGGGAAAATTTCAACTACGATCGACATGGTAGCCCAGCATGAAAATGCAGCAGAAATCCTTGAAAAATTAAATGTTGTTCCAGTTTTAACAGCCCATCCTACTCAGGTTCAACGCCAGTCTATGCTTGATTTAACCAAGCATATTCATGAGTTACTTCGTCGTTATCGGGATGTAAAACTCGGTTTGATGAACCGTACCAAGTGGGAAGATGAACTCCGCCTCTACATCGAAATCATCATGCAGACGGAGATGATTCGTGAGAAGAAGCTAAAGGTTACAAACGAAATCACTAACGTGATGGAGTATTATAACAGCTCCTTTATCAAGGCTGTGACTAAGCTCCAACGGGAGTACAAGCGCTTAGCAGCTGAAAAAGGCATTCAACTGACCAATCCTCGTCCTATTACCATGGGCATGTGGATTGGTGGAGACCGCGATGGCAACCCATTCGTTACAGCGGAAACCCTCAAATTGTCCGCCCTAACCCAGTGCGATGTCATCATGAATTACTACGATGAGCAGTTGTACAAACTCTACCGCACCTTCTCCCTATCGACCACTATTGTGAAAGTTAGTCCAGCTGTTCAGGCCTTGGCAGACTTGTCACAGGACCAGTCTGTTTACCGCGAACACGAGCCCTATCGTCGTGCCTTCCATTACATCCAGATGAAGCTAGCAAACACCCGAGCTTATCTAGTAGCTGATAGGGAGCAAGGAGTTCGCTATGCCAACGTCACAGAATTTAAGGCAGACCTTCAAGCTATCAAGGCTTCCTTAGAGGAAAATCGCACAGCAGCGCTGATTAAAGGGGATTTAACAGAATTATTGGAAGCCGTAGAAGCCTTTGGATTCTATCTAGCTAGCATTGACATGCGCCAAGATTCGTCTATCCATGAAGCAAGTGTGGCAGAGCTCTTAGCCTCAGCAAGAATTGTGGAGGATTATTCAAGCCTGTCAGAAAGTGATAAGTGTCAGGTCCTTCTCAAAGAGTTGGAAGAAGATCCTCGGATTCTGTCTGCGACAAATGCACCTAAGTCAGAACAATTGCAGAAAGAGTTGGCCATCTTTGCAGCAGCCCGTGAGCTCAAAGACAAGCTAGGAGAAGAAGTCATCAAGCAACACATTATTTCCCACTCTGAAAGTGTTTCAGACCTCTTAGAATTGGCTGTTCTCCTAAAAGAAGTTGGACTAGTAGATGCTCAACAAGCCCGTGTGCAGATTGTTCCTCTTTTTGAAACCATTGAAGACTTGGATAATGCTTCTGAGACCATGCGTCAGTACCTGCAGCTTGACTTGGCCAAAGGCTGGATTGCTGGGAACAATGGCTACCAAGAGATCATGCTTGGCTATTCCGACTCTAACAAGGATGGAGGTTATCTGTCTTCTGGTTGGACACTTTATAAGGCGCAAAATGAATTGACCCAAATCGGTGAAGAAGAAGGCATTAAGATTACCTTCTTCCACGGTCGTGGAGGAACAGTTGGTCGTGGAGGTGGCCCATCTTATGATGCTATCACTTCGCAACCATTTGGCTCCATCAAAGACCGTATTCGTTTGACCGAACAAGGCGAGGTCATCGGTAACAAGTACGGAAACAAAGATGCAGCCTACTTTAACTTAGAAATGCTGGTTTCCGCAACTCTGGACCGTATGGTGACCCAGATGATTACCAATCCGAACGAGATTGACGGCTACCGTGAATCAATGGATGAAATCGTTGAAGATAGCTACCAAATTTACCGTGATTTAGTCTTTAACAATCCGCATTTCTATGATTATTTCTTTGCTGCAAGTCCTATTCGTGAAGTTTCGAGCCTTAATATCGGTTCACGTCCTGCAGCTCGCAAGACCATCACAGAAATCGGTGGTCTCCGTGCCATTCCTTGGGTCTTCTCTTGGTCTCAAAACCGCGTGATGTTGCCAGGATGGTATGGGGTTGGTTCTAGCTTCAAGCGTTTCATTGACAAAGACCCTGCAAACCTAGGTAAATTACAGAAGATGTACCAAAACTGGCCATTCTTCCGTTCCCTCTTGTCAAATGTAGATATGGTTTTGTCTAAATCCAACATGAACATTGCATTTGAGTATGCCAAAATGTGTGAGACAGAAGAAGTACAGGCAATCTTCCACACAATCTTGGATGAATGGCAACTGACCAAGGATATGATTTTGGCCATTGAACAAAATGATGAACTTTTGGCAGAATTACCTTTCCTCAAAGCCAGTCTGGACTACCGCATGCCATACTTCAATGTGCTCAACTATATTCAGATTGAACTCATCAACCGTCTCCGTCGTGGAGAATTAAGCAAGGAGCAAGAAAGCTTGATCCACATCACCATCAACGGTGTAGCAACAGGTTTGCGTAACTCAGGTTAATAGGCATAAAACAACTTCTTCGGAGGTTGTTTTTTTATGTATAATAATATCAGAAAGGTGTAACCAATCGTCAATTCATTCGTTTTATTAGTGAAAGGAGGAGATGAGTATCAAACTGGATCAATATGAAAAAGAAGTCATTGGTATTGCTGAGGAGATTTCCTATTATCTACAAAAATCTGGCGCCAACTATGCAGATAGTCAGGACATCGCACAGGATATACTAGTGAAAATTTTAGAAGCAGAGCTTGTCCTTCCTTTCGAAAAACTAAGAACCTGGCTTTACCGTTCAGCAGTTCGGGCTTACATTGACAAATATAGGCGAGACAAGCGCTACTATGAAATTTTACAGAAGGAGTTCTTTAGAAGTGAAGACCTTTTGGTCTATGACCAAGAAGATTATGAGGAACTCTATCAAGCTGTTGCAGACTTGCCAGAAAAATACCAGCAAGTGATTGACCTCTATTATTTTCAGGGTATGACGGTCAAGGAAGTGTCTACTGTCTTGGGGAGGAGTCAAAGTTGGGTCAAGATTACCCTTTACCGCGGACGCAAGCAGTTGAGGAAAATGCTAGAAGAGAGAGGATATGACTATGAAGACTTTTGAAGAAGTGACAAAAAAGAGTAAGCGGAAGAATTTATGGAAGACAATAGGGCTATCATCGCTCATCGGTTTCATCTTAATGCTTATTGGCGTTCAAACCATAAAAATCATCGTCGGTGCACGAGAAGGTCGTGAGGTGTGGGAACAAACGATGTTAATGGAAATCGCCTATCCAAATATAAATCATGATGGCATTAAAATCCAAAGCATGAGTTATGTATCTGGAAAGCTCTACTTCGATTTGTACAAGGATTTAGACGGTGTTCCAATGGCTTTTGGTCAGCACGAAATTTACTATGACCTGTTTGATAGTCATTATGACTTTGCCCAGCATATACCTGGGAATACCTTCAAATACCTATATGATCATACAACCAATACCAAGGTACCTGTTTTTTACAATAAGAATCAGATTGTGTGGAGTGAGTCAGAGATTGCTAAAGAGTTGCCCTATCTAAGAGAAATGAGCGGTCAGCTAGTAGAAGTGGCTATTTCCTTTGATAAGAAGTACAGCTTGGCAGAGATTAAAGAGATGATTCCTAGCAATCTCAAGAAAAATTGGTATTGGATAGGGACAGAAGGGAAACAAAATACCTATTACTATCGTCCAGAGCAGCTTTTGGGATTAGAGCCAGAGGATATTCAACTGGTCTTTTCGGCCATGCCAGAAGACTATATGACAGGTATGGACTTTATGAAAGAGTTCTTGGAATCGGGAGATCAGAAACGAGCGCAGTATTTGGACTTACCAGTGGATGACTTGCAGGCCTTTGTCGACAAGTTTGGTGATACCGACTTCACCAAACAAGAAGAGATTGACCAGTTGGAGTTCGCAGGCATTATCCTAACAGGTAAAGCAGAAGACTTTGCTCAATTGGAAGGCAAGGACTGGATCTATGCTTCTAGTATCGGAGCCTCTGTCCAAAACCAACCATATTATCGACTGTGGGAGAAGTAGCAAGGATGCCTGATTGATCAGGAGGTGCTTTTGGAAAAAGCAAAGCAGGTCATTTTTTTCTATCTTCTGTGACATTTCTCACCTGAAGGCTAGAAAAGAAAAGCAGACTGTTCAGCTTGAAAGAGGGAGGAAAGCCAGCAGGAAACGGCAATAAATTAAAAAACGATAGAAAATGCTTGCATTTCTGCTACAATTTGATAGAATAGTAAGGTAAAGTTAGACCGTATTGCCTACTGTCTATCTATAAAATATATTTTATTGGAGGCTTTTACCAAAATGGCAAAAGAAAAATACGATCGTAGTAAACCCCACGTTAACATTGGTACAATTGGACACGTTGACCACGGTAAAACTACTTTGACTGCAGCTATCACAACTGTATTGGCACGTCGCTTGCCTTCATCAGTTAACCAACCTAAAGATTATGCGTCTATCGATGCTGCTCCAGAAGAGCGCGAGCGCGGTATCACTATCAACACTGCACACGTTGAGTACGAAACTGAAAAACGCCACTACGCTCACATCGACGCTCCAGGACACGCGGACTACGTTAAAAACATGATCACTGGTGCTGCCCAAATGGACGGTGCGATCCTTGTAGTAGCTTCAACTGACGGTCCAATGCCACAAACTCGTGAGCACATCCTTCTTTCACGTCAGGTTGGTGTTAAACACCTTATCGTCTTCATGAACAAAGTTGACTTGGTTGACGATGAAGAATTGCTTGAGTTGGTTGAAATGGAAATCCGTGACCTTCTTTCAGAATACGATTTCCCAGGTGATGATCTTCCAGTTATCCAAGGTTCAGCTCTTAAAGCTCTTGAAGGTGACGCTAAGTACGAAGACATCGTTATGGAATTGATGAACACTGTTGATGAGTACATTCCAGAACCAGAACGCGACACTGACAAACCATTGTTGCTTCCAGTCGAGGACGTATTCTCAATCACTGGTCGTGGTACTGTAGCTTCAGGACGTATCGACCGTGGTACTGTTCGTGTCAACGACGAAATCGAAATCGTTGGTCTTCAAGAAGAAAAATCTAAAGCAGTTGTTACTGGTGTTGAAATGTTCCGTAAACAACTTGACGAAGGTCTTGCCGGCGATAACGTTGGTGTGCTTCTTCGTGGTGTACAACGTGACGAAATCGAACGTGGTCAAGTTATCTCTAAACCAGGTTCTATCAACCCACACACTAAATTCAAAGGTGAAGTTTACATCCTTACTAAAGAAGAGGGTGGACGTCACACTCCATTCTTCGACAACTACCGTCCACAGTTCTACTTCCGTACAACTGACGTAACTGGTTCAATCAAATTGCCAGAAGGTACTGAAATGGTAATGCCTGGTGATAACGTAACTATCGACGTTGAATTGATCCACCCAATCGCCGTTGAACAAGGTACTACTTTCTCTATCCGTGAAGGTGGACGTACTGTTGGTTCAGGTATGGTTACAGAAATCGAAGCTTAATTCGATTACGTTCCCAGATATAACAATTATAGTCAGACAACTTAATTGGAACTCTCTGTCCTTGGACAGGGAGTTTTTCTGTAAGCATTCATAAAATGCACAGAAATGCTTTAACCTTACCTGATTTTATGCTATAATGGACCTTGTAAAATAAAAAAGAAGAGGTATGTGAAATGTCACGTAAACCAATCATTGCCGGTAACTGGAAAATGAACAAAAACCCTCAAGAAGCGCAAGCTTTCGTTGAGGCAATTGCAGGAAAATTGCCTGCTGGCGACAAAATTGAAGCAGCTATCGCAGCTCCAGCTGTAGATTTGAACGCTCTCTTGTGGTTCGCTAAAGATTCAGAATTGAAAGTTGCTGCTCAAAACTGCTACTTTGAAGATGCTGGTGCCTTTACAGGTGAAACTTCTCCAAAAGTATTGGCTGAAATGGGTGTTAACTACGTTGTTATCGGTCATTCAGAGCGTCGTGATTACTTCCACGAAACTGACGTAGACATCAACAAAAAAGCACACGCAATCTTCCGCAACGGTTTGACTCCAATCATCTGCTGTGGTGAGTCACTTGAAACCTATGAAGCTGGTAAAGCAGTTGAATTCGTAGGTGCGCAAGTTTCTGCAGCTTTGAAAGACTTGACTGCTGAACAAGTAGCATCACTTGTTATCGCTTATGAGCCAATCTGGGCAATTGGTACTGGTAAATCAGCTACTAAAGACGACGCACAAAACATGTGTAAAGCAGTCCGTGACGTTGTTGCAGCTGACTTCGGTCAAGAAGTTGCAGACAAAGTTCGCGTTCAATATGGCGGTTCTGTAAACCCATCAAACGTTGCTGAATACATGGCTTGTCCAGACGTTGACGGTGCGCTTGTTGGTGGTGCTTCACTTGAAGCAGAAAGCTTCTTGGCACTTTTGAACTTCTAATTAATAATAATTATAAGTGAGCTGTTTCTACTATAGCTAGCTGATTAATTATTGTCTGGGTTTAGTTCTGAATTGTTTAGAACTAAACCCTTTTTCATAGTTATTTTTTGATTAGTTCAAAAAAATCCATTTCATTTTATTTGATAGTTTTTTGTTACCTAGCATATATTTGTCTAAAGTTATTGAAAAAGTATAGTAGTGTTTGCAAAATCGAGTCGGCAACAAAATAAGAGTGCAGATGGAAATAAATAGATAGATATGGATTTCGCAATTGATATATAAAATACGAACAGTTATTAGTAAAGCTCACTTATCTGGATTATTATGTTGCTAATTTACAAGTTAGTTGAAAAAGTTTATAATGTAGGAGTTATAAATGTGAGGAAATTGAATAATGTCAGAAATAAATAATCAACGTCAAGAGAAGATGGTACATGGTGCCATTTGGATTACGGCAGGAAATATCATCAGTCGGTTATTAGGAATTATCTATATTATCCCTTGGCTCATTTGGATGGGAGAATACAAATCAGAAGCTAACGCCCTGTTCAGTATGGGGTATCAAGTCTATGCAAATTTCCTATCTTTTTCAACAATTGGTATCCCAACAGCGGTAGCAAAGCAGATTACTCAGTATAATGCAAAGGGGAGACAGGATATTTCTTACTATCTAGTAAGAGAATTTTTAAAATTTATGCTGGTGATGGGCGCTCTTTCGGCGGTCCTCATGTTTGTTTCATCTCCATTTTTAGCGGCTGCTTCGGGTGAACCTACGGATCTTATCCCTATTATGTATAGCTTGGTTCCTCCCTTATTTATCTTTCCAGCCATGAGTATCATTCGAGGATTTTTTCAAGGCTATCATGATATGCGTCCATTTGCAATCAGTATGATTGTAGAACAAATTGTGCGTGTTGTATGGATTCTTTCTACAACTTATGCCATTATGAAGATGGGGTCAGGAAACTATCTAGATGCTGTCACTCAATCAACCTTTGCAGCATTCGTTGGTATGATTGCGAGTGTTATTGTTTTAGTGATTGAGCTTCAAAAATCGGGGCATTTGCAGAAAATCTTACAAAAAAAGCCAACTTCTGTAGAAGTCAATATCAAAGTCTTGATTATTGAAACCTTGAAGGAAGCTGTTCCGATTATCATCCTTGGGATGATTATCCAGTTGTATCAATTTGTTGACCAACTGACTTTTATCAATACCATGAAGCAGTTTACCGATCTTACGGGAGAAAGGTTGCTGACTCTTTACTCTTATCTAGTGGCAAATCCAAGCAAGATTACGATGTTGATTATTGGAATTGCTAATTCGATTAGTGGTGTTGCATTTTTATTGATTACAGAGAGTTACATTCAGAAGGATTTTAAAGAAACTGCTCGTCTAATCTCCAGCAATTTACAGATGATGTTTATCTTTGTGACTCCAGTAATTCTTGGCTCGGTTCTCTTGGCAGAGCCTCTCTATACCATTTTTTATGGTCAATCAGAAGATGTAGCTATCCATCTCTTTGTTGCCAATCTGTTGTTGATTTTCCTGCAAGGACTCTACGCAGTATTTGGTATTGCCATTCAAGCAGTTTTCCAGAAGAAAAAAGGATTAATCTATTTTGGAATTGGATTTGGTGTCAAATTACTTCTACAAATTCCTAGTATCTACTTATTCCAAGAATATGGTTCCTTTATTTCAACAGCAATCGGTCTAGCAGTCACCCTGGTCTTGTTTTATAGATGTATTCATCAGGCGGTTCCGTTTGATATTGAATCTCTGAAAGAAAACAACAGTAGTATTATATGGATTAGTCTCTTGATGGGCGTGTGCGTGTGGGTAGTGGAATTTTTCCTTAGTGGAATTCTTCCAGTAACAGGCTATTTTTCTAGTTTTGTACATATTATGATTTCAGGTAGTGTTGGGGGATTGATTTTCATTGTTTTGGGATTGAAAACTCGCCAGCTTGATTTATTGATTGGAGAACGTGCCCAGACTCTTAGACAGAAACTTCATCTTTAAGATTGTTTCATGATATGGAGACACTAACTTATAAAAATAAGCTTGAACGGTTTGTTCAAGCTTATTTTTTGTCTGAAAGTATGAAAACATCAATGAATAATTTGGAGCAAAAGTACGACTATTGATGTAATTTTTATTGTTGATTACTTTTTATCTCCGACCAAGTATCTTTTTCATTACTTGTATCAGACGGTATTTAATGGGGAATGGGTGGTAAAGGAAGGTCCCCATCTTGCGGATGATATAGCCGTTAAAGTTTTGTTTGAAGCGTAAAACACCATCACTACCATCAAATTGACCAGTGATACCAAGGAGATTATAGAAAGGAATTTCTTTTGAAATTGCTGTTTGCATCACATGTTCCTGCAAGGCGACAGGCGCATAGAAGCGGTTAAATTCAGTATAAGATCCGCTGTAGAGATAGACAGCTTCTTGTGGAGTATAGACAAAGAGACTGGCTGCAAGAGGGGTGTCCTGTTCCCCATATTGGTTGATCAATTCTTGTGCTTCCTCTTTACGTGTGGTAAATGTATTGAATTGATCGGTAAATTCTCGGAGTTGGTTTTGTTTTTTGACAGAGGCGGGATTAACATCTAAATCTGCTTTTAATCGTTCAATTTTCTGTGCTAATTTTTGCTGCTCTTTGTCCAAATTGGAGTAATAATCAAAAAAATTGATTGTTGCCAACATAAATTCGGCACGATCTCCAAATGCATCAAAGAAGAGTTTGTAATAATCCAAACCCTTATCAGCATAGTTACGACGCTGAGAGGTAGCAGAGGTAATGTCCTTAAAAAGGTGTAGTTCGCTTCTTTCCAATTTTTTTAGCTTTATACCAAAGCTGGCTGTTTTATTGGCTAAGGGGATTCCTTTTTTTGTGTAAGATTTTCGTAAGTTTTCAGGAGTTAAATGAGAAAGGTCTTTGGCATATTGCCAAAATAATTGGCTACCATCATATCCTGTCTGGAAACCCTGATGAGTATATCCGCATGTTTGATAGAGTGACATGAGCTCATCGTTTTTTTGGCTAGTAGCCTCACCGTTGTTATCAAATAGTTGGTAAACTTCATTCGGAATAATCGCCAACTCCAAAACATTCTGTTGTTTTGCATAATGCTTTAACTCTCTTAGGAAGCTGGTCAGAAAGGATGTGGCAGTGTAGACTGGTCCCCAATAAATTTCCATCTTGGTTCCGCCAAAGAGTTTTTGTGAATAGGCAAGTGCGGCAACGGTCACTTCTCCAGTCCCATTTTTGAATCCAAGAAACTGGACCTTGTATCCGCGACTTTGTCGTAATTTTGCCATTTCAAGTGACTGCTCGAAACTTGTCTTTGGCTGAGAATGGACAAAGGTTTCAAATTCATGTTCGGTTAATAATGTAAAAGTCATAAGTTTCCCTTTATGAACGTCTCAATAATTTTTTTAGGATTTGAATCGTCTTGTATTTTAGTGGCTGTGGATAATAACGGAAAGTTCCCATTTTTCGAACAACATATCCATTGAAATTCTGTTTAAATCGTAGCACGCCATCGCTACCGTCAAATTCTCCCGTAATACCCAAGAAATTATAGAAGGTAATCTGGCGTTTGATAGCTTCAAGCATTACATGTTCTTGTAGGAGAAAAGGGGCATAGAATTTATTGAATTCTGTATAGGAGCCACTGAAGAGATATACCGCTTCTTGTGGTGTATAGATGAATAGACTTCCAGCAAGAACAACATCCTTAGGACCATACTTTTGAAGGAAACCATTGGTTTCTTCAATCCGTTGTTGAAGAGCATCTAGTTGTTTATTGAGATTTTTCAGCTTAGTTTTTGGTTTGACGCTATCAGGCTGAGGACCGTGTACAGCGAAGATTTCCTCCATTTCAGCCTGGATTGTTGCTTGTTCCTGGATCAGAAGTTGTAAGTATTCCTGAAAGTTAAGGGTAGCAACCATAAATTCAGCAGACGAACCAAAACTATCATAAAAGTCCTGGTAATAAGCAAGTCCTTTATCGGTATACTCACGACGTTCAGATGTGGAGCTAGTAATTTCCTTGAAAATATGTAGTTCATCACGTTTTAGGGGGCGTATTTTCATGTTAAAGCTGTGAACTTTTTTCATGATTGGGCGGCCCTTTTTACTGAAGGAAGCAATCAAGTTCTCAGACTGGATACCCGTCAAATCTTTTACATAATGCCAGTCAGGTTCTCCACCGGGATAGCCTGTTTTAAGACCGTCATGTTGATAGCCTAGATTGGTTAAATAAGTAATTTCTTCCTGATTTTCTGGACTAGTTGGCTGTCCATCGCTATCAAATTGCTGATAATCTTGAGCTGGTTTTACAACTAGCTCTAAGACACCGTTTGTGGTTGCATACTCTTTTAAATGCTTATAAAAATCAGGTAAATAGTTATCGTCGGTTGATACAGGACCAGCATTTAGCTCCATGTAAATGCCCCCAAACATTTTTTTTGTATAGATGAGGGCGGAGATAACTAACTCTTGTTGAGGATTCCAAAGGCCAAGAAAGGAGACTGTAAAGCCTCTTTTCTCTAATAGAGTAGCCATTTCAGGTGACTGCAAAAATGATTTACTGGTTGCCAGCTGACAATGTTCCAGAAATTCCTCTTTGCTAATAGTCCTAAATGTCATTAGTGTTTACTCCTTAATTTTTTTCGGATTGTATAGGCGGTGGTTGTTAATTTGTAGAGGAAGCGATTTACTGGGACGGTAAATTCCCCCAGATATTCTTCGATGAGAGGGTTGAATTTTGATTTATAACTAAAGAGCCCACCATCTAGTTGGTTTTCAATACCTCCCATATTTTGCCATGAGGCACCGCGATTAAAAGCCTGTCTT
Organism: Streptococcus suis; assembly: GCF_016775005.1. GTDB lineage: Bacteria > Bacillota > Bacilli > Lactobacillales > Streptococcaceae > Streptococcus > Streptococcus suivaginalis. The sequence goes on along the minus strand of NZ_JAEUXI010000001.1, from coordinate 341,413 downwards.
GCTGTTTCATACCAAGTCAGAATAGCAGGTTGGTAACGGCGGAATTCTTCATCCATTCCAGCATAGAGATTGTCAGAAGTTGGACCAAAATCAACTGAAAGTGTTGCAGCAAGAGAGACAATATGATGACCCTCAGCTAATTTCTTTTCTAGGAAAGCAAGTTCTTCTAGTGTCTTCTCTGTATCTTCCCGATGTTGGGCTCGTTTACCTGGCTTTGTTTTTTCTGTAAATTTGAGTGCTTCCTGTGCTAATTTTTCCTTTTGAGCAAGGAGGGTGTTGTGGCGTTTGTCTAAATCCAGTTGCGTAATGGTTATATAGGAATGTTCTGGATAGGTTGTCAGTATTTTTTCATAATAAGCTTTATCTCTCAGAGAGATTGATTTGCGTTTCTCAGTTTTTTTCATGAGTGAAGCAAACTCATCCAACCATTCGAAGCTCCCAACTTGAACTATAAGTCCTTTATTCAAGGATGTGCGAATGGTTTGGCGTGTGCTTTTTGACAGAGTTTCGTCAGAAAAATATTCCCTATGGATATTGGCTTGGAAGCGGGGTTGAATGTTCTCTGCCATATCCTGAGTCCGTCCTGTCCATTCAGCGCCTGCCTTTTGGAGAATGGCCAGTTGTGCAAGGGTTGTAGGGTTTTCTTCAACTTCTTGCCCAATTTTGTACTGTTTGAGTAGGAGGGCTGGGTCAAATTTAATGAAGAGGGCTCGCTTGGTTTTGCCGAATTTTTTTAGAGAAGCAAGGACAAATTGAACCAAGTCTTGGTTTGAGTAGTCCATAATCGGACCACGTGGAATATAGAGCATGCTAAAGCCAGCAGGTAGTGGGCGGATGAGGACAGAAGCAGCGGCCACTAAACTGCCTTCTTGGTAGAATCCCAAGCGCTCATTGCCCCAACTGTCTTTAATCGCAGCCCAATTGCTGCTTTGCAAGAGGTTGACTTGGGGCGATTGTTTTGCAAATTCATCGTGTTCTTGGGCAGAAATGCCAATTTTATAGGTGTACATTAGTTTAAAACCCACTCTCTAATGGCGTGTGCAACACCATGTTCATCGTTTGATTTGGTGATAGTTTTGGCGATTGCTTTGACAGAATCGCTTCCGTTTTCCATGACAACTGGATGGCCAACAACTTCTAACATTGGTCGGTCATTTTCCTGGTCACCAATGGCCATTGTTTGGTCCATGGTTAAGCCTAATTTTTGAGCCAGAGCGATAATAGCCAGTCCTTTATTGGCTTGTTTTGGTGTGAATTCTAGATAAAATGGCGCGGATTTGGCAATCGTAAAGCGATCAAAGAAGGCTGCTGGAATGGTTTCAAGAGCTTTGTCGAGACGCTCAGGTTCATCCACCATCATGACCTTAATAATTTCCTTGTCCGTCATTTCTTCAGGAGTCCGATAGAAAATCGGTGCATTGACCAAGGTTGACTCATAGACCGTGTACTTCCCGATATTACGGTTGGCTGTGAACAGGCCTTCCTTGGTGCTGGCATGCATTGGAAGGGAGAGGGTGTTGGAGAGGTGAACCAGGTCTAGGTAGTCTTGGTAGGACAGGGTGTTTTTAACGAAGTCCTCACCAGTATGGGCATCTTGTACTAAGCTACCGTTAAAGGTAATGACGAAGTCGCCAGCTTGGTTGAGCTGCAATTCTTCTAAAATATGGTGTACGCCAGAAATAGGGCGTCCTGTTGCAATGACAATCTTGACGCCGGCTTCCTTTGCTTCTTGGATGGCTTGCTTGACGTCAGGTGTGATTTGGTGTTGGCTGTTGAGTAAAGTGCCATCGATATCGACAGCAACGAGTTTAATGCTCATGATCGTTTCCTTTGATAAATTGGTCGTTGTGAATATGACTGAGGAAGTCTTGGTTGTAGTGGGAAAAAATCCCTGCTTCATCCAACATTTCCTTAGGGAAATAAAAGCGGCTGTCACCGTGCACTGTGCCAGACAGTGAGGCGACGATTGGAGACAATTGCGAAAGCTCGACAAGGCTGCCATCTTTTCGCTTGATTTCAATCTGGGTCCGTTTTTTCTGGTCATTTGGCCGATAAATATCGTAAGGCAGGTCAAAATTATGGTGGATAGCCGAGTAGTATTCGGGATCAAATCCCACATCTGCGACCAGGTGTCGGAGAGTATCGAGTTCCTCTTCTTGCTCTGCCTTAAAGGTAATGGACTTAAAGACTTTACGATTAATATAGCGTTGAGCTAGGTCTGAAAGTGTTCGGTCAGGTCCGTTGATCCAGGATTGGAAATAGGTGTTCATAACCCCATCATCCAAGGCCAAGTAGTCCTCTAAATCAAACTGATGTTCGAAAAAGGGGATCAATCGCGGAGATGTTAATTGGAAAAACTGTTTTTCAACGGGGTAGAGAATTTTTGCTCGTTTTAAAAGGTTTTGCAGCAGCACTTCCATCGAGCGACTGGCCGGGTGGAAATAGACTTGCATGTACATCTGGTAGCGACTAAGGACATAGTCTTCCACAGCGTGCATACCTGATTCTTTGAAGGCGATTCCTTGCGGAGTTGGGCAGATGACGCGGAGAATGCGAGTCAAATCAAACTCCCCATAGTTGGTGCCTGTAAAGTAGGAGTCACGTAAGAGATAGTCCATACGATCGACATCAATCTGACTGGAAATCAGCTGGACTACCTGTTTGTTAGGGTAGGTATGTCGGATGACGCTTGCTACTTTTTCTGGAAAATCTGGCGAAATCTGCAATAGGAGTGCGTTGATTTCCGTATCAGGTGAAAGGATGATTTGACAGGTCATTTCCTCATGGTCGGTGTCAAATAATCGTTCAAATGTATGAGAATAAGCCCCGTGCCCTAAATCATGTAAGAGGGCAGCTGTCATGGTTAAGAGGGACTCTCCTGCATCCCAAATATGGGCATAGTTATCCTCGAATTTTTGCGTTATTCTCCTAGCAATTTCATAGACACCCAAGCAATGAGAAAAGCGACTATGTTCTCCTCCATGGAAGGTATAGGAGGTTGTTCCAAGTTGCTTGATACGACGTAATCGTTGAAATTCGCGTGTGTTGATCAGATTGTAGATCAATTCGTGATCAACATGAATGTAGTTATGTACTGGATCTCGAAAAACTTTTTCAATCATACCTTCCATTATATCAAAATCTGCTTCATTCTTCTTCTATAAACCTTTTTTGGGGCGGGTATTTACCTTTTTCTTAGTTTAGATTATAATAGAGGAATGACTGAAAATATGATTTTAACCCTCATCCAAATGATTTTGATAGCGATGATTGTTTGGATTTTGTACTTGATTGTTTCATATATGCGCCAGCATAAGATTTCGATGACGGACCGATTTTGGACAGGCTTTGGAATCGGTTTTTTGACGGACTTGCTTGATACCTTGGGGATTGGCACCTTTGCGACGACAACCAGTCTCTTTAAGGCAACCAAACTGGTGGAGGAAGATCGACGTATCCCAGCCACAATGACAACGGCCCATATCATCCCAATCTTGTTGGAAGCTCTGTTGTTCATCACCATTGTAGAGGTGGAGATGACCACCCTTGTCCCTCTTGCCATCTCTTCCTTTTTGGGAGCTTCTGTTGGTGCGCGTGTGACCCAAAACTGGGATACCAAGAAGGTTCAGCGGGTCTTGGGGGTCTTACTCATTGTTGCGGCGGGAATCATGGTTTACCGAATGGTAACGAATCCTGGTGCAGATTTGGGGACAGATGTTCGTGGATTAACAGGTTGGAAGTTGCTGGTTGGAATTGGATTTGATTTCTTAATTGGTATGTTGCTCAGCATGGGCTTGGGAAATTATGCTCCAGAATTGATTTTCTTCTCCCTGATGGGAATTAGTCCAGCAGTTGCTCTTCCGGTTATGATGTTGAATGCTGCCATGATGTTGTCTGCTGGGACCAAGCAATTCATTCAATCGGGTCGGGTTTCTTGGCCCGGTGTTCCGGGGATTATTGTCGGAGGGGTCTTGGGGGTTCTGACAGCGGCCTTTTTCCTTTCGAGCCTGGATATTAATAATTTGAAAATATTAGTGGTCTTTATTGCAATCTATACGGGTATTACCTTGCTACGTTCATCTTTTATTCAACACGCAAAGAAAGAGGTATAAGATGCAGATCCGGTTACTGAATCAGATTCAATTGGATGACCAGACAGAGGTGGTACATCAAGTTTTTCCAGTCGAATTGACAGAAAAAAATGGCTCTCTTTATCTTCATTATCAAAATGAAGAAGAAGAAAAGGTTGTTTTGAAAATGACAAGGGATGAGCTGACCATGACGCGATTTTCAAATCCAAAATCAATCATGCGTTTTTTGGTTCAGCAAGAAGCTATCGTAACCATTCCGACGCCGATGGGAATTCAGCACTTTGTCACAAAAACAGACCGCTATCAATTTGAGCCAGAGGCTGGAAAATTGGCTTTGTCCTATGAATTGCGACCGTTAGAGAGGGATCAAGTCTTTGCCCGCTATCAGATGGAGATTTCTTGGGGAGATTAAAACGTTTCCAAAAAGGAAAAATTCTTGAAATTTTGCTCTAATTTTGTTATGATAGGTGACAAATCGAGGGAGTAGCTAGCGGATTTCGCTTTTTCCATCATCTTTATAGAGCAACCTGTTTATCAATGATGAAAAGTCAGGAATTGTGAAAAAGGTGAGAGAAGAGGTCATCCGTGATATTGTCGTCAATCCGACTTGTTTCCGGCAATATATTAAATAGCGAGACTTGTTTTAATAAAAACAGGTCTCTTTTTTATTGAAAGAGACCAAAAGGAGAAGGAAATTGTCAAAAGAACAAAAACGTGATTTGTTTTACACTCAAAACGAAGAACAAGTATTGTCTAGTCTCGAATCTTCTGCAGAAGGTTTGACAAGCCAGGAAGCCAGCAAGCGGTTGGCTGAGTATGGTCGCAATGAGTTGGACGAGGGCGAAAAAAGAACGCTCTTGGCAAAATTCTTAGATCAATTTAAGGACTTAATGATTATTATTTTGATTGCGGCTGCAATCCTAACAGTGATTACAGAGGGTTCACACGGTTTGACGGATGCTATTATCATCTTAGCGGTTGTTATCTTGAATGCGGCCTTCGGTGTTTACCAAGAAGGTCAGGCAGAAGCGGCAATCGAAGCTCTTAAGAACATGTCTAGTCCTGTTGCGCGTGCTCTCCGTGATGGCCACGTTGTAGAAGTGGATTCAAAAGATTTGGTTCCTGGCGATATCGTTTTGCTTGAAGCTGGAGATGTTGTACCTGCGGATATGCGTTTGTTAGAAGCTAACTCACTGAAGATTGAGGAAGCTGCTCTTACTGGTGAGTCAGTTCCAGTTGATAAGGATCTTTCCAAGGTTCTTGAAGCGGATGCACCAATCGGTGACCGTGTCAACATGGCTTACCAAAACTCAAACGTTACTTACGGACGTGGTCTCGGTGTGGTGACCAATACTGGTATGTTTACCGAAGTAGGTCACATCGCGGGCATGCTTGCTAACGCAGATGAGACAGATACTCCATTGAAACAGAACTTGCACCAGTTGTCTAAAGTTTTGACCTATGCAGTATTGGTCATCGCTGTGATTACAATGGCTGTTTCAGTCTTTGTACGTGGCGAAGGAATCTTGCCAGCTCTTATGACCTCTGTTGCCCTCGCGGTTGCAGCTATTCCAGAAGGCTTGCCAGCAATCGTAACAGTTGTTCTTTCACTTGGTACTCAAGTATTGGCTAAGCGTAACTCAATCATTCGTAAGTTACCAGCGGTTGAAACACTTGGTTCAACTGAAATTATCGCATCCGATAAGACTGGTACCTTGACCATGAACCAAATGACGGTGGAGAAAGTTTATACAAACGGGCAATTAGTTGATGCTAAAGAAAAGTTTGATGCTTCAAACTCAACCCTTCGTATCATGAACTTTGCCAACGATACAAAAGTTGACCCAACAGGTAAATTGATTGGTGACCCAACTGAAACAGCGCTTGTTCAATTTGGTTTGGATCAAAACTTTGATGTTCGTGAAGTCTTGGTTTCTGAACCACGTGTGGCAGAATTGCCTTTTGACTCAACACGTAAATTGATGTCAACCATTCACCAGCAAGCAAATGGCCAATTCTTGGTCGCTGTAAAAGGTGCACCAGATCAGCTGCTCAAACGTGTGACACAAATCGAAGAAAATGGTACTGTTCGCCCAATCACAGATGCAGATAAAGAAGCAATCTTGACAACCAACAAGTCCTTGGCCAAGCAAGCTCTTCGCGTATTGATGATGGCTTACAAGTATGTGGATGCTATTCCTGAATTGGAATCTGACATCGTTGAAAATGATCTTGTCTTCTCAGGTTTGGTTGGTATGATTGACCCTGAGCGTCCGGAAGCAGCAGAAGCAGTTCGTGTTGCTAAAGAGGCAGGTATTCGTCCGATCATGATTACAGGTGACCACCAAGATACAGCAGAAGCAATCGCGAAACGTCTTGGCATTATCGATGAAAATGACACAGAAGACCATGTATTCACTGGTGCAGAACTTAATGAATTGACAGATGAAGAATTCCAAAAAGTCTTCAAACAATATTCTGTATATGCGCGTGTATCTCCGGAACACAAGGTTCGTATCGTTAAGGCTTGGCAGAATGACGGTAAGGTTGTTGCCATGACAGGTGACGGTGTAAACGATGCACCATCGCTTAAGACAGCCGACATCGGTATCGGTATGGGTATCACAGGTACAGAGGTTTCGAAAGGTGCCTCTGATATGGTCCTTGCAGATGACAACTTTGCAACTATCATCGTGGCGGTTGAAGAAGGGCGTAAAGTCTTCTCAAACATCCAAAAAACGATTCAGTATCTCTTGTCAGCTAACACAGCTGAGGTATTGTGTATCTTCCTTGCAACCCTCTTTGGTTGGGACGTATTGGAGCCAGTTCATCTTCTTTGGATTAACTTGGTAACAGATACACTTCCAGCTATCGCCCTTGGTGTTGAACCTGCTGAGCCAGGTGTCATGCAGCACAAACCTCGTGGTCGTAACTCAAGCTTCTTCTCAGGTGGTGTCTTGAGCTCTATCGTCTACCAAGGTATTCTTCAAACAGCTCTTGTCTTGGGTGTTTACGGCTATGCTCTTCTCTATCCAGAGCATAGTACCTATGCTGAAATCCACGCAGATGCTCTTACTATGTCTTACTTGACGCTTGGTTTGATCCAGTTGGTGCATGCCTTCAACGTTAAGTCTGTTTACCAATCTATCTTTACCGTTGGTCCATTTAAGAATAAACTCTTTAACTGGTCTATCGTAGCTGCCTTCTTGCTCTTGATGGCAACCTTGGTAATTCCAGGATTCAATACCTTCTTCAAGGTTTCAATCTTGACACCAACTCAATGGTTGGTAGCCATTATTGGTTCAGGTCTCATGGTTGTCGTTGTTGAAATTGTCAAATTTGTACAACGTAAAATGGGCTTGGATGAAAAAGCGATCTAAGAATACATAAAAAACTCAGGTTTAGTCTGAGTTTTTTGTATCTTTAGATAAGTGGTAGCGGGGGAGAAGGAAGTTACTGACTAGGAAGACTGTCAGCGCTATTCCTGCAATTACCGTTTCAACAATGGGGGCAAAGGTTAGAAAGGCTAGGGCAATAATAGCTAGCAGGCTGATAATGTAGATGCTGAAGTAAAGTTTATTTGGTTGTATAGTGATATGATCGCCATTCTGCACTTCGATTGTTGATTTCTTATCTTCTCGGATAGCAAATTGGGCTGTTTTACCTGTGAGCTTAAGGGTAATCGTTTCCTTGTTTCCGATACTTCCAGCCGTTTGACCGTTGACTAAAAAGTGAAGTTTTCCGGCCGCCCCGACTGCTCCTGTATCCCGTTTAATGGTAATAGACATTGCAGACCTCCTTTTTCATTAGTATAGCACATATTGGTATAAGAATACATATTATTTTTGAGATTTACTCCCTTAAAATAGCTTTATTCTTTACAAAATAGCCTGCATAGGCTAGACTAGAAATGGAGGTTTGCTATGTCTGCACTTACAGAATTATTTTTAGCCCGTAATAGTCGCTATCTGCCAGCTGAGTCGCTTGTATTTTTACAAGCACGATTAGAAGAACTAACCCCTAGACAACAAGAATATGTATTCAGCGTGAAACTCAAGGATCCCGTTTTGGCTTGGGTCTTTTCCTTCTTTTTTGGTCACTTGGCAGTTGATCGTTTTTATCTGGGACAATTTGGCTTGGCCTTGGCAAAATTGTTTTTGTGGTGGGTAACTTTGGGGCTATGGATCGTAGTTGATTGGTTTTTGATTGTCAAATCGACAAAGGAAAAAAATCTAGAACGTCTTCACCAGCAGTTGTTGGAGGCTTATTACATGCCGTAACATACTCTGTTTTCAGGGTATGTTTTGTCATTTAATTGTAATAGCAGAGGTGATTCGTTACCTGATTGTAACCAAAAACGTAAAAAAATCTGCTATAATAGAAAAATGTTCTAAAATGGAGGAAACTATGGGCAGTCGCTCTTTTTCATGGGGATTCTTACTGACCTATCTTCTTGTTTTGGCTTGGAATGCAGGTTTGTTTGACCTCTTTCAAGTAGAAACTGGTCGAATACTGAGCCTGGACATCATACAAGTTTGGTCACATTCTCTGCCGCAATTGCTGACGGGTTTCCTACTCTATCTTCCTATGGGCATTCTTCTGGAACTAGTTTTTCGGACCGCTAGTTGGTTGCACAATTTAGTCCGGACAGGACTTGTAGCTAGCTTCTTGGCTTGTGTGACCTATCTTTGCAAAGGCCAACTGGTGGGGCTTGATTTTCTCTTATTCCAAGGTTTTGGAGCTGCCATAGGGATAAATGTAGCCTATGTTGCTACTAGTGTGTGGAGAGAAAAAGCCTATTCTCGACTACATCTTGTCTTTTTGCTTGGTTTTTTAGTGTTTTTTGGTACAATTTTACTAAAGGAATATTGGCAAGAAATAGGATTTTTGCTAGAATGAAAGAGATGAATCTCAAAGAAGAAATAATAGCCTTGTCAAAGGAAATTGGGATTTCCAAGATTGGCTTCACAACAGCAGATGACTTTGCTTACTTGGAGAAATCCTTGCGGGCTTCAATTGAAGAAGGTCGGTCGTCTGGATTTGAACATAAAAATATTGAAGAGCGGATTAGGCCTCGCTTGAGCTTAAAGTCAGCAAGGACTATCATTTCAATTGCCGTAGCTTATCCGCGACACTTGCCTCAGCAGCCTCAGAAAACAGCTTTTAAGCGGGGAAAAATTTCTCCGAGTTCATGGGGGGTGGATTACCATTATATCCTGCAGGACAAGATGGAACGATTGGCGAGAGGTATCGAGCAATTGACTCAAGGGCTAGAGTACAAGGCCATGGTAGATACAGGTGCCTTGGTTGACACGGCAGTTGCTCAGCGTGCTGGAATTGGCTTTATCGGGAAAAGTGGACTAGTAATTTCAAAAGAGTTTGGCTCCTACATGTTTCTTGGTGAGTTGATTACCAATTTGGATATCCAGCCTGATCAGCCTGTCGACTATGGTTGCGGAGACTGCAATCGCTGTGTGGATGCTTGTCCGACCTCTTGCCTCTTGGGAGATACGACGATGAATGCCCAGCGCTGTCTTTCGTTTCAGACTCAGGATAAGGGCATGATGGATGTGGAATTTCGCAAGAAAATTAAAACCGTCATTTATGGTTGTGACATCTGTCAGATTTGTTGTCCTTACAACAAGGGTATTTCCAGTCCACCACTAGTGGACATTGATCCTGACCTAGCACATCCAGAATTGCTGCCCTTTTTAGATTTATCAAATGGGCAGTTTAAAGAAAAGTTTGGCTTGATAGCAGGATCTTGGCGTGGAAAGAATATTTTACAACGCAATGCCATCATTGCATTGGCAAATAGTAATGACCGCTCTGCCATTCCCAAACTATTAGAAATTATTGATAAAAAACAGAATCCAGTCCACATGGCAACAGCCATCTGGGCTCTTGGACAGTTGGTCAAACGTCCCAATCAGGAGATGATTGACTTTATTGAAGGGATTTCGTCAGACAATCCAGATGTTTTGACGGAAAAGGAGGCCTTCTTAAAGGTCGCCAAAAACCTTCAAGTATGATAGAATGTTAAGAATTAGAAACGAGGTAGCTATGGATACAGCAGAAATTCGCCAGAAAATCGAACAACTTGGCAGTAAATTAACATCATTTAGGGGGTCTCTTTGACTTAGAGGGTCTTGAAGAAGAGATTGCCATCTTAGAAAATAAGATGACCGAACCAGATTTTTGGAATGACAACCTGGCAGCCCAAAAAACATCACAGGACTTGAATGAATTAAAAGCAACCTATGGTAATTTCCACCAAATGATTGATCTGTTTGATGAAACAGAAATCTTATTGGATTTTTTGTCAGAAGATGAAAGCGTTCGAGAAGAATTGGTTGACAAGTTGGCTGAGCTTGATAAGTTGATGGCAAGCTACGAGATGACCCTCCTCTTATCGGAGCCTTATGATCATAACAATGCGATCTTGGAAATTCATCCAGGATCTGGTGGAACAGAGGCACAGGATTGGGGCGAGATGCTCCTACGTATGTACACACGCTTTGGAAATGCCAAAGGTTTCACTGTTGAAACGCTTGATTACCAAGCAGGGGATGAAGCTGGGATTAAGTCTGTGACGCTTAGCTTCACAGGTCCAAATGCCTATGGACTTCTAAAATCGGAAATGGGTGTGCACCGCTTGGTACGTATTTCACCATTCGACTCTGCCAAGCGACGCCACACATCCTTTACTTCGGTGGAAGTCATGCCAGAGTTGGATGATACTATTGAAATTGAAATTCGTGATGATGAAGTCAAGATGGATACCTTCCGCAGTGGAGGAGCGGGTGGACAGAACGTCAACAAGGTTTCAACCGGTGTGCGTTTGACCCACCTTCCAACTGGTATTGTGACCCAGTCAACGGTTGACCGTACCCAATACGGTAACCGTGACCGTGCCATGAAATTGCTCCAAGCCAAGCTTTACCAGCTTGAACAGGAGAAGAAGGCTGCGGAAGTCGATTCTCTTAAAGGAGATAAGAAAGAGATTACTTGGGGAAGTCAGATTCGTTCCTATGTCTTCACACCTTACACCATGGTCAAAGACCACAGGACTGGACATGAAGTTGCTCAGGTAGACAAGGTGATGGATGGAGACATCGAAGGATTTATCGATGCTTACCTAAAATGGCGAATCAGCTAAAACTATAGAAAGGATTGTCAGAGGACAAGTTAGACCTATGCCAATTATTGAAATGAAAGATGTTTCCAAGAAATATGGAAACGGGACAACAGCCCTTCGCGGTGTGTCCATAAATGTAGAACCGGGTGAATTTGCCTATATCGTAGGACCTTCAGGTGCCGGTAAATCGACCTTTATTAAATTGCTTTATCGTGAGGAAAAAATCGATAAAGGGCAGTTAAAGGTTGGAAAGTTTGACCTATCAAAGATCAAAAAGAAAGATGTTCCTTTGCTACGCCGTTCAGTCGGTGTTGTCTTCCAGGACTACAAGCTCTTGCCAAAGAAAACGGTTTTTGAAAATATTGCTTATGCGATGGAAGTTATCGGTGAGAAGCCACGCAATATCAAAAAGCGTGTCATGGAAGTCTTGGACCTTGTTGGTCTCAAGCATAAAATCCGTTCTTTCCCAAATGAACTTTCAGGTGGTGAGCAGCAGCGAATTGCTATTGCGCGTGCAATCGTCAACAATCCAAAAGTCTTGATTGCGGATGAGCCAACAGGGAACTTGGACCCTGAGAATTCGTGGGAAATTATGAACCTCTTGGAGCGTATCAACCTGCAAGGGACAACGATTTTAATGGCGACCCATAATAGCCAAATCGTAAACACACTTCGCCACCGCGTAATTGCGATCGAAGACGGTCGTGTGGTGCGTGATGAAGCGGAAGGAGAATATGGATACGATGATTAGACGATTTTTTAGACACTTTATTGAGTCGCTAAAGAGCTTGAAGCGAAATGGTTGGATGACCATCGCTGCCATTTCTTCTGTGACCATTACCCTGACCCTGGTCGGAATTTTTGCTTCAGTGATTTTGAATACAGCAAAATTGGCATCTGACTTGGAACACAACGTTCGAATTAATGTTTATTTGCGTGCCAACTCGACAGACAACGATGAGACCATTGTCAATGATCAGGGGGAGACAGTAGCCAATCCAAACTACAAATCCATCTACAACCAGATTATGGACTTGGACAATGTGGAAAGCGTAACTTTTTCTAGTAAGGATGAGCAACTGCAACAATTGACTGAGAAATTGGGAGATACGTGGAATCTCTTTGCGGGGGATGCCAATCCTCTCTATGATGCCTACATTATCGATACCACTGATCCTCAATACGTGAAAACAGTTGCAGAAAAAGTGGCACAAATTGATGGAGTGACAGAAGTCCGTGATGGAGAAGTTGAAACAGAGCGCATTTTCAAACTGGCAGATATGGTCCGGACGTGGGGCTTTGCAGCGACTGCTCTCCTGCTTTTCACAGCCATCTTCTTGATTTCCAACACCATTCGTATCACCATCATTTCACGTAGCCGTGAAATCCAAATCATGCGTTTGGTGGGGGCTAAAAACAGTTACATCCGTGGTCCGTTCCTTTTAGAAGGTGCATGGGTTGGCTTGTTAGGTGCCATTGCACCAGCAGCTTTGGTTTATTTTGTCTATGAAATGGTCTATGCTCAAGTGAATTCAACTTTGGCATCTCAAAACCTATCCTTGATTGATAAATCCATCTTCATACCGGGTATGATTGGCAGCCTTTTCTTGGTTGGTATTGTCATCGGTTCACTTGGTTCGGTGATTTCAATGCGCCGTTTCTTGAAGATTTAATAAAAAGAAAAAAGCCTAAGGGCTTTTTTCTTTTTTATCTAAAAAATGGGTTGAAATTTTTCTCGTGGGCAACGGTTGTTGGAAAGCCGTGGCCCGGATAGACCTGGTAATGGTTGGGCAAGGTGAAAATCTGTTGGCGCACCCCTTGGATCAATTGGTCAAAATCACCTGTCGGTAAATCTGTTCTACCAATGGTTTCGCGAAAGAGGGCGTCACCTGAGAAGACCCAAGCAGCTTCAGGAAAGACAAAGGACACACCGCCAATCGAGTGGCCAGGTGTTGGTACTACGGAAAAAGTAAACTCCCCAATCTGGTAAGGTTGGTCATACTGAAAGGTCTCTTCTGCAGGTTGGCAGATGACATCTTCCAAATCGGCATGACGATCGAGACCGGAGAGGTTATCGATTGGTTGATAGAGCCAAGCAGCTTCGCTCTCTGCAACGTATACTGGTGGTTGCTTACATGCTGCTCGTAAGGCTTCCAGGCTCATGATGTGGTCGTAATGGGTATGGGTTAAGAGTACAGCTGCCACAGGTTTTGTTAGCTGGAGCAGTTGTTGATGGATATGTGACCAGTCACTCCCAGGATCGATCACAAGTAAATCTCGCTCTCCTTCTAAAATATAGGTGTTTTCTCTAGCAATAAAATTGGTAATGGTATGTAGTTTCATAAAACCTCCTGTCTCTGTAAGTGTATCAAAAAATGTATGAATTGGCACAAGTGAGGTCCTTATCTTCTAGATTTCTCTATTTGTTTAGTGTGCTTTTGTAAGCTTTTCAAAATTTTGCTATAATGGGGAATATGAAAAACAGGATTCGGACAAGAAAATATGCCATTGTGGACTTGGAAGCAACCTCGAGTAGTTCCCTGGCAAAAATCATTCAAATTGGAATTGTCATTGTTGAGAATGGTCTCATCGTTGACCAGTTTGCTAGTGACATCAACCCACATGAACCCTTGGATGATCATATCAAGGATTTAACAGGTATTAGCGATGAGCAGCTGGCTCTGGCGCCAGAATTTGGTCAGGTAGCTGGGCAGATTTATTCTATGTTGGAAGATGCTGTATTTGTAGCCCACAATGTGCAATTTGATGCCAACTTGCTGACCGAAGCCTTGTTCTTTGAAGGGTATGACCTCTATATTCCACGAGTGGACACGGTCGAGTTGAGCCAACTTTTTTTCCCGCAATTTGAAAAATACAACTTGACCTATCTGGCTGAAGCTTTGAAATTGCCCTTGGACCAGGCCCATACAGCCATTTCGGATGCCCAGGCAACGGCGCAGCTTCTCATACGAATCCAAGAGAAGATTCTCAGTTTGCCTCGTCCGGTCTTGGTTCAGTTACTGCCTTTGGCGGATCATCTGCTCTACGAATCCCGTTTGGTCCTTGATGACCTCTTTGAGCAGGTGGAAGATGGGCTGGCAGCTAACTTAGAGTTGGTACACGGCTTGGTATTGAAAAAAAGAAAGCAGCATCAAGCTGAAAAATGTTTTTCTCAGGACTTTACGACTAATATTGGTCTTCTGGATATGGAACCAAGACAGGCTCAAGTTCGCTTTGCAGAAAAAATTGAGCAGCATTTGACTGATAATCAAGGGGTGCATTTTATCCAGGCAAAGGCAGGTATTGGTAAAACTCTGGGTTACTTATTGCCCTTGCTCAGTCAGGGCAAGCAAAAGATTTTAGTGACTGTTCCAACAAAAATCTTACAAGAACAGATCTTGGCCAAAGAAGGCCGCCTCTTGCGAGAGGTGTTTCATCTGTCTATTGCTTCGCTCAAAGCACCAGGTCATTTTTTGAAATTGGATTCCTATTGGAAGACCCTTCAGCGAGAAGATGAAAATCGTCTACTCAATCGCTTTAAGATGCAAATTTTGGTGTGGCTGTGTGAGACAGAAACAGGGGATCTGGATGAGTTAAAGCAGAAATACCGCTATCAGGCTTACTTTGATGAAATCAAACATGATGGGAAGTTGGACAAAGAGAGCCTGTTTCAGGGCTGGGATTTCTGGCAAGCAGTTCAAGAAGAAGCGGCTGCCAGTCGTCTCTTGTTAACCAACCATGCCTACTATTTGAGTCATTTGAAGGACCAGGATCCCTTGATGCAGGCAGATATCCTAGTCATCGATGAAGCGCAAAAAATCTTGCTAGCAGCAGAAGAGTTGGCAAGTCAAACCATTGATTTGACCAGTTTGATTCAATCCTTGCAGAGTAAGAAGGACCGAGCCGATTCCCTATTGAGACGGCGTTTGTATGAAAGTACTTTATTTGAACTGAATAGTCTCTTGACGGATTTTCGCTCAACTGGACAGCGGGAAATTACCAGAGAGAAGTTAGAACAATTGCATCAAAATTGTTTGGAACTGGCAGATGTAGATCTGCTAGATTTGGAAAGAATGCTGGCATTTTATTCCTATTTTTGGTTGGAAGATCATTTCCAGAACGAGAAACGTATTGCTCATTTGCGGGCGAGTCGAGAGGAATTGTTGCAGTTGGCACGTTTGATTCCGAGTCCAAAGATTTTCTGTATCAGTGCGACTTTAGAGATTAGCAAGCAGGTGAGTTTGGCGGATTTGCTGGGCTTTCAACATGCGACTAGCGACTATTTGGAATCTGCTTTTCAAGACAATCAAGAACTGGTCTTCATCAAGGATTTGCCGGATGTGATTGGTTTGGGTCTGGAGGAGCATGCCCGTTTCTTGGTACAGCAATTGGAGAAATTATTGGCAGGTCAGCAACCAATTTTAGTGCTCTTTACCTCTCGAGCCCTCTTGTTGGCTGTTTCTGATCTTTTGGAGTTAGAAGAGATTCCCCACCTTGCCCAATACAAACATGGGCAGGCAGATCATCTCAAGCGGCGATTTGAAAAAGGGGAGTCTGCTCTGCTTTTAGGGAGCGGCCTCTTCTGGGAAGGAGTTGACTTTGCTAACCTAGACCAGCTTGTCTTGGTCATCAGTCGGCTTCCCTTTGAAAATCCTCGCGACCGTTTTGTCATGAAAATCAATCAGCGTTTGCGTCAGGAAGGCAAGCATCCCTTTTATGATTTTAGCTTACCAATGATGATGATGAAGCTCAGGCAGGCTATTGGACGGACCAATCGTCGTCCGAGTCAACTGTCCCAGGTCTTTGTTTTAGATAACCGCCTGCAAACTAAACGGTATGGCAAACAGGTGGCGCGATTCTTGGCTCAAGATTATCTGGTAACCGAGGCTTCGCTGGATCAGATTCCCTCTGTTATCCATCAGTTCTTTGATGAGTAGTGAAATGAATGGTAAGGTTTTTAGGACTGGTTAGAGTAAGGACTCGTGCTAATGGATAGATGTTAAGAAGAACTGGGCTTGCCCAGTTTTTTCCATCAGTTTGGGAAGGAATGGCTGAGCCTATCGCAAGAAGAAGTGCCATCAGTTGCCATTCATTTTCTTTAGGGTGAAAATATGGTATAATTTTCCAAATATTAGTTTTGAAAGAGATCACTATGACAGAAGAAACGATTGTATTTAAAGTGGGGACGAGTTCTCTGACCCAAGAAAATGGGAGTCTGGATCGAATTAAGATTGCTCGGATTACCAATCAGCTAGCTCAGTTGCATCAGAAGGGCTACCAGATTGTGCTGGTGACGTCAGGCTCGATTGCTGCTGGTTTTCGGAGATTGGGATTTGACAAGCGACCGACTAAGATTGCGGAAAAGCAAGCTTCTGCGGCTGTTGGACAGGGTTTGCTGATTGAGGAATACACGCAAAATCTAATGAAAGACGGCATCGTATCGGCTCAGATTTTGCTGACCCAGGATGATTTTGCGGATGCCAGACGTTATCAGAATGCTTCTCAGGCCTTGCAGGTCTTGCTCAAGCAACGGGCCATTCCTATTATCAATGAAAATGATACCATTGCTATTGAGGAAATTAAGGTGGGAGACAACGATACCCTGTCCGCCCAGGTGGCTTCTCTCTTGAAAGCAGACCTCTTGGTGCTTTTGACGGATGTGGATGGACTTTACACGGCCAATCCCAACAGCGATCCGACTGCCCAGCACTTGCCTCAAATCAAGGAGATTACGGAAGATTTGTTTGCCATGGCAGCAGGAGCAGGCTCGTCTAATGGAACAGGTGGCATGACCACCAAATTGCAGGCGGCACAGATTGCGACCAAGTCAGGCGTGCCAGTCTTTATCTGTTCTTCAAAAGAGGACACAGCTATTTTACAAGCAGTTACCCAAGCCAACCGTGGCACCCTCTTTTTAGCAGATGACCATGCAATGAACCAACGCAAGCAGTGGATGGCCTTCTATGCTCGTACAGACGCAGCGGTTGAAGTGGATGCTGGTGCAGTTGAGGCTATGTTGCACCAAGGCCGTAGTTTGCTAGCAGCTGGTGTCAAAGCCCTTGAAGGCGACTTTGAAGTGGGGCAGGTTGTGGAAGTTTACAGCCAGGCAGACCACCGTTTGATTGGTAAAGGGCGGGTCAAACTGTCCTCCAAAGACTTGCAGGACCAGTTGGCAAATGGCAGAGCAGGGGGCGTGCTCATTCACCGCAATGATTGGGTGAGCTTATAGTTATTCAGTTTATCTTGATTATGTTGACGAACGAGCAAACTGAAAGACTAAATAGGAGAAATTTATGACAACAACACAAGTATTATTAGATAGTTTATTGGCCCACAAGGCTTCTATCAACCTTGCAACAACCGAACAGAAAAACCAGGCTCTATCAGCTATGGCAGACCAGTTGGTTTCTCAGACTGAGGCAATTTTAGCAGGCAATGCCATTGATATGGAAAATGCCCAAGGCAAGATTAGCCAAGTCATGCAGGATAGATTGCTTTTGACAGCGGAGCGGATTGAAGCCATGGCAGATGGCATTCGGGCCTTGATTGACTTACCAGATCCTGTTGGACTAGTCTTGGAAGAATCCACTCGGGCAGACGGCTTGAACATTCGCAAGAAATCCATTCCCTTTGGCTTGGTGGGAATGATTTACGAAAGCCGTCCAAATGTGACTTCAGACGCCGCTGCTTTGGCAATCAAGAGTGGAAATGCAGTCATCTTGCGTGGAGGCAAGGAAGCCTTTCATTCGGCTCAGGCCATTGTCACAGCCCTCAAGGCTGGTTTGGAAGAGGCTGGTCTTTCGCCAAAGGTCATCGAGTTGGTCCAAGATACCAGCCGAGCCTCTGCGACAGAGCTGATGACGGCAAAAGGTAAGATTGACTTATTGGTGCCTCGTGGTGGTGCGGGCTTGATTCAAGCTGTTGTAGAAAATGCGACTGTGCCAGTTATCGAAACAGGCACAGGCATCTGCCATGTCTATGTGGACAAGGCTGCGGATTTGGATAAGGCCCTTCAAATTGTGGTCAACGCCAAAACCAGCCGTCCCTCAGTCTGCAATGCGGCGGAAGTTTTGTTGGTCCATGAAGCCATTGCCAGTCAGTTCTTGCCACGCTTAGAAGAAGCTCTGGCAGGTCAGGTGGAATTACGTGCCGACAGTCAGGCCCAGGCTTTTCTTAACCAAGCCACACCAGCAGGCGACCAAGATTTTGATACAGAATTTTTGGACTATATCTTGGCTGTCAAAGTCGTTTCAAGTGTAGAAGAAGCTGTCAGCCACATCGCTCAACACTCGACAGGGCACAGCGAGGCCATTGTGACGGAGAACAGCCAGACGGCTGAACTTTTCACACTCCATGTGGACTCAGCGGCGGTCTATGTCAATGCCTCGACCCGCTTCACAGACGGTGGCGAGTTCGGTTTGGGCTGCGAGTTGGGTATTTCCACTCAGAAGATGCACGCCCGTGGTCCTATGGGCCTGCGTGAGATGACCACCTACAAGTACATCATCACAGGCGACGGCCACATTCGTTAGGAGGACAAGATGAAGATTGGATTTATCGGACTGGGCAACATGGGAGCGGCCCTGGCCCAAGCGGTCAGCCAGCAGCCAGATACCCAGCTCCTTCTCAGCAACCACAACCCAGCAAAAGCCCAGGTTCTTCAAGAGAAGGTGGGTGGTCAACTTTTTTCTAATGGGGAAATAGCAGAGCAGGCCGAGGTCATTTTCCTTGGAGTCAAACCTCACCTGATTCAGACAGTCTTGTCAGGCTTGCAGGACCAGATTAGCCAGAATCCGTCAGCTATTTGGATTTCCATGGCAGCGGGAGTGACCATTGATAGCCTGGCAGAATTTGTGTCGGCAGATAAACTCATCCGGATTATGCCCAATACACCTGTCGCTATCGGCCAGGGCATGACAACCTATAGCTTGGTCAATACAGAGCTCGCTCCGCTATTGGAACAAATCCTAGAAGCATCAGGCAAGGTTCAGCAAGTGCCAGAGAGCCTGATCGATGCAGCGACGGCTATTGCAGGCTGCGGACCAGCCTTCGTCTATCAGATGATTGAGGCCCTGACTGATGCCGGTGTGCAAAACGGGCTGACGGCTCAAGATGCCAAGATTCTGGCGGCTCAGACCCTAGCAGGAACTGCTCAGATGGTATTAAGCAGCGACAAGCACCCAGCCCAGCTGAGACAGGAAGTGACCTCGCCAGGAGGATCGACTATCGCAGGCGTGGTAGCTCTTGAAAAAGAAGGCTTCCGTTACGCCATTATCAAGGCAGTCGCTGCCGCTCTCAAAAAGACAAAAAAATTAGGCGAAAAATAGAAGACAGCAAAAAACGGGACATTTAATCCCGTTTTGTTTTTTCTTTAATCCATTGACTGACGTTGGACAGGGTTTTGCTTTGCTCTGCCTTGCGTTTTTGTTCTTGGACAAAATCTGCAAAGCTTTGCTTGACGCCGTCCTTTTGGACCTTGTCCTGCAAATCATGCCATTTCTTTTTAAGGTTGCTGGAAGTCCGTTCATAGTATACTTCAAGGATTTCCTCCTTGGACTTGTAATTACGGTAGAAAGCATTGCGTGACACGCCAGCTTTTTTTACCAATTCAGAGATGGAAATCTGCTTTAAGTCCTTTTTTTCCATCAAAAAGAGCAGGGCAGTCTCAATCGACTCTCGGGTCAGTTGGTTCATCTCCTGGTTGGCCTTGGTCAAGTTTTTTAATGACTGGGGCGAAATCTTGCGCTCTGACATAGGGATCCTCCTTGTGACATCTGAAAGTAAATGCTTTCAGATGGTCTCCATTCATGATATAATTGTAAGGAAAGATACTTTGCTTGTCAAATAAAAATCGTTGAAGAAAGTAAGAATGTAAGGAAAAATCATGAAAAAATGGAAAATTGTTGCAGACTCTGGTTGTGATTACCGTCAACTCGATCAGTTGGCGCCAAACGCAGAATTTATTAGTGTTCCCTTGACCATCCAAATTGGGGCAGAGACCTTCGTTGACCAGGCTGACTTGGATATCGACAAGATGATGGAGGTTATGTACGCTTCGTCTGAGGCAGCTAGTTCAGCTTGTCCGAGTCCTCAAGCCTACCAAGCAGCCTTTGAAGGGGCAGATCAGATTATCGTGGTGACCTTGACAGGGACCTTGTCTGGCAGTTTTAATAGTGCCAGAGTAGCACGCGATATGTATTTGGAAGAGCATCCAGATGCCAAGATTCATTTGATTGATAGCTTTTCAGCCGGAGGGGAGATGGACTTGCTGGTTACGGAGATTAATCGTTTGATTGCCTCAGGATTGGAGTTTGAAGAGGTTGTTTCAGCCATCACCACCTACCAAGAAAATAGCAAATTGCTCTTTGTCCTTGCTAAGGTTGATAATCTAGTCAAAAACGGTCGCCTGAGCAAGCTAGTGGGAACTGTAGTTGGTTTACTGAACATCCGTATGGTCGGTGAAGCCAGCAGCGAAGGCAAGTTGGAATTGCTCCAAAAGGCGCGTGGCCATAAAAAATCGGTCACCGCAGCTTGGGATGAGATGAAAAAGGCAGGCTATAAGGGTGGACGCATCATCATGGCTCACCGCAATAATGACAAGTTCTTCCAACAATTTTCTGATTTGGTTAAAGAAAACTATCCAAATGCCATCGTTGAAGAAGTGGCAACTTCAGGACTATGCTCTTTCTATGCAGAAGAAGGTGGTCTCTTGATGGGCTATGAAATCTAAAAAAAGGTAAGCAGGCAGAGGACCTGCTTTTTTCTATGCCATATTTTGTCCTTTTTCTTGAATGACAATTTTAAATATGTTAATATATAAACAAAAAGCAGAAAGGAAACATATGGTGAAACATTTTTCGAAAAGGTTAGTAGAGACATTTTCTATTCGGAAAACTTGTCTAGGAGTCGGTTCGGTATTGATTTGTAGTAGCCTATTAGCCAGTCTCCAAGGTGGGCAGTTGGTGCATGCAGAGCAACTAGAAAGTACTGGCGAAGCCTTAACGCCTGCTCTGGCACTTGAAACAGACCAGGAGCTAGCTCATCCTGTCCAAGGAGAGCAAGAGGAAGCTGTAGCAGTAGATTCGGTGGTTTTACAGGATGAGTCAGGATCTTCTTCTCCAGACCAAGAAGAGAAGCTAGCAGATCCAACCGAGCCCAACTTTTCTCAAGCAAGCGCTGGTGAGCGTCATTGGGTTAATCATGCCCAAGGTGCCCAGGTAGTTGCGGATAACCAGGAGAATGAATTTCCAGCTAGTCGAGCTGTCGATGGGATTATCAATCGTTCAGCAGCCAATCTGGACCAGTCGCGTTGGGGAACAGAGATGGGCACAGATGACCGTCGACTTAAACTGGACCTAGGAAGTCCCAAGAGGGTGGAAGAAGTAGCCATTTACTGGGAAAGGGATAATGTCACAGGATTCCAACTGCAGGCTTCGGATGATAATCAGACCTATCGAACGGTTTACCGTAAAGCTGGCACAGAACATGTGGCACTCGATACTCGTTTTCAGCTAGAAGAAGCAGTTGAAGCCCGCTACTTTAAGCTCTTGATTGACCAGTATGACGGAGGTCAACTCAACTGGCCGTCCGTTTCACTCTATGAAATCGAGTTACTGGGGCAGGCAGTCTTGAACAATTTAGCCAAAGGTAAATCAGTCCAAGCAAATGGTCAGGAAGTAGCCAATTTATCAGCTGACAAGGTAACAGATGGCAATGGGACAACACGATGGGCGAGTGACCGTGGCCATAGTCCAAAATTTATCCAGATTGATTTAGGACAAAGAGAGACCTTTTCCACAATCACGGTAGATTGGGAACGTAAAAATGCTTCCAACTATCGCTTCCAAGTATCAGATGATGGGCAACAATGGAGAGATGTCCTGATACGTACTCAAAAACCAAGTGACTTCAAGGAGATTTTTTCACTGTCAACTAGCCAAACTGGTCGCTATCTCAAGCTAGTGATTGACCAGTTTGATGCGAGCGGGGAAACCAAAGATGGTCGGCAGGTTACCTGGGACACTGTTTCTGTTTATGAGATAGAAGTCTTTAAGGAAGCAGTTGTCGTACGACAGGAAGAAAGTCTGAGGGATATTGCTGCACGATTGGAAATTCCAATCCTGACTAGGGACTTGACCCGTTGGAGTCTACCACAGGTTCCTCAAGGTGTCGAAATTGAATTTATCGGGGCAGATTTGGAGCAAATCCTGGATAGAGATTTAACTATTTACCGGCCACTTGTGGATACGACGGTTAGCTACAATTACCGTCTTCGACGAGGGGATCAGGTTTATGAAACACCAGCTAGAGTTGTCCTGGTGGAGGGACTCTACCGAGTAGAAGAGTCTGATAATGCCAAGCTGACAGTCGCACCAGGTTTAGCTGAATGGAAGGGGCATACTGGCTATTTTCAAGCGCTAGCAACTAGCAGGATTGTTGTTAGTGAGGATGACCGGGAGGCCTTAGCCTATGCTGTCCAAAGTTTTAAGGAAGACTATGAAGCTATCACAGGAAGAAGCATTGCCCTTGTTTACGGTGAGGCGCCACAGGCTGGAGATTTCTACTTTGAACTCAATGATCGTGATCCTGGCTTGAAGAAAGAAGGCTATCTCCTAACTATCGGAGACCATATTAAGGTGGAGGCCAATCAAGTTACAGGTGCATTTTGGTCCACCCAGACCCTTTTGCAATTGTTAAACCAAAATCCAGACCAGATTGCCAAAGGGATTGCCAGAGATTATCCTAAATATGAAACCCGTGGGTTTATGTTGGATGTAGGGAGAAAACCGATCCAGCTCTCCGTTTTGAAGGACATGATCAAAGCTCTCTCTTGGTATAAGTTCAATGACTTCCAGCTCCACCTCAATGATAATTACATCTGGGTTGAAGAATACCAACGCGAAGGCAATCCTTACGGTGCTTATTCAGCTTTTCGATTGGAATCAGACATTAAAGAAGGAGGCAATGGCGGTCTCAACAAGGCAGACCTGACAGCAAAGGATGTCTTTTACTCCAAGGCAGAATTTAAGGAGCTGATAGCCTTTGCTAAGAATCGGGGTATTCGAATTGTGCCAGAATTTGATGCGCCAGCCCATGCTCTAGCCTTTACCAAGGTTCGTCCAGATTTGACCATGACGGATCGAACAGTTAATCGATGGGTGGATCACCTGGAGGTTTCCAATCCAGAAAGTCTAGCCTTTATTAAGAGTGTTTGGGATGAGTACCTGACAGGTGAGGATCCTGTTTTTGGGGAAACCGATACTATTCACATCGGCGTGGATGAATTTGAAGGTAACAACGAAGCCTTTCGTGCCTTCACAGATCAACTCTTACGCTTTGCTATTGACCGAGGGAAAACACCGCGCTTCTGGGGGAGCTTGACTGCAAAACCAGGAACAACACCAGTCCGTGTAGAAGGTACGGAGATGAATATTTGGTCAACAGGTTGGGCAAGGCCAGCGGATATGTACCAGCTGGGCTACTCCTTGATCAATACCTTGGATGGGGACCTGTATATCGTGCCTGCAGCTGGTTACTATGCCGACTACCTCAATGCTGAGCGACTCTATAATCAATGGGAAGTCAATAAGATGGGCAATACCATCATCCCTGCTGGTTCTGAGCAGATGAAAGGTGCTGCCTTTGCCATTTGGAATGATATGATTGACCGCCGCGCCAACGGTATCTTAGAACAAGATATCTACAAACGTTTTGAGGCAGTGCTACCAGCCTTGACGGCCAAGATGTGGGGCAACCGAGATGGAGGTAGCTATCGACAATACTTGGCTGCGGTGGAAGCCATTGGCAAGCCTGCCAATTACAATCCCCATCACCAGGTCAACAGTCTTGGGGAGACTTTGCTGCATTACAAGTTTGATTTGGATAATTTAGAAGATTTTTCAGGTAATAATTTTGATGGGAGCCAAGAACATGCCATCTCATTTGCGGATGGTCAAGCAGGTCGTGCCTTGCGTTTAGCTGGCGGTTCTTCTTATTTCAAGACACCGCTTGAGAAAGTTGGTCCTCAGAACAGCCTCTCTGTCTGGGTAAAATTGGATGCTTCAGCCCAGGGCGAACAGATTTTGATGGAGTCAGGTCGAGATGCCATAAAACTGGTTCAAAAAGAAACTGGAAAAGTCGGTCTGTCCCTTGAAGGCTATGACCATTCCTTTAACTATACCTTGCCGAGGGACCAATGGGTTCATCTAACCTTTAAAGGTTCAATTGGTATGAGCCAGCTGTATGTCAATGGGGAACTAGTAGATACCCTTTCTCGTCAAGCAACCGGTGGCAAGCAAGTGAGTTTGACCTTGCCGACGGCCTATATTGGCAGTAAAGAGCATGCCATGACAGGCCTGATTGATCAGTTACTTGTATGGCAAGACAAAGGGTTATCTAGTCTTCGCCCTGCTCGGCAAAATTGGCTTGTAAGTAGTGACAATGAAAATGCTGATGGACCAATTTCGATGGCATTTGACGGTGATAGCACAACAATCTGGCATACCCAGTGGCAGCCAGCCAAAAAGAACTTGCCTGCTACTATCTTGATAGACATGAAAGAAGCGCAGGATCTGGACCATTTGAACTATCTGCCACGGCAAACAGGGAACAATGGGCACATCACAGCCTATCAACTGTACGGCAAATTGCAAGAATCAGATGATTACCAACTCCTGAGCCAAGGTAACCTGCCAGACACAGGCCAAGAAAAGCAGATTCGCTTTAGTCCAAGGACAGTGCGGTATCTGAAGATGCTTGTTACGGATGGACACGGAGGCTTTGGCTCTGCTGCTGAATTGACACCCGCTAGCACCAACTATTCACAAGCCCTCAAGGAAAAAATCCTAGAAGCCGATGCCCACCTTCTTCTAGCGGCAGCCTATTCTCCAAGCAGTATCGAAGACTTAGAACAAAAAGTCAGATCAGCCAAGGCCTTGTTAGAAGATCAGGCAAGCCGTCAGTTGGTTTCGGAGAAAATAGCAGAGCTGACAGAAGCGATTGGCAATCTCAGTCTGAAAAAGGCAGAACCACAAGTTCGTTTGGAAAGACGGGAAGTTCTGGAAGAAATCGCCATTCCAGTTGAGAAAATTTCTGATGACCAATTGGCACTGGGTGAAGAAGTGATTGAAAGCCAAGGCAGAGCTGGAAGCATTCAGAAGATTTTTGAAGACAGATATGAGGATGATGTACTGGTTTCCAGTCGCCTGGTTGATACTGTCCAAACAGCTGCCCAAGCCAAGCGCATACGAGTTGGAACAGGCCGTGTGCAGCTGTTGGCAAGAAAAGGTCAGCTAGTCGACCAATTACAGGCACTATTGGCAACGGACAGAACTAGTTGGAAGCCGTGGGATGAGCCAACTTTCCAAGAGAAGGTGGCGAGTCTGCGCACTCAATTGGAAGATCCTGAAGTCAACCTGGATCAGATTGAAAAAGAGCTTGAGAAGCTTATTCTTCTTCTGGAGAAAGGAGCAAGGAATCAATTGCCAGAAGGTCTGACACTCCCAAGTCTTACTATTGAGTATAGAAAGAGAGAAATAGAGAACAAGCTGTCTTATCCTAGTTTGATGGAGGAAGATCCAAACCTTCCATTGGGAGAGAAGAAAGTGATTCAAATAGGTCTAGAAGGTTTCTTGAATCAGCATTATGAAGACGTCTATGTCCAAGGGGAGTTAGTTGCGAGCAGACTAGTGGAAACTAGCCAGCAGGATCCTTTACCAGAAATTGTGGCTGTGGGTAGTCAAGTGCCAGTTCGCCAGAAAGATGAGCAAGTCAGTCCAGACATGCAAGTGACTGCAGTGAGTGTTCCTCAGTTGCGAGATGAACAAAAACCAGTCTTTGAACAAGAAGCTGACAAACAAAGTAGCAGAAAACCTGTTGGTTCAGGCGAGACCGCTAGCCAAGCAAGACTACCAGAAACTGCAAGCAAAGATCAGTCAATCTTTGCTCTGGGTCTAGCATGTGGCCTTGTTGGAATCGGACTATCCTGTCAAAAGAGAAGAAGACACATAAGGTGAGAAAACCATTTGGACTGGTAAGTACTTGCCTCTATTCATCAGACCAACAAAAAAAGAAAGTTGCATCAACTTTCTTTTTTGCTTAGCTTGGTTAGGAAAGATTGGATAGCTTGCGAATCGTTGTGAGGAAGTTGCAGTGTAAGGTAGTTGAACTGCTTTCCCTTATAGCATCGGACTCCCTCTACAAGCGGGACTGGGATAGGATGCTGATGAGGGATTTCAAGAATCATGACATGAGGAGTAAAGCGAACAGCAAGGTCCAGGTGACTGGTAGCGAGCAACTTTCTCATCTGGTTCTCCTCTCCTTGTCCCATCGCGACAAGATGCCGAGTGTTGCGGGCAAACATCCCGTTATCGATATAGAGGGACAAGGCTTTTTGCATGATGAGGTTGGTGTCGTAATCAATCAAACTCTTGTACTGCAAGAAGGGGGATAGTAGTTCTTGAGGGAGGGCGATGCCCCCCAATCGCAGAGCAGGAAAGAGAGTAGGCGTGAAAGATTTGATATAGATAACCCGCCCAGCTGTGTCCAAGTAATGGAGGGGCAAGTGCTTTTGCGCATCAAAGTCAGCTAAGTAATCATCTTCCACCAAATAGACCTGATAACGCTCAGCCAATTCAACAATCTTTTTCAGACTGGCTAGGTCATAGCTTGCCCCCAAGGGGTTATGAAGACGAGGAATGGTGTAGAAAAATTTGATTTTACCTGTTTGAAAAATAGCTTCCAGTTCCTGCAAGTCAATGCCTTCAAAGGTTCGTTCAATTGTTTGGAAAGGTAGACCCTGGCGCTCCACCAAGTCTTGCATCCTATGGTAGGTAGGAGATTCGAGAAGAATATCCGTCCGCCCCTCACCAAAATTCATCTGGCTGAGGATATAAAGGGCCTGTTGGCTACCAGCTGTGATGACAAGCTGGTCTTTTTTTGTATAGACAGCATAATCAGCCAGCAAGCCTTGCAAGGAAATCCGCAACTCTTCCAGTCCCTCCTGTTGGTGGTAGTGATTGAAGAGATAGTTTTCCCGACCAAGTAAACTCTCGGTCAGACAAGAGCGGAAGTCTTCATAAGGCAATTGTTGAAAGTCTTCCGGATTCAGCTCCACAGTCCGATCTTGAAAATCCTGATCTTCTAGGATGTAGTAGCCAGATTTTTCCACGGCATAAATCCGATGCTGGTACTTAAGTTCCAACATAGCCTTCTGGACCGTGTCCTTACTACAACCGTACTCTTTGCTTAACTGGCGAATAGAGGGCAGTTTCTGCCCTCGTTTGTACCGGTGGGTCTCAATTCCTTCAATAATATCTGCAACAATTTTTTGGTAAACACTCATCATCTGTCCCCGTACAGTTTTTCTATATTGTAGCGAAAATGCGGTCAAACCGCAAGCTCTACATGAAGTAGACAATGGCTAGGTACTGCAAAATGCTAGCCAAGATGATAAAGAGGTGCCAAATCATGTGGAAGTAGGGGCGTTTTTTAGCGTAGAAACCAGCCCCAATGGTGTAAGACAGTCCACCAGCCAACATCAAGATCCAGAAGCTGGGGCCAGTCTGTTGGACAATCGGTGGCAGAATCAAAACCACCAGCCATCCCATGATCAGATAGAGGGCCAGACTGAATTTTTCATTGACTTTTTTGGCGAAAATCTTGTAGAGAATGCCGAAAATGGTCGTCCCCCACTGGATGATTAAAATGGTATAGCCCAGCCAGTTGTTCATGAGAGCTAAGACGACAGGCGTGTAGGAGCCGGCAATAGCGATGTAAATCATGGAATGATCGATAATACGCAAGACATACTTGTGGGTCGAACCGTAGGACATAGAGTGGTAAATGGCGGAGGACAGGAACATGAGAAAAAGACTGATGACAAAAATCGAAGTCCCTGTCGCAGCCAAGATGCTGCCCGTCTGGTAAGAGTGAATGGCAGAAATCGGTAGCAAGACCAGCATGGCTAGGGCAGCAACTGCGTGGGTGACCGCATTGCCAACTTCCTCGCCAAAAGAGAGTGGAAGAGAGAGTTTAAAGCTTTGGTTCATGGGAACCTCCTTGGTATTGTTCTGCGAGGGCCAGGGTTTCCTGATAGGCTAAAATGGTCTGACAGGCCTTGGCAATCAAGGGGTGAGCGTCCGTGTCTTTCCCTGCCAGACTGGCCACAAAACTATCATAGAGAGCCTGTGAGTCCAGCTCCTGCCCTAGCAGCTCAATCACCTCATGGATGCTGGCAATTGGGAAGACAGGCTTGCAGATGGTCACAACCAAGAGCCGTGCCAGCTGTCGCTGTCCGTATTTCTTCTTTATAGGTTTGGGAAGATAGCCATGTTTGACATAGTTGTTGATCATGGCAGCAGTCAGCGGTTTTTCTTTTAGGGAAATAGCAGAGCTGGTCTGCTGATTGACGTAGAGCAAGACTTGGTCTAAGTAAAGGTCTAGCGTGGGCAGTTGCTCCCAAGTAGGTAAGTTAATCATTTTAATCACCTTTTAATCTAGTTATGATAACTAGATTTTAACTTATAAGGATTGAAAATGCAAGAAAAAGGTCTCTATGATATAATAGTTGCATGAAAATTTTATTACCTAATGCAAAAGAATTAAATACAAATCTTGATAATTTTCCCTTTCAACCTTTGTCAGAAGATAGCCAGCAAGTTACGACCCAACTTGCCCAGTTGTCCCTGGCAGAATTGGCACATTTTTACAAACTCAATGAAGATAGGGCGCAGCTAGAAGCAGATCGGTGGCAACGAATCCTTCATGGTCAGGCCAAGTCCTATCCAGCTTTTCAACTGTACGATGGCCTCATGTACCGCTATATGAAGCGTCGTGACCTATCGACTGCAGAAGAGCACTATCTAGACAAGCATGTCTTGATTGCGACAGGTCTCTATGGCTTAATCTCACCTTTTGACCTCATTTCTCCCCATCGATTAGACTTTCAGGGGAGTGTGAAAATAGGCTCCCGTTCCTTAAAACAATTTTGGCGTCAAGCATATGACCGTCAACTAGAAGGAGAAGATTTGGTGATTTCCCTCTTATCATCGGAATTTGAACAAGTATTCAGTCCAGCCCTTCAGAAAAAGATGGTTCGTATCCAGTTTGCAGAAATCCTAAATGGAAAAAAACGAGTCCATTCAACCATTTCCAAAAAAGCAAGAGGGCGAATGGTTTCTCTCTTAGCAGAAAAACAGATCCAGGATTTGAAGGAGGTCTTACGATTGGAAGTTGACGGTTTTAGCTATCAAGCTGATCAATCTGACAAATTCAATATATTGTTTACGAAAATTATCAGTAAATAAATGCAAAAATTTCAATTTAACGTTTTCATTTACACAATATTTGTAGATATGCCATTTCCAATGTGATATAATTGGAGTGTTATAGTAAAAGGAAGGTCTATATGAATAACAAGCGAAATCGGAAGAACTCCTCTAAACTTGGCCTCGTTAACTGTGCCTTACTCATCGTGTATGGCTTGTTAGCGGGCTTGTTTCTTATCACAATGTACCGCTACCAAGTGCTTGATTTTCGGGCTATCAACCATGTGGTGACAGGATTGATGGTTGGAGTCTTTTTATTAGGCGTTTTTTTAGTCTTCAAAAAAGCTGCTCGTGTCTTCACATGTATCCTGTTGGTGCTTGCCTTACTTGCTAGCTCGTTGGGACTCTATGGATTGCGAAGCGTTGTCAATCTGTCATCTAATCTAAACTCTTCGTCTAGTTTTACAGAGTATGAGATGAGTGTCATTGTTCCTGCTGATAGTTCCATTACCGATGTCAGCCAACTGACCAGCGTCCTAGCACCGACTGCCAATGATGCCAGCAACATTGATGAATTGGTAGCTAATGTCAAATCGATGGAGAATTTTGACCTCCCATTGACCCAATCGTCTTCCTATTTAGATGCCTACAATACCATGATGAATGGTGGAGCAGAAGCCATGGTATTGAATGGTGTTTTCTCAGATATTATTGAAACTGAAGTGCCAGACTTTGCTTCCAAAGTGAAGAAAATCTTTACCTATACCATTACAAAAGAAGTCGATGCGAGCAACGAAGAAGTTTCAGGAGATGTGCTCAATATTTACATTAGCGGTATCGATACCTATGGACCGATTTCATCTGTGTCACGTTCAGATGTCAATATCATCATGACGGTTAACATGAAGACCCATAAGGTTTTGTTAACAACTACGCCTCGGGATGCCTATGTAGCTATTGCTGACGGTGGTCAAAACCAATATGATAAATTAACCCATGCGGGTATCTATGGTGTGACAGCTTCGGAACATACCTTGGAAAACCTGTATGGAATAGATATCCACTATTATGTCCGACTCAATTTCACGTCCTTCTTGAATTTGATTGATGTAGTAGGAGGAATAGATGTTTATAATGAAACTGAATTTACAAGTATCCATGACAATACACATTTCTCAGTTGGAAACATTCATTTAGATGCGAAACAAGCTTTGGCGTTTGTGCGTGAACGCTATGCTCTGTCAGATGGGGATGCAGATCGCGGACGCAATCAACAAAAAGTGATTGCAGCCTTGATCGAAAAATTAAGTAAACCTGAGAATTTGACCAACTACCAAGAGATTATCTCAGGTATTGAATCCTCTGTTCAGACAGATATGCCATTGGAAACCATGATGCAACTGGTCAATACACAGATGGAATCAGGTTCTTCTTATTCTGTTGAGTCGCAAGATTTGACAGGTACTGGTCGCATGGACTTGCCATCTTATGCTATGCCAACTTCACAACTCTACATGCTTGAAATCAATCAAGAAAGCTTGACACAAGTAACTAATAAGATTCAATCAATCATTTCGGGGAATTAACATGCTAGATATACATTCTCACATCATCTTTGGGGTGGATGATGGTCCAAAGACGCCAGAGGAAAGTTTGGCTTTATTACAAGAAGCCTATCGCCAGGGTGTCAGAGGAATCGTTGCGACTTCGCACCGTCGAAAAGGAATGTTTGAAACGCCAGAAGAAACCATCTGGCAAAACTTCCGACAGGTGCAAGAGTTAGCCAAACAAGTAGCAGATGACCTATTTATCTACTATGGAGCGGAGATTTATTATAGTCGGGAATACTTAAATAAACTCGAAAAAAAAGAAATACCAGGCTATGCCAGCTCAGATGCAGTTTTAGTTGAATTTTCAACCAACACACCTTTAAAGGTCATTCAAGAAGCAGTTCGAGAATTATTGGCAATGGGTAAGACACCCGTTCTTGCTCACATCGAACGATACGAGGCTTTGGAGGGAGAATTTGAAAAAATTCAATCCCTCATTGACCAAGGAGCCTATATGCAAATTAATAGTTCCAGTGTCTTGAAAGCCAAATTGTTTGGAGACCGTCATAAGGCCTTTAAAAAACGTGCCAAGCAATTTTTAGATCAGAATTTGATCCATTTTGTTGCCTCAGATATGCACAACCTATCTTCACGGCCACCTTATATGCAGGAAGCCTATGAATTGATCAGCCAGCGTTATGGCCAAGACTATGCCAAGGATTTGTTTATGAACAATCCCTTGGATTTATTGAAAAATAAGTTGTAAAAATAAGGAGAAATTATGAAAAATCAGGAAGAAAATCTATTAGAGATTGATGTTCTCTACCTATTAAAAACTTTGTGGAGAAAGAAATTTTTTATCATCGTTGCCTCTTTGGTGACAACTGTTATTGCTTTTGTCATTTCAGCATTCTTGATGACACCACAGTTTGATGCAACAACCCGCATCTATGTGGTCAATCAATCGGTTGAAGGTGCGCAGGGCTTGACCAACCAGGAATTGCAAGCCGGTACCTATTTGGTTAAGGACTACAAAGAAATCATCATGTCTCAAGATGTTTTGTCTCAAGTTGAAGCGGACTTGGGGTTGACAGATGACCTTAAAGGGAAAGTTTCTGTTCAAATTCCAGTCGATACCCGTATTGTGTCGATTACTGTTCGTGATAGTGATCCAAATGAAGCAGCTCGCATTGCCAACAGTCTCCGTACCGTTGCAGCGGAAAAAATTATCGAAGTAACGAAAGTGAGTGATGTGACAACCTTGGAAGAGGCGACGCCCGCAAAATCACCATCTTCACCAAATACAACCCGAAATCTGGCACTTGGTTTCATGGTGGGTGCCTTCTTAGCAGCGAGTCTCATTTTGGTTATGGAAATACTTGATGACCGAATCAAGCGTCCAGAAGACGTTGAAGAAAAAATGGGTCTCCCACTCTTGGGTGTTGTACCAAATATTAACAAATTGAAGTAGGAGTAAAACATGTCACATCTTGAATTAGCAAGAAATAAAAAACAATTGGTTAAGAAAACGGAAGAATATTTCAACGCCATTCGGACCAACATCCAGTTGAGTGGTGATGGAATCAAGGTAGTGGGGATTACCTCTGTTCAACCAAATGAAGGAAAAAGTACCACTGCAGCTAGTATTGCTATTGCTTTCGCGCGTGCAGGTTACAAAACTATTTTGGTAGATGCAGACATTCGAAACTCCGTTATGTCTGGTTTCTTTAAGCCCAAAACAAAAATTACTGGCTTGACGGATTACCTTTCAGGACGGACAGATTTGTCACAAGGCTTGTGTGAAACGGATGTTCCAAATCTAACAGTCATTGAATCTGGGAATATTTCGCCCAACCCAACGGCTCTTTTACAAAGCAAGAACTTTGATAGTTTGATTGCTACCCTGAAACGGTACTATGATTACGTGATTATCGATGCTCCACCACTTGGCTTGGTCATTGATGCGGCAATCATTGCTCAAAAATGCGATGCGACAGCGATCGTAGCAGAAGCAGGCACAGTCAAACGCAAGGCAGTTTTGAAAGTCAAAGAACAGTTAGAACAAACAGGAACACCATTCCTTGGTATTATCTTGAATAAATTTGATACCTCTTTGGAGAAATATGGTTCATACGGAAACTACGGTAGCTACGGAAATTACGGGAAAAAATAGCGTTCCATAGGGAGATTTTGGATGGAAAATAGTAGTAGGAGGCAGTCAAACCTTCTCTTTGTTCAATTAGCTGTTGTGATTTTAGTTGGGATGGTAATTGTAGAACTTCCCTACACAGATATGACGCGTTCTGATTTGATTATTCTAGGATTGATACACTTTTTTGCCTATTACAGTTCTAGAATGGAAGAAAATTTTTGGAACAGGGACGCTATTCGGGAACTGGAAAAAGTTGTCATCTACAATGTTATCTTCTCACTCTCTTTATCCTTCATAGCATTTATGCTAGAAGAGAATTTTATCATTTCACGTTGGGAAGTCATCTATTTCCTTGTCTTGAATACGATGGGGATCTATCTGATTAACCTCGTATTGAAAGGTCTGCATCAGTCTACGGCAGCCAATCGCTTATTGGTGCTTACTGTTTCAGAACGTTTGAATCAGGTCTTGACCAACTTACAAACACTCGGATTGAAGCCTGAAAATATTGCAGGTATCGTC
Source organism: Streptococcus suis (assembly GCF_016775005.1). Lineage (GTDB taxonomy): Bacteria > Bacillota > Bacilli > Lactobacillales > Streptococcaceae > Streptococcus > Streptococcus suivaginalis. The sequence continues at coordinate 307,694 of NZ_JAEUXI010000001.1, read as the reverse complement.
TTAATGGACAAGGAGCCAAAACAAGTTGGCGACTTGCATTGGGTTCAAGTGGAAGATGCAATTCATTTTGCCAAAACAGAGGCCATCGACAAGGTTTTCATCAATGTTCCAAGCAGTCAGACAGACTTGGATTTGGCTTATTGGATTTCAGAATTTGAAGTCATGGGAATCGAAGTCAATGTGCATGTTAACCTATATGACCTCGATACATTTGGCAGCAAAAAAATTCGCCACTTCGGGAATTTCCACATCATTAGCTTTTCTTCCAATTTTTATTCGATTAGTCATGTGATTTTGAAGCGCATTGTGGATATCATCGGTTCCCTTGTTGGTCTAGTCTTATTTGGAATTGCATATCTTATATTAGCTCCGATCATCAAAAAGGATGGCGGACCTGTTATCTTTGCTCAGGACCGCGTTGGTCGAAATGGTCGTGTCTTTAAGTTTTATAAGTTCCGCTCCATGAGTCAGGATGCTGAAGAGCGCAAATCAGAATTGTTAGAGCTAAATCAAATGCAGGGGGGGATGTTTAAGATGGACAACGATCCCCGCATTACAAAAATTGGCCATTTTATTCGAAAAACCAGTTTAGATGAACTCCCACAATTTTACAATGTACTAAAGGGAGACATGAGCTTGGTCGGAACCAGACCGCCAACGGTTGATGAGTTTGAAGCCTATACACCTAGTCAAAAACGCCGCCTCAGCTTTAAACCTGGGATTACAGGACTGTGGCAGGTTAGCGGAAGAAGCGATATCACCAATTTTGATGAGGTGGTGAAGCTAGACTTGGCTTATATCGATAATTGGACAATCTGGTCGGATGTTAAAATTATCTTATTGACCATCAAGGTCATCCTATTCAGAGAAGGGGCTAAGTAAAAGAATGAAAAAAGTAGGGTCAGTCAAGCTAAATTTCATTATGAATTTTATTTTGACTATATCGAATTTTATCTTCCCCTTGATTACCTTTCCCTATGTGTCACGTGTTTTAGGAGCAAGTGGGGTTGGAACGGTGAACTTTGCGACATCCATTATTTCCTACTTTTCAATGGTTGGAATGATGGGGATTCCCACTTACGGTATTCGGGCATGTGCCAAAGTTCGTGACGATAAAGAAAAGTTAGAAAAAACTGTTCAAGAAATCATGGCCTTGAATATGATTGTCATGGCCGTATCATTTATTTTCTTATTTGTAACAGTTTTATCTGTACCAAAATTGCTTGCTGAAAAAGAATTATACTTGATATTGTCATCGACCTTACTCTTTAATGTGCTAGGAGTTGACTGGCTATACAAGTCTTTGGAGCGCTATAGTTATATGACCATTCGCTCTATTCTATTTAAGTTCATCTCTGTATTATTGTTATTTCTCTTGGTGCATTCACCAGAAGATTATGTTATATATGGAGCGATTAGCGTATTTGCAGCGGTCGGTTCAAACCTTCTAAATTTCCTCGGCTTGAACCGATTGGTCAGCTTAAAGCCCAAAAAGGACTTGAACCTGCTTCAACACCTAAAACCAACCTTAACCTTTTTCCTCTTAACCGTATCTACAACAATCTATGTCAATGTTGATACGACCATGCTTGGCTTTGTAAAAGGAAATGAAGCGGTCGGCTACTACTCAGCTGCTGTCAAAATTAAGCAGATTTTGGTAAGTGTTGTGACTTCTTTGGGTGCAGTATTATTGCCGCGCTTATCGTATCACTATGAACAAGGCAATCATGGTGAATTTGAACGCCTGACCAAGAAGGCGCTTAATTTTGTCTTTCTCTTATCCATTCCTTTGGTGATTTACTTTATTTTTGTCAGTCGAGATGCAATCGTCTTTCTTTCTGGACAGGACTTCCTACCAGCAGTCCTTCCTATGCAATTTATCATGCCAACTGTTCTTTTCATTGGTCTTTCAAACCTAATGGGAATGCAGATTTTGGTACCGACCAATCGAGAAAAGTTAGTGGTTTATTCAACGGTTTGTGGTGCCTTGATTGATGTGGTCATTAATTTATTTTTGATTCCAAATCTTGGAGCGCAAGGAGCAGCCATAGCTGGTAGTATTGCTGAATTTAGTGTGACGGCCATTCAGTTTTTGTTCATTAAAGAGTTTATGTGGCCGATTTTAAAATCCATTCACTTTGGAAAAATAGGCCTAGCCTTGCTGGCAGCAAGTCTATTGCTTGTACTGATTCAGGCAAACCTTGTCTTGAATACCTTTCTACAATTAGCCTTGACGGGAAGTGCCTTCTTTGGTCTATATGGATTGGTCTTATATGGCTTAAAAGAAGAATTTGTCAGAGAGACAGTTGATTCCCTTTTGCAAAAAATTAATTTTAGGAGATAAACTATGAAACAATTTGATTATCTAGTAGTCGGTGCCGGTTTGTTTGGTGCAGTTTTTGCCCATGAAGCAGCCAAAAAAGGTAAAAAGGTAAAAGTGATTGAAAAACGTGACCATATCGCCGGTAATATATACACCAAAGAAGTAGAAGGCATCCAGGTCCATGAGTATGGTGCGCATATCTTCCATACTTCTGAAAAGGAAATCTGGGATTATGTTAACCAGTTTGCAGAATTCAACCGCTACACCAACACACCAGTTGCCAACTACAAGGGTGAAATTTACAACCTTCCATTCAACATGAATACCTTTAACAAGCTCTGGGGTGTGGTCACTCCTGCGGAAGCTGAGGCAAAAATCGCAGAGCAGCGTGCTGTTTTGGGTGGTAAATCTCCTGAGAACCTGGAAGAGCAAGCGATTTCCCTTGTAGGTACAGACATCTATGAAAAATTGATCAAGTCATACACCGAGAAACAATGGGAAAAACCATGTACGGAGTTGCCTGCCTTTATCATCCGTCGTTTGCCAGTGCGTCTGACCTATGACAATAACTATTTCAACGATACCTATCAAGGTATTCCAATCGGTGGTTACACGCAGATTGTTGAAAAGATGTTGGCTCATGAAAATATCGATGTGGAGACAAACGTTGACTTCTTTGCCAATAAAGAAGAATATTTGTCAAACTTTCCAAAGGTTATCTTCACAGGTATGATTGATGAGTTCTTTGATTATGAACTGGGTGAATTGGAATACCGTAGCCTTCGTTTTGAAACGGAAGTCTTGGATATGGAAAACTACCAAGGTAATGCGGTTGTTAACTACACTGATAGCGAAACACCATATACTCGAATCATTGAGCACAAACATTTTGAGTTTGGGACACAAGAAAAAACCATTATTACTCGAGAGTATTCGAAGACTTGGAAACGTGGGGATGAGCCTTACTATCCAGTTAACAATGACCGCAACAACAAACTCTATACTGCCTACAAGCGCCTTGCAGAACAACAAGAGAATGTCATTTTCGGAGGCCGTCTGGGTCATTATCGCTACTATGATATGCACCAGGTTATCGGAGCAGCTTTGCAGTGTGTGAGAAATGAAGTGAAATAAGAGGAGAATGTGTGAAAAACATTAAGCTGATTGTAGCTACTCATAAACAAGCAAAAATGCCGAGTGATTCCAACCTATATCTTCCGATTCATGTAGGAAGAGAAGGGAAGGCTGATATTGGCTATATAGGAGATAATACAGGTGAGAATATTTCTCACCTCAATCCTTATTATAGTGAATTAACGGGGATTTACTGGGCATGGAAAAATTTAGATTGTGACTACCTGGGCTTGGTTCATTATCGTCGCTTTTTTACCATGAATAAACAATCTTTTCATGAAGGTATTGATATTGATCAAGTTGTTCTAACGCAAGCAGAACTAGAGCATCTTCTAGATCAAGCGGATGTATTGGTTCCATCAAAAAGAAAATACTATATTGAAACCTTAGATAGTCACTATAGAAATACCCTTGATAAAACCCATTTGCCTGCAGCACGTCAAATTATCGCAGATCTTTCTCCGAGTTACTTGACGGCGTTTGATCAGGTTGTGGGTCAAACAAGTGGCTATATGTTCAATATGTTTGTCATGAAAAAAGAAGCGGCGGATTGCTACTTTGAATGGTTGTTCCCAATTTTAGAACGATTGATTGAAGTAGTTGGTGTAGACGACTATTCAGCCTTTCATGCGCGCTACCCAGGTCGTGTCAGTGAAATCTTATTCAATGTCTGGTTGAAAGAACAAGAATTGACAGTAAAGGAAGTTCCGTTCATGTACCTTGAAAAAGTGAATCTAGTAGAGAAAGGAATTTCCTTTTTGAAAGCGAAGTTTCTTGGGAAAAGATATGGACAAAGCTTTTAGGGAGTAAATGATTATGAAAATTAAGATTAATACTCTTATGATTCCGGATATTTTAGCGTATCTGGCCTTGACAATCTATTTGTCAATTTCTCTCTTGAGTACCACCTTTTTAATTCGATTTGTCCCTAGCGTTCTGTTTATGAGCTACATTTATATCACAATTCTTTTACTAATGACTCGTGAATTAATTGTCGCTCGTTATAAGAGACGCGATGTCATTATTTTACTAGTGACCATAGTCGTTTATGTTCTAGCTGTCCTTTCAACTCAATTCAACTCATCGTTTTCTGTTGGCATTTTGGTCATTTATTTTTTGAGAAACTTTCCATTTGATAAGGCTGCTAAAATCTCATTAGTGATTAGTGTAATTGTTTTATTTCTGACAGTCGCAGCTGCTAAATTTGGTTTTATTTTAAACTATTCAGAATATTCGGCTTTACGAGTTCGCCATTATCTAGGTTTTCGATATTCCTTATTTGGATCAACAGTTGTAGCTAACATCATTTCAATTTATATTTTTCTTCGCAACGGGAAATTATCGATTGTGGAATTTCTTCTATGCTTTGGACTAAATTTCTGGATTTACAGTGAGACTCAATCGCGTCTTATTTTTGGATCGACAGTGATTTTGTTAATTGTTACTTGGATATACAACTACCTCAATGGAAGAAATGAGATAAAACCAGTTTTATTACGTCCTTTTCAGTATACCTATTTGATTCTTTTTGGTCTAAGTTATCAATTAGCAACTACCTACTCTGGAACGGACTTTGAAAAATATCTGAATGATATTTCGGGAGGGAGAATTTATTTGGCTAATCGCTCCCTTCAATTATTCGGTGTTGGCTTAACAGGAGAACCTATCCAGGAATGGAATGGAAATGGTCTAGATGTAAGTGGGAACCGAAACGTTTCAACTTACTTGTACGTGGATAATCTATACTTGCATTTGTTACAGAGACATGGTCTTCTGTTGTTCGGTATCTTTTTGTTCTTAGTCACAAGAGTGCTCAGGAGTCTCTACAAACGAAAAGAATATTTTCTCTTTATATTAGTAGTTGTTATTGGTTTTAAAGGAATCATTGACGATTTAGCTATTAATCTTTATTACAATATCTTTTGGATGCTATTCGGATTAGCCTTAAATAAAGATTATAAGATACGTTCCAATGATTAAAAATAGAGGTTAAGTGGATAGAATGGACAAAATTTCAATTATAATCCCCATTTATAATGTAGAGAAGTACGTAGAAAGGTGTCTGGACTCTGTTTTGAGTCAGACCTATACAAATTGGGAAGCCATTTTAGTAAATGATGGTTCCCCAGATCAGTCGGCAGCGATTGCACAAAAATTTGTAAATCGAGATGAGAGATTTCAACTGATTCATCAAGAAAATGCAGGCTTAAGCGAGGCAAGAAACACAGGGTTACAATACATTACAGGCGACTTTGTTGCCTTTTTAGATAGTGATGATTGGTTGGAAAAAGATGCTTTGGCATACTTGCATTCAGAGGCCATTCAAAAGGAAGCAGACATCGTAGTTGGTGGTATTTATCGAACTAATAAGGTAGCCTCTGTCTCATCTGAGGCAAAGCATGTTGAGGTGTTATCGCAAGAAGAGTATGCTAAGAGGTATTTTAAAATTGATAGTCAAACAATTGAATACTATGTTTGGAATAAATTGTACCGACGCAAGGTAGTTGAATCCGTACGTTATCCCAAAGGATTTTATGCAGAAGATGTTCCAACAACATTTCGCTATATTTTAAACGCTAAGAGAATTGTTGTCTCAGATAAAATTGTGATTCATTACTTTGTGAATATAGAAGGCCTGACTGCACAGTTTTCAAAAAAACAGTTTGATGTTTTAAAAGGCTGGGACATGGTGGTTGTTGAAAGCGAGAAGAGCAAGCAGCAAAACTATATTCAATGGGCTAGATTTAATCGCAAACGTGCGGACTTTGCTTTATTGACGGAATTGGCAATGGCGCCTAATTTTTCAGCCTTAAAAGGAGAATTGAGGGACGAAATCCGCAGATTAGAACAGAATCTAAAAGAAAATGCTAGAGAACTTTTACGGTCAAATATTTCACTGTCAAGAAAGATACTGGTAGCATGTTTTTCAATCAATTACAATTTCTTTGCAAGATGTTTGAATCTTGCTTTGAAAGTAAAGCGAGGGTAAGATGACAACTAAGCATGCTTATTTAATTTTAGCGCATTCCAATTTCAAGCAACTTGGTTTTTTGATTCAATTACTGGATCATGAAAGAAATGATATTTTCATCCATATTGATCAAAAAACGGTATTTGATTCAAAGGATGAAGAGCAACTAAGAAAATATGTCCGATTATCCTCTATCTATTTTGTTCCACGAGTTGGGGTGTATTGGGGAGGTGTTTCTCAGATTATTGCGGAGATGAATTTGTTTAAGATAGCTGCGCAAACCGATCACTATGCTTTTTATCATCTTCTTTCCGGAGTTGATTTGCCTTTGTCAAGTCAAGAAGACATTCATTTATTTTTCGATCAGCATGCTGATAAGAATTTCTTGACTATCATGGCTCACGATCGAACACCAGAAGATGTGAATAGGATAAAATATTATCACTTTTTTGAAAGCTTTACCCCTCGAACAATACCAGGATTGGTTGGTAAAGCTTTGTTTCGAATTTATCGAGCTTTAGAAGTATGGATTCAGAAACTGCTGAGAGTTGATCGGATAAACAAATTTAATCTGACACTTGTAAAGGCTAGTCAATGGGTATCACTTCCAAGCCAGACTGTCTCAGTGATTCTACAAGAAGAAGATTGGCTCAAAAGAGTCTTCAAACATTCTTTTTTATGTGATGAATTATTCATCCCGATGGTATTAGAAAAAAATGGTCTTTTAGATCAGATTTATTTTGCTGAAGTGAACAATGATCAAAAAGATGAGTTCCAGGGAAGCTTGCATTTTAATAACTGGTGGGATGGTAAGCCATATACTTGGCAATCAAATCAAACAGATTTTGCTCAATTGCAAGCAGCAAAGTCTGCGGGCTATTTGTTTGCAAGGAAGTTTGCTATTGAAAACGACGAAATGATGAAAGAATTTATTATCCAACTCATCCAAAATGAAGAACAGGTAGATGATAATGAAGAAGTATAAAATATTAGTAACAGGAATGTCACCAGCTTTAGCTGGAACAGAGACATTTATCATGACCTATTACCGGAATTTAGATCCAGAAAAATTTCAATTGGATTTTATTGTTCGTACAAAGGAAAAGATTATTTTTCAGGATGAAATTTTAGAACGGGGATCGAAAATAATTTATATTCCAAGAAAAAGACAGAATTATTCAGAGTATAAGAAAGTTGTAGAATCCTTCTTTTCTGAACAGGGGAAAGAGTATGATGCGCTTTGGTATAATGCGATGGGCATTCCCAATATCGATCTGCTTGAATTCGCGAAGAGATATGGAATCCAGACACGAATTATCCATAGCCATAGTTCGACTTGGAAAGGAAATCTTGTAACCAGGTTTTTTCACGAGTGGAATCGCTTAAAATTAAAAAAGACAGCTACCCATTATTTTGCTTGTTCTGACTTGGCTGCAGACTATATGTTTGAGCCAAGAATTCTTGGAGAAAGCATTATTATTCAAAATGCGATTGACATGGACCGATTTACCTTTTCAGAAGCAGATCGGGACAGGTTGAGAAAGGAATTAGGCTGGCATGATAAGCAGATAATTGGAACGGTTGGTCGCTATGATATACAGAAAAATCAGCCATTTTTAATCGATGTCTTTCATCAGGCTGTGCAGAAAAATGATCAGCTACGCCTGGTGATTATTGGGGCAGAGGTTGGAACTAACAGTACCCTTTCAGAAATAAAAGAAAAAATCGTACAATATGGCCTCGAGGATAAGGTGTTGTTACCTGGGACGCAGTTTGATATGAAGTCATGGTTGAGCGCATTTGATTTGTTTATTTTGCCTTCGTTGTTTGAAGGGTTGCCTCTTTCAGCTGTTGAAGCTCAGGCAAATGGGTTGCCTATCTTAGTCAGTGATACGATTACGAGAGAGTTGGATATTTTAGGGAATGTTCAATATCTTGGGTTAGGAGAAAGTCTTGAAAATTGGAGTCTTGCAATTGAAAAGGGACTTCAGATTTCTCGAACGACCGAAGAAAAGGCAAGGCAAGCGTTCAAGGAAAAAGGGTTTGATATTCATTCTCAAGTCAAAGAAGTTGAGAAAATATTATTAGGAGAATAGAGTGAAAAAATATCAAGTTGTAGAAAATTATGGCAGTTTACAACATGCAGGAAGTAAAGCAACAAATGATTGTTCAGAAATATTATCCCGAGAGGGTTTTGGGAGTTTGCCCGTTAGATGGTTAAGCGAACGCTCTAATGTCGTTTCGAAAGTTTTGAGACAATTGCATAGTCTGATCATTTGGTCAAACTTGTATGCCAAAGTTGAAACTGACTCGGTTCTAGTGTTGCAACATCCATTCCGCAGAAAGCAATATGGTCGTTTTTCAGTTCTAAAAAAATTAAAAGAGAAGAAAAATGTAAAAATCATTTCCATTATCCATGATGTGGAATTAATCCGGAACATCTTTTCATTGGACTTTTATCAAGAAGAAATGAATCAAATGATCCAATTTGCCCATAAGATTATTGTGCACAATGAAGTGATGAAAGAATGGTTCATCCAATATGGTGTCAAGCCAGAACAATTAGAAGTCTTAGAAATCTTTGACTACCTGATTGAAGATTCAAGTAATAAGGAAGTTGGTTTTTCTAAGAATGTCTATATTGCAGGGAATTTATCCAAAGAGAAAAGTCCCTATGTGTATCAAATGGGAGAGCTTGCGACTGTACACGTAAAATTAATGGGCATTAACTATGAAAAGAAGAATCAAGATGAAAATGTTGATTATCTAGGTTCATTCGCTCCAGATGATGTACCGAACCATTTGACGAATGGATTTGGTCTGGTATGGGACGGGGATAGTTTAGATACCTGTTCAGGACCTACTGGAAACTATCTTCGTTACAACAATCCCCATAAACTGTCCTTGTACCTTGCTTCAGGCATTCCAGTTATTGTCTGGAGCGAATCTGCCGAAGCAAAATTTGTTGTAGATAATGGTCTTGGTTTGACGGTTTCTTCCTTGAGAGAATTGGAGAATAGTTTGGTATCTTTGACCGAGGAAGAATACAAACAATTTCTCACAAATGTTCAAAAAGTGAGCGAAAATCTGAAGAGTGGGCAGTATTTGAAAGATGCCATTGGTCGATCTATAAAATAGGGAGTTGAAGATGAGTTCGAGTAAGATAGATGTAGTCGTAACTTATGTGGATTTTAATGATCCGATTTGGCAAAAAGAGAAGTCCAAATACGATGGAAGCTTTATTTATGGAGAATCCAATACGGAACAACGCTTTCGGGCAATTCCCTTTTTTCACCATTGGTTTCGAGCCTTAGAGGAGAATGCCCCCTGGATCAATAAGGTTTTCTTTATTACTTATGGACATGTTCCAGAATGGCTAAATATCCACCACCCAAAGCTTCGGGTGGTGACCCATAAAGAGTTTATTCCGGAAAGTTATCTTCCGACCTATAATTCTAATGTGATTGAATTGAATTTGCATCGAATTGAAGACTTGGGAGAACAGTTTATCCTCTTCAATGATGATATGTTTTTCAACTCTCCACTTTCACCAGAAGATTTCTTCGTGGAAAGCAAAGTGAAAGATTTGGCTATCTACGCCCCTTTCGTTCCAAGAGAAGAATTTCAGCATATCGAATTAAACAATGTCATTGTGATTAATAAATATTTTGAGCCGAAAAAAACCTTTAAGCAAAATTTCTTCAAATTTTTCACACCAGCCTACGGGAAGTACAATATGAATAACTTCTTTGCTTTATTTTATAAGGGAATCTTTGGATACAAAAACATTCATGTTACATTACCACATCTAAAGTCAACTTTTAAAGAGGTCTGGGAAAAGGAAGAAGAATTGCTAGATAGGGTCTGTTATAATCGTTTCCGAAGCCTCAATGATGTGAACCATTATTTAATGAGTAACTGGAATATTGAGTCTAACCGCTTTGTGCCTCAGAAAGTGAAGATTGGAAAGTATTTTTCATTTGTTGAAGTGGAAGAAATTGTTCAGTCTGTTACAACCGGTCAGCATAAGATTATTTGTATCAATGATGATGTTAATGACGCGGATTTTTATCAGATTTCTGAAAAAATACTAGTTGCATTTGAACAAAGATATCCAAGTAAATCCTCTTTTGAAGTTTAGAGGATTCGCTGATTTTATTTAGAGTATAAAAGAAGCATTTGGGGAGATTATTTTGTCAATTTACATTGAAATAATGGAAAAAACTTGAAAAAATATTGAAAAACTATTTATTTTTATGTATAATGGACTAGATGAATCATCAAATAGGGGAAAAGGTATATGAAAAGAAAATTAAAGATTTCATCGGTTGTTGCTAGTACGCTCTTAGCCTCACTTGCAACGCCAGTCTTGGCAGAAGAAGTGGCTACGCCAGCTGATACTGAAACGAGTAATGCTACTATTCAGGTAACTCCAACAGTGACTGCGGAAGATGTTCGAATTGCAACATCTACAGCAAACGAAGCAAAGACAAACTTTGATAAGCAGACAGAAGTTGTTGCTCAGGCTCAAGATGCAGTTGCATCAGCCGAAACTGCAACATCTACAGCAAAAGCCAATGTAGTAGAAGCGGCATCAACTGCAGTTTCAGCTACACCAGAGGCGGTTCAAGCAGCAGAACAGGCAGTATTGGATGCACAAGAAGAGGTTCAGTCTTCTAAGGCTTCTGTATCAGCAGCAAATGAAAATATTGCTCTTGCTAGCAAAGCAGTAGATGCTCAAGCTTCTGTGGTGGCAAATGCTGAAAAACAAGCAAGTGTAGCTGCAGCTGAAAAAACGAGTGCAGAAGCTGGTGTTGCTATGGCACAAGAGGCTGTGAACTCTGCAACTACTACAGTTTCAGTAGCTGAAACTGTAGCCAAAAGTAAGACGGAAGCTGTCGCTACTGCAAATGAAACCCTTCAATCAGCTCAAGCGGCATTAGAATCTGCACAGGCTGCTGATCAAGAAACAAGTATGGCAATTGCAAAACTAAATACTGACAAAGGTGTAGTTGAAACAAAGATTTCAAGTGCACAGGCGGAAGTAAATGCATTGCAATCTGCAACTAACGCTGAAGTATTTGTAACAGATGCGATATTTACCTTGAGTGCAGAGTATGTTGCAGCCTTGAAGCAACGTGAAATCTATATGGGAGACCCAGCCAAAGCTGAAGGAACCAACGAGATTGACTTGACTAATCCTGCTCATCAGTCTAACGATGCCCTGTTGAAGAGTCTTGGAAAGACACTATCAGCAATGAACCAATATACTTCAACAGATGGTCGTGAAGTGAATATCTGGAATCTGACAGAAAGTCAACAAAAAGAAATCAATTTCTTTGCTTTAGATATTGTAAACCAAATTCGTACTGCATTTGGAAACGCTCCGATTGATACCACTCAAGGTATGTTGGACTTTGCGAATGAAGTTGCAAAAAAACGTAGCAAGACTGATACTGGTGATGCAGGTCACCAATATTCTGTGATTAATGATGCCGCAGATAAGTATGGTCTCTCAGCTCATCCAAATCGTACAACGGATCAGAATCAATCAGATATTGTAGTGATGGAAGATATGTATTCGGAAGTGCGTGCAGTTCAATACGATGTCAATCGCCCTCCAATGATTACAATGGGAGCTCTGAAATCCTATATCTATGAAGGCTTCAAGACATTGATGTTTAATAATGTTTATCAAAATTCCAAACAAACACGAAATTGGGAGTTGTCTTTGTCAACTGCAGGTGGTTACTACCGTACCAATTCAAAATATGTTGGAACAAGTGTGAGTGCAAGTATTTCAAAACCAACAGCTTATACTAATAAATACAACGAAACCACCTATTTCTCTCACTTCACACTTTTCTTGCATACATTCCAAACTAATGGTGAATCAACAGATCCATTTGATATGAACAAAATCGTTGATTCAAGCAAGTTTGATGCAACAGTTTTGAAGAATGAGGTAGATCAAGAAGCCTTGGCTAAGTATAACAAGGCTGTTCAAACACTTACTGTTGCTCAAACAGAATTGGCGACCATTAATCAACAATTGCAAGAACTCAGTACGAAAAGTTCAGACGTTGCAACTGCATTGGCAAAGGTTTCATCTGCAGAGACTGCATTGAATACAGCAAAAGCAGAAGAAGCGCAAGCTAAGGTGACCTTGCAATCAGCTCAGGCCAAATTGACTACTGTAGAAAATAGCCTTCTTCTTGCTCAAGAAAGCCTAGTGACTGCAACGGAATCAGATCGACTTGCTAAGGACAATCTTGCAACTGAAAAAGCTTTGTTGGCATCTCTTCAAAGTATATTGGCAAGCTTGAAGCAAACGCTTAGCTTGATTGAGCAAGAAGTGAGTGCGAAAGAAGTTGCAGTGATTGAAGCAGAAAAGAGACTTACAGCACTTTTGAACGCAAAAGCAAATCTTGTGACAGCACAAGAGCAGTACGATGCAGCCTTGGCAAATAAAGAACAATTGGACCAAGTTTTGCGCCTAGCCGTTGAAAAATTGGTAGAATTAGAGAGAGTTAATGCAATTGCCCAAGATAATCTAGCTCGTATTTTGGTAACTTATAATGAGCAAAATCCAGTTTCTTCAACTGGTAATGAACTTCCATTGAAGCATTTCTTGCCTGAAGCGAAGATTGAAATCAAAGAAATTCAATTTGAAACAATCTATGAAGATGATCCAAGTCTTCCCGCTGGACAAGAACGCTTGGTTCAAGAAGGAAAAAATGGTCAAGTTCAGGTTCTTGCCGTTCCTGTTCGAAATGTAGATGGTACCTACTCTTATCAATTGACTGAAATTCTAGTTAATGAGAAAGTAAACCGACTTGTAAAACGTGGGACTCGTGTAAACGAGGGTTCAGCAGTAGTAGTTGTCCCATCTGCTAAGCAACCAGTCTCAACGACACCCAGAACGATTGTGACCAACTCTGCATCAACCTTGCCAACTACAGGAGAGAAATTCTCAGTTGGTTCATTGATTGGAATCGGATTGTTGTCAGCAATATTTTATATTGGTAAACGTCGCCGAAACGAAAATTAATCAGTAATATTTGCGATGTGTGTAATTCAGATAGTGGAGTAGATGGGGCTTTCAAGGAGCCCCATTTGCTTTGTAAAGAGTATATAAGAAATAATATAACAAAAGGAGATTTGCAAGTGAGTAAGTCTAATCAACGTATAAATTGGATTGATTTTGGGAAGGGTTTGACGGTTCTAATGGTAGTATTGGGGCATGTAGTACTAGGATTATTTGAGTCAAATCGATTCGAAGCTAGTGAAACAGTTCTCCTATTCATTACTCAAGTTTTTTATCTTTTCCATATTCCAGTATTTTTTGCTTTATCTGGCTTTTTCTTTAGACCACTTGAATCTCCAAGTGGACTTTGGAAATTTGTTGTACAGAGAACAATTGCACTTGGGATTCCCTACCTTTTCTATTCTGTGATTCAATTTTCATTACAATCATTGGGTGGGGATACGGTTAGGAATGCGGCCAGTTTTTCAGATTTGTTGAGAATTTATGAAACACCTCTTGGTGTATCTTGGTATCTCTACGTTTTATGGTGGATCTATCTTGTATTGGGAATAGTCTCTTTGCGGATTAAGAAGGCATATTATTTGCTATACTTAACTTTAGTTGCATATTTGCTTTCCCTTGCCATTCCGTCTCCTATTTACATTGTACAAAAATTGTTATTATGGACATTTTTCTTTATTTTGGGGTATTGGTTAAAACAATCAGGTTGTGCTCAAATTTTGGAAAAGAATTGGAAAGTGATTACCGGCAGTTTATTGGTAACAATAATAGTATTTATGATGTTTTGGCAACTTTCAGAACCAGAATTCTATATTTCATACGATAGACCAGGAGCTTGGGGATTGATTTTTCCTGTTTCAGTCTTTTTGGCTTTTGCTGTTTATCCTATTCTTTTTAAGGTTTCTAAATTTGGAGAATATTTCCGTAAAATTGGAAAAGATAGTCTTGTTGTATATTTATTGCATGCTCCAATTGTTTCGGTTACTAGAATTATCTTATTAAAACTTGGTTTTGATAATGTGATTCTCCATATTTTATTAGGACTGGCAGCAGGCTGGTTTGGTAGTATTTTAGGAATTTATCTTATCAAATCAATTCCTTTCTGCGATGCAGTATTTTATCCATTGAATTATATTCGTCCAAAGAAAAAGTGATATTTTTATTAAATCTGACTCGTCAAGTTCACAAAAAGGCAAAAATGTCTAAAATATGAACATCTATTTCTTTTTTGAGGAATAGATGTTTTTTTCTTGAAAGAAATTTGAACAAGTTATATAATGATTCTGAGGTGTTAATATATGTTTTCAACGATAGATTTTGGAAAAAAGATGAAACTGCGTCGTCAGGAGCTTGGTTGGACTCAGGTTCAACTAGCTGAGGTGACTGAAATCAGTCGCTCTAGCATTAGTAAGATGGAGAAGGGGGATTTTTCACCAAGTCTTGTTCAGTTTGAGATTATTTGTAATTGTTTAGGACTTTCTCCATCCGATTTTTTCAAGGGTCCTTCTGAAAAAAAAGAGAAATTAGGCAAAGTAGTCAAGGTAGCTGTGGCAGGTACTGGCTATGTGGGCCTTTCTGTGGCTGTTCTTTTGGCGCAGCATCATGATGTGACTGCTGTGGATGTGATTTCTGAAAAGGTAGAATTGATCAATGCCAAGCAGTCTCCGATTCAAGATGATTACATTGAAAAGTACTTAGCCGAAAAGGACTTACGTTTGCAGGCGACCTTAGATGTAGCATCTGCTTATCAAGATGCTGAAATTGTTGTGATTGCTGCTCCTACCAACTATGATAGTGAGAAGAATTATTTTGATACAAGTCACGTAGAATCAGTTATCGAAACAGTTCTATCTTACAATAACCATGCTTTGATTGTAATCAAATCGACTATTCCGGTTGGATTTACCCAAAGCATGAGGGAAAAATTCCAAACGGATCGGATTATTTTTAGTCCAGAATTTTTGCGTGAATCAAAGGCGCTATATGACAATCTTTATCCATCTCGTATTATTGTATCCTATGAAGTGACTGATTCAGAGGAGGTGCGTCAAAAAGCCCAACTATTTGCTTCCTTGTTGGAACAAGGGGCCGAGAAAGAGGAGATTGATATCCTTTTTATGGGGGCGACAGAAGCAGAAGCGGTAAAATTATTTGCCAATACCTACTTAGCCCTACGGGTTTCTTACTTCAACGAGCTTGATACCTACGCTGAACTAAAAGGTCTGAATACGGAGGCTATTATCAATGGAGTTGGTTTAGATCCACGGATTGGCAATCATTACAATAATCCTTCCTTTGGTTACGGGGGCTATTGCTTACCCAAAGACACTAAACAGTTGTTGGCGAACTATGACCAGGTTCCGCAAAATATGATGACAGCTATTGTCGAGTCCAATCGTACCCGAAAGGATTTTATTGCAGATCAGGTCTTGAAGATGGCGGATTACTATTCCTACTCTGAGCGGGATGTTTATTCGCTTCAAGTGGAAAAAGATATTACTATTGGGATTTACCGCTTGACCATGAAGAGCAACTCTGATAATTTCCGTCAAAGTTCGATCCAAGGTGTCATGAAGCGTTTGAAGGCCAAGGGGGCGACGGTCATTATTTATGAACCGACTTTGGAAAATGGCACTACCTTCTTTGGTTCCAAGGTTGTTAATAATCTCAAGCAGTTTAAAAAATTAAGCCAGGCAATCGTTGCCAACCGTTTTGATCAGTCTTTAGCAGATGTACAGGACAAGGTTTATACGCGAGATATTTTTCGTAGGGATTAAAAAAAGAGGTCATGCCTCTTTTTTCTTACTCTGGAAGTTGGGTGAATCCAGAGTAGGGGTATTATAGGGGGAAACTTATTGAATAGCATCCAACAAGGCTTGTGCTTGCGACTCCAAACTTGCTCGAACAGTGTCGGATAAAATCAGTTGGCCTGTCGCCCATGCTTCAGGGTTGACAGTGCTAGCTGTAAATTCTCCGACAATTTGTGTTCTAATGAATGGAAGAAGATGCTGGAGATCCTTAAAGAGAAAGTCGTGACCGCTATTTCCAACTGCAGAAACAGTTGTCAGCTTATCTTGAAGGATTGAAGGGCCTTTGGGATTTGTCAAGTCTAGTGATCGACTGAGCCAATCTAGAGCATTTTTCACGATACCTGGAATGGCGTAATTGTAGACTGGTGAAAAAATCCAAATGGCATCTGCAGTTGCAACTTGATCTCGAAGTTGGGCAATTGCAGGGAGTGTCGGAATTTCAATGTCCTGATTAAAGAGGGGAATGGAAGCTAAGTCAATATAGGAGACTTGAGCTTTGTCAGCCAAAAGAGTTTCTGCTTCCTTTGCCATTTGATGGTTGAAAGATCCGTCACGTAGTGACCCAACTAGAAATAAGATATGTGCCATATCTAGGCTCCTTTTAAATTCATAATATTATTATATTATGAATTTTGTGTTTTGTCATGATTTAAATGTAGATTATTTCAAATTTTTAAAATTTTTTAAGATATCAGCCAAGATGACTTGTTCCTCAGGGCTAATGACTGAGAAGATTTTACCGATATTTTCATAATGTTCAGGCAAAATCGCTTCTATGCGTTCGCGACCGAGTGGGGTTAAACCGACTAGGAAGGAGCGTCTGTCCTTGGTATCTGGAACCTTTACAACATAGCCATCGCGAATCATGTTTCGGATGACGACGGTCATATTTCCAGAAGTGCTGAGGAGTTTATCAATCAGATCTTGGATTCGAAGGTCGCCTTTATTATACAAGGCTTCTAAAACGCCAAATTGACAAACAGTCAAATTGTGTTTCTTAATTGTTTCGACTTCCTGTTTAACGATAGCATTGGCTGCTCTGCGAAAAACAACCAAACTATGTAGGGCTTCTTGATTTTCTTGTAATGCTTGTTCAATCCTGTTCATAGCCCTATTTTATCAATAATGCATGCTTTATGCAAGATTTTCTCTGGATAAACAGGGAAAACATGCGGACCTCTTTTCCCTAAAGGATAGCATTCTGAAGGAATATGGTGTATAATAAGAACGATATGAAAAAATCACTAGAATCTGTAGCACGTTTTTTGCAATCGACCTTGGGCCAGTGGCTGGTCGGCTTGTTTATTTGCCTTTTTGTACTCGTTTTTTCCTTTTTTTTCCTACTCGATTTATCTATTCAGCCTAGAAAAGACACGGAACGAGAACTCGAGCGAGTTGTATTGACCAACACACCGATTCAGGCTGTGGAGGATATTGAACTCTATAATGGACAAGAAAGCTTTTATAGTTTTTATGGCAAGGATGAGGTGGGGAATGATTTAGTCGCCCTAGTGTCGGATCAGGATGATACGATTTATCTGTCAGATCTATCTGCTGGAATTGGGCAGGATGAGGCAGAGAGCCGTGCAAAGGAAAATGGTGCTACACAAATTGATCGTGCTGTTTTAGGTGTTTACCAAGAACAGCTCGTTTGGGAAGTAAAGTCTGAGCAGACCTACTATCTCATCTCGTTTGAATCCGGTGATTTTATTAAGAAGGAGGGCTTATGAGCAAGCTATCAAAACGTGTCTTAGAAATGGAAGAAAGTGTCACCCTGGCAGCAGGTGCGCGTGCAAAAGCCTTGAAGGCAGAGGGACGTGATATTCTGGAATTAACCCTGGGTGAGCCAGACTTTGTCACACCGAAAAATATCCAAGAAGCGGCCATCAAGTCCATCGAAAATGGTAAGGCGAGTTTTTATACGGTAGCTTCTGGTCTTCCAGAGTTGAAGGACGCGGTCAATACCTACTTTGAGAACTTCTACGGCTACTCTATCGAACGCAATCAGGTTGTACTTGCCACGGGTGCTAAGTTTGTCCTTTATGCCTTCTTTACGGCGGTTATCAATCCTGGTGATGAGGTGATTATTCCGACACCTTACTGGGTTTCTTATGCAGATCAAATCAAGATGAACGAAGGCGTGCCTGTTTTTGTCACTGCGACAGAAGAGCACAATTTCAAGGTAACGGTTGACCAGCTGGAAGCGGCTCGAACAGACAAGACCAAGGTTCTCTTGCTCAATAGTCCGTCCAATCCAACGGGTATGATTTACAGTCGTGAGGAGCTGGAAGCTATTGGAAACTGGGCTGTGGAGCACGATATTCTCATCTTGGCAGACGATATTTACGGTCGTTTGGTCTATAATGGAAATACCTTCACACC
Source organism: Streptococcus suis (assembly GCF_016775005.1). Lineage (GTDB taxonomy): Bacteria > Bacillota > Bacilli > Lactobacillales > Streptococcaceae > Streptococcus > Streptococcus suivaginalis. The sequence goes on along the minus strand of NZ_JAEUXI010000001.1, from coordinate 289,026 downwards.
GATTTCAAGCATTTCAGAAAGCATTCGTCAGCAGACCATTGTTGTCAATGGGGTGGCCAAGGCCTATGCCATGACAGGTTGGCGGGTTGGATTTGCCGTTGGTAATCCTGAAATCATTGCGGCTATGAGCAAGATTGTCGGACAGACGACATCGAACTTAACAACTGCTGCTCAGTATGCAGCCATTGAGGCCTTTACAGGTCCACAAGATACGGTAGAAACCATGCGTCAGGCCTTTGAAGAGCGGCTCAATACCATTTATCCCTTGCTGGCAGAAGTACCAGGTTTTGAAGTGATTAAGCCAGAAGGTGCCTTCTATCTCTTCCCAAATGTCAAAAAGGCTATGGAAATGAAGGGCTACACAGATGTGACTGAATTTACCACAGCCATTTTGGAAGAAGTGGGAGTCGCAATGGTGACAGGTGCTGGTTTTGGAGCTCCTGAGAATATCCGCCTCAGCTATGCGACAGATATGGACACGCTCAAAGAAGCAGTGGCTCGATTACACACATTTATGAAAAAATAAAAAGAGGAAAAATAATGTCTAGAAAATTGATTACCATTAACCAAGTAAAAGATTATGTCGGTCAAGAAGTGACCATTGGTGCCTGGGTTGCCAACAAATCAGGCAAGGGCAAGTTAGCCTTCCTGCAATTGCGTGACGGAACAGCCTTCTTCCAAGCTGTTGCTTTCAAGCCAAACTTTATTGAAAAATTTGGTGAAGAAGCTGGTGCGGAGAAGTTCGATGTAGCAAAACGTCTCAGCCAAGAAACGTCTGTCTATGTGACAGGGATTGTCAAGGAAGATGAGCGTTCTAAATTTGGCTATGAGTTGGATGTGACAGACCTTGAAGTGATTGGTGAGTCACAAGATTATCCAATTACACCAAAGGAACACGGTACGGACTTCCTTATGGACAACCGTCACCTCTGGTTGCGTTCGCGTAAGCAGGTCGCTATCCAGCAAATCCGTAACGCCATCATCTATGCGACTTATGAATTCTTTGAAAAGAATGGCTTTATCAAGTTTGATAGCCCAATCTTGTCTGGAAATGCGGCAGAAGATTCGACAGAATTGTTCGAAACAGACTACTTTGGTCAACCAGCTTATCTCAGTCAATCAGGTCAGCTTTATCTTGAAGCTGGTGCTATGGCCCTTGGTCGTGTTTTCGACTTCGGTCCTGTTTTCCGTGCGGAAAAATCAAAAACTCGCCGTCACTTGACGGAGTTCTGGATGATGGATGCCGAGTATTCATTCCTCAGTCATGAAGAGTCACTTGACTTGCAAGAAGCTTATGTCAAAGCTTTGATCCAAGGTGTTATCGACCGTGCTCCACAAGCCTTGGAAACTCTTGAGCGTGATGTGGATGCTCTCAAACGCTACATTGCAGAACCATTTAAACGTGTGGCTTATGATGATGCTATTACCCTTCTGCAAGAACATGAAGCTGATGAAGATACAGACTACGAACACATCGAGCATGGTGATGACTTTGGTTCACCTCATGAAACGTGGATTTCAAACTACTTTGGTGTACCGACTTTCGTTGTTAACTATCCAGCAAGCTTCAAGGCCTTCTACATGAAACCAGTTCCTGGCAATCCAGAGCGTGTGCTCTGTGCGGACCTTTTGGCGCCAGAAGGCTACGGTGAAATCATCGGTGGTTCTATGCGTGAGGACAATTACGATGCCTTGGTAGCCAAGATGGACGAGCTTGGCATGGACAAGTCAGAATATGAATTTTACCTGGATCTTCGTAAATACGGCTCTGTGCCACACGGTGGCTTCGGTATCGGTATCGAGCGTATGGTAACCTTCGTCGCTGGTACAAAACATATCCGTGAAGCCATTCCGTTCCCACGTATGTTGCATCGCTTGCATCCGTAAGCAAATCAATAGATATACAAACAGACTACAAATGTGGTCTGTTTTCTTGCTTTTTCACTGGATTTTATTTATAATTATTCTAAATAAAAAGGCGGAGTAGTTATGAAAGAGAACAGTTTGAGAAAAGAGATTATTCGATTGGCCTTGCCTGCGACGGTGGAAAGTATCTTTCAGACCTTAGTTGGTTTTGTGGATACCCTCTTGATTGCACAGCTGGGGCTGGTAGCAGTAACGGCAGTGGGTCTAGCCAATACGATTTTGAATGTCTATTTGGCGGTCTATATGGCTTTGGGAGTTGGGGCAACAGCTTTGATTGCTCGGTCTATTGGCGCAGGAGATAGGGAATCTGTTACCTTTCATGTCCGTCAAGCCTTAGTGCTTTCAGTAGGTGTAGGTCTGCTATTGGGTTTACTATCTCTTGTTTTCGGGCGGCAGATGCTGGTCTTAATGGGAGCAGATGCGGAGAGTTTGGCTGGTGCCCAGGCATTTTTCTACTGGGTTGGTGGCCTGACGATTTTTCAGGCCCTGATGACCATTTTGGGAACAATCCTGCGGGCATCTGGGGATACGGTTTCCCCTATGAAAATGAGTTTACTGACCAATGGTTTTAATGTGGTCTTGGACTATTTCTTGATTTTTGGTATTGGCTCTTGGTCAGGTTTGGGGATTGTAGGGACGGCCTTGGGAACCGTCTTAGCTCGCTTGCTTGGTACTGTCTTGCTGTATCGTAAGGTACAGCAGACTGACTTGGCAGTTGATCTCAAACAATTGTTCCATTTCGGAAGTCCTAAGGAAATGGTGGATTTGACCATGCCTGCAGCCTTGGAACGCTTGGTTATGCGATTGGGACAGGTGGTCTATTTCAGTTTGATTGTGGGGCTGGGAACGACTGTCTATGCTTCTCACATGATTGCAGGTAATATCGAGAGTTTTACCTATATGCCAGCCTATGGTCTTGCGACAGCGGCAGCGGTTTTGATTGGTCAAGCCTTGGGAAAGGGGGACATCCTCACAGTTAGACGGGTCGCATTTCACAGCTCTACCTATGGAGTAGCCATCATGTCCCTGCTCGGTACCATCTTATTTTTCGGAGCTCCCAGCTTCGCTCTGCTATTTACCAAAGACCTAGAAGCCGTCCGTCAAGTCGTCATAGCCCTGCGGATCGATGCTTTCAACCAGTCGGGGCTGGCGGTTTCTTTGATCATGGCTGGCGCTCTGCAGGGCTTGGGGGATACCAAGTCGCCACTCTATTCCACAATGATAGGGATGTGGGGGCTGCGCGTCGTAGGTGTTATCGTCTTAGGTCAGATGTTCGGTTTAGGAATTGCCGGCGTCTGGCTGTCTATTTTGATTGACCTGCTCTTGCGAGCGATTTTTCTGACTTGGAGATTTTATGTAAAAACAAGAAAACTGGCTGAGTAGCCAGTTTTTTTAGGAGTTATTGATGGATAGGCGGTTTTGATAAGCCAATTCGAGGAGGTATTTGTAAAGTGGAACGATGTCGGTTTGTTTCGGGAATTCCAATTTTAGACTAACCAACTCTTCCTGTTTTGATTTGAGGTAGATATTGCGCAAGTAGGTAATAGTGATTTCACTATCATCTAGGCCGAAACCAGCTGTTTCCATCTCAACATGGACCAGGGTTGAGAGGAAGATGGATTTTATGGCAGTTTTCTTCCCTGTGGCTCCTTGTTTGTCCACGAATATAATACGAATATTGGTAAAGATAACTGCGTCCCGAATCAAGACGTAGCCGTTTTGAATGACTTCCTCATCAAGTAGATACTGAGAGTATTCTGCATATAGGGATTCGTTGCTTTGTTGGCTAAAGTTTCCAGCAAGACCCTGAGCGATTTTTCCTAAATTCAATGCCATAGACATTCTCCTTTACTCTATTTTTATATAGAATAGTATAGTAGTTTTTTTGCCAAGATGCAATGGTAAATAAAAAAACATGTTCTAACGGGCTACCAAAAAAACGTCAGCTTTTTGCTTGGGAAAAGAGTCTGGAAATAGTTTTTCTTGAGAGCGAGCAGGATGAGTTTGTCTAAAACTGTGCTATAATAGATGTAGAAAAACAAAGGAGATTGACAGATGAAAACGATTCATACAGATAAAGCACCAGCAGCCATCGGCCCATACGTACAAGGTAAAGTTGTAGGAAATTTCCTCTTTGCCTCTGGTCAGGTTCCTTTGTCACCTGAGACGGGTGAAGTGGTTGGGGAAACCATTCAAGAACAGACTGAGCAGGTTTTGAAAAATATCGCAGCGATTTTAGAAGCGGCAGGGACAGACTTTGACCATGTGGTCAAAACGACCTGCTTCCTCAAGGATATGAATGACTTTGTGGCTTTCAACGAAGTCTATAAAACAGCCTTTTCAGCAGATTTTCCAGCTCGCTCAGCGGTGGAAGTGGCGCGTTTGCCTCGTGATGTCAAGGTTGAAATTGAAGTGATTGCAGTAATTGATTAGGAGAGAAGGAGGGGATGTCATGTCAGACAAACTCCATTTAGTGATTGTGACAGGGATGTCGGGAGCAGGTAAGACCGTTGCCATTCAGTCTTTTGAGGACTTGGGCTATTTTACCATTGACAATATGCCACCGACCCTTCTGCCAAAATTTTTAGAATTGATTCGCCACAGCCAAGACAACAATAAGATTGCCTTGGTGGTAGATATGCGGAGTCGTTCTTTCTTTGCAGAAATTCGAGAAGTTTTGGATGAGATTGAGTCGGCAGAAGATCTGGATTTTAAGGTCTTATTTTTGGATGCGACGGACAGTGAATTGGTAGCTCGGTACAAGGAAACCCGTCGGTCCCATCCGCTTGCGGCAGATGGTCGGGTCTTGGACGGGATTCAGCTAGAACGTGAACTCTTGGCGCCATTGAAAAACATGAGCCAGAATGTCATCGATACGACAGAATTGACACCGCGTAATCTTCGGATGGCTATTTCAGAGCAGTTTGCTAGCCATGATAATCAGCCCTCCTTCCGTGTGGAGGTCATGTCCTTTGGTTTCAAGTATGGTTTGCCCTTGGATGCAGATCTGGTCTTTGATGTGCGCTTCTTGCCAAATCCCTACTACAAGTTGGAGTTGCGTAATCTGACTGGTCTGGATGCTCCTGTCTTTGACTATGTCATGGACCATCAGGAATCAAAGGAATTCTACGGCCATCTTCTAGGATTGATTGAGCCAATTCTGCCTGGTTACCAGAAAGAAGGGAAATCTGTTTTGACTATTGCAATTGGATGCACGGGCGGTCAACATAGAAGCGTAGCTTTTGCCAAACGCTTGGCTGATGATTTAGAGAAGAACTGGCTGGTCAACCGCAGTCATCGTGATAAGGATAGACGGAAGGAAACGGTTAACCGCTCATGAGAAAACCTAAAATAACTGTGATTGGTGGCGGAACAGGAATTCCGGTGATTCTAAAGAGTTTGCGGGACAAGGATGTGGAGATTACGGCCATTGTGACAGTGGCAGATGATGGTGGCTCCTCTGGTGAGATTCGTCAGGCCTTGCAGGTCACACCCCCAGGAGATTTACGAAACGTTCTTTTAGCCATGTCGGACATGCCCAAGTTGTATGAGCAGATTTTTCAGTACCGCTTTGCGGAAACGGATGGCGCCTTGGCAGGACATCCCTTGGGCAACCTGATTATTGCAGGAATTTCGGAGATGCAGGGTTCAACCTACAATGCCATGCGGCTCTTGACCCGCTTTTTCCATACCACGGGCCGCATTTATCCTTCGAGTGAAAATGCGCTCACCCTCCATGCTGTATTTACAGATGGGACAGAGGTTGTGGGAGAAAGCAAAATCGCAGCTCATGAGGGCATGATTGGACATGTCTATGTGACAAATTCCTATAACGATGATGAGCCAACAGCCAGCCGTCAGGTAGTTGAGGCTATCATGGATAGTGACATGGTCGTGTTGGGGCCAGGCTCTCTCTTTACCTCTATCTTGCCTAATCTGATGATTTCAGACATCGGCAAGGCATTGAAAGAGACCAAGGCGGAGGTGACCTATGTATGCAACATCATGACCCAAAGAGGAGAGACGGAATTTTTCTCAGACGCAGACCATGTGGCGGTTCTCAATGCCCACTTGGCTGAAAAATTTATCGACACGGTCCTGGTCAATATTGAGCCAGTTCCACAGGAGTATATGAATACCCATCAGTTTGATGAGTACCTGGTCCAGGTCAAGCACGATTTTGCAGGCTTGCAGGAGCAAGCACCGCGTGTCATCTCTTCTAATTTCCTTCGTTTGGAAAATGGCGGAGCTTTTCATGATGGCGATCTTGTGGTTGCAGAATTACTCAAGATTGTACAGGTGCGGCCATGAGTTTCACGGTACATGTAAAAGAAGAAATTCTAGGGAAATCGGACTTTGAAAAGAGTGAATTAGCTGCCATCATCAAATTGTCTGGAAGTCTCGGCTTGACTGGTAAGGGGCTGTCCTTGTCCATCTCAACGGAGAATGCCAAAGTAGCCCGGCATATTTATGAAATGCTCTTTGCCTTCTATGCCATAAAAGCGGACATTCGTCACCACCAAAAGACAAACCTTAAGAAGAATCGGGTGTACACGGTTTATTTGGATCATTCTGTCAATGAGATTCTCAACGATCTCTATCTGGCGGACAGCTTTTTTGGGATTGAAACAGGGATTGCTCCGACAATCTTGGAAAAAGATGCATGGAGTCAAGCCTATCTAAGGGGGGCATTTTTAGCCAGTGGATCGGTCAAAGACCCAGAAAAAGGTCGCTATCAGCTGGAAATAGCTTCTGTATATTCGGACCATGCCCATGATTTGGCTAAGTTATTGCAGAAATTTCTCTTGGATGCCAAGGTCATTGAGCGAAGCAAGGGGACCATTACCTATTTGCAACGGGCGGAAGATATCATGGATTTCTTGCTGGTGATTGGGGCAGAAGAAGCCAAGACAGAATTTGAAAATGTCAAAATCCTTCGTGAAACTCGAAATGATTTGAACCGTGCGACCAATGCAGAAGCGGCAAACATTGCTCGAACTGTGACTGCTTCGATGAAAACCATCAATAACATCATCAAGATAATGGATACGGTTGGCTTGGACCAACTGCCTGCGGACCTACAAGAGGTTGCGCAGCTGAGAATCCACCATCCTGATTTTTCTATCCAGCAGTTGGCTGATAGTCTATCTAAGCCGCTGACCAAAAGTGGTGTCAACCATCGCTTGCGAAAAATTAATAAATTTGCCGAAGACTTATAAACACGAAAACCGACCCAGTTGGGTCGGTTTTCTAAGAGATTATATGAAAAAGAAGGTGGGCTATTTCCAGCTTGAAATGATTATACGATGCAAAACTTAAAACATCCTAAATCTACAGTCAGAAAAAGTTATCTTATGACAGAGAAATTTCTTTACAAGCAAAGAAATATCCTGTATAATATAGTTTGTGTGTAATGGACACACGATAAAACGGTTAATCCGCTGGGACAGAGCTCTCAAGATTAACAAGATAGGAGTAGAAAAAAATGAATCCATTAATTCAAAGTTTGACTGAAGGTCAACTTCGTACTGACATCCCTTCTTTCCGTCCTGGTGACACTGTTCGTGTTCACGCTAAGGTTGTGGAAGGAACTCGTGAGCGTATCCAGATCTTCGAAGGTGTTGTTATCTCTCGTAAAGGTCAAGGTATCTCAGAAATGTACACTGTCCGCAAAATTTCTGGCGGTGTAGGTGTTGAGCGTACATTCCCAATCCACACTCCACGTGTTGACAAGATTGAAGTCGTACGTTACGGTAAAGTACGTCGTGCTAAATTGTACTACCTACGTGCATTGCAAGGTAAAGCTGCGCGTATCAAAGAAATCCGTCGTTAAGATAGTTTTTCTATCCAAGTCGGACCATGAAAAAGAGACAGTTCTGCTGTCTCTTTTTCTTTTTCATCTATTCGAATCGACTTTTGATCCAGTTTTTGAGTCAAATGAAGTAGAAAATGCAGAAAATATATTGATATCGACAAAAAAAGTAGTAAACTAGAGATAATAAATGTGAGAGGTGAATTTCATGAAGGTGTTTAAAAACGTACCGTCTATTTTTTCCGACTTGAGACAGGACATTGTTCAAATGCCAGAAATCATGCGCCAGTGTAGTGGCATTCGCATCTATGGCCGTAGAATTCGCTCAATTTTGTTTACGACGGATGTCGCTATCATTGCCAATAACAATGCCGATGCTATTTTGGCCGTTTATCCCTTTACCCCAAACCCAGCAATTTTAAAAAGTATCATGCGGGTTGCTTCTGTGCCTGTTCTGGCTGGAGTCGGTGGTGGACTAACCAAAGGCACGCGCTCGGCAAACATGAGTCTGTTTTCGGAGTCAGAAGGAGCCTATGCAGTTGTTGTCAATGGCCCAACCAATGTTCAGACCATTGAGGAAGTCAACAAGGCAGTGGATATTCCGATCATTTATACCGTTGTGTCGGAATGTTCGGATATTGCTTCTCGAATCCAAGCAGGAGTTGATATTCTCAACGTTTCATGTGGCTTAGACACGGCGCGTGTCGTTGCCAAGCTGCGCAAGGAATTTCCGAATTTTCCAATTATTGCCACAGGTGGGCCAACAGAAGAAACTATCCGCCAAGTGATTGAAGCAGGAGCCAATGCGGTGACCTATACCGCTCCTAGTAACGGTGAATTATTCAAGGAAAAAATGGAAAAATACAGAAAAACTACAAAAGAATAGGATAAAACCTCTCTTGAAAACTTTCATTAACTAAGGTAAAATAGAAGTTACCTTCCCTTAGTTAAATGGATATAACAAATTCCTCCTAAGAATTAGTTGCAGGTTCGATTCCTGCAGGGGAGATAGAAACCACCTTAAAAAGCCTGAGATAACAGGCTTTTTTTGTTTCTTGTCCAAAATTTGCCCCAAATTCGCCTAAGGAATTTGTTGGCTGTAGATGCTACTTTTTCTGTTGAGAATGTAGGCTATGCCTATGACAATTCCGCTTTCAATGACATGATAAGGTCCAAATACTTCATAAGCAATCAAGATAGGGGCAATGAGAGTATTAGTAGCAGCTGCAAATACTGCGGTATAGCCCAGTCCGGCTGCCAGAGAGATTGGAAATCCAAGAAGGCTTGCTAGGAAGGCGCCACTGCTTGCTCCGATAGAAAATAGAGGCGTTACCTCTCCTCCCTGGAAACCAGCAGTCAGACAGAGAACTGTGAACAGGAGCTTGATGATCCAATCATATGAATAGACCGTTTCACCAGATAAACTCGCTTCAATCAGATTTGTTCCAAGTCCAGTGTAGCGCCCTTGATGGAAGAATAGCAGAGCAGAAATCACGACTCCCATGATTAGCATGCGGAGATAGGGGTTGGGTAGCCACTTATTAGCCTGTTTTTTGGATATGTCCAGACTAAGAGCAAAGAGATTTCCGATGAGGCCAAATGCTAGACCAAGCAGAAGAAATTGATGAAAGGGGAGTTCTTCTGGAAAATAGAGACTATGTTGAAACTTTTCAAGACCGAGCTTGTTTGAAGTCCAAGCAGCTGTAAAAGCAGCTAATAGAATTGCAGGAAGACCTTTCCAAGCAAACTTCCCGACAGCTAGCACCTCAACTGCAAAAATGCTGGCAGCTAAGGGCGTCTGAAAGAGACCAGCAAAGCCAGCAGCCATCCCCATCTTGATGAGGATGGGACGATGAATAGCAGAGCCAGTCCATTTTTCCATGGCTTGTGCAATAGCAGCCCCCATTTGAACGGCAACCCCTTCACGGCCAACGGATGCGCCGAAAAGATGGCCAAGCCAAGTAGTCATCATGATGAGAGGAAGTAGTACCAGCGGAATTTTTTTATCGTGTCCCTGCGCTACTTCAAAGACTAAGGACATGCCAGCCTTGGCATTTCTTCCCCATCTTTGATAAACATGGACAATAAGCAGTCCAGCCAAAACCAGACTTGGTAGGAGAACAGATAGATGATTATTTCGCAGAGTTCCGATCCAAAGAAGGATATGACCGAAAAAGCTTGCCATTGCTCCAGCCAGGAGTCCTAAGAGAAGGGAAATACTAACATAGACTATTAGGTTGAGGATCTTATTTTTCATGGGCTTGCAATTGCTCGGTCTGATAGGCACGGGAATGGCTCATGATGTCTGCAAATGTTGCTCGGATGCTGGCCTGATAGGTTGGATTTTCAACTAGATTGGTCACTCGGTTGAGAACCTCTTCTTCGCGATTACTATCTAAAACGGCCATACCTGATTGGCGTTTGAAGGCTGTAACTTGATCAACCAAATGCATGCGTTGTTCCAAAAGGCGGACCAGCTGGCTGTCAAGTTGATTGATTTCTTGGCGGATGTGATCTAGGTTCATAGGGGACTCCGTTTCCATTTTTTAAGAAAAAACAACAAGCTAGGCTTGCTGTTTTATGCTAATTTTGCTACTAAATCAGTCGCAAAGGCTTCAAGGTTTTCAATATCTTCATCTTCGGCAGCCAAGTCAACTTTTACACTCTCTGCGCCCTTGGATGCACCGCGGGAAGCCAACATGGTGTCAAAGTCATCCACTGCACTACAAAAGTCATCGTAGAAGGTATCGCCAGAACCGCAGACGCCGTAGATTTTTCCAGTTAAATCAAGGTCTGCAAGATCTGCATAGAAATCAACGATTTCATCTGGAAGTTCACCGTCCCCACCGTAAGAGTAAGTGTAGGTAGCAACCACAATTAGGTCTGCATCAAGAATTTCCTCTGTTTCGATGGTGGTGCATTCGTGAACCTGCACATCCAGTCCCAGTTCTTCTAACTTATTCGCAACAATATCGGCAATTTCTTCCGTATTGCCCGTCATACTAGCGTAAACTATTTTTGCTAGTGCCATAGTTTCCTCCAAAAATAGATGATAGGATTAGTATAGCATATTTCTAAGAATTGTGAAAGGTAAAGGAATACCAATTGAGCTTCAATTGTGATAAAATACTGGCTAGGAGTTAAAAATGTTAAAAAAAATAGTTCAAAAAATCGAAGAATTTGATACCATTGTCCTTCATCGTCACCAGCGTCCGGATCCGGATGCCATAGGTAGTCAGCTAGGTTTGAAAAAACTCTTGCAGCTGAATTTCCCTGAAAAGACCATTTTGGCAACTGGTTTTGAGGAGCCAACTTTAGCTTGGTTGGGGCAGATGGATACCGTAGCCGATAGCGACTATCCAGCGAGTCTGGTCATTGTGACCGATACAGCCAATACCGAACGGATTGATGATGCTCGGTATGCTAATGGGGACTTTCTCATCAAGATTGATCACCATCCAAATGATGATGCTTACGGAGATTTGCTCTGGGTGGACACGAGCAGTAGTTCGACCAGTGAGATGATTGCCCTTTTTGCAAGAGAGTTGGGATTGGACGTAGATGCAGAAGTAGCCCGTTTGCTCTATGCAGGCATTGTCGGAGATACTGGACGCTTCCTCTATCCATCGACGTCTGCTCGTACATTTGAGATGGCTGCCTATTTACGCCGGTTTGACTTTGATTTTTCAGGTCTGTCTCGTCAAATGGATGCGATGGACTACAAAGTTGCTAAGCTCATGGGCTATGTCTATGATAACTTAGAAGTCGATGAAAATGGAGCAGCCCGAGTTGTCTTGACCCAAGAAACTCTCAAGACTTATGATGTGACAGATGCGGAAACAGCAGCGATTGTATCGGCACCAGGTCGGATTGGAGCGGTGCAGTCATGGGGGATTTTTGTTGAGCAAGTTGACGGATCATACCGTGTTCGCCTGCGGAGCAAATCTGCTATAATTAACGAGATTGCCAAAAGACATGGCGGAGGTGGTCATCCGCTAGCTAGTGGGGCGAATTCTTATTCTCTAGAAGAAAACGAAGCCATTTACAAAGAAATTCAGCAGGTAGTCAAAGATGCAAGCAAGTAGCAGACAAATTCGCCTCATGGGGACCGTGATTGATACGACCATTTGGCATGAGAATCCAGAGCCTATCTTGGACCAGGTCGAGCAACTTCTCTATCTCTACAAGGACCGCTTTTCAGCCAACGATTTGACCTCCGAGTTAATGGAAGTCAATTTAAATGCTGGTGTACAGGCGGTACCAGTTGCCCCAGACCTCTATGAGCTGATTGAACTGGGGAAGAAGCATAGTCTGGCAGACAATAGCTTTCTCAATATCACGATTGGACCTTTGACGCAGCTCTGGCGGATTGGGTTTAAGGACGCCAAGTTGCCAGATCGGGCTAGTATCGATGAGCGACTGGCAATCATCAACCCAGCTGATATCGAGCTAGAACCAGAATACCAACAGGTCTTTCTCAAAAAAGAAGGCATGGCGATTGACTTGGGTGCCTTGGCAAAGGGCTACATTGCGGATAAGATTGTCGCCTTTCTGAAGGGAATGGGTGCCCAGGCTGGACTGATTAACTTAGGTGGAAATGTTCTGACCTTCGGTCAACCGCCTCATCAGGCAGACGGCTTGTGGCGGATTGGGATTCAGCATCCCAAGCTCCCACGTGGCAACAATGCCCTCGTCCTCAAAATAGGGGAAGAATCGGTGGTCACCTCTGGTATTTATGAAAGGACATTTGAGTTTGAAGGCAAGACCTACCACCATATCTTTGATAGCCAGACAGGCTATCCCTTGCAAGCTGCTATTGCTAGCTTGACCATTGTGTCCAAGCAGTCGGTAGACGGAGAGATTTGGACAACCCGCCTTTTCGGTGCGTCCATTTGGGAGATCTACGATCAGGTTTGTCAGCAAGAGGGGCTGGAGGCTATTATCATGACCCAGGACGATCAAATGGTGGTGACACCAGGCTTGCGAGATAGGATTGAAAGATGAAAGATGCAGTACAAGAAGAGGGATTAGAGTTTTGGCCTCTTCCCTTGGAAAAAGCAGAGCAGGCCATGACGGATACGGATTCTGGAGCTTCCGAGGGAGGCTTTGGAGCGCGGGTCTGGACAGATGCCAATTCAGGCCCGTCTGTGCAATAAAAATCAAAGAAAATCCTTGACAGGGTTGGCTAGATTTGGTAAACTAAATGAGTTATAATCTATGGCTCAAAAAAGAGTCCATGGCAGAAAGGAATTTTTATAATGAAAAAAGATATCCATCCAGAATATCGCACTGTTGTCTTTATGGACACAACTACTGGTTACAAGTTCCTTAGCGGTTCTACTAAGAGCTCAAAAGAAACTATCGAATTCGAAGGTGAAACTTACCCATTGATCCGTGTGGAAATTTCATCAGACTCACACCCATTCTACACTGGACGTCAAAAGTTCACTCAAGCAGATGGACGTGTGGATCGTTTCAACAAAAAATACGGTCTCAAATAAGCTATCGTATTTTCATCCAACACAAGATGATTCAAAACCACTTCTGAAATGCAGAGGTGGTTTTTTGATTGAAATGAAAGAGATGGAATGAAGATGTAGACTTGTTTGGTCATGATGAAGGGGGATACGTTCATCACTTAAATTATTATGAATCTATTTTCTAAATATGGTAAAATAAAGATGAAAATAACATGTAAATCATGAAAATGGAGAATTGTATGGAAAAGCTTAAGATTGTTATGGAAAAATTAGTCATTGTTTTACGATTCATTGGGAAGATGTTAAATCAAGGGCTACAGACCTTTATAGCTTTCATGATGAAGCCAAAACCTAATGGAAAACTTAGTAAAAGAAAATTTATTCTGCTTGGTTTAGTTATTCTAGTTGTCTGGTTCCAAATGGAGTCATTAAGTAGACGTCCTCATTTTGCAACAAGTGGAGCAGAATCCGTTACAATTTCTCAAATTGGAAATTATGCGGAAGGTCAAAAAATAAAATCAGGTACTTATTACGTTGTACTAACTGAGTTGGAAACAAATGGTGACAGTAGTGATATTGGACTGAGTGTCCTCCACCCTGGATATCATGATTATGAATGGTTTTCTAGTCTCGGAGAAACCGTTGCTATCTCTATCCCAAAGAATGCTACGGTTGAAGTGACAGGAAATGTTGGTGAATTTACCCTATCATTTTACACTGAGCAGGATTACTTAGAAGGTAAGATTGAAGAAAAATACCGGTTAACTTCAAGTCAGTCCTCCACAATAGTTAGCAGCTCGTATTCTTCGAATTCTTTAACCGCTACATCGACAACTACAAGCCAATCTTCAACCGTTACATCGACAACCACTAGTTCGTCTTCAAGTTCAAGTGTCTCAACACCAGTTGAGATGGATGTGAATCAATTTACAAGTCAATATGATACTGGAAACTTGGAAAAAAATAAACTATATCAGGTGAAGGCAAACTTGGTTGATAAGGAGTTCTGGGGATGGAACGCAGATAGAACAAGCTACACAATCTATATTTTGGGGGCTGATCCAGATGGAATTGAAAGTAGCTTTATTCTAAGGATTTCTGAACAATTAGCAAATGAATTGGTTGATAGTGAGAGTGCCACTTTGACACTTCAGGTTAGGAACGATGATTTTGTCTATGTTACTTCTGCAATAAAATAGTAACCAACTATTGATGATAGAAATACCTTGGATCTTGTTAGTCTAAGGTATTTTTATATCCAGACTTCACAAACTAAGAATGCAAAATACCTTGAAAAAACAATAGCTCATTAAACACAGGGCTGTCAATTTTTTCCGTCAATGTTTGGTCCGTGGTTTCTCTCCTTCTTAAATTTTGATATAATAGAGCAAGAATGTATGAGTAATGGATAGGGAGGGATTATGTCCAAGTATAGAGGATCAATCGATAGTCGCATTGACTATGCTTTGATTTTGCCAGTCTTTTTTTTATTGTTAATCGGCCTTATGTCCGTCTATATTGCGGTCAGTCAAGATTATCCTGACTATGTTTTTCAGATGGTTGGGCAGCAGCTGATGTGGATTGTTGTGGGGGTGGGCATCGCCTTTCTGGTAATGTTTTTTTCTACCAAGTTCCTATGGAAGGTCACACCCTGGCTCTACCTATTAGGACTCGCCTTGATGGTCTTACCGATTTTTTTCTATAGTCCGAGTTTATTGGCATCGACGGGTGCTAAGAACTGGGTGAGTATCAATGGTGTGACGCTCTTTCAGCCGTCTGAATTTATGAAAATATCCTACATCATCATGATGTCTCGCATAGTTGTCAGTTTTCAAAAGAAACATCAGGAAAGGTCCATTCGAGAGGATTTTTACTTGATTGGTCAGTTGCTCCTTGTAACCTTGCCTGTCATGGTTCTTTTGTATTTCCAAAGTGACCTAGGAACATCATTGGTTTTCGTAGCTATTTTTTGTGGTATTGTCCTGATGTCAGGAGTTTCCTGGAAGATTATTCTCCCAGTCTTCTTGACTAGTTTGATCTTGGTTGCGGCCTTTCTCTTGGTCTTTGTCTCGCCTGGTGGAACAACCTTTTTACACAATTTAGGAATGGACACCTATAAAATCAACCGTATTTCAGCCTGGTTGGACCCCTTCAAAAATGCCCAATCAACCACTTATCAACAGGCACAGAGTTTGATTGCCATTGGTAGCGGGGGATTGACAGGGATTGGTTTTAATCAGACCAATCTTCTAATTCCTGTAAGGGAAAGTGATATGATTTTTACGGTCATTGCAGAGGATTTTGGCTTTGTTGGAGCCAGCGTCCTCATTGGACTCTACTTGCTCTTGATTTACCGTATGTTGCGTATTACGCTCCAGTCCAATAATCGTTTTTATACCTATATTTCAACGGGATTCATTATGATGTTGCTCTTCCATGTGTTTGAAAATATTGGGGCGGCAACTGGAATCTTGCCTTTGACAGGGATTCCGCTTCCCTTTATTTCACAAGGTGGATCTTCTATCGTTTCCAATTTGATTGGGGTTGGCTTAATTTTGTCCATGAGTTATCAACACAAGTTGCAGGATGAAAAACGCCGCAATAAGTCCCGTACCTATAAAAAAATTACCATAAAAAGAATAGAGAGGTAGTTATATGAAGCGTATTGCAGTTCTGTTAGCAGATGGTTTTGAAGAAATTGAAGCACTCGCGCCAGTTGATGTCTTTCGTCGTGCAGGCTTCGATTGCCAAATGATTGGCTTAGAGGCACTAGAAGTGAGAGGATCTCATGATATTCGTGTCTTGGCAGATCGAGTTTTTTCAGGCGACTTGTCAGGTTATGATTTGATCGTACTACCTGGTGGAATGCCGGGGTCAACCAATCTGCGTGACCATGAGGGCTTAATCGCTGCACTTCAAAAAGCAAATCAAGATGAGCACTTGGTTGCAGCCATCTGTGCAGCTCCGATTGTATTGGAGAGAGCTGGTCTTTTGGATGGCAAACGTTATACTGCTTATCCTGGAAAAGAACAGGAAATTCAGGCTGGTATTCATTCAACGGAGACAGTAGTAGTGGATGGCAGGATTGTCACCAGTCGTGGAGCTGGAACAAGTCTTGACTTTGCTTATAGGTTGGTGGATCTTTTGGGTGGAGATGGTAGTGCCCTAGCAAAGGCAATGGTTCATCGGGAAAACCAATAAAAAATACAGGGAGTTAGGTGATTCTTACTCCCTTTTTTGTAGGAAAAAAGGGGAAAATATGGTATAATAAAGGGTACTAGTTAGTCTAGTTTTTTTAGAAAAAAGGAAGAAATATGTCAGAAGAAATCAAAGATTTACAAGAAAAAGCCCAGGAATATGATGCCAGTCAGATTCAGGTTTTGGAAGGATTAGAAGCTGTTCGTCTGCGACCAGGGATGTATATCGGATCGACCTCAAAAGAAGGTTTGCATCACTTGGTTTGGGAGATTGTGGACAATTCCATCGATGAAGCATTGGCGGGGTTTGCCAGCAAGATTGAGGTCTTTATTGAACCAGATAATTCCATCACAGTTGTAGACAATGGTCGTGGAATTCCTGTCGATATTCAAGAAAAAACAGGTCGACCCGCTGTTGAAACGGTCTTTACAGTACTCCATGCAGGAGGAAAATTTGGCGGTGGCGGCTACAAGGTCTCTGGTGGTCTGCATGGCGTTGGTTCATCCGTCGTAAATGCTCTCTCAACGCAATTGGATGTTCATGTCTATAAAAATGGACAGGTCTATTTTCAAGAATACAAACGCGGTGAAGTAGTTGCAGATTTAGCGGTGGTTGGTGAGACGGATCGAACTGGTACAACGGTTCACTTTACACCAAATCCAGAAATTTTTACTGAGACGACGGAGTTTGATTTTGCTAAATTAAACAAGCGGATTCAGGAGCTTGCGTTCTTAAATCGTGGTCTAAATCTCTCCTTGACAGACAAGCGTGAGGGATTGGAACAAACAAAGGATTACCACTATGAAGGTGGGATTGCTTCCTATGTTGAGTACCTTAATGAAAATAAGGATGTCATCTTTGAAACGCCAATTTATACGGATGGTGAGATGGATGATATTACGGTGGAAGTGGCGATGCAGTATACGACCAGTTATCATGAAAATGTGGTCAGCTTTGCCAACAATATCCATACCCACGAAGGGGGAACTCACGAGCAAGGTTTCCGCACCGCTTTGACCCGTGTCATCAATGATTATGCCAAAAAGAACAAGATTCTCAAGGAAAATGAGGATAATCTGACGGGTGAGGATGTGCGTGAAGGTTTGACAGCAGTTATCTCAGTCAAGCACCCTGGTCCTCAATTTGAGGGGCAAACCAAGACCAAGCTAGGAAATAGTGAGGTTGTCAAAATCACCAACCGTCTGTTTTCGGATGCATTTACGGAGTTCCTGTTGGAGAATCCACAGATTGCGCGCCGGATCGTTGAAAAAGGAATTCTTGCCAGCAAGGCACGGATTGCTGCTAAGCGAGCGCGTGAAGTGACACGTAAGAAGTCAGGTCTTGAAATTTCCAACCTGCCAGGTAAGTTGGCGGACTGCTCATCGAATGATGCGACCAAAACGGAACTCTTTATCGTGGAGGGAGACTCTGCTGGTGGTTCAGCCAAATCAGGCCGTGACCGTGAATTCCAAGCTATCTTGCCAATTCGTGGTAAGATTTTGAACGTAGAAAAAGCCAGCATGGATAAGATTTTGGCTAACGAAGAGATTCGAAGCCTCTTTACAGCTATGGGAACTGGCTTTGGAGCGGAATTTGATGTATCCAAGGCTCGCTATCAAAAATTGGTCATCATGACAGATGCCGATGTCGATGGAGCCCACATTCGTACCCTCTTGTTAACCCTATTTTATCGATATATGCGTCCAATTGTAGAAGCGGGTTATGTCTATATCGCTCAGCCACCGATTTATGGTATCAAAGTAGGGAGTGAGATCAAAGAGTATATTCAACCAGGTGCAAATCAGGAGCAGGAACTACAGGAAGCCTTAGAGAGACATAGTACAGGTCGTTCCAAGCCAACCATCCAACGCTATAAAGGATTGGGAGAGATGGATGACCACCAATTGTGGGAAACAACTATGAATCCAGAAAATCGCCTGATGGCACGAGTCTCCGTTGATGATGCAGCAGAAGCAGATAAGATTTTCGATATGTTGATGGGGGACAAAGTCGAACCACGCCGAGAGTTTATCGAAGAAAATGCTGTTTATTCAACAATTGATGTATAAAATTCGGAAAACTAGTGCAATTGCTAGAAAAGTGTGCTATAATGAAGTGATTTTCTAGTAAATTATATATCTAAGGAGATTTACATGCCTACAGGAACAATCATCTTAATCGTTTCGATTGTTGTGATCTTGATTCTGGCCTATGTGGCTTGCTTGATCATTCGAAAACGAAATGATAACTTGCTTACAGCATTAGAAGATAGAAAAGAAGAGTTGTTTAACCTTCCAGTCAACCACGAGGTGGAGGCTGTTAAAAACTTACACTTGATTGGTCAAAGTCAGGTGACATTCCGTGAATGGAATCAAAAGTGGGTGGATTTATCCCTCAACTCATTTGCAGATATTGAAAACCATATTTTTGAAGCAGAGGGATTTAACAATTCCTTCCGATTCATCAGTGCCAAGAATGCTATCGATTCGATTGAAAGCCAAATTGACTTGATTGAAGAAGACATCGAAGCAATTCGCCAAGGTTTGACAGAATTGAAGGAGCAAGAAGAAAAGAACTCAGGTCGTGTGAAGCATGCCCTTGACCTCTTTGATAACTTGCAAGAGGCCGTTCGTACCAACCCAGAACGCTTTGGAGATACCTTACCTGAGCTGGAAAAACAACTGAAAAATATTGAAGTTGAATTTTCAGAGTTTGTTATGTTGAACTCATCGGGCGACCCGATTGAAGCTTCTGAAATTCTCAACAAGACTGAAGACCATATGATTGCTCTCAATCAAATCATGGATCGTATTCCAGCCTTGGTTGAGACAGTCAATACTACACTTCCTGATCAGTTGGAGGACTTGGAGTCAGGTTACCGCAAGTTGGTTGACCAAAACTACCTCTTTACAGAATCTGCCATCGAAAGCCAGTTCCAAGAAATCCGTGTTTCCCTTCGTGAAAATACAGCCTTGATTGTGGCATTTGATTTGGATACAGCAGAGGCTGAAAATGTGATAATCCAAAAACGCATCGACCATCTCTATAACCTCTTTACAAGTGAGATTGAAGCGCATCGTGAGACTGTTAAAATCAGCAAGACCTTGCCGAAATTCTTGGAGCATATCACTCAGAATAGCCAAGCCCTTGCTGATGAAGCAGATCGCTTGAACAAATCTTATATGTTGGCAGAAAGCAAGTGCACACGTATTCAACAATTGTTGAAACGTTTGGAATCGCTAGATGTTCTCATTTCAGAAGGAATCGAAGACTTGGAAAACCCTCAAGTGGCTTACTCGATTTTACAAGAGCGTTTGGAAAATGCAGAGCTGTCCTTGAAGGAAATCGAAGAAGAGCAGTTGGCTTTAGCTGAATACTTGAAACTTCAAGAAACTTCAGAGCAAAATGCTCGTAAGAAAGCAAATCTTTATATCAATAAATTGCATACACTAAAACGCTACATGGAAAAACGAAACCTTCCAGGTATTCCGGATTCTTTCTTAACCATTTTCTTCCGTGCAAGTGACCATGTGGAAGCCCTGATTGGAGAATTGGATTACAAGCGAATCAATACTGAAGTTGTCAATCGTTTGTTGGAAAGTGCAACTTATGATATGAATGAATTGGAAGAAATTGCTTACCAAATCGTACAAAATGCGACCTTGACAGAGCAACTCTTGCAGTATGCAAACCGTTACCGTTCATTTGACGAAGGGATTCAAAAATCCTTCACTCGTTCTCTTGCAATTTTCGAAAAAGAGTTTGATTACCAAGCTTCTTTTGAAGAGATTTCCTTTGCCTTGGAGACAGTTGAACCTGGTGTAACAGAACGTTTTGTTCGTTCATATGAAAAAACAAGAGAAACGATTCGTTACTAAATAAAAAGCCAAATGGCTTTTTATTTTTATATAAGAAAGGATGAAAAAATGACAAAAGGCTTGTTGGTCATGGATGTTGATTCGACCTTGATTTTAGAAGAAGGTATCGATCTTTTAGGTGAAGAAGCTGGCGTAGGTGAAGAAGTCGCTGCTATTACAGAACGTGCAATGCGCGGGGAATTGGACTTTGAAGAAGCCTTGCGTGAACGAGTAGCCCTTTTGAAGGGCTTGCCCGTTACTGTGTTTGACCGTATCATGGAAAAGATTCATTTTACACCAGGAGCTGCGGACTTGGTTGCAGAATTAAAAAATCGTGGCTATAAGGTTGCCGTTGTTTCGGGTGGTTTTCATGAGACAGTTGATCGCTTGGCTGCCCAGTTGGAGTTAGACTACGTTCGTGCCAATCGTTTGGAAGTTGTAGATGGTCTTTTGACAGGACAGGTTTTGGGGGAAATTGTCACAAAAGAAACCAAGAAAGCCTGTTTAGAAGCTTGGGCAGTTGAAAATGGTTTGGAACTGTCTCAGACGATTGCTATGGGAGATGGTGCCAATGACCTTCCAATGATTCAGCGAGCAGGAATTGGCGTTGCTTTTTGTGCCAAACCGATTGTACAGGAACAGACACCTTACCAAATCAATGAAAAAAATCTCTACAAACTGATAGAGATTTTGGATGGTAAATAATACGGAAGTCAGCAATCTGCTGGCTTTTTTTGTTAGGATTCTAGCAAGAGATTCTGTAAATCTTCTACTGTTTGGACAATGAAATCTGCTCCAGCCTCTTCAAATTCTTTACGGTTACCATATCCGTAGAGGACACCGATGGAAGCGAGATGGTTAGCCTTGGCACCGAAGATGTCATGTTCACGATCACCGACCATGATGGTTGATTGGCTACCGTGCCCCAATTGGTCTAAAGCATAGGTGATGATAGCTGCCTTATGAATGCGGCTACTATCCAGACTGGCACCTGCTATCACATCAAAATAATGTGCGATTCCAAAATGTTGAAGGATTTGCTTAGCAAAGATTTCTGGTTTTGAGGTAGCAATCGCTAACCTCTTCCCTGCTTGCTTAAGGTTTTCTAAGAGAGGAAGAATACCATCGTAGAGTTGGTTTTCAAAGATCCCCTTTTCTTTAAAGTAGACTCGAAAAGCATTGACAGCAGCTTGAGTATCTGCTGGATTGAGTTGATAGAAGCGGGAAAACGACTCATAGAGGGGTGGACCAATGAATCGTTTTAAATTCTCTGGGTCTGGCTCATCAATGTTCATACTTTCAAGCGCATATGTGACTGAGTTGATGATACCCAGTCCAGAATCGGTCAAGGTTCCATCTAGGTCAAATAAAATTGTGTGATACATAGGCACCTCCTATCAATAGTATAGCATAGAAAGAGGCCTGGAGTCAGGAGTAACTTGAAAGGAGGAAAATGGACTGTTATACTATATCTAAAAAGGAGGTTTGAACATGCGTATCTTGATTGCACCAGACTCATTTAAAGAATCCCTTTCTTCCCTAGAAGTTGCTGAAGCGATTTGTAAGGGATTTTCAAAGGTTTATCCAAAAGCAGTTTTTGATTTGCTACCTTTAGGTGATGGGGGAGAAGGAACTGTTGCAAGTCTCGCCCATGCTCTTTCTTTGAAAGTGAAGCAAACGGTCGTGACAGGCCCCTTTGGGGATAAGGTAGAGGTTTCCTATGCTATGGGAGAGGGAATGGCTGTCTTTGAAATGGCTGCTATTGTGGGTTTAGCTTCTATCCCACTGTCCAAACGCAATCCTCTTGAAATATCGACAAAAGGTATTGGAGAACTTTTGGTCCATCTAGTCCAAGCAGGAGCTCGACAGATCTATATTGGCATTGGAGGATCGGCCAGTCATGATGGCGGGATTGGCATGGCAGCAGGGTTAGGTGTCCAATTTTTTGATGCTGACGATCAGGAATTGCCTGCAATTGGCGCCAGTCTCAGCAAGATCGCTCGTATCTCACTAGCTAATTTGCAGATTGACCCTTCAAGCCTTCGAATTGATCTCATTACAGATGTGACCAATCCCCTCTGTGGTCCTGCAGGTGCAACCTATACATTTGCAGGGCAGAAAGGACTTTCTGCTTCACAGTTTCAACAGGTCGATCAGGCCATGCAGTCCTTTTACAAAATGGTCAATCCTGCTATTTTAGATCTGCCTGGAGCGGGAGCAGGAGGAGGGATGGCTGCAGGTTTGGTGCAGTTTGCTGGTGCCCATATCCAGACAGGTATTGATTTTGTCTTGGATCAGTTAGATTTTGATCAACGTGTTGCTCAGGCTGATCTTGTTATTGTTGGCGAAGGACGGATGGATGCCCAGAGTTTGGCTGGAAAAACGCCAGTCGGGGTGGCAAGACGAACACCAATAGGGATTCCGATCATCGCCATTTGTGGTAGCTTAAAGGATGACCTTCCCGATTTTCCTTTTGAAAAAATCTGCGCTGCATTTCCTATAATCTCTGAAGTGGATAGTTTGGAAAACACACTCGAAAATGCAGAAAAAAACCTGATCCGCACAGCGGAACAGGTGGCAAGAATTCTTCAGTTAGGAGGTCAACAAAAATGGAATTTGTGAAACATGTGGCCATTATTGTATTCATTTTTATTTGTATTCTTAAGCTAGTATCCCTTATGAAACTGCTCAAAAATGAAAGAGGGACAGAAATGAATCTAATAAAGGCAAATGGAGTAATGTTCTTTTTCAATGAAAAAAATGAAAGAGGCAGATTGCTAGGAATTCTTGGTCTAACCGGTATTATTCTCGTTTTAGTATGTGTCCTACTTTATTGATAATAAAGACTAACCAAATAATTTTTTCCAGAAAGAGGTTTTTTGCTCTTCCTTTTTCTCTTCTTGTTTGACAAGATTTGGGAAGACGGCTTCTAGGCTAATATCTTCTTGATCGACTGCATGATCTGTATGAAAGACTAGGGCATAAGGAGAATGCCCCACTTTTTCATCGATGATAGAAGTGGTTAGTCCCAGAGATTGCGCTGTCTTAATAATGGCAATTTGCAATCTGTCTGACAGGCTTGGAGACAGCTTCAAGGTAAGAGGTTGGAAGCGGGCACTTAGGTCTCTGCACAGGATTGGTAGCTTATCTTGAAAAGTTTGTGCCTGCACTTGGTCAAAGGTCAAGATGAGGACGACTCGTTCTCTAAAGGTGCCCATGTAGATGCGTTGTTGGTCTGGATCAAGGCGCGTTTCGCCACTTGCTTTTTGTAAAATTGTTTTTTGAATATCAGTCATGTCCTTAGTATAGCATAAAAAGGGACTGCTGAAAAGGCAAGCGTTTACATCCTTGGTTTCTGTAAAATAACCTGTTTTTTCTTGAAAAATCTGTATTTTTAGGGTATGATAGCTATGTAACAATTTTAAACTCAAAGGAGAGTAATATAATGTCAATTATTACTGATGTTTACGCTCGCGAAGTCCTTGACTCACGCGGTAACCCTACACTTGAAGTTGAAGTTTATACTGAATCAGGTGCTTTCGGACGTGGTATGGTTCCTTCAGGAGCTTCTACTGGTGAGCACGAAGCAGTTGAACTTCGCGACGGTGACAAGTCTCGTTACCTTGGTCTTGGTACACAAAAAGCTGTTGACAACGTAAATAACGTGATTGCTGACGCTATCATCGGTTATGACGTTCGTGATCAACAAGCTATCGACCGCGCTATGATCGCTCTTGACGGTACTCCTAACAAAGGTAAATTGGGTGCAAACGCAATCCTCGGTGTTTCTATCGCTGTTGCGCGTGCAGCTGCTGACTACCTTGAAGTGCCACTTTACACTTACCTTGGCGGATTCAACACTAAAGTATTGCCAACTCCAATGATGAACATCATCAACGGTGGTTCTCACTCAGACGCTCCAATCGCTTTCCAAGAATTCATGATCTTGCCAGTTGGCGCTCCTTCATTCAAAGAAGGTCTTCGTTGGGGTGCTGAAGTATTCCACGCTTTGAAGAAAATCTTGAAAGCTCGTGGTTTGGTAACAGCTGTTGGTGACGAAGGTGGTTTCGCTCCTAAGTTCGAAGGAACTGAAGACGGTGTTGAAACAATCATCGAAGCTATCGAAGCTGCTGGTTACGAAGCTGGCGAAAACGGCATCATGATCGGTTTCGACTGTGCGTCATCTGAGTTCTACGACAAAGAGCGTAAAGTTTACGACTACACTAAATTCGAAGGCGAAGGCGCTGCTGTTCGTACATCTGCAGAGCAAATTGACTACCTTGAAGAATTGGTTAACAAATACCCAATCATCACTATCGAAGACGGTATGGATGAAAACGACTGGGATGGTTGGAAAGCACTTACTGAGCGTCTTGGCAAACGCGTTCAATTGGTTGGTGACGACTTCTTCGTAACAAACACTGACTACCTTGCACGTGGTATCAAAGAAGGTGCTGCTAACTCAATCCTTATCAAAGTTAACCAAATCGGTACTCTTACTGAAACATTTGAAGCTATCGAAATGGCTAAAGAAGCTGGCTACACTGCAGTTGTATCACACCGTTCAGGTGAAACTGAAGATTCAACAATCGCTGACATCGCAGTTGCAACTAACGCTGGCCAAATCAAGACAGGTTCATTGTCACGTACAGACCGTATCGCTAAATACAACCAATTGCTTCGTATCGAAGATCAATTGGGTGAAGTTGCAGTCTACAAAGGCTTGAACTCATTCTACAACTTGAAAAAATAAAACAGTCTGGGAGACTGTTTTATCCCCGAGCTAGTATAGCGAGGGCTATAGTAAGAACAAGTTCGAAGATTTTCGGACTTGTTTTTCTATGTCCGGTGTACTAATTTATCCCCGAGCTAGCATAGCGAGGGTCATAGTAAGAACAAGTCCAGTGATTTCTGGACTTGTTTTTCAATGTCTGGGAGACTGTTTTATCCCCGAGCTAGCATAGCGAGGGTGATAGTAAGAACAAGTCTGGAAAGCTCCAGACTTATTTTTCGTAGTACAGTGTACGAATTTATCCTCGAGCTAGAATAGCGAGAAATTAGTAAAACTCCCTAGGTTTTCCTGGAGAGTTTTCTTTGCCTTGATATAGGTAAAATGATATTCTAAAAAGACAAATCAATTTAAATATTCTAATTTTGAAAAGAGATGGAGAGTGGGATGATAGAGTGGGTATTTTTTGATTTGGGTTCGACGCTTTTAGATGAAGAATCTGCCTATAGCTATTATATAGACGAGTGTGTGAAGAAGTTACAGTCACTTGATATAGAGGTTTCAGCAGATTCTTATAAAAAGAAAATGGTGGAGTATGCTCATAAGTCGCTGGACCCAATTCGTGCGACCTGGCAATATTTTGCACCGACCGAGCCGCGTCCTCTATGGAAAAATGAGGGGGTGAGCTTGTATCCTGAAACAATAGATGTTTTAGAGAAATTATCTCAAAACTA
This sequence comes from Streptococcus suis, assembly GCF_016775005.1. Classification (GTDB taxonomy): domain Bacteria; phylum Bacillota; class Bacilli; order Lactobacillales; family Streptococcaceae; genus Streptococcus; species Streptococcus suivaginalis. The sequence continues at coordinate 263,290 of NZ_JAEUXI010000001.1, read as the reverse complement.
TCGATTGGGGATTGTTGCCAATCAGTCTGGTAGTGTTAGAGAACTGCTTAAAGAGTGGGGAATTAGTTCCTATTTTCAACTGATAATTCTTTCAGAAGAGGTTGGTGTGTGCAAACCAGATTTGAGAATATTCAAGCTTGCTTTAGAGGAGTCAAGCATTTCAGCGGATAAGGCTGTCTATGTCGGTGACCGATATGATAATGACATTCTACCCGCAAAATCCTTGGGAATGTACACTATACGAATACTGACAGGTTTTGGAAAGTACACAAGAGAAAATGGTAAATGGAAGAACGACTGGGTAGTTTCTTCATTGAAAGAGCTACCAACTCTTTTGGGGCAAATAGAAAACTAGACTGAAATTCAGCCTAGTTTTCCTATATTAAAACAAACCTTTTACCTTGTCCAAAAGACCGCTTACGCCTTCTGTACCAGATAAGAGACCTTTTGCTTGCTCAAGGTATTCACCGAATTGATCTTTGTTTTCTTCGATAAATTGTTTTGCGCCGTCAAAGTCTTTGTTTGCAATCAAATCTTTTACTTGATTTAACAAATCTGTTGGATTCATGTTCTTCACCTCCTATATCATTATTCAACCATAAATAGAGCGATTTCACAAGCATTTAGTCTTGAGGAAATGTCACGCAAACAGCTTCTGGGACTTGGACGTCATTTGAGATGGCCCAGAGTTTTCCGGTTGCTTCTTCGCGTGAAAAGATGACGATATTATCGGAATCCTGGTGGGCGACTAGGAGAAATTTTTCATCTGGGCTCAGAGCGAAATCCCGTGGAGTTTTTCCATGTGTTGGCACAATTTCGACTAATTCCAAGCTGGCATCTCCCAAAGTTCGGTACACAGCAATGGAATCATGACCGCGGTTAGAGGCATAAACATACTGACCATCTTTTGTAATCCGGATAGCAGCTGTGCCATTGAAACCCTGGTAGTCTGAAGGGAGTGTTGAGATGGTTTGCATCCGCTCAAAATAACCAAGTCCGTCATAAATTAGTACTTCAATTGTAGAATTTAGCTCACAAATCAAATAGGCTAATTTGGTGTAGGGATGAAAGACAATATGGCGGGGACCAGCACCAGCTTGTGTCTGATAGGTTGTTTTCTTTTCTAATTTTCCTTGGTCAGAGACAGCATAGGTGATGACTTGATCGGTTCCTAAATCACAGGTTACTAAGAATTTGTCAGGGGTTAGGTCGGCAAAATGAACGTGAGGAGAAGCTTGATTTTCATGTGGTCCAGATCCTGTATGGACAGCTGAATCCGTTAATTCCAGACTGCCGTCTTCCAAACGTTTATAGACTAAAACTTGCCCCTTATGGTAGTTGGCCCCATAAACTAGTTGTCGTTCTTCGTCGACAGCTACATAGCAAAGCGGTGCCCCTTCTTCAACCACGTGATTGAGAGGTGTCAGATCTGCAGTGAAAGCGGCAATCCCACCTAACCCTTGCTCTGCACCAACGGAATAAAGGCTTCCATCTTTAGCAAAGGCCAGATAAGTAGGGTTTGGTTCGTTGGCAACTAGGCGAGGATTGCTGAGCTGACCACTCGCCTCATCGAAATCTGCTGCATAAATACCCTTTGAGTCTCGTTTCGTATAGGTTCCAAAATAAACTGTCATGTTGGTCTCCTTTTTCTAAACTGGCTTTATTATAGCACATTTTTCCTTAAGGAATGCTTAGAAAGTCGTATTTCCATTTTCAAAAAAATTGGAGAAAATGGTACAATAGAAACAAAGAAAGTGAGGTAAATATGGAAGACAAGCAATCACGATTTAGTCAAACCTGGCTTTACAAATGGATTATCAATAATCAAGCGGTCAGCTTTTTTCTAGTGACCCTTTTAATTCTCTCTTCCCTTTTTGTTTTCACCAAGGTTAGTTTTATCTTCAGTCCTTTGGCAGATTTTCTCTCCATTATTCTCCTGCCTATGCTATTGACTGGGCTGTTGTATTATTTGCTCAATCCCTTGGTTGACCTGTTTGAAAAGTATAAATTTTCGCGTACGGTGGGAATCAGTATCCTGTTTGTACTGATTGCGCTCTTGCTGGTGTGGGGACTGGCTGTTGCCATTCCTAGCGCACAGGCCCAGATCATGTCCTTTATGCGCAATCTCCCTGGCTACATTGCTGAAATCGAAGGGATTGCGACCAAGCTACTGGAGAATGAACAGTTTGCTCAATTCCGTCCAACAGCCTTGGAACAGTTGAACAAACTAAATGATCAAATCATGACCTTTGCTCGGAATATGTCAACCAGTGCTGTCAATTGGGCCAGCAATCTGATTTCGACTGCCTCGCAAATTATCGTTTCTATCTTAATCATGCCCTTTATCCTCTTTTATCTCTTACGGGATGGAAATCAGGTGAAAGGCAATATCATCAAATTTTTACCGACCAAGTGGCGGTCGCCAATCGGACAAGTCTTGACGGATGTCAATAGCCAGTTGGCAAACTATGTGAGAGGGCAGGTGACAGTGGCGATGATTGTTGCCTTCATGTTCTCTGTCATGTTTTCCATCATCGGTTTGAATTATCCGATTACCCTTGGAATTGTGGCTGGCTTTTTGAATTTAATTCCTTATCTTGGTTCATTTTTGGCCATGATTCCAGCTGTTATTTTAGGGATTATTGCTGGACCGTTTATGTTGATCAAGGTTTTGATTGTCTTTATGGTGGAACAAACCATCGAAGGACGTTTTGTAACGCCACTGATTATCGGTTCATCCTTGAGCATCCATCCGATTACCATTTTGTTTGTCTTGTTGACGGCTGGTCAGATGTATGGTGTTTTGGGTGTTTTGTTGGGAATTCCAATCTACGCTTCGATCAAGGTAGTCGTCAAGGCCATTTTTGAATGGTATAAAGCTTATAGTGGTCTCTATGAAGAAGAAGGAGAAATAGAAGAAGTTCATGAACAATAGTGAAAAAATGTTGGCTTGTTTGGACCAGCAGGATTTAGCCAAGGCAGATAAGTATTTTAAGCGCGCCTTGGTGCAGGATGATAGCGAAACGCTTTTGTCCTTGGCTGCCTATCTGGAAAGTATTGGTTTTTTCCCTCAGGCTGCACAAATTTATGACCAACTAAAGGAAACCTATCCTGAGGTAGTCCTCAATCTGGCTCAGATTGCTTTTGAAGACGGCTTGGTCGAAGAAGCATTTGCTTATTTGGAGGAAATTTCGGAAGACAGTCCTGTCTATGTGGAAGCCTTGTTGGTCAAGGCGGACCTGTATCAGGCAGAAGGCTTGTCGGATGTGGCGCGTGAAAAATTGTTGGAAGCAAGTCACTTATCAGATGAACCCATTATCCTCTTTGGTCTGGCAGAACTAGATATGGAACTGGAGCTTTTTAATGAGGCTATTTCCTATTATGCCCAACTGGATAATCGTGAAATTTACGAATTAACGGGAGTTTCTACCTATCAGCGAATTGGTATTGCCTATGCAAGTTTAGGGAAATTTGAAGCGGCCATTGAATTTTTGGAAAAAGCTGTTGAGTTGGAATATGATGATCAGACGGTCTTTGAATTGGCAGCTCTGCTATTTGAACGAGAAGAATACCAAAAAGCCAATCTCTACTTCAAACAGTTGGATACTATCAATCCTGATTTTGAGGGCTATGAATATGCCTATGCTCAGTCGCTTCATGCCGAGCATAAGATTGATGAAGCCTTGGTTATGACACAAAAAGGCTTGGCTAAAAATGACTTTGATGCCAATCTCTTGCTCCAGGCTTCTCAGTATGCCTATGAATTGCATGATGAGGCGGGGGCAGAAGATTATCTTCTACGGGCAAAAGAGGTGGCAGATGATAGTAACGAACTAGCTCTGCGCTTGTCCAATCTGTATCTTGAACAGGAGCGATTTGAAGAGGTTGTGGCTTTATTTGATGAAGAGGTAGATAACGTTCTAGCTCGATGGAATGCGGCCAAAGCCTATCAAGCTCTAGAAAGAGATGATGAAGCTATTGAGCTTTACGATGAATTGGCTGGAGAATTGGCTGAGAATCCTGAATTTTTGGCTGATTACGTAGCGGTTTTACGTCAACTTGGTCGTTTGGATGAGGCAAAAGGGCAAGCTAGTCGTTATATCCAATTGGTGCCAGACGATTTAGCCATGCAAGAATTTTTGAATGAAGAGTAGGTTATGCAAGTAAATCGATTATTTCAATACAATACACTCGGTGCCTTGATGGCGGGGCTGTATGGCGGTTCTTTAACGGTTGGTGAATTGTTGGAACATGGTGATTTGGGATTGGGAACCCTGGATTCCATTGATGGCGAGCTGATTGTCTTGGATGGAAAGGCCTATCAGGCCAAGGGAGCAGGGGAAAAACCAGAAGTGGTTGAAGTTCCTGCTGATATGAAGGTCCCCTATGCAGCGGTTATTTTTCACGAAGCAGAAGTCATTTTCAAACAACGCTTTGAAATGACTCATGAGGAATTGCACCAGCGAATTGAATCCTATTATGATGGGGAAAATCTTTTTCGCTCTATCAAAATCAAGGGGACTTTCGCTCGGATGCATGTCCGCATGATTCCAAAATCGGCTTCGGATGTTCGTTTTGCGGAAGTAGCTAGTCGCCAGCCTGAATATACGGCTGAGAATATTTCAGGTACCATTGTTGGTATTTGGACACCAGAGATTTTTCACGGGGTCAGCGTGGCGGGCTATCATTTGCATTTTATCTCGGATGATTTGACCTTCGGTGGGCATGTCATGGACTATGTTATCTCAGAAGGAATGGTGGAAGTGGGACCAGTAGATCAACTAGACCAACGTTTTCCTGTTCAAGACCGCCAGTATCTTTTCGCCAAGTTCAATGCAAAGGAAGTCAGAGAAGATATTGATAAGGCGGAGTAGGTTATACACAAAAATCCATGAACTAGATTTTCATGGATTTTATTTTGTCTTCTGTTGGGGTGACACGGAGGGTCTTCTGACCGCGGTAGGTCACAAAACCTGGCTTGGCACCTGTTGGTTTATGGAGTTTCTTGGCTTCAATCATATCGACTTGGACCAGATTAGAATGTCTGGCCTTGGAGAAGTAGGCAGCCAGTTCCGCCGCGTCTGTCTTGACCTCGTCGCTTGGGTCCAAGTTATCTGTGATGACCACGTGGCTACCAGGAATGTCTTTAGCATGGAACCAGAGTTCGCCTTTCTTGGCCATTTTGAAGGCCAGTTCATCGTTTTGCAGGTTATTTCTCCCAACCAGAATAATGGTCTTCCCGTCCGTTGCCAAGTATCGTTCAGGTTTCTGACGCTTATGGATTTTCTCACGGTGGCGACGTTTGAGGTAGCCTGTTTCAATCAGCTCCTCACGGATTTCGTCGATTTCTGCCAGACTAGCCTGTCCCAGCATGGTGTCAACAGACCCCAGATAGACAATAGTCGCCTTGGTCTCCTCAATCAAGTTGGTCAGGTGCTTGACCGCTTCCTTGAGTTTCTGGTATTTCTTGAAGTAACGCTGGGCATTCTGGCTAGGAGTCAAAGCCACGTCCAACTCAATCTCCAGCTCTTCGCCCGTATAGTAGTTGTCTAATCGTACACTCGGCTGGTCATTGGGCACCTGATGCAGATAGGTGGTCAAGAGCTCGCCCTTTTGCCGCACCAACTCCGCCGTTTCCGTATCCGCCAATTCCTGCTCCTGCTTGACCAGCTTCTTGCGATTCTTCTCCAGCTCACTGGCCACCCGCTTGATCAGCTCATTGGCCTGCTGGGCCACTCGATCCCGCTCCGCCTTGTCCTGATAGTAGAAGTCCAGCAGACTGCTCAGGCTCTCAAAGTGTGGCTGGTTTTCAGGGCTATTGGCAAATGGCAGAGCAGTATAGGACTTGTCTGTCAGGCTAGGCTGGGTTGCCTGTTCAAAAAAGGCACGGAAGTTTTTCAGGCGGTCTGACTGCAAATGATTGGACAATTCAGTAGCTGTATCCCGTCCTAAACCTTGAAAGGCCTGTTGGAGATTTTTTGGACTCAGTTCCTGAGTCGATAAGATTTCAAACAATTTTTCATCAGACACCGTATAAGGATTGATAGAATGTGTCTCCGGTGGACGAATGTAGGTGGAGCCTGGCAAGATGGTTCGGTAGGAATTTTGCGAGAAACCGACGTGCTTGATAGCCTCGATAATTTTCTGTTCAGACTTATCTACCAAGATGATATTGCTGTGCTTGCCCATGATTTCCACAATCAAGGTGGCTTGGATATGGTCGCCAATCTCGTCCTTGTTGGACACCGAAAATTCTAAGATGCGGTCATTGTCCAACTGACGAATCTCCTCGATAATGGCTCCCTGTAAGTATTTCCGCAGAATCATGGTAAAGGTATTGGGCACCTTTGGATTGGTAAAGTCTGACTGAGTCAGCTGAACCCGCCCGAAAACCGAATGGGCGGACAGGAGCAACTTATGGCTCTGACGGTTGCTGCGGATGTTGAGGACAATTTCCTGTTCAAAGGGCTGGTTGATTTTCTGAATCCGCCCACCTTCTAAATTGGCCTGTAATTCAGCCGTCATGTGATGTAAAAAAAATCCGTCAAAAGACATGGTTTTCCTCTTTCTAATCGCTATAACTCAGTCTAGTATATCATATTTTGAGGTTTTTGATGAGACTGGTAGTCCCTGCTGACATAAAAAGTTTTCAGAAAATTACATCAAAAGACTTGACAAAGAATGTGGGATGCCGTATAATCGTCTGTAATCAGAAGAAGTAGTAAAGCAGAAGTCTTCAGGGAGCCCATGGTGCTGAGAATGGGTGGCGGAGTTTTATGAAATGGGCTGATGTGCAGTATTGTCTGTTTTTAGACTTAGATGCACAACGATTGTTTGGTGTAATATACTTTGGGTAGACTGTTTTGGCTGAGTACGAGGCAGGTCGACGCAGCTTATACTAGCGGTATAGCAAGGAGAGCTAACGAAGTAATCAGCCCAAACAGTCACGCAAATGAACTTAAAACAATGATAGTTCGGTCCGCACACCTTACAGTGCAACTCCTTGTTAGAGGAGATGAGATATGGGAGGATTCTAGACAATTCCCATAAGTGAGGTGGCACCGTGTCATTGACGCCCTCGCGTATTGTTTTTCAATATGCGGGGGCTTTTTCCTTTAGTCATTCAGTTTATCTTTTATTACGTCGACGAATGAGGAAACTTCGTTTCCATATTTCCAACTTCAAATAATTTCATCATTATTTGAACTCGCTTTGCCGTACTCTGCAGGGGTGACCTGCTTCGCAAGTGCTATTTCCAACCTTGTACAGTCACTCGACTGTACAAGCTGCCTGCAGCTCGTTGCCTAGTACTAAAAGTAAACTGAAAGACTATTATCTAAACGAGGTAATCAAGATGAAACGATGGCGTAGCAGTAGATAGTTAGTTGCAAATGGTAGAATAGTTTTTGAAAAAGAAAGTAGGAAAGAATATGAAAAATAAAACATTATTAAGTGTTGTTACAGCCTTAGTAGTCTTGGTCATTGGAGCCTTTTTCTTCAATAAGCAAGAAGAAACAACTAGCAGTACAGATCAAACGCAGACAGTTAAGGTCGGTGTTCTCCAGTATGTAACCCACGATTCCTTGGATGAGATTTATAAGGGGATTGTGGCTGGTCTGAAAGAAGCAGGTTATGATGACACAAGTAACCTCACCATTGATTTTATGAACGCAGAAGGGGACCAGTCCCAAGTGCAAACCATGAGTAAAAAGTTGGTCGATAACGGCAATCAGCTCTTGATTGGTATCGCGACACCAGCCGCACAAGGATTGGCCAATGCGACGACAGAATTGCCCATCATCATGGGAGCGGTGACTGATCCAGTTGGAGCTAACTTGGTGACAGACTTGAACAAGCCTGGTGGCAATATCACCGGTGTATCAGACCAAACACCAGTAGCAGACGAGATTGAGCTGATTAAGGCTATCACACCAGATGCCAAAACAATCGGTGTTCTCTACTCTTCAAACGAGGACAATTCCAAATCCCAAGTTGCTGAATTCAAAACAGCAGCAGAGGCAGCTGGCTACACTGTCATTGAATATGCAGTGCCTTCTTCAAACGAAATCGCCTCAACAGTAGAAGTCGCAACTAGCAAGGTAGATGTTCTCTTCACGCCAGTTGATAACACTATCGCCTCAGCCTTCTCAACCGTCGTATCCGTTGCCAACAAGACAAAAACACCTGTTTACACCAGTGTAGAAGATATGGTAGAAGGTGGTGGTATCGCCTCTGTAACCCTTAGCCAGTACGACTTGGGTGTGGCAACAGGTAAAATGGCTGCGAAAATCCTCGACGGTGCAGACCCAGCGACCACTCCAGTGGAAATCTTCAATGAAGGCAGCGTCGTTGTCAACAAAACTGTCGCAGATGAACTTGGCTTGACCATTCCAGCAGACATCTTGGAATCTGCCAGCCGTGTCATCGAGTAATCTTAGAAACGAGAATCTAGTATGATTGTATCCACTATCTCTCAGGCTCTGCTCTGGGCAATCCTGAGTCTTGGAATCTTTATGACCTTCCGTATCCTCAATTTTCCAGACATGACAACAGAAGGTTCCTTTCCTCTAGGAGGAGCGGTGGCAGTAACCCTCCTGGCTCAAGGAGTGCATCCTGTCCTTGCTACAGGGGCGGCTGTCTTGGCGGGCTGTCTAGCGGGCTTGGTGACGGGGCTTCTCTACACCAAGGGAAAAATCCCGACCATTCTAGCGGGAATCTTGGTCATGTCCTCCTGTCACTCCGTCATGCTCTTCATCATGGGACGGGCCAATCTCGGCCTCCTCAATACGACGACCCTTCAGGACCTCCTGCCCTTCTCGGATACCCTCAATCAGCTCATCTTGGGCTTGGGAGCGGTTATCTTAGTCATCCTGGCTATGCTTTTCTTCCTCTATACTCGCTTGGGCCAGGCCTACATCGCCACAGGGGACAATCCCGATATGGCACGCAGCTTTGGCATCAACACCAGCCGCATGGAGCTCATGGGTTTGGTCCTTTCGAACGGCATCATCGCCCTAGCGGGAGCCCTCATCGCCCAGCAGGAAGGCTACGCTGACGTTTCTCGCGGAATCGGAGTCATCGTCGTTGGTTTGGCTAGCCTCATCATCGGAGAGGTTTTGTTTGATAATTTGACAATGGCAGAGCGTTTTATCGCGATTGTCGTAGGAGCGATTTTCTACCAGTTCTTGATTTTGGGAGTGATTTCCCTGGGTATCAACACCAGCTACCTCCGTATCTTCTCAGCGATTATCCTGGCTATCTGCCTCATGGTCCCTGAGTTGAAAAACAAACTACTGAAAGGAGCCAACCTGACCAAATGAATGCAATCGTAGAATTAAAAAATGCCACAGTCGTGGTCAACAATGGTCTGGATCAGGAGCGGGTAATCCTAGATGATGTCAGTCTGACCATTTACCAGCATGATTTTATCACCATTCTGGGTGGAAATGGGGCTGGCAAATCAACTCTTTTCAATGTCATTGCAGGGACCCTCTCTCTGACCAAGGGCAGTATTTCCATTCTGGGAGAGGATGTGACCAAGTGGCCAGCAGAAAAGCGGGCTAAGTATCTGGCCCGTGTCTTCCAAGATCCAAAAATGGGTACAGCTCCGCGGATGACAGTTGCAGAAAACCTGCTCATCGCCAAATACCGTGGTCAGTCACGAGGCTTGGTCCCACGCCAGTTGCCCCAACACCTAGAAGACTTTGAGGCAACGCTAACCTTGATTGGCAATGGTCTGGAGAAGCACCTGACCACACCAGCTGGTCTGCTGTCGGGCGGACAACGCCAGGCCTTGAGTTTGTTAATGGCGACACTCAAGCAGCCCGAGCTCTTGCTCTTGGACGAGCATACGGCAGCCTTGGATCCCAAGACCAGCCAGTCTTTAATGGACTTGACGGATAACCTGATTGCCCAGCAAGAGTTGACGGCTCTTATGGTTACACACCAGATGGAAGATGCCCTTCGCTATGGCAATCGCCTGATTGTTATGAAGGACGGCAAGATCATTAAGGACTTGACCAAGGACCAAAAGGCCCAGATGCAGCTGGAGGATTACTATCGCTTGTTTGAATGAGGTTGAGAAACCTCATTTTTCTTGTCAAGATAAATGTGCTATGTTATACTGGTTTCAGGAGTTTGCCTATGAAATCAAGAATGTTCACCTATTGTTGTTTGTTATTGCTCTCCTTACCCCTATTGCTTGCCTGTCAATCTGAGACGGTCGAAATCAAGCGGGTGCCTATGGAGACCTCGGAGCTCTTTAGCCAGAAGGAAATCGATCAGGCTATTGAAACTACCATTGACTATGTAGACCGGCAGTTTGACTATTGCCAGTTGATTAGTTTAGGCTATGCAGGGGATGATGAGGACTGGTTTGATTCATGGGCGGAGCAGTATGGTGCAGATCAAGTCATTATTTTGACATCCAGTTTTCGGGTGGATGAAAATGCCACACAAACAGGTTTTGAACCGGGTGCGACCCATACGGGTTGGCACTGGATTCTGACACGGAAGGGGTCTGGGAAATGGACCGTTTCAGGTTATGGCTACTAAAATATGAAAATGAAAACTCTCTTTGCAGAGTTTTTTGTATTTTCTTATGAAAAGTTGTATAATATAGAAGATAGGCCCCTGTGCCAGACTGTAATTCGACTTGGGATTCCCAAGGACCGTTGGTAAGAAAATAAACATCATAGGAGAAACCATGAGTGATATAAAAATTATGGCTTTGGGTGGTGTGAGGGAAAACGGAAAAAACCTCTACATCGCTGAAGTAAAAAATAGCATCTTTATCTTAGATGCAGGTGCTAAGTACCCTGAAAATGAGCAGTTGGGTGTGGATGTCATTGTCCCAAACTTTGACTACCTAGTGGAAAACAAGGACCGAGTAGCTGGTGTCTTCTTGTCCCATGGACATGCGGATGCGATTGGTGCACTTCCTTATTTGCTGGAAAATGTGAAAGTGCCTGTCTTCGGTTCTCATTTAACCATCGAATTGGCCAAATTAGTGGTTAAAACCAACAATGCGACTAAGAAATTTAAAGATTTCCATATTATTAACGCTGACACAGAAATCGATTTTGGAGATTCTGTCGTGTCCTTCTTTAAGACCACTCACTCCATTCCTGAAAGTCTGGGAATCGTGATTAAAACGGACGAAGGCAATATCGTCTATACTGGTGATTTCAAGTTTGACCAGGCTGCTGATCCATTTTATCAGACGGATTTTGGACGTTTGGCTGAAATTGGTCGTGAGGGAGTGCTGGCGCTTCTGTCAGACTCTGCCAATGCGGATTCTAATGTGCAGGTTGCTAGCGGTCATGAAGTTGGCGAAGAGATTCTCAATACGATTGCTGATTGGGACGGTCGCGTCATCGTTGCGGCAGTAGCCAGCAACATCATCCGTATCCAACAGATTTTTGACGCAGCAGAAGTGACAGGTCGTCGCGTAGTCTTGACTGGTCACGATGTGGAAAATATCGTCCGTACGGCTATTCAACTCAAGAAGCTCCGCTTGGTCAGTGAAAAACTTTTGGTTAAACCTAAGGACATGGGCAGGTATGAAGACCATGAGCTGATTATTTTGGAGACAGGGCGGATGGGTGAGCCACTCAATGGTTTACGCAAGATGTCAATCGGACGTCACCGCTATGTTGAGATCAAGGACGGCGATTTGGTCTATATCGTAACGACACCAAGTATCTCCAAGGAAGCTGTGGTAGCGCGTGTGGAAAATATGATCTATCAAGCGGGTGGTATCGTCAAGTCCATCACAAAAAACCTGCGTGTGTCAGGACACGGGAATGCGCGTGATCTGCAACTCATGCTCAATATCCTCAAGCCCAAATACCTCTTCCCTGTCCAAGGGGAGTACCGTCAGCTAGATGCTCATGCTAAAGCTGCGCTTGAGATTGGTATGTACCCAGAGAATATCATCATCGTCAAACGTGGGGATGTCATGGCTTTTGAAGAAGGTGACTTTGTCCACAGCGGATCTGTTCCAGCGGGCGATGTCATGATCGATGGAAATGCAATCGGTGATGTGGGTAATATCGTCTTGCGCGACCGGAAGATTTTATCAGAAGACGGCATTTTCATCGTGGCTTTGACCGTCAACCGTCGTGAAAAGAAGATTATTTCCAAGGCTAAGGTCAATACCAGAGGCTTTGTCTATGTGAAGAAAAGCAAGGATATCTTGCGTGAATCAGCTGATTTGGTCAATACTACCGTGGAAAATTATTTTACCAAGGACAACTTTGATTGGGCTGAGTTGAAGGCGGCGGTCCGTGATGACCTGGCCAAATATCTCTTCGACCAAACCAAACGTCGTCCAGCTATCCTTCCGGTTATCATGGAAGTGCGGTAGTTCTTTGATAAATATAGTACAGAGGCCGGGTTTTCCTGGCCTTTCTTAAAAAGAAAAGGAGTTTGCTGATGGCAATTATGCGTATCGAATACCATTCCGAAGTTTTGGACATGAGCCGCCAGGTCAATGTCCTCTATCCTGATCGTAACCGTGTCGAAAATCCAGAGGATACTGACATTCCTGTTCTCTATCTTTTGCATGGGATGGGAGGTAATCAAGATTCCTGGCTCAATCGCTCAACCATAGAACGATTGGTACGCTATACCAATCTCATCGTTGTCATGGTTAATACGGACAAGGGATGGTACACCAATACGACCTATGGCATGAATTATTATGATGCCATTGCAGAGGAGTTACCGCAGGTTCTCAAACGATTCTTCCCCAATATGTCCAGCAAGCGGGAGAAGAATTTTATCGCAGGCTTGTCTATGGGAGGTTATGGGGCCTTTAAAATTGCCCTTTCGACCAATCTTTTTTCCTATGCTGCTTCCTTGTCTGGCGCCCTCTACTTTGACTTTGACAATCCTGCATCGGCTGAACTGGGTAGTCCTGCTTATTGGCAGGGCGTCTTCGGAGAGTTGTCTAATGGAGCGACTAATCCAAACAGCCTGCGAAATATTGCCAAATTGTCTGATAAGAAAACCAAGCTCTATGCCTGGTGTGGTGAGGAAGATTTTCTTTTTGAAGGTCACCAACTGGCAGTCGCAGATTTGACCGAGGCGGGCTTTGACCTGGAAGCCAGTCATGGGCCAGGCAAGCATGAATGGTATTACTGGAACCAGCAGATTGAAAAGGTCTTGGCCTGGTTGCCAATTGATTTTGAATTGGAAGAAAGATTGTCCTGATTTAAGAAAAGTTTCAGAAAAGATTGCTAAACTGTCTCCTAATACGCAAGATGGGGGAGTTGTTTATGCCTTTGATAAAAGGAATCGTTCGATTTATTTGGACCACGATTTGGTCGTTTATTTGGTTAACTATTGTAGTGGGGCTATGCCTTATCGGACTCTTGTTTTATGTAGAGGGCCAGGCAGCACCTCAAGTGCTTCAAAGTATTGTGGTTCAAGCCAAGGAAGTTGTGACAGGTCAGGTTGCAATTGATTTGTCATCTGGTTTAGATACCATTACTCATTTGGCGACAGATCAGGTCAATGAATCGGCTTCTAGCCGTTGGGAAACCAATGCAGCTACGGTCTATATCGACACGACTGATCCGACTTTTGTGGAGGCTTATCAAACAGCCATTGCCAACTGGAATGCCACAGGTGCCTTTACATTTACCTTGGTTGATGATGCCAGTCAGGCGGATATTATTGCGACAGAAATGAACGATTCAACTAGTCGAGCAGCAGGAGAAGCAGAATCGACGACCAATCTTTTAACCAATTACTTGGATTCTGTAAAGGTAAAGTTAAATGCCTACTACCTTTATAATCCAGAATATGTCTATGATTTTGATCGGATTGTCCACACGGCAGAGCACGAGTTGGGGCACGCCATTGGCTTGTCACACGATGATAGCCAAGAATCGGTCATGGAATCTGCAGGATCCTATCACGGTATTCAGGAAACGGATATCCAAGCAGTATTAACACTTTACGGATTAAATTAGAAGGAAAAGACATGTTGCGTTCACTTATTTCAACCATTAAACGGTATCCAGAGCAAGCTCTTCTCTTCATCTACAATGCAGGGATTTTTGCCTGGTTGCAAACCACCAGCCATACCATTATGGAACAGATTGGACTGGATAGTTCTTGGGCGGATAAAATTCCAGCCCCTCTTAAGGCTCTTACAGGTGCTAGTATTGGTGCCATGCAAGAATTGCTTTCATCATCAGCCTGGGGTTGGTTGATTGTCTCCATGATTCTGATGTTGATTGTTCACTTTGTAAAAGGCTTGATTAAATTTATTTTGACCCTTGCCATTATTCTTGGGGGTCTCTATCTCTTCTGGCAAAACAAGGAATTGCTCCAGGGCTTGGTTTAATGGTGCTTTGTACAATCTTATCTACTTGGTGGATAAGATTTTTTCTTTGCTACAAGCGGATTTGATTTGGCATATTTCCTTCCTCCAGCCTTACAATTTATGGTACAATAATTCTATGATTATTCTAAGCGGAAACAAGATTGAACGCTCATTTGCGGGCGAGGTTTTATTTAACAATATCAACATTCAAGTGGATGAGCGAGATCGGATTGCCCTTGTCGGAAAAAATGGAGCAGGCAAGTCTACTCTGCTCAAAATCCTTGTCGGAGAAGAAGCTGCGACCAGCGGTGACATTTCAACCAAGCGTGATTTGTCCTTGTCTTATCTGGCACAGGACAGCCGTTTTGAGTCGGAAAATACCATTTACGATGAAATGCTACATGTCTTTGACGACCTGCGGACGACGGAGAAACGTTTGCGGACCATGGAAGAGCAAATGGGCAGTTTGTCTGGTAGTGAACTCGACCAGCTCATGAAGACCTACGATAGTCTGTCGGAAGAATTTCGTATGGCAGGTGGTTTTAACTATGAAGCGGACATTCGTGCTATTTTGAACGGTTTCAAGTTTGACCAGACCATGTGGGACATGAAAATCTCCGAACTTTCTGGCGGTCAGAATACTCGACTTGCTCTGGCAAAAATGCTTCTTGAAAGCCCAGAACTCTTGGTCCTGGACGAGCCGACCAACCACCTGGACATTGACACGATTGCCTGGCTGGAAAACTATCTAGTGCATTACAAGGGAGCCTTGATTATCGTCAGCCATGACCGCTATTTCTTGGACAAGGTGGCGACACTGACACTGGACTTGACCAAGCATTCCTTGGATCGCTATGTGGGCAATTATTCTCAGTTTGTCGAGCTCAAAGAACAGAAGCTACAAACGGAATTGCAAAACTATGAAAAGCAGCAGAAGGAAATTGCCAAACTAGAAGACTTTGTCCAGAAAAATATTGTCCGTGCTTCGACCACTAAGCGTGCTCAGGCTAGACGCAAGCAATTGGAAAAGATGGAGCGACTGGACAAGCCAACGACTGGTCAGAAGTCTGCCAACATGACTTTCCGGTCGGACAAGACTTCAGGCAATATCGTCTTGACAGTGGAAGATGCTGCGGTGGGCTACGATGGAGAAATACTTTCTCAGCCTATTTCCATTGACCAACGAAAGCTGGATGCCATTGCCATTGTCGGTCCGAATGGAATCGGAAAAACAACCCTGCTCAAATCCATCATCGGAGCTCTGCCATTTATCAAAGGGGAAGCCAAGCTAGGCGCCAATGTGGAAGTGGGCTACTATGACCAGACCCAGTCGGCCCTGACGCCTTCCAATACCGTCTTGGAGGAGATCTGGTCAGCCTTTCCGACCACACCTGAAGTGGAGATCCGCAACCGCCTGGGAGCCTTCCTCTTCTCAGGTGATGATGTCAAAAAGTCCGTCTCCATGCTATCTGGTGGGGAAAAAGCCCGCCTGCTCCTCGCTAAGCTGTCCATGGAAAACAACAACTTCCTCATCCTCGACGAGCCGACCAACCACCTGGACATTGACAGCAAGGAGGTTCTGGAAAACGCCCTCATCGACTTTGACGGCACCCTGCTCTTTGTCAGTCACGACCGCTATTTCATCAACCGCATAGCCACAAAGGTGCTAGAAATCTCGGAAACGGGCTCCACGCTCTACTTGGGCGACTATGATTATTATTTGGAGAAAAAGGCAGAGCTGGAAGCAGAAGCCCAGCCTGATCAGCTAGAAAGCTCCAGCCAATCAGCCGGAGCCATGGACTACCAAGCCCAAAAGGAAAACCAAAAAGAGCAACGCAAATTGGCCCGCCGCATCGAGCAAATCGAGGTAGAAATCGATAGCATCGAAAACCGCCTGAGCGAGCTCAACCAAGCCATGCTAGAAACAAACGACATCGGCCAGCTGACCGATTACCAAAAAGAAATCGACCAACTGACAGCCCAACAAGAAAGCCTCATGGAAGAATGGGAAGCCCTATCCGAGCAGATGGGCTAGGTTGACAGGGAGTTGACAGTCTGTCAGAAACGCTATCAAACCAAGCCTGCAAGCAGGTCTTGCGATGAAAAAACTCAATCGCAAAGTTGTCTTGCGGTCAAAAGTTCTATTGCAAGCCAGCCTTTCTTGGCAAAGATCGACCGACAAGCTAAGATAAAGTCAGGGCCTGCAAGTCAGGTTCTGAAAGGAGAACGAAATGAACTTTGGACAACAAATCAAGGACTTACGGAAGAAGGAAGGCTTGACCCAGGAGCAGTTTGCACTCAAGCTAAATGTGACACGGCAGGCTGTTTCCAACTGGGAAAATGACAAAAACCTACCCGACTTGGAACTCTTGATTCTCATGTCCTCTGTCTTTTCAATCTCCCTAGATCAACTTATCTTAGGAGGAACTGACATGAACAACATGACAGAAAAACTTGTCAAGGACGGTCGCGAAGGCCGCCGTACCCAGATGCACCTGACCATTACCATTATCGGAAGCTTTCTCATGGTTTTAGGCTTTGCCTGCTTTGTCATCAAGGCCAATTCCGTCGAGTATGTCGATGCCAACGGCATCCTGCATGAAAATTTCTACCTGCTCCCAGTCGGCTACTTGCTGGTCTTTACAGGAGCCATTGCCACCCTCCTATCAGGACTAGCCCTGCACCGCTTTAGAAAAGAAAATACCTAACATGATCAAACACCCACGTTTCCTTAATAGCGACCAATTGTTCGCCTGTCCACATTGTGGGCAGGCTCTTGGTCTTGACCTCAACAGTCTCCGCTGTCCCAACCGCCACACCTTTGACATCGCCAAGCAGGGCTACGTCAATCTGGCACCCCAGGTCAAGCAGTCCGCCAACTACCACAAGTCTAGCTTTGAAAACCGCCAGGCCTTTTTAGAGGCGGGCTATTATAATCATCTCTATGAGGCTTTGGAGGGGAAAATAGCAGAGCTGGGCTTACAGTCGGTCTTGGACATCGGCTGTGGGGAGGGCTTTTATTCCCGCAAATTAGCTGAGAAAACGAACTTGGACATTCTTGCTTTTGATATTTCTAAGGACTCCATTCTCTTGGCAGCAAGGACAGACAGCACCAAGTCGGTCAAATGGTTTGTCGGTGACTTGACCAAGTTGCCTATTCAAGACAAGACTATCGACGGTATCTTGGACATCTTTTCCCCAGCCAATTATCAGGAGTTTGCCAGAGTGCTGAAAGCTGGTGGGGCTATTCTCAAGCTGGTCCCAGGACCCAATCACCTCAAGGAGCTCCGCCATTTAGCCAAAGACCAACTCCGCAAGGAAGCCTATGATAACCAGGATATCGTGGATCATTTCAGGTCTTACCTGGGGCAGGTGGAGCAGGTGATGGTCAGTCGGACTCTGCCGATTACAGTCGCCCATGCTCAAGTCCTGGCAGACATGACGCCTCTCTTTTTCCAAGTAGACCAATCCAAGCTGGACTTGAGCCAGTTGACCGAGATTACGGTTGAGGGAGTGCTTTTGGTAGGAACTATATAAAAAATGAAACCGCCTCTGATTTCAGAAGCGGTTTTGCTTTATTTCTCATACTCTTCGAAAATCAAAGTCAGACGTTGTTGACTTGATTTGATGAACTTCAGTTCTATCTGCATCTGCGTCGCCTAGTCTGATTCTGATTTTCATTGAGTATCAAATTCTGCCTTGCTTTTTACATCGCCGTATTCTTCAGCGACTTCTTTGCTGAGGATGTCAGCGTAGCTGGCTAGTTGGATGTCTTGTCCGTATTTTTTACGGAGGGCAGTTGTGACCAAGCGGTAGGCTAGGTTGGCATTGCGGGACAGGATTGGTCCATGGAAGTAGCTGCCGAAGGTGTTTTTGTAGTGCAGGCCTTCGCCACCGTCTTCCTTATTGTTGCCATTGCCATAGACGACCTTGCCCAGCGGTTTTTGGTTGTCAGCTAGGAAGGTACGGCCTTGGTGGTTTTCAAAACCGTAGTAGGTTTCATTGAATTCATCATTGTGAATTTTGATGTCACCGATGTAACGGTTATTGGTCTGGTTGAGGGTATAGTGGCCCATGATACCCAGTCCATCAATCTTGCGGCCGCCAGCTTCTATGTAGTATTGACCGAGCAATTGGAAGCCACCACAGATAGCCAGCATGACACCGTCGTTTTCGATAAAGTCTGCTAGGCTGTCTTTTTTAGTTGGTAAATCTTTTGCAAGAATAGATTGTTCATAGTCCTGACCACCACCGAAAAAGGCGATGTCGTAGAAATTTTTATCAAATTCATCTGTCAATGAAACGATGTCCACCTGGACACGGGCACCGAGTTTTTCAGCCACATACTTGAGCATGAGGATATTGCCGTTGTCACCGTAGGTATTCATCAAATCACCGTAGAGGTGGGCGATGTGGAGATCATAAGTATAGTCTTTTTCAGGACTTTTTAATGACGTATAGACCATTATTTCATCTCCTTTCCAACAGCTTGGCGTTGAGCCAGCAAGTCACGGAATTCCAGCATAGCCGTATAGGTTGCGAGGATATAGGCATGCTGACTGCTGGACTGCTCAATCAAGGTCATGATGTCTTCTAGTTTTGGTGTTTCAGTAATCTGGTCCTCTGGATAGCCAGTCACACGGAGGCGACGGGCAATTTCAGACGAGCGAACACCGCCTGCAAAGACTTGTGGAATGTCCATTTGAGTGATTTGTTCAAAGTCGGCGTCCCAAATCCAGCTGGTATCAATTCCGTCAGCGTAGTTGGCATTGAGAAGGACGGACAAGCTAAAATCGTAAGGAGCCAGTTTCATCATTTCAATGGCCTGGGTTGCACCAACAGGATTTTTAATCAAGACCAGGGTACAATCCTTGTCGCCCAATTTAAAGGTTTCTTGGCGACCAAAGACTGCCTTAGACTTGTCAAAACCAGCCTTGATTTTCTCAGGAGATACGCCGAAAAATTCTGCCACGCTGACAGCTGCTAGGGCATTGTAGATATTGTAAAGTCCTCCGATGTTGATTTTGTAATCCTGACCGTCAATGGCAAAGGTAGAAGAAGTATTGGTGATTTCCTTCAACTCTGTTAACTTGTAATCCAGCTCAGGTCGGCTAAAGCCACAGTTGTTACAGATGTAGCTGCCCAAGTTAGCGTAGGTATTGAGCTTGTACTGGATAATCTGGTGGCAATGCGGGCAGATAACGCCTTCGGTATTGTAGTGGGCCAGACGTGGCTCATGCTCTTCCGTCGCAAAACCGTAGTATTTAACTGGATTGATAATGCTCGTCGAGTTGAAAAGTGGGCTGTCACCGTTAGCCAAAATGGTCGCCTGAGGTGCCTTGGCAGCCCCATCTAAAATCATCTGGTAGGTGGTATAAATCTCGCCGTAACGGTCCATTTGGTCGCGGAAGATATTGGTGAAGACAATCAGGCTAGGCTTGATAAAGTCGGTCACACGGGCCAGGCTGGCTTCATCAATCTCCAAGACGGCAATTTTCTTGCCATTTTTATTTTTCTTGGCGGATAAAAAGGTGGCTGTAATCCCCGTAATCATATTGGCGCCGCTGGTATTGGTCGTAATTTCGCCAAAGGCTTCTTGGAGGATACCGACTGTCAGGGCGGTGGTCAAAGTCTTACCGTTAGTACCTGTCACAACAACGACTTCATAATCCTTAGCCAAACTATCTAAAATATGTTTATCGAATTTGAGGGCAATTTTCCCAGGCAGGGTAGTACCACGTCCTAGTTTGTTTAGGACAAACTGACTGGATTTTCCTGCTGCTATTCCTAATAAAGTATTTATTTTCATGGGTCTATTTTATCACAAAGGTTGGGGATTTTCTAGAATGGAACTTGGGGGCAAGCCATGGGTAAGAAATCCCATTGAAAACAAGTAGGATTAGACATTTGTCGGGGACTTTATGATATAATAGGACTGATACATGTGAATTGAATTAGAAAGTATGAGGATAGAAAGCTGAATATCAGTCAATTATTAGATGCCGACTATTGGTCCAGTTTGATCGCTAGTCCTTGGATTGCCATGCTTCATCTGGTTGATATTAGTTTGGTTGTCCTGTTGATTTACCAATTGAGTAAGTCGCTGGCAGGTACCAAGATTATGGTACTGATTCGAGGAGTTTTTCTCTTCTTGTTCGCCCAAATTGTAGCGAGTTTGCTCGGTCTTCAAACGATTTCCTGGTTGATGAACCAGGTCATCACTTATGGGGTCATCGCAGCGGTTGTGATTTTTGCGCCGGAATTGCGAGCGATTTTAGAAAAACTTGGTCGGACGACTCAGTTATTTATGGGGACCAGTCTCAGTTCAGAAGAAGTTTTGGTTCAATCCCTGCTCAAATCCGTTGCCTATATGGCACCACGGAAAATTGGTGCCCTAATTGCTATCGAAGGAGCACAGACCATTCAAGAATACGCATCGACTGGAATTGGGCTACACGCAGATATTTCCAGTGAATTATTGATCAATATCTTTATTCCCAATACGCCCTTGCATGATGGTGCCGTCATTGTCAGGGAAAACAAGATAGCCGTAGCCTGTGCCTACCTGCCCCTATCAGAAAGTGCAGGGATTTCAAAAGAGTTTGGGACTCGTCACAGGGCTGCAATTGGCCTGTCAGAAGTATCGGATGCCCTTGTTTTGATTGTGTCAGAAGAAACAGGTAGTATCTCGATTGCCCAAAATGGCATTTTCCAGCACGATCTGTCTAAGGAAGAACTGGAGAGTTTCCTCCGTTCAAAATTTATTCTCAGCACAGAATCCAGCATCAGCTGGTGGCAACGATTGTGGAGGGGAAAATAGATGCAGGATAAGGTGAAAAAAATTGGACAGTTGGTCCTATCGGCCGTCATTGCCCTGGTCTTGTTTTTTAATGCGACCACGACCAACTACAAAAATTCCGTTTCAACTGTTCAAAGTACAGAGTCAGAAACCTATACACATACCCTGACCAATATCCCGATTGAAATCAAGTACGATAGTGAAGCCTATTTCATCTCAGGTTTTTCTTCGACGGTCAATGTGGACTTGATTGGCTCCAACCGTGTGATTTTACAGCGAGAGTCAGATGAATCAACCCGCACCTTCCAGGTGACAGCAGATTTGACTGATTTGGAGCCAGGGACCCATTCGGTTCCCTTGCAGGTTTCCAATCTTCCAACTGGCGTGAGTGCGAGCTTGAATCCATCTGAGATGACCTTGAAAATCGGTAAAAAAGTGAGCAAGACCTTTGCTGTTCAAGGAGTGATTTATAGCAATCAGCTTGCAGATGGCTACATGGCATCCAAGGTTTCAGTCAGTGTATCAGCCGTTAAGGTGACAACGGATGAAGATACCATGGCTTTGATTGATCATGTTGAAGCAGTTGTGACAGATGCAGCCAATCTGTCCAGTGATTTTAGTGCAACCGCAACGATTCAAGCGGTTGACCAACAAGGAAATGTATTGCCGGTGGTGCTTTCAGAAAGTGAAGCTGGTGTACAAGCAACCATTACAAAAATCAAATAAATAATCAAAGAGGAATCGAATTAAAATGGGTAAATATTTTGGTACGGACGGAGTCCGTGGAGAAGCAAACGTAGAATTGACACCTGAATTAGCCTTTAAACTGGGGCGGTTTGGTGGTTATGTATTGAGCCAACATGAGACAGAAACACCTCGTGTTTTCGTAGGACGCGATACACGAATTTCAGGTCAGATGTTGGAAGCTGCCTTGGTTGCAGGTCTTCTTTCAGTAGGGATTCACGTTTATAAGTTGGGTGTTTTGGCAACCCCAGGTGTGGCTTATTTGGTTCGTACGGAAAAAGCTAGCGCGGGTGTCATGATTTCAGCCAGCCACAACCCTGCTCAAGATAATGGTATTAAGTTCTTTGCGGGCGATGGCTTCAAGTTGGATGATGCATTGGAAGCGGAAATTGAGGCTCTTTTGGACGCAGAAGAAGATACTCTTCCACGTCCATCAGCACAAGGCTTGGGTGATGTGGTGGATTATCCAGAGGGCTTGCGCAAATACCAACAATTTCTAGTGTCAACAGGCCTGGAGTTGGAAGGAATGAAAGTTGCACTTGATACAGCCAATGGTGCAGCAGCAACCAGTGCCCGTCAAGTCTTTGTTGATCTCGGTGCCGAATTGACAGTTATGGCGGAAAAGCCAGATGGTTTGAATATTAACGAAGGGGTCGGCTCTACCCATCCTGAAAAATTGCAAGAACTGGTCAAGGAGACAGGCAGCCAAATTGGCCTTGCCTTTGACGGTGACAGTGATCGCTTGATTGCTGTCGATGAAAATGGTGACCTAGTTGATGGTGACCGTATCATGTACATTGTCGGGAAAAACTTGGCAGATAAGGGGCTCTTGGCCAAAAATACCATTGTGACTACAGTTATGTCCAACCTCGGTTTCCATAAGGCATTGGATCGTGAAGGTATTGAAAAAGCTGTGACCGCAGTTGGTGACCGTTATGTGGTAGAAGAAATGCGTAAAGGTGGCTACAATGTCGGTGGTGAGCAATCAGGACACGTGATTTTAATGGACTATAACACCACAGGTGACGGCCAGTTGACCGCTGTGCAATTGACCAAAATCATGAAAGAAACTGGTAAGAAGTTGTCAGAATTGGCAGCAGAAGTGACCATTTACCCACAAAAATTGGTTAATATCCGTGTGGAAAACAGCATGAAAGACAAGGCAATGGAAGTGCCTGCTATTGCAGCTATCATTGAAAAAATGGAAGCAGAAATGGCTGGCAACGGTCGTATCTTGGTTCGCCCAAGTGGCACTGAGCCCCTCTTGCGTGTCATGGCAGAAGCACCAACGGATGCTGAAGTCGATTACTACGTGGATACCATTGCCGATGTGGTCCGTGCGGAAATCGGGAGTTAGACAGAAATCAGTAACTCGTAGAGTTTGATTTCGTTGTCTAACCCCCGCAAGGTTGAGTAGGAATTTCACAGCTGATAGGCGAAGAAATTCCACTCAAGACTGCGAAAATAAAAGTAAAAACTGGGGTTTGTTACTCCAGTTCTTTGATGTTGTGAGGAAATTATGAGTATTTTAGAAGTAAAGAATTTGAGTCATGGTTTTGGTGACCGTGCGATTTTTGAGAATGTCTCCTTCCGTCTCTTGAAAGGGGAGCACATCGGTCTTGTCGGTGCCAATGGTGAAGGGAAATCGACCTTCATGTCTATCGTGACAGGTCAGTTGCAGCCAGATGAAGGCAAGGTTGAATGGTCACGTTATGTAACAGCAGGTTATTTAGACCAGCATGCTAAACTAGAAAAAGGTCTATCAGTCCGTGATGTCTTGCGGACAGCATTCGATGAACTCTTCAAGACAGAAGCTCGTATCAATGATATTTATATGTCTATGGCAGAAGAGGATGCCGATATGGATGCCCTCATGGAAGAAGTTGGCGAACTGCAAGACCGTCTGGAAAGCCGTGATTTCTATACGCTTGATGCCAAGATTGACGAAGTAGCGCGTGCGCTTGGTGTCATGGACTATGGCATGGACAAGGACGTGACAGAGTTGTCTGGTGGTCAACGGACTAAGGTTCTTTTGGCAAAATTGCTCTTGGAAAAACCTGACATCTTGCTTCTGGATGAACCGACCAACTACTTGGATGCTGAGCATATCGACTGGCTCAAACGCTACTTGCAGAACTATGAAAATGCCTTTGTCTTGATTTCGCACGATATTCCTTTCTTGAATGATGTGATTAACATTGTCTACCATGTGGAAAATCAGCTTTTGACTCGTTACACAGGTGATTACTATCAATTCCAAGAAGTCCATGCTATGAAGCGGGCTCAGTTGGAGGCTGCCTATGAGCGCCAGCAGAAGGAGATCGCAGATTTGCAGGACTTCGTTAACCGTAACAAGGCCCGAGTTGCAACTCGAAACATGGCCATGTCTCGTCAGAAGAAGCTGGATAAAATGGAGATTATTGAGCTCCAAGCAGAGAAACCAAAGCCATCATTTGATTTCAAAATGGCTCGAACTCCAAGTCGCTTTATCTTCCAAACGACTGATTTGGAAATTGGTTATGACCGTGTATTGACACGTAAACCGCTCAATTTGACCTTTGAACGCAACCAGAAGATTGCTATTGTCGGTGCCAACGGTATCGGGAAATCCACTCTTCTTAAAAGTTTGATGGGGATTATTCCACCGCTAGGTGGTTCTGTGGAGCGTGGGGAGTATCTGGAACTAGGCTATTTCGAGCAAGAAGTAGCTGGCGGCAATCGTCAGACCCCGCTGGAAGCTGTTTGGGATGCCTTTCCAGCCCTTAACCAGGCAGAAGTACGGGCTGCCTTGGCTCGTTGTGGTCTGACTTCCAAGCATATCGAAAGCCAAATCCAAGTCCTTTCAGGTGGAGAACAGGCCAAAGTTCGCTTCTGTTTGCTTATGAACCGTGAAAACAATGTCTTGGTTCTCGACGAGCCGACTAACCACTTGGATGTGGATGCCAAGGATGAACTCAAACGTGCCCTTCAAGCCTACAAGGGCTCTATCCTCATGGTCTGCCACGAGCCTGATTTCTATGAAGGCTGGGTGGACGATGTATGGGATTTTAATGAATTGACTTGAGAAACAAGCCACCGAAAGGTGGCTTGTTTTGTAGGAAAAACTAACTGAATAGGTGCCAAATAAAAGGAATAAACATACAGAAAAAACACATCAAAAATACATGTAGATAATTGTTCACTTATATCAATATTGATATAATAAAACAAAAAAGGAGGTTTTCTAATGAAAACAAAATGTATGCTCGGTGTCGTCCTTCTTAGTCTGGGTCTGTCAGTAGCTCCTCCTATCACAACAGAGGTTGAGGCGCAGACAACGCATGTTTCTGATTCAACATTGCGTAATAGCTATCCTTACAACCTATCACATTATTTGGAGGTTAGTGTTGGCTCTGGTCAGACTAAAAAAGGCTCTTCGATCTTAATTGCTCCAAATACCTTATTAACAGCTGCACATGTGGTAGCAGATGATTCGAACGGTCAAGTAA
The DNA here is from genome assembly GCF_016775005.1 of Streptococcus suis. GTDB lineage: Bacteria > Bacillota > Bacilli > Lactobacillales > Streptococcaceae > Streptococcus > Streptococcus suivaginalis. The sequence continues at coordinate 237,924 of NZ_JAEUXI010000001.1, read as the reverse complement.
CCTCACGCACTTGGTCTGGAAATGCCGTATGGGGCGACGCTTCTCCATACTATGAATTATCAGAAATAAAACGTACCAATTCAGCCAATCCATTTATCCCCATGCCAGGTTATGGAGGAATATGGGATGTTCGTCGGGATGTTGCTTTGGTAAAAATAACCACTCCAAGTCGAAAAACACAAAATGCTAACACTGCAAATGCTCGTCTTGGGATCTATCGTAATACCTATGATTTGGTTGGAAGAAAGTTCTTAATCGTAAGTAACAGTATCAATCTATATGGTCGCTGGGAGTACGAATATGGAACCATAACAGAAGTTAGACAAGATGGGCTCCTCCAAACGAATATTACAGGCATCAAAGGACAATCTGGTTCACCAATTATCATTGATGGACGAATTGTTGGTGTGGCAACAAATATCGACGGAAATTCGAGGATTGTCATTACACCATTAACTTTGGAAATGAAGTCAAAACTATTTGACAAACATGGAATTACTAATATCGATATCTACTAAGATTCCTAGAATAGATAAATGAAATAGAACAGAGAACTAGGCTATTCGATAGTAGCGTTAGTTTGTTCAAATGATGGAAAGTAAATAAACTTCAAAGAAGCTTTGCTGGTCTACAAGTGTGCTCAGTACTTGGGATTACGATTTTGATGCTTATTTGAGTTGGAAAGATGATGCATGTGCCACCGAAAGGTGGCTTTTTCTTATCAGGTCTCTAAGTATTGTCTGAAAATTATAATGTTTCTAAAAAAGCTTGACAAGTATTTCGAAAGTAGTATAATTAGAATTATTCTAAAGAAAGTTTGGAATGATTATAATTTAGAGGTAAATAATTATGAAAACAAAAGACTACGGAAAAGCTCCATTTGTAACCAATATCGAAACAGCAACGCTTGAAAATACTAACTACCGCACAGCCCTCTGGACTGGGGAACTCTTGCAAGTTACCCTCATGTCTATCCCAGTCGGCGGCGACATCGGTGCAGAAGTCCACAATGAAAATGATCAGTTCCTCCGCATTGAGCAAGGCCACGGCCGTGTTATCATGGGCGAATCAGCTGACAATATTACGCTTGATACGGAAGTTGGACCAGAAGACGCCATTTTGATTCCAAACGGTGCCTACCACAATGTCATCAACATCGGCCAAGAAGACCTTAAAATCTACTCTATCTATGGACCAGCCCACCACGCTCACGGGACAGTTCATGAAACCCAAGCCATCGCTATCGCTGCTGAAGAAGCAGAAGAGCACGGTCATTAAGATGAACATTTTCCAACTTCAATCGGTCGGCTTATCGGACAAAGATAAGTCGATTTTAACTAACATCAGCTTCACCATTGCAGCAGGCGAGCGACTAACCCTGGTTGGACCTTCGGGCAGTGGCAAAAGCTCTATTCTCAAACTATTGGCAGGCTTGACATCTGCGACCAGTGGGACTATTTTCTTTCGGGGGCGGGACATAGCAGAGCTGGATATGCCGACTTACAGGAGGGAAGTTTCCTATTGTTTTCAACAGCCAGTTCTCTTTGGCCAGACCGTCAAAGACAATCTCCAGTTTCCATTTACCATTCGTCAGCTGGCATTTGACCAGACCAAAGCCCTCAAGGCTTTAGAAACTGTCAATCTAGCACCAGAATTTTTAAGCAAGAAAATCACAGAATTATCAGGAGGAGAAAAGCAGCGAGTTGCCCTCATCCGCAATCTACTCTTTGAGCCAAAAGTCTTACTCTTGGACGAAATCTCTGCAGGATTGGACGCTGAAACCAAGGCCATTGTCAACAAGCTCTTGGCAGACTACCAAGCCGCAGGAAATACCTTGATTGAAGTCACTCATGACCAGTCAGAGATTGAGGCAGCTCAAAAGATTTTGCGAATAGAAGGAGGTCGGGTCCAAGTATGAATGTTTCAGTAGATAACCTATCCCTAGCTCTTGTTTTCGGGCTGGTCTTGGTAGCAATGAGCATCAGCCAAAAGGAAAAACTTGGCTTGACCAAGGATATTTTCATGGCAGTTGTCAGAACTGTCCTTCAGCTGATTTTTGTCGGCTACATTCTCAAGTTTATCTTCCAAGCCTCCAATATTTTTCTCAGCTTGGCAATGGTTTTGATTATTCTCTACAATGCCAGTGTCCAAGCCAACAAACGCAACCCCAATAGTAAGAAATCCCTGCTTCATCCCTTTCTAGCCCTGCTTGCTTCGACTGGTCTGACTCTGACAATCCTGATTTTATCAGGGGCAATTCAGTTTATTCCTTCGCAGGTCATTCCCATTTCAGGGATGTTGGCAAGTAATGCCATGACGGCCATCGGCCTGTCCTATCGGGCTATGTACAAGTCTTTCACAGACAACCGTCAACAAGTTTTGGAAAAACTCAGTCTGGGAGCAACTGTCAAATTGGCTTCACAGGATATCTTACGAGAGGCTATCAAAACAGGTATGCAGCCCACCATTGATTCAGCCAAGACAGTCGGTCTGGTCAGCCTGCCTGGGATGATGTCAGGTCTGATTTTTGCAGGCGTTGATCCAGTCCATGCCATTCGCTATCAGATTATGGTCATGTTTATGTTACTGTCTGCGACCAGTCTGGCTTCAGTAATAGCCTCCTACGCAGCCTACCAGACCTATTTTACCGACAAGGCCCAGTTGGAGTTTGAATAAGAATACCTTGTAAACTGCATGTGGACTGACCACATGTAGTTTTTATATCTTAGAACGGTATTCACAAGTGAAATGCTTTAATATATGAAATAGTTTTTTGAGGGAATAATGACTGTATGTTGAAAAAACTCTAGCCCATACTCGTTTTTTATTCTATTGACCAACGTTCGTTTTTCTGCTAATATGGAAAAATGTTTGTTTGGAGGTAATTGCTTGAAAAATATAATTTCTATTTGGAAAAAGATGAGTTTAATTCGGAAAATCAGTATTGGGGTCGTTTTAGGATTAGTCTTGGGATTGAGTGTGCCTCAGTTTACGATGATTTCTCTCTTAGGAAGTCTCTTTGTTGGAGCTTTGAAAGCTATTGCACCACTTTTGGTATTGACACTGGTTGCCCACGCCCTGTCTCAGGCACCTGATGGTCAAAAAAGCAATATTCGAACTATCCTTTTCCTGTATCTGATTGGCACGTTTGCAGCTGCGAGTGTTGCTGTTATCGCTAGCTACCTATTTCCATTAAAATTGGTTCTTACCGAGGCAACTGCGACAGAAATTTCACCACCCCAGGGGATTTCAGAAGTATTTCAAGACTTACTATTGAACATTGTTGACAATCCAATCAATGCGCTTGTGAATGCCAACTATATTGGTGTTTTGACTTGGGCAGCGATATTCGGACTTGCCTTTCGGAATGCGAGTCAACACACCAAGGATTTATTGCAATCAACAGCGGAAGTAACCTCAAAAGTGGTCAGTTGGATTATTGGTCTTGCACCATTCGGAATTTTAGGCTTGGTTTTTGACACAGTCGCAAATAATGGATTGGCAGCTCTTAAGAATTACGGAGTTTTATTACTAGTATTAGTTGGCAGCATGGCTTTTGTCGCTCTGGTGGTCAATCCCTTGATTGCATTTATGGTCATGAGAAAAAATCCGTACCCTTTGGTATTGGAATGTCTCCGTGTTAGCGGTGTAACTGCTTTTTTCACAAGAAGTTCAGCAGCCAATATTCCCGTCAATATGCAGTTGGCAAAACGTTTGGGAGTTGATCCAGATACCTACTCCGTTTCTATTCCCTTAGGTGCGACTGTCAATATGGCTGGGGCTGCCATTACAATCAATATTTTAACAATGGCAGCTGTTCATACACTTGGCATCAGTGTTGATTTCAGCTCAGCTCTTCTTTTATCCGTTGTTGCATCACTATCAGCAGCAGGAGCATCTGGGGTAGCAGGTGGCTCGCTTCTCCTCATCCCAGTAGCATGTAGTCTTTTTGGCATTCCAAATGAGTTAGCCATGCAAGTAGTTGGAGTCGGATTTGTGGTCGGAGTGATTCAGGACTCTTGTGAAACAGCCCTCAACTCATCAACCGATGTTTTGTTTACAGTTGTAGCAGAACGCTCTGCTTGGAAAAAATAGAAAGAAGTTGGGAGACCAACTTTTTTTCATTGTTTCAATTCTGAAATCTCTTTCATTTTGTGATAAAATAGACTTACTTTAATCTAGTCTTTTGGTTTACTTTTATTACTAGCTTCAACAGTCAGAGTAGTGACTGTTGAAGGTTGGAAATGAAACAAACAGAGTTTGTGTCAACAACTGTTCGGGGAAACTTTGAAGGTCGGAGATGAAACAAACGAAGTTTGTGTCAACAGCCGCAGGCATAACTGAAGTACGGCAAAACGAGTTCAAATAATGATGAAATTATTTGAAGTTGGAAATAGGGAAACGAAGTTTCTACTTGCGTCGACGTAATAAAAGATAAACCAAATGACGATACTGAAAAGGAGAACATATGACAGTAAATTTTAGAGCAGAGTTTGACAAACGCAAAGATGAGTTTCTAGCGGACCTCTTTGACCTTTTACGCATCAATTCTGAGCGTGACGACAGCCAGGCAGATACCCAGCATCCATTTGGACCTGGCCCAGTGCGTGCCTTGGACAAGTTCTTGGAAATCGCTCAGCGTGATGGTTATCCAACCAAGAACGTTGACAACTACGCAGGTCACTTTGAGTTTGGCGAGGGCGACGAAGTCCTCGGTATCTTCGGTCACTTGGACGTTGTGCCGGCAGGAAGCGGTTGGAACACCGACCCATACGAGCCGCAAATCATCGACGGCAAGCTCTTTGCCCGCGGTTCCTCTGACGACAAGGGGCCAACCATGGCTTGTTACTACGGCTTGAAAATCATCAAGGAGTTGGGCCTTCCGACCTCTAAAAAAGTCCGCTTCATTGTTGGTACCGACGAAGAGTCGGGCTGGGCAGACATGGATTATTACTTCGAGCACGTCGGCCTTCCCCTGCCAGATTTCGGATTTTCTCCAGATGCCGAGTTCCCGATTATCAACGGCGAAAAGGGCAATATCACAGCTTATCTTCATTTTGCGGGGGAAAATAGCGGAGCTGCTAAACTGCATTCCTTCGCAGGCGGTTTGCGTGAGAACATGGTGCCTGAGTCTGCGACAGCTATCATCTCTGGCGACCTAGCAGACCTGGACAGCAAGTTGGCAGAATTCACAGCTACTTACGGCCTACAAGCTGACGCGGAAAACCTTGAAAACGGTCAAGTTCAAGTCACCGTCATCGGAAAATCAGCCCACGGTTCAACCCCAGAAGAAGGTGTCAACGGAGCAACTTACTTGGCTAAATTCCTCAGCCAATTCGCCTTTGACGGAGCAGCCAAAGCCTATCTTGACTTAGCAGGACAAGTCCTTCTGGAAGACCATGACGCTAAGAAACTCGGCGTAGCCATCTACGATGAGCAGATGGGAGCTCTTTCTATGAACGCAGGTGTCTTTAAGTTTGAAGAAACTTCATCTGACAACACCATTGCCCTCAACTTCCGTTATCCAAAAAATACCAACCCAGAAACCATCAAGGCTGGTTTGGAAAAACTTGGCGTGGAAGCTGTCAGCTTGTCTGAACATGGTCATACCCCACATTATTGCCCAATCGATGACCCAATGGTTGCAACCCTCTTGTCTGTTTATGAAAAACACACAGGCTTGAAAGGTCACGAACAAGTGATCGGTGGCGGAACATTCGGCCGCTTGCTCAAACGTGGTGTTGCCTACGGAGCTATGTTCCCAGGCGATGTCAACACCATGCACCAAGCCAACGAATTTATCGAAGTGGAGCAGCTCTACCGCGCCGCTGCCATTTACGCAGAAGCTATCTATGAACTGATTAAATAAAAAGGTCCGGGGGACCTTTTTATCTTTTCGCCTAGAAATACACGAGCGAAAACAGGTCCGGGGGACCTTGAATCATTTCGCCTAGAAATACACGAGCGAAAACAGGTCCGGGGGACCTTGAATCATTTCGCCTAGAAATACACGAGCGAAAACAGGTCCAGTGGACCTTGAATCATTTCGCCTAGAAATACACGATCGAAAATAGGTTCGGGGGCCTTGAATTATGGGCTTGAAAATTAAGAAGCGAGAAAGTTTTAGTCAGTTGTCATTTAACAGCTGTTTTTTTGTATGAAAAAAGACATATAAATCCAGTTTACAACTCAGAAAAAATGGTATAATGATATAAAAAAGGAGAAAGGAGGTTTCCAACGATGAAAAAAATCTTCTTGTTTTGTTTTTCTATGCTTTCTGCCTTGCTGATTTGGTTAGGCCCCCCCGTGGTTGCAGATACCGATTTGGAAAAGCCAGTGGCGAGCATGGTGAAGGATCCCCAGTCCTATCTTTCCGAAGAGACCAAGCAGACCATTGACCAGCAAAACCAGGGCTGGGAGCAAGCAGGGCAGCCTCTTCGAGTTTGGTACTATGTGACGGACCAAGTGGATGCCGACCTTGCTTCTAAGGCTAGCAGGCTTCTAGCTGATTGGCAGGGACAGGCAGAGCAATCATCGGCTGTTCTGGTGATCATGGCTAGGAAAGACCAGCAAGTTCACCTACAAATCAGCGACCGGCTCCAAACGTTTTTGACGGAAGAAGAAATAACGAATATCTTGGCATCTGTTCAAGAGAAGTTTCAAGAAGGCGAGCTTGACAAGGTAAGCTTACAGTTGCTGGCCGCAATCGAAGAGCAAGTTTTTGGGAAAACGACTCTCCAAGTAGAAGAAAAAAGTGTCTACCAGCAGTTATCAACTTATTTGCCCTTGCTTGTTTTAGGAGCCTTTTTAACCTTTGCTATTGTCATGGATCAGTCAGCTAGGAAAAAGGGAGATGCAGGCCAATTTCTTTGGATTCCCTTTGATCATTTTTCCTCCTCTCCCAACCAGTCAGATAAGACAACCCTAGAGAGTCCAAGTTGGACGAGTGATTCAGCTAGTGATGGCCGAGCTGATATGGGAAGATAGAAGGGAGGAGCAAGATGAAGAAAGTATATATATTTTTTCTAGCAGGCTTGACTCTATTTGGAATAGTAGGCTTTTTGACCTGGTCTTATTTACAGGTTTCAGAAGCAAAGAATCAAGTTCAGCTTGCGCAAGTGGATTTAATTGCTCCCATAGAGCGACAGTATCACTTGCTTCCAAGCTTGTTAGCAACCGCCGAGAATTTGCAGGTCCGTCCAGAACTTATCAAAGAAGTGACAGAGTGCCAGGATGTATTTGAAAATGCAGCACCAAAGTATAGCGCCTCTTATTGGCAGGCAAGTGCAGATCTTTCTAAAAGTCTTGTTTCATTAGCGCAAGCAGTTGACCAAGAGGCGGCGACCGTCATGGAAGTCAAGGCCATGGAACTGGCGGATGACATTACAGAGTCAGCGACCACTCTCGAGGCGGCAGCACGTAGCTACAACCAAAGCCTTCAAGCTTTTCAGGAGTTTAAGAGCCAATTTCCAACAAACCTCCTCACTCCACTCAGCTCGATGGAAGAGGAAGCCTATTACCCTCAATGATTTACCAGACAAGAATAGAAAGGAAAGATTATGGAAATCGTAACAACCCTCATGACCATTTTTGTTCCCCTATTGGTGATTATCGGATTTATCATCCTGTTTGCCCTAGGATACGTTTCAGCAAAACCCAATGAAGCCATTGTCATCACAGGCTTGCGGAAGCCAAGAACCTTAATTGGACGTTCTGGTTTCATGATTCCATTTATTGAAAAGCGGTCCTATGTCTCCATTGAACAGTTTTCAACAGATGTTCAGACAACAGACTTTGTGCCTACTCTTGATTTTATCAACGTCAAAGCAGATGCAGTAGTTAAAGTCAAGGTCGGTGTGACCGAAGAATTACTCAATGCAGCGGCCCAAAACTTCCTTAACTGGAAAACGGCGGACATTTCTGCATCCATTCAAGATGTTTTGGAAGGAAATCTGCGTGAAATCATCGGCCAGATGGAACTGCGAGACATGGTCAACAACCGCCAAGCCTTTGCAGAAAAGGTCCAGTCAAATGCTGCTCCCGATCTTGCCAAGATGGGGCTAGAAATCATTGCCTTTACCGTCCAATCCTTCACAGACGACAATGATGTGATTAAAAACCTAGGGATTGACAACATTGTGACCATCCAAAAAGATGCTGCAAATGCCCGTGCAAAAGCAGAGCGTGAGCAGGCGGAAGTTCGTGCCCGAGAAGATAAGGCAGCCAACGATGCGCGTGTCGCCGCTGATTTGGAAATCGCAAAAAAACAAAATGAACTGGCCATCGAACAAGCCAATCTCAAACGGCAGGCAGATGTCCAACTAGCCCAAGCCAATGCAGCCTATGGCATTGAAGAACAAGCACAGCGTAAGGAGATCGAACGGGCGACAGCGGAAGCCAATATCGTCAAGCAACAAAAAGAAGCAGAAGTCAAGGCTGAAGAAGTAAAAGTCCGTGAGCAAGAACTATCTGCAACCATCCGCAAGCAAGCCGAAGCTGAAAAATATGCTCGACAACAAGCAGCAGAAGCGGATTTGATTGAACGCCAACGAAAAGCTGAAGCTGAACTCTACGAAACGCAAAAAGAAGCAGAGGCTCAAAAGGCGCGTGCCGAAGCTGCTAAGTATGCTGCGGAGCAAGAAGCAGCAGGGATTGAGGCCAAAGGACGTGCTGAAGCCGAAGCCATCAGATTGAAACTTGAAGCCGAAGCAGAAGGTCTCAGCAAGAAAGCAGATGCCATGGCTAAGTTTAATGATGCAGCGGTGACAGAAATGGTAGTCAATGTTCTTCCAGAAATCGCCAAGAATATCGCTGCTCCACTTGGAAATGTCGATAAAATTACCATGTATGGCGAAGGCAATGCTTCTAAGATGGTGGGCGACTTGATGACGACTATGGATAAAACAACAGAAGGACTGGGACTCAATGTCCGTGATTTGATCACAGCGACTTTGACTGGCCGAGCTATCTCAAATGGACTAGCTAGTCAGGAAGATCAGAAAATAGACAAATAAATCTCTGTGAAATCTTCATCACGATCAGCCACCTTGTAGTTTACTGGTGGAGGATTTGCATCGCAACACAAGCAAAAACACCTAGAAAGTTTAAACTTTCTAGGTGTTTCATTTACCACAGATAGGAAATACGTGGAAATTTTACTTATAACAAACTTAGTTGTTTGCCCACCAAAGGCCACTAATGGCTTCAAATTCGGTCCTTACTTGACTAAGTACTGTTTTTGTTTTCCAGTTGTAGAGTAGAAGATGGTCGCCAATTGTGATGACCAAGCGTTCCGCATCGACCTGTTTGACAGAAGAAATCCAGTAACTACCATCAGGGTCAAACTGTGAAAAATCATGCAGCGATTCTTGTCCCGTTTTGGTGTCGTAGATAGTTGCGAGCAACTGACCGTGCTCATAGCTACTATGTTCAATAAAAAGCAGGTCTTGATCTTCAATTGGATGGATAACCTCAGGGCTATGGGTATCTAAAGTAATTTTTTGCATGTCAAGCGTATCCAGTTGAAAGACTGCTATATCATAGGAGCGAATAAAGTTTTGCTGGTCTTCTTGATAAGCTGCAATTGGAAGGTAGAGTTTGTCGCCCACAATCTGGCTATTGATAGTTGATAGGTCTTGATCAATCTCGACAGTATCAAGTAGATCCAAATTTTCCTTGTCAAAAATAAAGAGAACATTTTTGGCGTTCCAATCTTCCCCAGGCTTTGAAGTTCGGATGGAGCCTGTCATGTAAATCTTATCTTTGTATACATTGATGTTTTGCTCAGGAAAATGGTCTTCCTTAAAAACATGAGCCTTGACTTCCTTGAGGTCGGTATCAAACTTAGTCAATTGACCGTAATCATTGGTATAGAAATACTTGCCATCTGTCCCTGTTACATGAGAAAAATGACGGGTTGCCCGGCGTTGTATGGTAGCATCCTGAAAATCGAGCTTAATCAGGGATTCACCAAAGGACTTGACACCATCTTCTGACATGATGAGGTAGCGCTGATCGACCGTCCGTGCTGACCGCCAAGCAATTTGGTCCGAAATCCACATCTTTGTTGATTTCAGCGTCTCGATAGTGTCTCCATTTAAGCGATAGGCAGAGATAGCGTTGGTATGGACGATGTAGAAATCAGCATCTGCCTGGATCGGCAATGGCTCTTGCTTGTAACTGGTAAAATTCCAAAAGAGAATGCCAATGCAGGCGATAATCAGTGTGATAATCAGAGCAATTAACTTTTTCATAAAACCACCTCTTTCTATTAACATAATAATACAATAGGACAAAAAAAGCAAGAATTTCACCAAAAAAAATAGCAGAAAAATCTGCTACTGAATTATTTTCCAAGACAAAATTGGCTAAAGAGTTGGGTAATGAGTTCATCTGGTGCAGCATCGCCTGTTATCTCTCCCAAAATCTGCCAACAGCGTGTCAGGTCAACCTGTAACAAGTCGACAGGCATGCCCATTTCCAGTCCGTCGTTGACAGATTGTAGGCTTTGGACGGCTTGCTCAATCAGGGAAATGTGGCGGGAATTGGAGAGGTAGGTGGCATCTTGCTCTACCAAACCAGCATTTTCAAAGAAGAGCTGGTTGATTTTTTCTTCAATCTGGTCGATATTCTGGTTTTTCAAGACGGAAATGCGGATGACATCCTCGGGCAGTTGGTCTGTTTCAATCTGCTCTTCCAGGTCGGTCTTGTTGAGTAGGACGATACGGTTGGCCATATCGGAAATGGCTAGGAGATTGCGGTCTTGCTCGGTCAGGGGCTCGGATGCGTTGAGGACTAGCAGGATCAGGTCGGCCTCCTCAAGGGCTTTTTTAGACCGTTCCACACCGATCTTTTCAACGATGTCTTCTGTTTCACGGATACCTGCGGTATCAATCAGCTTGAGGGGGACGCCTTTGATGTTGACGTATTCTTCGATAACGTCGCGGGTTGTTCCTGCGATGTCTGTAACGATGGCTTTTTCCTCGCGGAGAAGATTATTGAGCAGGCTGGATTTTCCTACATTTGGACGACCGATAATGGCGGTTGCGATGCCTTCACGCAGGATTTTTCCACGACGTGCAGTACGGAGGAGATTTTCCAACAGGGCTTGGAACTGGAGGGTTTTCTCGCGGACCAGCTCTGTCGTTGCCTCCTCGACGTCGTCGTACTCAGGGTAGTCGATGTTGACCTCGACCTGTGCCAGTGTGTTGAGAATCTCCTGGCGGGTGTCGTTGATGAGCTGGGAGAGGGAGCCGTCAAGCTGGCGGACGGCATTGTGCATGGCCTTGTCGGTCTTGGCACGGATAACATCCATGACAGCCTCGGCCTGGGTCAAATCCACACGGCCGTTGAGAAAGGCACGCTTGGTAAACTCACCCGGCTCAGCCATTCGAGCCCCTTGGCGAATCAGGAGCTGGAGAATTTCGTTGGTAACGGCGATGCCTCCGTGGGTATTAATCTCAATGACATCTTCGCGCGTGAAGGTCTTTGGTGAACGCATGGCCCCAATCATGACCTCATCAAGCACTTGCCCCGTCGCAGGGTCAATAATGTGGCCGTAGTTGAGGCTGTGGCTAGGAACTGTTGCTAGGTCCTTTCCCTTGAAAACCTTGCTGGCAATGGCAAAAGCATCCGTCCCAGACAGGCGGACAATCCCAATGGCCCCCTCACCGAGAGGAGTGGAAATGGCGGTAATAGTGTCGAATTCTTTGGTAATCATAATAATGTGCTTTCTAACTAGAATCTGAATTCACAAGTAAAGTATTTTTTAGATAAGAGGTAGTTTGTTGTAAATCAAGGCAGTTTTTTGAGAGAAAGCTGACTGTATTTTGAAAAAAATAACGATGAATAGCTGATAAACTAGCCTTAGATGGAAGTACTGAACTGTGAATATAGGTTCTCAAATCTTACTTATAAGTTTAACATGGAATGAAGAAAAAAGCACATTTTAGAGATGCTGATACAAAGATATGTATTGAAAACGGTTTAAAATTTGATATAATAAAAACAGAAATAAAAAAGCACCGAATCGGTGCGCAAAATTGAGTACGGACAAAGCCTTATTTTAACTCGCTGTGTTGTTTCGAATGGTTCCAACAAAATTATTATATAGCATCTTACAAATATTTGCAAGAGTTTTTATAAAAAATCGTTGCACTCTAAACCAACACAGTACTAAAACTAAATACAAATCACTTTTGATTATAACAAAATTATCAGCAATAACAAAATCCTTTTTATAAAATATATAATTTCTTGCATCTATCTAAAGTGTTGTGTATAATTCAATTATACTTATATTTTTAATTTGTATTTAAGGAGATTTAAAAATGAAGAAGAAAAAATTAATTATGTTTACAGAGTTTTTTAAATTTCTTAAAAGTATAGTAGAGTTAGTAACAACATTATTAAATTAGTAATAAAAACAAAGGAGCAAAACTATGTTGAAGAAAAAATATGCCATCGGGATTGATATTGGTACCAATTCTGTTGGTTGGTCTGTTGTTACAGATGATTATAAGGTGCCTTCCAAAAAAATGAAGGTATTTGGAAATACCGAAAAGGGGTACATTAAAAAAAATTTACTAGGTACCCTACTATTTGATGAAGGCAATACAGCAGAAAGTCGCAGACTAAAGCGAACAGCTCGTAGACGTTACACACGCCGCAGAAATCGTATTTTATACTTGCAAGAAATATTTGCAGAAGAAATTAATAAGATTGATGACAGTTTTTTCCAACGTCTTGACGATTCGTTTCTTATTGTTGAGGATAAACAAGGAAGCAAGCACCCTATTTTCGGGACCTTGCAGGAAGAAAAAGAGTACCACAAACAGTTTCCAACTATTTATCATTTAAGAAAACAATTAGCAGATTCTTCTCAAAAAGCTGATATTCGTTTAATTTATCTTGCTTTGGCTCACATTATAAAGTATAGAGGGCATTTTCTGTATGAAGGGGATTTAAAATCTGAAAATAAAGATGTTCAACATTTATTTAATGACTTTGTTGAGATGTTCGACAAAACCGTTGAGGGTAGCTATTTGTCAGAGAATATACCAGATGTTGCAGATGTTTTAGTTGAAAAAGTCAGCAAGTCTAGACGTTTAGAAAATGTTCTTCATTATTTTCCAAACGAAAAGAAAAATGGGCTGTTTGGTAATTTTCTTGCACTTGCCCTAGGGTTACAGCCTAATTTTAAAACAAATTTCGAGCTGGCTGAAGATGCAAAAATCCAATTTTCAAAAGAAACGTACGAAGAAGATTTGGAGGAGTTATTAGGTAAAATCGGAGATGATTATGCTGACTTGTTTATCGCGACAAAATCCTTGTACGATGGGATATTGCTGGCAGGGATTTTGTCAACAACTGACTCTACAACAAAAGCTCCACTTTCGAGTTCAATGGTTGATAGGTATGAGGAGCATCAAAAAGACTTAGCCTTACTGAAGGATTTCATTCGTCAGAATTTGTCCGATTCCTATAAAGAAGTTTTCAATGATAAGCTAAAAGATGGTTATGCAGGTTACATTGAAGGCAAAACGACGCAGGAGAATTTTTATAGGTTCATAAAAAAAGCAATAGAGAAGATTGAAGGAAGCGATTATTTCATTGATAAAATCGATAGAGAAGATTTCCTTAGAAAACAACGTACCTTTGATAATGGTTCTATCCCACATCAAATTCATCTTCAAGAGATGCAAGCTATTATTAGAAGACAGGCTAAGTTTTATCCGTTTCTAGCAGAGAATCAGGATAAGATTGAAAAAATACTAACTTTCCGTATTCCTTATTATGTTGGTCCGCTGGCACGAGGAAATAGTGAATTTGCTTGGTTAAATCGTAAATCAGACGAAAAGATTAGGCCTTGGAATTTTGATGAAATGGTTGATAAGGAAACTTCCGCCGAAAACTTCATCACTCGTATGACAAACTATGATCAATACTTGCCGGATCAAAAGGTTCTTCCAAAGCATAGTCTGCTATATGAAAAGTTTGCAGTATATAATGAGTTGACAAAAGTTAAATTTATAGCAGAAGGAATGCGTGATTATCAATTCCTTGATAGTAGACAAAAAAAGGATATCGTTAAAACTTTCTTTAAAACGAAGCGAAAAGTCACAGCCAAAGATATCAAATCTTATTTGGAAAACTCCAATGGCTACGAGGGGGTTGAATTAAAAGGCCTTGAAGATCAGTTTAATGCTAGTCTTCCAACTTATCATGATTTACTTAAAATTATACAAGATAAAGCGTTTATGGATGCAGAAGAAAATCAAGAAATTCTTGAAGATATTGTGCTGACCTTAACTCTATTCGAAGATAGAGAAATGATTAGAAAACGCCTGGAGAAGTATAAGGATGTATTGACAGAAGAGCAACGCAAAAAAATGGAACGTCGCCATTATACTGGTTGGGGTCGGTTGTCTGCTAAGTTAATTAACGGCATACGAGATAAGGTAACTGGAAAAACAATTTTGGGCTATCTAATAGATGATGGCACAAGTAATCGTAATTTTATGCAATTGATTCATGACGATACCCTATCATTCGTAGATGAAATAAGATTAGCTCAAAGGGTAGGTAAAATAGAAGACTATCATACAGAGGTACAGAATCTTGCTGGAAGCCCAGCCATAAAAAAAGGAATCCTACAAAGTTTAAAAATTGTGGATGAATTGATAGAGGTTATGGGATATGATCCTGAGCATATCGTTGTTGAAATGGCGCGTGAAAATCAGTTTACGAATCAAGGTCGCCGTAACTCGCAACAGCGTATAAATCGATTAGAGAAAGCCTTGAAGGATTTTGGAAGTAAAATATTAGAAGAACAGAAACCTTATGGAGTATCTAAAGTCAACAATATTCATTTACAAAGTGACAGATTATTTCTCTACTATCTTCAGAATGGTAAAGATATGTACACAGATGAGGAATTAGATATAGATAGCCTTAGCGAATATGATATTGACCATATTATTCCTCAAGCTTTCATCAAAGATGACTCACTAGATAATAAAGTTTTGACAAAATCTGCTAAAAACAGAGGGAAATCTGACGATGTACCAAGTATTGAAATTGTTCATGATAGGAAATATTTCTGGAGACAGTTATTAAAGTCTAAGCTCATTTCCCAACGTAAATTTGATAACCTGACCAAGGCGGAGCGAGGTGGATTGACCAATGAGGATAAGGCAAGATTTATCCAACGGCAGTTAGTTGAAACTAGACAAATTACAAAACATGTAGCTAGGATTTTAGATACGCGTTTTAATACGAAGTTGGATGAAGCTGGAAATAGGATTCGTCATCCGAAAGTCAATATTATTACCTTAAAATCAAGCTTAGTATCTCAATTTAGAAAAGACTATCAGCTGTACAAGGTACGTGAAATCAACAATTACCATCACGCTCATGATGCTTATCTGAATGCAGTAGTAGCAACAGCTTTGCTGAAGAAATATCCTAAACTAGCACCAGAATTTGTGTATGGAGAGTATCCAACGTATAATAGTTACAAATCTCGTAAGTCAGCAACCGTGAGAGTCTTATTTTATTCTAATATCATGAACTTTTTCAAACGAATTGTTGTACATTCAAAAACAGGTGCGGTAAGGATTCGTCCAATAACTGAAGTGAACAAGGATACTGGGGAGATTGTTTGGAATAAGAAATCAGATTTTAAAACGGTCAGAAAAGTCTTATCTTATCCGCAAGTGAATGTTGTTAAAAAGACAGAGGTTCAAAACCATGGTCTAGATAGAGGGAAACCTAAAGGCTTCTATAATGCAAATCTTTCACCAAGGCCTAAAGAAGGAAGTGTTGAAAATCTGGTTCCTGCCAAACAAAGTTTTGATACAAAGCGTTACGGTGGCTATGCAGGCATTTCAAATTCTTATGCCGTTCTAGTGAATGGAATTATTGAGAAGGGGAAAAAGAAAAGTAAAGCGGAAGTAACAGAGTTTCAAGGCATCTCCATTCTAGCTAGGAAGGATTTTGAGAAAAATCCAAAACAATATTTATTGAATCTTGGATATAAAGATATTAAATCCATTATTAAATTACCAAAATATAGCCTTTTTGAACTGGAAAACGGCAGCAGACGAATGCTTGCAAGCATCTTGTCAACAAATAATAAACGTGGAGAAATTCATAAGGGCAATGAGATGTATCTGCCAGATAAATTTGTTACTTTACTTTACCATGCAATGAGAGTAAATCGAACGCTGGAGCCTGGACATAAGAAATATGTGGAAACTCATCGTCATGTTTTTGATGAATTACTGACATACATCCTCGAATACAATGAAAAAATTGTTGGAGCTAAAGCTAATGGAAAACGGATTGTAGAAGCATATTCAGCTAGAAAAGATACTGATAACCTTGAGGAACTTTGCAATTCATTCATCAACTTGTTGAATCTAACTGCCCTAGGTAGTGCTGTTGATTTTGAATTTTTAGGCACTAAAATCCCACGCTATAGAGATTACACCCCATCTTCACTTCTCAAGTCTACCCTCATTCATCAGTCTGTGACTGGTCTTTACGAAACACGTATTGATTTGAGCAAATTAGGAGGAGACTAATGGGTTGGCGGACTGTTATTGTAAATACACACTCCAAACTATCATATAAAAATAATCATTTGATTTTTAAAGATGCTACTCGGACAGAAATGATTCATCTGTCCGAGGTTGACATCTTATTGCTGGAAACAACTGATATTGTGCTGTCTACGATGTTAATCAAGCGATTAGTAGATGAAAACATTCTGGTTATTTTTTGTGATGATAAGCGACTACCAACAGCACACTTGATGCCTTATTATGCTCGGCATGACTCCAGTTTACAGCTTTCGAGGCAAATTGACTGGGAAGAAGCAATCAAAGCTGAAGTTTGGACACATATCATTTCCCAGAAAATACTAAACCAAAGTATCTATCTCAGTAAGTGTGGATTCATTGAAAAATCTCAATCCGTCATGAATTTGTACCATAGCTTGGAGCTCTTTGACCCTAGTAATCGTGAAGGACATTCTGCGAGGATTTACTTTAATACTTTATTTGGAAACGATTTTAATCGAGAACTTGATAATGACATCAACGCAAGTCTAGATTATGGCTATACCCTGTTGCTTAGTATGTTTGCGCGTGAGGTTGTTCTTTCTGGTTGTATGACACAATTTGGTTTAAAACACGCTAACCAATTCAATCAGTTTAATCTTGCAAGTGATATTATGGAACCTTTTCGACCTATCATAGATCAGATTGTTTACGAAAATCGAAATCATAGTTTTGTGAAAATTAAGCGTGAATTGTTTACAATTTTCTCGGATACGTTTCAATACAACAATAAGGAAATGTACCTGACCAATATTGTTAGCGATTATACGAAGAAAGTGATTAAGGCGCTCAATAATAAAGGGAAAGGAGTTCCTGAATTTAGGATATGAGTTACCGGTATATGAGAATGCTATTGATGTTTGATATGCCTACAGAAACAGTTGATGAAAGAAAGGCATATCGTAAATTCCGTAAATTTTTAATCAACGAAGGGTTTATTATGCATCAATTTTCAGTCTATAGCAAGTTACTCCTGAACAATTCAGCCAGTAATGCTATGTTGGAGCGACTAAAGGCAAATAATCCCAAGAAGGGTAATATCACACTTCTGACAGTTACAGAAAAACAATTTGCTCGTATGATTTATCTCCATGGTCAGCGAGATGACTGTATAGGAAATACGGACTCTCGAATAGTCTTTTTAGGAGAGGAGATTTGATATGAAATTGAACTTTCCGTTACTAGACGAAGCTCTGACGGTCGAGAAAGCAACTATTTTTGTTGTAGAGGATACGACAGTATTTTCTCGACTGGTTAGGAATTTATATCAATATAAAGATGGATCGGAATTAAAAATTTTCGACGAACAATTTAGGTCCATTAAAGATTCCGAGCTGATGGTGGTGACAGATATTTTAGGATATGACATTAATGCTGCACCAATACTGAAGCTCATCCATGCTGATTTAGAAAATCAATTAAATGAAAAACCAGAAGTGAAATCAATTATTGAAAAATTAGCAAATTCTATTACTGAACTAATCTCTTATGAATGTTTAGAGAATGAGCTTGATTTGGAGTATGATGAGATTACGGTTTTGGAGTTGATAAAGGCGTTAGGGGTCAAAATTGAAACTATCAGTGATACGATTTTTGATAAAATTTTCGAGATTTTACAAGTTTATCAATTTTTGAATAAGAAGAGATTTCTTGTCTTTATCAATGTATTATCTTATTTGACAGTGGATGAAATTCAGAAAACTAGGGAGTATATTGAACTTTCCAATATGGATGTTCTTTTTCTAGAACCGAGAAAAAGAAAAGATTTCCCTCAGTATGTTTTGGATAAAGACTATTTCTTACTATCGGAAAATATTGTAAAATAAGTACATATAGTACAAATATTAGAAACTATTCGAAACTGAAGTCTAGCTGAGACGAATGGTGCGATTACGAAATTTTGTGGCAAAAAATAGTCTACGAGGTTTTAGAGCTGTGTTGTTTCGAATGGTTTCAAAACTCAAAGATTATGAACGTGATAGTAACGCACGTTTTAGAGCTGTGTTGTTTCGAATGGTTTCAAAACCGATAGCCTCGGTCTTGACCTGGTTAGCCCGTTTTAGAGCTGTGTTGTTTCGAATGGTTTCAAAACATATTCTTCATATCACTGTTAGCATTACGTGTTTTAGAGCTGTGTTGTTTCGAATGGTTTCAAAACTACCCTTTTAAAATCGCTGAAAAAGCAGAGTTTTAGAGCTGTGTTGTTTCGAATGGTTTCAAAACTCATATCACCGAAGTTATAGATTGTCATATGTTTTAGAGCTGTGTTGTTTCGAATGGTTTCAAAACCATCATTGTCTCTTCAGCTTGTTTCATTGTGTTTTAGAGCTGTGTTGTTTCGAATGGTTTCAAAACTGACGACTTCCTGTTATCCGCCAGAGCAACGTTTTAGAGCTGTGTTGTTTCGAATGGTTTCAAAACCCACATCACGTTGATACGCTTCCCACGATAGTTTTAGAGCTGTGTTGTTTCGAATGGTTTCAAAACTATCACATTTGATACAGTAACGAAACAGTTGTTTTAGAGCTGTGTTGTTTCGAATGGTTTCAAAACAGATTATAACACCTTTACTGAAATTCACTAGTTTTAGAGCTGTGTTGTTTCGAATGGTTTCAAAACAAGGCGAAAATCAAAAATCCGATAATCTCGGTTTTAGAGCTGTGTTGTTTCGAATGGTTTCAAAACTGGCTCAAGGTTATCAAACATCTACATCTAGTTTTAGAGCTGTGTTGTTTCGAATGGTTTCAAAACGAAAAAATCTTTTTTAGAGAAAGAAATTTCGTTTTAGAGCTGTGTTGTTTCGAATGGTTTCAAAACTGTTAAAGATGAAGATGTTGACGTGTTTAAGTTTTAGAGCTGTGTTGTTTCGAATGGTTTCAAAACGATAATAAGGTGTGCAGTTGGTTTGAAACCGTTTTAGAGCTGTGTTGTTTCGAATGGTTTCAAAACGTATGATTCCGTTGAAAATTGTACTCGGTGGTTTTAGAGCTGTGTTGTTTCGAATGGTTTCAAAACATAAGACGGTTCTCATGTGTTTCAACTTGTGTTTTAGAGCTGTGTTGTTTCGAATGGTTTCAAAACTATCCAAAAACAATCGAAGCCATTCTCAGCGTTTTAGAGCTGTGTTGTTTCGAATGGTTTCAAAACCTGTCTATCTCAACAAAGACTCAACTTATGGTTTTAGAGCTGTGTTGTTTCGAATGGTTTCAAAACTCTCAGGACTTCTGATTCTAACGGCTCTACGTTTTAGAGCTGTGTTGTTTCGAATGGTTTCAAAACTTGATCATCACTGTCAATAAAGGAAAAGATGTTTTAGAGCTGTGTTGTTTCGAATGGTTTCAAAACCATCAAGAGGTTACAACACTGCGTCTTACTGTTTTAGAGCTGTGTTGTTTCGAATGGTTTCAAAACTGACAGTCTAACTGGGGCACTTGAGGCCTTGTTTTAGAGCTGTGTTGTTTCGAATGGTTTCAAAACCTATCGCTGTGGCAGTTGGATTGATTGCTGGTTTTAGAGCTGTGTTGTTTCGAATGGTTTCAAAACCGTTATCGGCATATTTAACCCATGTATACAGTTTTAGAGCTGTGTTGTTTCGAATGGTTTCAAAACATAGTCATACCAGGACTGTTCAGTCTCCGTGTTTTAGAGCTGTGTTGTTTCGAATGGTTTCAAAACAACATCTTCTATATTCTTAACATACCCTCCGTTTTAGAGCTGTGTTGTTTCGAATGGTTTCAAAACGCTTGAAAGTCAAGGACGTTAAGGGTGACAGTTTTAGAGCTGTGTTGTTTCGAATGGTTTCAAAACTACAAGCCTATGGAAATTTTTATGCTGTTAGTTTTAGAGCTGTGTTGTTTCGAATGGTTTCAAAACTGAAGCAAATGCTACTTTCACAGAAGCTTTGTTTTAGAGCTGTGTTGTTTCGAATGGTTTCAAAACTAACGCTTATGCGTTTCCTTATGTTATTGTGTTTTAGAGCTGTGTTGTTTCGAATGGTTTCAAAACTTCAAGTTTGTCTTTGCTCGCACGAGCATTGTTTTAGAGCTGTGTTGTTTCGAATGGTTTCAAAACTAATGGTAGAGATGGTGCTCCTGGACCCGCGTTTTAGAGCTGTGTTGTTTCGAATGGTTTCAAAACCACATTCGTAGCGGTAGATGATGCACGTCTGTTTTAGAGCTGTGTTGTTTCGAATGGTTTCAAAACGTCTTCGTAATGTTTCTGCAGAGACAGAAGGTTTTAGAGCTGTGTTGTTTCGAATGGTTTCAAAACGCACGGCTTAAACGTGTAACAGTAGCTGATGTTTTAGAGCTGTGTTGTTTCGAATGGTTTCAAAACTGGGCTGAAAATCTATTTGAAAGTTCCGAAGTTTTAGAGCTGTGTTGTTTCGAATGGTTTCAAAACGGCTGACGTCACTAGTGAGATGATACCGTCGTTTTAGAGCTGTGTTGTTTCGAATGGTTTCAAAACAGACTGATCGCAATATTCACCGTCTCCTTGGTTTTAGAGCTGTGTTGTTTCGAATGGTTTCAAAACTTTTCTCCTCTCTTATGATATAATAAGAGCGTTTTAGAGCTGTGTTGTTTCGAATGGTTTCAAAACGTATAATCCATCTTTATAGTCATATCCAAGGTTTTAGAGCTGTGTTGTTTCGAATGGTTTCAAAACGTTAGACATATAGTCAATCGCATTACCCCAGTTTTAGAGCTGTGTTGTTTCGAATGGTTTCAAAACAACGTGGTAGACGCCAATCTTAGTCACGTTGTTTTAGAGCTGTGTTGTTTCGAATGATTTCAAAACTAAATTAGTATTAACAACTATTGGAGTAATGTTTTAGAGCTGTGTTGTTTCGAATGGTTTCAAAACTTCAATGCAACAAAAAAAGCACCAACCACAGTTTTAGAGCTGTGTTGTTTCGAATGGTTTCAAAACCGGCCTGCGCGCTCTCTTCGATTGCTGCGAGTTTTAGAGCTGTGTTGTTTCGAATGGTTTCAAAACGTTAGACACCCACAAGACACACAGCATAGAGTTTTAGAGCTGTGTTGTTTCGAATGGTTTCAAAACTTTACCAGAATACTTCATGGATTAAGCCCCGTTTTAGAGCTGTGTTGTTTCGAATGGTTTCAAAACAAACTAATAATGGAACGACGAAAACAACAAGTTTTAGAGCTGTGTTGTTTCGAATGGTTTCAAAACGAGCAAGCCAGTATCTAACTGCTAGCCGTGGTTTTAGAGCTGTGTTGTTTCGAATGGTTTCAAAACCGGGAACGAGCACAAATATTCAATTTGGTCGTTTTAGAGCTGTGTTGTTTCGAATGGTTTCAAAACTGAGAAAGGAAAGGAAATCCTTTTACACTAGTTTTAGAGCTGTGTTGTTTCGAATGGTTTCAAAACTCGCTTGTCAAGCCTTGAGACTTACAAGGAGTTTTAGAGCTGTGTTGTTTCGAATGGTTTCAAAACAGAAATATATGTTACCGTGTGTTCAGTTAAGTTTTAGAGCTGTGTTGTTTCGAATGGTTTCAAAACGAGTGAGGGGGCGAAACTCCAACAGTCACTGTTTTAGAGCTGTGTTGTTTCGAATGGTTTCAAAACTCTCAGAAAATGGGCTTCTTCGACACCTAGGTTTTAGAGCTGTGTTGTTTCGAATGGTTTCAAAACGTTTTCTGGCACAATGTAAACGGTTTTCGTGTTTTAGAGCTGTGTTGTTTCGAATGGTTTCAAAACTACCGTAGGTGTGAAGGTGTCAGCATTCAAGTTTTAGAGCTGTGTTGTTTCGAATGGTTTCAAAACTTTGGTCTATCGGCTAGCTTTAGCGGTGGGTTTTAGAGCTGTGCTGTTTCGAATGGTTTCAAAACCACCATTACACAAAACCAAACACCAACATCGTTTTAGAGCTGTGCTGTTTCGAATGGTTTCAAAACCTATTCGTGGTTATCAACCATCTGTACATTGTTTTAGAGCTGTGCTGTTTCGAATGGTTTCAAAACATGATATGTGATTGTGATGGTTGTCTTATCGTTTTAGAGCTGTGCTGTTTCGAATGGTTTCAAAACCCTATCACACAGATGATTGGTTTCCTTCCGTTTTAGAGCTGTGCTGTTTCGAATGGTTTCAAACATAAACTTTCAAAGTTCAAATGACGATTAACAACATCCAATTTTCCTCCAAGATTTCTAACTCCCTCTTGTCCATTCAAAGTTTTCCATGATATACTATATGTAATCGTTTTACTTCAAAGGAGATAAAGATGACAAACCTAAAAGAGCAGGTTGGGATTAAGGCGGCGGAGTTTGTGGCTGACGGCATGATTGTTGGGCTAGGGACTGGCTCGACGGCTTACTATTTCGTGCAGGAGATTGGCCGCCGGGTTGCAGAGGAGGGCTTACAAATCACAGGCGTAACGACCTCTCATGCCACGGCTGAGCATGCTGCGTCCCTCGGGATTCCCCTAAAAAACATCGACGAGGTCGATCACGTGGACTTGACGGTGGACGGAGCCGATGAGGTGGACGGAGCCTTTAATGGTATCAAGGGTGGCGGAGCGGCGCTTCTCATGGAGAAGGTGGTCGCGGTCAACAGCAAGGACTGCATCTGGATCGTCGATGAGTCTAAGGTGGTGCAAACCCTAGGTGCCTTCAAGTTGCCGGTGGAAGTCGTGCAGTACGGTGCGGAGAACCTTTTCCGACACTTTGAGGCCAAAGGCTACAGACCAAGTTTTCGGATGACTGACGGCCAGAAGCACGTGACCGATATGAAGAATTTCATTATCGATCTTGATCTGCACCGCATCGAGGATACGGAGGCCTTGGCGGACGAGCTGGACAAAACAGTGGGAGTAGTCGAGCATGGTCTCTTTATCGGCTTGATTTCTAAGGTCATTGTTGGCACACCACAAGGACCAGAAATACTTGAAAAGAAATAAATTGAAAACGCTTCTCATTTTTATTTAATGGGGAGCTTTTTTGTGGTATAATGAAAAGACGAACATTATAAAGGAGTTCTTATGTCTAAATTTAAACGTATTCACCTGGTGGTCATGGATTCTGTCGGAATCGGTGCGGCACCAGATGCAGACAAGTTTTTCAACGCTGGGATTGCGGACACGGAGTCTGATACCCTCGGCCACATCTCTGAAAAAGCAGGTCTTGCTGTGCCAAACATGGCGAAAATCGGTCTTGGAAACATCCCTCGTGATACAGCCCTTGCGACTGTTCCTGCTGAAAGTCATCCAACTGGCTACGTGACCAAGTTGGAAGAAGTATCGCTCGGCAAGGATACCATGACTGGACACTGGGAAATTATGGGTCTCAATATTACTGAGCCATTTGATACATTCTGGGATGGTTTCCCTGAAGAGATTTTGACAAAAATCGAAGAGTTCTCAGGCCGTAAAATCATCCGTGAGGCAAACAAGCCGTATTCTGGTACAGCTGTTATTGATGACTTTGGTCCTCGCCAAATGGAAACAGGGGAGTTGATCGTCTATACTTCCGCAGACCCTGTGCTTCAGATTGCAGCCCATGAAGACATTATTCCACTGGATGAATTGTACCGTATCTGTGAGTACGCTCGTTCCATTACCCTTGAACGTCCAGCTCTTCTCGGTCGTATCATCGCCCGTCCATACGTTGGTGAGCCAGGTAATTTCTCACGGACTGCCAACCGTCATGACTATGCGGTATCGCCGTTTGAAGCAACTGTTCTCAACAAGCTTGCGGATGCAGGCGTGCCAACTTATTCTGTCGGCAAAATCAGCGATATTTTCAACGCATCAGGTATCACCAACGACATGGGCCACACCAAGTCAAACATTCACGGTGTAGATGTCCTTCTTGAAACCATGCAGTTGGCTGACTTTGAGAAAGGTTTCTCATTTACCAACTTGGTTGACTTTGATGCTGTATATGGTCACCGTCGTGACATCGAAGGCTACCGCGATTGCTTGCAGGAGTTCGATGCTCGTATCCCAGAAATTATCGCTGCTATGCGTGAGGATGACCTGCTCTTGATTACAGCTGACCACGGAAATGACCCTGCCTATGCAGGTACAGACCATACCCGTGAGTATGTGCCACTCTTGGCCTACAGCAAATCCTTCACCGGCAGTGGCGTTTTGCCAGTCGGACATTTTGCGGATATTTCAGCGACTATTGCTGAAAACTTCGGTGTCGAAAAAGCCATGATTGGCGAGAGCTTCTTAGGGGTCCTGGTCTAATGGAACAACTGACGGTCTATTACAATCCCGACTGCAGCAAATGTAAGAAATTGAAAATCTTACTACCTAGTCAGGACCTGAACATCAAGTGGGTTAATTACCTAGAAAATCCACTGACAGAGGTAGAATTGACAGCTCTTTTGAAAAAAATGGGCAGCCAGCCCTCTGCAGTCATTCGTTTGACAGAAGAAGAGCGAGCAGGTTTGTCAGAAGAACAACTCTTTGAGCGTTTAGTGGAAGAGCCTGCTCTTCTCAACCGTCCCATTATCGAGCGAGAACAGACAGCCTTTCTCTGTCGTCCGCTCGACATCATCAAGGAAAAAATGCCAGAATATGACTGGTCGGATTATTTATAAAAGGAGAAAATATGAGTTTACTTGCAAAAATCAATGAAACAAAAAACTTCTTAGAAGAAAAAGGTTTGGTCAAGCCAGAATTTGGTTTGATTTTGGGCTCAGGTTTGGGCGAATTAGCGGAAGAAGTAGAAAATGCTATCGTAATCGATTATGCAGATATTCCAAACTGGGGTAAGTCAACAGTTGTAGGTCATGCTGGTAAGTTGGTTTACGGTGATTTGGCAGGCCGCAAGGTCTTGGCTTTGCAAGGTCGTTTCCACTTCTACGAAGGCAATCCAATGGAAGTAGTGACCTTCCCAGTCCGCGTTATGAAAGCTCTTGGCTGTGAAGGCGTGATTGTGACCAATGCCGCAGGTGGTATCGGCTACGGTCCAGGTACCCTCATGGCCATTACAGACCACATCAACATGACTGGTCAAAATCCATTGATTGGCGAAAACTTGGAAGAATTTGGTCCACGTTTCCCAGATATGTCCAATGCCTACACCAAAGAATACCGTGAGAAAGCCCATGCCGTTGCAGAAAAATTGGGTATCAAGTTGGACAATGGTGTCTACCTCGGCGTGACAGGTCCTACCTATGAAACACCTGCAGAAATCTTGGCCTTCAAGACTATGGGTGCCCATGCAGTCGGTATGTCAACAGTACCAGAAGTTATCGTTGCAGCTCACTCAGGTATGAAAGTCTTGGGTATTTCTGCCATCACAAACTTTGCGGCTGGTTTCCAATCTGAACTCAACCACGAAGAAGTCGTAGAAGTAACCGAGCAAATCAAGGGCAACTTCAAAGGCTTGGTCAAAGCTATCTTGGCTGAGTTGTAGGAGGGATCAATGACCAACAAACCCTGGTTCAGTGTTCTGAAAGGGATAGGCATTATTGCGCTACTTACAATAGTCTGGTTGGTTTTCTTTGCAGCTATTGATACGAGTGGTTCTAACACCAACTACGAGCCTTTCAATGGTGCTTCGATTATTTGTGCAGTAATTTCCTATCTGATTATTTTATTTATACTGCAATATAATAAGGTTGTTCACTTAAAAGAGGAGATTACCACTTCTTACAATGCAATAGAGATTAAACAACTACATGTTACAAAGTTGTTGGACCAACTGCAAGAAGTGACGGATAAAATTGTAGATCACGAGTTAAAAATGTCTGTGAAGAATACCTTTTCCGAGTTGATTGAAGAGGAGAAGCAGTCAGACCGTTTGACTGCAGAAGGAAACGATGCCAATCATCATCAGACCAAGAAGAAATTCACTTCCAATTCGGGTTCAAACAATTTCCATGACCATCTGTCGCAACACTCTGAAAAAGTTACAAAGTTGGTGGAACGGATCGAACGGGATACAAAAGGAAGGGCTGATGATAGTCTGCGTGATTTAATGCGAGAAATCAAAGAAGCTGAAGCTCTGGTGACCAACCAACGCCTGTATTACAACGACACAGTTTCACAATACAATAAATCAATCTATGCCTTGCCATTTGCCTTCTTAAGAGGGACACTTGGTTTCAAGGAGCAAGCCTATATGTAACCAAGTCAATTTGAAATCTGGGTTACATAAATAGAGAAAAGAAAGGAAGGGCTAGTAGCCCTTTGTGAAAAAAATGAGTATCCATATTTCCGCAAAACCAGGCGAAATTGCTGATAAGATTTTGCTTCCTGGTGATCCGCTTCGTGCTAAATTTATCGCTGAAAACTTCCTTGAAGATACCGTTTGCTTCAACGAAGTTCGCAATATGTTCGGCTACACAGGTACCTACAAGGGGCATCGTGTCTCTGTCATGGGAACAGGTATGGGAATGCCATCCATCTCTATCTATGCTCATGAATTGATCAATGAATACGGTGTGAAAAAATTGATCCGTGTTGGAACAGCAGGCTCACTGAGTGCTGATGTTCATGTTCGTGAATTGGTCTTGGCGCAAGCAGCTGCAACCAACTCTCGTATGATCAATATTGATTGGCCAGAATATGACTTGCCACAAATTGCAAGTTTCAACCTTTTGGACAAGGCATATCATATTGCTAAAGACCTTAATTTGACAACGCATGTCGGCAATGTCTTGTCTTCAGACAGTTTCTACTCGCCTAAACTTTTCAGTCGTAATTTGGAACTTGGTCAAATTGGTGTCAAGGCAGTTGAGATGGAAGCTGCAGCCCTTTATTATTTGGGTGCTAAATTCGGTGTTGAAACACTTGCAATCATGACTATTTCTGATAGCTTGGTCAACCCAGACGAAGATACGACAGCAGAAGAGCGTCAAAACACCTTCACGGACATGATGAAGGTTGGTTTGGAAACCTTGATTGCTGAATAGATATTGATTATTCGTAAGGAGAATTCTATGTCATTTGCAAATTTTGAACCAACACGTCACATTGAAGATTTTCATTTAGCTGGATTTGCTTATTAGTCATACAGTCCAGTGGACTGTATGAGCTCGCTCCTTGAAAACGATAAGGGAGCGATTAGTGAAAGAATTAAAACTTGGTACTTCTTTAGAAATGCTTGCGGAACCAGCTAACCCTTATGATTCAGAAGCAGTTGTGATTCTATTTCAAGGGAAAAAATTGGGTTATATTCCCAAGCATAAAAATAGCCTAATTAGCCGATTGTTATTCTATGGACATGGTGAGATCCTTGAAGCCAGAGTTCAAATGATAGATTTAACAGAACACCCGGAACGTCAACTTCGTGTGGTTGTAAAATTCAAAGATTTTCGTAAATGATATAGAAAAACAGAGCTGTTTAGCTCTGTTTTTTGCTAGGATTCAGAACAATAAATCATTTCAATCTACTTTCAATGATAGAAATGCGACAAAAACTAATTTGGGCTTGTTTTTTCTTATATTTTAGTGTATAATCAAATTAGAAAGCGTTTACAAAAGCGTTTATGAAATATTTTTGAATGTTTACACAAATGAATTTGCAAGGGGAGATCGCCGTGATTAATTTACAACATTTTGTTCAGGCTATGTATGCCAAACGTATCGAGGATTGTTCTGACTATGAACTCTATTATGCTCTTCTAGCATTTACCAAACAGCAGAGCGAAGCAAAATATACTAATCAACAAAAGAAGAAAGTTTACTATATTTCTGCTGAGTTCTTGATTGGTAAACTCTTGTCTAATAACTTGATCAACTTGGGTGTTTATGATGAGGTGAAGAGCCAGCTTGCAGCAGCAGGTAAAGACTTGATTGCTATTGAAGATGTGGAGATGGAGCCATCACTAGGAAATGGTGGTTTGGGTCGTTTGGCCGCCTGCTTCCTTGATTCCATTGCTAGCCTTGGTCTCAACGGAGATGGTGTCGGATTGAACTACCACTTCGGACTTTTCCGTCAGTTGTTCGAATACCACCAACAATCTGCAGTGCCAAATGAATGGATTACACCACGTTCTTGGTTGACAGAATCCCCAATTTCTTACCAAGTGCCATTTGCTAACTTTACCTTAACTTCTAAGTTGTACGATATCGATGTGCCAGGTTATAAGACTGAGCGGAAGAACCGTTTGCGTTTGTTTGACCTTGGTTCAGTTGATGACAATATTATTTATGATGGCATTGAGTTTGACAAGGAAGATATTTTCCGTAATTTGACCCTCTTCCTTTATCCAGATGATTCGACAGACGAGGGTAAAGTTCTCCGTATCTTCCAGCAGTATTTCATGGTATCTAACGCAGCTCAACTCTTGATTGATGAAGCGGTTGCTAAAGGTTCAAATCTTCATGACTTGCCTGATTATGCGGTGGTTCAAATCAACGACACTCACCCATCCCTTGTCATTCCAGAATTGATTCGTCTCTTGGAACTTCGTGGCATTTCCTTTGATGAGGCAATCGAAATTGTCAAGAAAATGACTGCCTATACCAACCACACTATCTTGTCTGAAGCCCTTGAAAAATGGCCGCTTGACTTCTTGAACCGTGTGGTGCCTCACTTAGTACCATTTATCGAAGAGTTGGACCGTCGTGCCAAAGAAGTGAAAAATGACCCAGCAGTTAATATCATCGATGAGCATGGTCGTGTCCACATGGCCCACATGGATATTCACTATGGATATTCTATCAACGGTGTGGCAGCCCTCCATACTGAGATTTTGAAGACATCTGAGTTGAAAGCCTTCTACGAGCTTTACCCAGAGAAGTTTAACAACAAGACTAATGGTATCACCTTCCGCCGTTGGCTCATGCATGCCAACCCAAGCCTAGCTAGCTACCTTGATGGCTTACTTGGACATGGCTACCACCATGATGCTAGCGAGTTAGAAAAACTCTTGGACCACAAAGACAGCAAAGAATTGAAGAATTGGTTGGAAGAAACCAAGCAACACAACAAGCGGAAATTGCAACGTCATATTGCTAAGACGCAAGGTGTGGAGGTCAATCCAGAGTCTATCTTTGACGTGCAAATCAAGCGTATGCACGAGTACAAGCGTCAACAGATGAATGTTCTCTATGTCATCCACAAGTATTTGGATATCAAGGCAGGCAACATCCCAACTCGTCCATTGACAGTCTTCTTTGGAGGAAAAGCAGCCCCAGCCTACACAACGGCTCAAGATATTATCCACTTGATTTTGGTCTTGTCACAGGTTATCAAAAATGATCCAGAAGTAGCACCACACTTGCAGTTGGTCATGATTGAAAACTACAACGTAACGGAAGCCAGCTTCATCATTCCAGCGGCAGATATTTCAGAGCAGATTTCTCTTGCATCTAAAGAAGCTTCTGGTACAGGTAACATGAAATTCATGCTCAACGGTGCCTTGACCATCGGTACTGATGATGGGGCCAATGTGGAAATTCATGAATTAGTTGGTGATGAAAATATCTACATTTTCGGTCAAGATAGCCAGACTGTTATTGACCACTATGCAAATGGAACCTACCATCCGTATGCCTTCTACGAGCGCGAAGCTATCCGTCCATTGATTGATTTCATCACTTCTGACACTATTCGTCATGCAGGTGGTATCGATGAACGACTCTGGCGTTTGCAGGACAACCTTAAGCACAATGACCACTTCATGACCTTGCTAGACTTGGAAGACTACATTGCAACTAAGGAAAGAATGTTGGCAGACTATGAAGACCGCGACAGCTGGTTGGATAAGGTCATCGTCAACATTGCTAAAGCAGGCTTCTTCTCATCAGACCGTACCATTCAACAGTACAACGAAGACATCTGGCATTTGGAAGCGTAGCATATAAAAATGACCTTTCGGGGTCATTTTTTCTGTATTCTATTTTTGAAAGAGTGGGCGATTGCGGATTGTCCCAAGAAGTTTCCAAGGGCAAAGCCAGAGGAGTTAAGTAAGATGTCGCCAAGGTCAAAGAAGCCCAGTGAAAAGAAGAATTGACAGGCTTCAACTAGCAATATAGCCCCTACAAAGAGAGAAAGTTTTTTCCAAGAAAATGAAAAAAGCAACCCAAGTGGTAAAAAGAGTAAGAGGTTAAAGACCAATATAGCAGGATTGAGAAATAGGTCTTGAGAAAAGGTGCTAAGGAGATCCCAGTTGATACCTCTGACGCCCATGCTTTTGAAAAAGAGAAGATAGAGCAGCAGAAAGCCATAGCATCCATAGAAAAAACAAAGAGTCCATCGGGAAATTCCTGATTGATAGACCAGTCGAAAGAGAGTAAAGCAAACCCCAGTCATCAATAGTATTGCTGTAAGACTAGGTAAAAAATCAACCGTCATGAAAATGGTCGAGAACTGGTAAAAAAGAAAAGTCATAAAGAGCCAACGGCAAAGTAGAAATGATAGAATCAAGTTGATACAATCGTAGAAAATTTCTTTTTTCATAGAGGACCTCCTTTTTTTATTATATCATTATTTGAGGGGGGGTAAAGGCTGTAAAAAATATTTTTAGTGACAGTGTGCTATAATAGTTGGTATGAAAAAACGACCGACATCAGCCTATATCCACATTCCATTTTGCACCCAGATTTGTTACTACTGTGATTTTTCTAAGGTCTTTATTAAGAACCAGCCTGTTGACGAGTATTTGGCAGCCCTCATGGAAGAGGTCAAGTTTTACGACCTGCCAGCCCTCCGCACGCTTTATATCGGAGGCGGAACACCATCGGCTCTCTCGGCAGACCAGCTGGACTACCTTTTGACCAATCTGGAGGACTTGCTGGACTTGTCACAGCTGGAAGAATTCACCATTGAGGCCAATCCAGGTGACTTGACGGCGGATAAGATTGCGGTTCTGAAAAAATCCAAGTGCAATCGAGTGTCGCTTGGCGTTCAGACCTTTGATGACCGTATGCTGAAAAAAATCGGTCGCAGCCATAACCGGGCCCAGATTTATGAAACCATTGCAGCCCTCAAGGAAGCGGGTTTCCACAACATTTCCATTGACCTGATTTATGCCCTGCCTGGTCAGACCATGGAGCAGGTGGTGGACAATGTCGCCAAGGCCTTGGAGCTGGACATTCCCCACATGAGCCTCTATAGCTTGATTTTGGAGAACCACACGGTCTTCATGAACCGCCAACGCCGCGGCAACCTGCATCTGCCCAACGAAGATGTGGAGTCCGATATGTTCGACTACATTCTTCAAGAGCTGGAGAAAAACGGCTTCGAGCACTACGAAATTTCCAATTTCACCAAGCCTGGTTTTGAAAGTCGCCACAACCTCATGTACTGGGACAACTCGGAGTACTATGGTCTAGGAGCTGGAGCATCTGGCTACATCGACGGCATGCGCTACCGCAACCGCGGCCCCATTCAGCACTACCTCAAATCCATCCGCGAAAAAGGCCATTCCCGCTTACACGAAGAATTCCTCAGCCAGACCGAGCAGATGGAAGAAGAGATGTTTTTAGGTTTACGGAAAAAAACTGGCGTGTCCATCAAGCGATTCGAGGAAAAGTTTGGTATCTCCTTTGAAGACCGCTACGGTCAGGTGGTCAGAGACTTGAAAAATGAAGGTCTCTTGCAAGAAGAAGACCGTTGGCTTCGGATGACCAAAAAGGGTCTCTTCCTGGGTGATACAGTTGCCGAGCGTTTCATATAGTCATTCAGTTTGTTTTATTACTTCGTTAACTCGCTTTGCCGTACTCCAGTACTGTCTGCAGCTCGTTGCCTAGTACTAAAAGCAAACTGAAAGACTATACTTTAAGACTAGAAAGATTAGAATTATGGGACTAAGCTACCAAGAAGAGTTCACCATTCCCTTTGATATGGTGGATGTCAAACAAGAAATCAAACTGCCTGACTTTATTTCCTACTGTCTTGGTGTGTCAGGTCGGCAGTCGGAAGAACTGGGTCGCAGTGACCTCTATGTTTTTCAGGAATTTGGCTTGATTTGGGTGGTGACTGATTATGAACTAACTATTCAACGCCTACCCAAGTACAATGAAACCATTGTCATTAAAACAGAAGCGGTGGCCTACAACAAGTTTTTCTGTCATCGGATGTTCTATATCTACGATGAAGCGGGCAATCTTTTGTTGGACATTCTTTGTTATTTTGTCCTGATTGATTTTGAGACTCGCAAGGTGGCGCCTGTGCCAGAAGATTTGATTGCTCCTTATCAGTCTGAGCAGGTCAAGAAATTGCCTCGGGCTCCCAAGTATCAGCTCTTGGAAAATCCATCAGTTCAAGAATTTCCTGTTCGCTATTTTGACTTGGATATGAATGGGCATGTCAATAATGGCAAGTACCTGGAATGGATGTATGAAGCACTGGGCTATGATTTTCTGCTCTGCCATGTCCCTAAAAAAATCCAACTCAAGTATCTTAAGGAAGTAGAGGCGACTAGCCTGGTGAGTTCACGCATGGTGGCAGAAGCTGGTGTTAGTCAGCATGAGATTGTGGTAGATGGGCATATCCATGCGCAAGCTGTCATAGAATGGAGGGAAAGTCATGTCGCAGGATAAGTGGTTGGAATGGGCCGTACGTTTACAAGCCTTGGCTCAGACAGGCTTGGCCTATGGAAAAGATGTTTATGACATGGAACGATTTGAGGAAATCAGACAGATTGCGGCGGAAATGTTGGTAGAGCCATCTGGACAGCCCTTGGAAGTGGTGACAGACTTGTTTTGCAATGAAACTGGCTATCAGACACCCAAGCTGGATACCCGCGCAGCTATTTTCCAAGAGGATAAAATCCTGCTAGTACAGGAAAATGATGGGCTCTGGTCCTTGCCAGGTGGTTGGTGCGATGTGGACCAGTCGGTCAAGGACAATGTTGTCAAGGAGGTCAAGGAAGAAGCGGGGCTGGATGTGGAGGCTCAGCGTGTGGTGGCAATTTTGGACAAGCACAAGAACAATCCTGCCAAGTCAGCCCACCGCGTTACCAAGGTCTTCATTCTATGTCGTCTCCTTGGCGGGGAGTTTCAGCCCAATTCGGAAACAGTTGCCAGTGGCTTCTTCAGTCTAGATGGCTTACCACCGCTCTCACTTGGGAAAAATACAGCTGAGCAACTAGCACTTTGCTTGGAAGCTAGTCGATCTGAGCATTGGGAAACACGATTTGATTAAGGAGAAAGTATGACCTATCAAGGCTATTTGATTGATTTGGATGGTACGATTTATGAAGGGAAAAAGCGGATTCCTGCTGGTGAACGTTTTATTCATCGCTTGCAAGAACGTCAGATTCCCTATTTATTCGTGACCAACAACACCACCCGCCGTCCTGAGATGGTGCAGGCTATGTTGGCTGAAAACTTTAACATTGAGACACCGCTTGAAACAATTTATACAGCCAGTCTGGCGACAGTAGATTATATGAATGATTTAGGCAAGGAAAAGACAGTCTATGTCATTGGAGAAGACGGGCTCAAGTCTGCCATTTTTGAGGCAGGCTATGTGGAAGATACGGAAAATCCAGCCTATGTTGTTGTCGGTTTGGATACTCAGTTGACCTATGAAAAACTGACCATTGCCACCTTGGCTATTCAAAAGGGAGCGACCTTTATCGGTACCAACCCTGATTTGAACATCCCGACGGAAAGAGGTCATTTGCCAGGAGCAGGCTCACTTATTGCGCTTTTGAAAGCTGCAACCCGAGTAGAGCCGACCTTCATCGGTAAGCCTGAAGCCATTATCATGGACAAAGCCCTGGAGATTTTAGGCACAGAACGTAGCCAAACGGTTATGGTGGGAGATAATTACCTGACGGATATTCGCGCAGGGATTGACAATGGATTTCCAACTCTTTTAGTCCTGACTGGATTTACCAAGCCAGAAGAAGTAGCAGACTTACCTCTGGCTCCAACCCATGTCCTTGATAGTTTAGATGAATGGAGTTTTGATGAGAACTAAGTTACAGCTTGTTGGAACAGTATTTTTTACCTTGTCGGCAGCCATTTTAGCAACCATTTATCTTGCTTGGTTAATTTATCCATTGGAAATTTCCTTCTTAGGTTTGGAGAAGATTGTCTACATGAAGGCGGCAGATATTTCTTATAATTTCAATATCCTGATGAACTATCTGACCAATCCATTTGCAAGTGTTTTAGACATGCCAAATTTTTCATCCTCAGCTGATGGTCTGAAACATTTTGCGGATGTGAAAGGTCTCTTTCATCTGGCACAGGTTATTTTCTTGGTTAGTTTGCCTGCAGTTTTCTATTTTTGGAAAGAAGTGGTGCGAAAAGGATATGGCAAGCTCTATCGAACTGTTTTTATGTGGATGGCACTAGCTCCTTTACTTATTGCACTAGTGGGCTTGCTGATTGGTTTTGATAGCTTTTTTGTTCTCTTCCATCATCTGCTTTTTCCAGGTGATTCGACTTGGCTCTTTGACCCCTTGAAAGATCCGGTCATTTATATACTTCCCCAGGAATTTTTCCTTCATTGCTTCATCCTATTTTTCATCCTCTATGAAGTTTTTTGCGGTATTTGGTTTTTTATCATAAAAAAATGTGACATTCGATAGGAAATGCCAATAAAAGTCTTGACAATCGATTTGTTTTACAGTAAAATGATTAAGACTTTGAAATTGAGGGGAGTGAAAATAATGTCAAAAACAGTAGTACGCAAGAACGAATCACTTGATGATGCTCTTCGTCGTTTCAAACGTGCGGTTACTAAAGCTGGTACTCTTCAAGAAACACGCAAACGCGAATTCTACGAAAAACCATCTGTAAAACGTAAACGTAAATCAGAAGCAGCTCGCAAGCGTAAAAAATTCTAATTGAATCAGAAAACAGCCCTAGGGTTGTTTTTTTGTTTACTTTTGAACAAAGCTCCTATATAATATATTATATAACGTTCGGAAAGGCAGAAAAGGAGTTTTCTATGAGTATTTTAGTAACAGGCGGAGCAGGCTATATTGGTAGCCATACCGTTGTGGAATTGTTGAAATTAGGGAAAGATGTTGTTATCGTAGATAATCTATCCAATTCTAGCATCTTGGTTTTGGATCGCATTGAAACCATCACAGGCAAACGCCCAACTTTCTATGAGTTAGACGTGGCAGATAAGGAAGCTTTGCATGAGGTTTTTGAAAAAGAAAACATTGAGGCTGCAATTCACTTTGCAGGCTATAAGGCTGTTGGTGAGTCCGTAGCCAAACCGGTCATGTACTACGAAAACAACATCATGTCCACGCTAGCTTTAGTAGAAGTCATGGCAGAGTTTGGTGTCAAAAAGATTGTCTTCTCATCCAGTGCAACGGTTTACGGTCTTAACAACCCATCTCCTTTGGTGGAAACCATGCCAACTAGTGCAACCAATCCTTATGGCTATACAAAAGTCATGTTGGAACAAATCTTGCGTGATGTGGAAGTAGCAGATAAGGAATGGAGTGTTGCCCTTCTCCGTTATTTCAACCCAATCGGTGCCCATGAATCAGGCTTAATCGGTGAAGATCCAGCAGGCATTCCAAACAACCTCATGCCATTTGTGGCACAGGTAGCCGTAGGTAAGCGTCCAGAACTCAGTGTCTTTGGTTCGGATTATGACACAGTAGATGGAACGGGTGTTCGTGATTACATTCACGTCATTGACTTGGCACTTGGCCACATCAAGGCCTTGGAAAAAATTTCGACAACCTCAGGTGTGCATACCTATAACCTCGGATCTGGTCAAGGAACTAGTGTACTGGAATTGGTCCAAGCCTTTGAAAAAGTTAATGGTGTGCCTGTACCGTATAAGATTGTTGACCGTCGTCCTGGCGATGTGGCAACTTGCTATGCCAACGCAGACAAGGCGTTAGCTGAACTCAATTGGAAAACCGAAAAAACTATTGAAGACATGTGCCGCGACACCTGGAACTGGCAGTCTAAAAATCCAAATGGATATGAAGGATAAGAAAAGATGTGAGTGTTAGCTCACATCTTCTTTTTGTCATAGTGTAAAAGAAAAACAGGCACAGAGCCTGTTTTACTGTCTTATTGATTATTTTTTCAACAAGTCGCGGATTTCTGCAAGCAATTCTTCTTGAGTAGGACCTGCAGGAGCAGCTTCTTTCTTAGGCATTGCTTTTTCTGCAGCTTTAACGATGAAGAAAAGAACAGTACCGATGATCAAGAAGTTGATAACAGCGCTCAAGAAGTTACCGTAAGTAACACCATTCCAGCTCAAATCAGCAATTTTGTCTGCGCCAGCAGCTTTCAAAGCTGGTGTAAGCAACAATGGAGTGATCAAGTCAGCAACAAATGAATCGATGATGGCTTTGAAAGCCGCACCAAAAATTACTGCAACAGCAAGGTCAATTACATTACCTTGGAACAAAAACGCTTTTAAATCTTTCAACATATCCTAAATATGTCCTTTCATAATTTTTTACATTGTCCATTATATACATGTTACAAAAAAATTACAAGAGATATGTTTGAAAATTTTGTTTCAAAAATTTACATGACGACAAGGAGTGTGATATAATATAATCTGTTAAACTGTGCTTAGACCCTGCATTGGAAGGAGGAGCCAACGTGATTACAAAAGAACTCATCAATGAAATCAAACAGGCAGTGAATATTGTCGATGTGATTGGAGAATCCGTTGCCCTTACCAAGGCAGGGCGTAATTATTTAGGGCTTTGTCCTTTTCATGGTGAAAAAACACCATCGTTTAACGTATTAGAGGACAAGCAGTTTTATCATTGTTTTGGCTGTGGAAAATCTGGCGATGTCTTCACGTTTTTAGAGGAGCAGCGAGGGCTTAGCTTCCTAGATGCAGTTCGAGAGTTGGGACAGCAGGCCGGTTTTCAAGTGGATATTGTGCCGGTTCAGCAAGGTCCAAAATCCCATCATCCGCATCAAGTTTTGCTGGATATTCATGCCGAGGCAGGCAAATTCTACCATGCCTTGTTGATGACCACCAAGATGGGAGAAGATGCCAAGAATTACCTTCACGAACGCGGATTGACAGATCAGGATTTGAAGCAGTTTCAGATTGGCTTGTCGCCATCGGATCCCAATATTCTTTTCCAGTCTCTTTCCAAAAAGTTTTCGGAAAACGACCTTTTGCAATCTGGACTCTTTAATACTGCAGATACCAATATGGTCTATGATGCTTTTCAGGGGCGGATTATTTTTCCCTTGACAGATGAAGAGGGGCAAATTGTTGCTTTTTCGGGGAGGATTTGGACAGAATCCGACCGCCTAAACAAACAGATTGCCAAGTACAAGAATTCTCGGTCAACGGAGATCTTTAATAAAAGTTACGAACTGTATCATCTGGATCAGGCCAAAGCTTCGATTAAGAAGCAGCGAGAAGTCTATCTGATGGAAGGCTATATGGATGTTATTGCGGCCCATCGGGCAGGTGTAGAAAATGCAGTAGCTTCTATGGGAACAGCTTTGACCAAAGAACAAGTCCAGCATTTGGCTAAGTTTTGTCAAAAGGTTGTGGTAGCCTATGATGGCGATAAGGCTGGTCAGGCTGCAACTGCCAAGGCCTTGGAAGAATTGGGCCAGTTTCAAGTTGAGGTTGTACGGTTCCCTGATGGAATGGACCCAGATGAGTTTCTTTCAAAAAATTCACCTCAGGCCCTGCAGGATATCCTGAACAAATCTCGTATGAGTCAGGTGGAGTTTTTGATTCATCACTTGAGGCCAGAGAATCCAGATAATCTGCAGATGCAGATTGATTTTGTGGACCGAATCGCTCCAATTATCGCAAATACCAAGTCGATTACGGCTCAGAACACTTATATCTATAAGGTGGCCGATTTGCTGTCTGACTTTGATTACAGTCAGGTGGAATTGGCTGTCAATGCGGTTCGCCTTCATCAAAGGCAGGAAAGGAGTCGAGATGTTTCGAGGCAGGAAATGGCTCCTCCCCTTGTTCGAGAAATACCACAGCAACTAAAGATTAGCCCATTGATTCGGACTGAAAATCATTTGTTGTATCGGATGCAAGAGCATGCCTACATTTTGAATGATTACCGTTTGAGGGAAGATTTTCATTTCTATACCCCTGAATTGGAAACCTTATATCAAGTTCTCAAGGCTGAGGGAGAAGTTTCCAGTTACGAGCTGGCCCAGATGGAGGAATCTGTTCAGCGTGCCTGGTACCGCGTCATGGAAGAACGGTTGCCAGCGGATGTTGGACAGGATGAACTTGAGGAATTAGAAGCTAGAAGGCAAAGGGAGTGGATGCGACGTGAAAATCAAGTCAAGTCTAGGACCATTCGTGAACAAACCCATGTGGGAAATGATGCTGCTGCCCTTGATGAGTTAGCACAACTCATCGCACAAAAAAGAAAAATGGAGTAAACATGGCAAGTAAAAAAGAAAAGAAAACAGAAGTGACCACCTTTGATGTCCAAGTTGCAGAATTTATCCGCAATCACAAAAAACAAGGGACAGCGGTTGATGATGTCATTAATGACCAGTTGATTATTCCTTTTACCTTGGATGCTGACGGTATTGATGATTTGTTGCAACGGATTCAAGATGCGGGAATTTCCATTGTTGATAAGGAAGGAAATCCTTCTGCTCGTGTTATGCAGGTAGAAGAGGAACCGGAACTATCGGATGAAGAATTGCTAGGTAGCAACTCTGCCAAGGTCAATGACCCTGTCCGCATGTATTTGAAAGAAATTGGGGTTGTGCCACTCTTAACCAACGAAGAAGAGCAGGAGTTGGCTCTGGCGGTCGAAGCGGGCGATCCAGAAGCCAAGCAACGTTTGGCAGAAGCCAACTTGCGCCTGGTTGTATCTATTGCTAAACGCTATGTTGGCCGTGGTATGCAGTTCCTTGATTTGATTCAAGAAGGAAACATGGGCTTGATGAAGGCTGTTGACAAGTTCGACTACTCCAAAGGCTTCAAGTTTTCAACCTATGCAACCTGGTGGATTCGTCAGGCCATTACTCGTGCTATTGCGGACCAGGCTCGTACCATTCGGATTCCTGTTCACATGGTGGAAACGATTAACAAATTGGTCCGTGAACAACGTAATCTCTTGCAAGAATTGGGGCAAGACCCAACACCTGAACAAATCGCAGAGCGTATGGACATGACACCAGACAAGGTTCGTGAAATCCTCAAGATTGCTCAGGAGCCTGTTTCTCTGGAAACACCAATTGGTGAAGAAGATGACAGTCATCTAGGAGATTTCATTGAAGACGAAGTGATTGAAAATCCAGTTGACTACACTACTCGTGTCGTTCTCCGCGAGCAACTCGACGAGGTATTGGATACCTTGACAGACCGCGAAGAAAATGTCCTCCGCCTCCGCTTCGGCTTGGACGACGGAAAAATGCGGACACTCGAAGATGTCGGTAAGGTCTTCAATGTAACCCGCGAACGCATCCGCCAAATCGAAGCCAAAGCCCTCCGCAAACTCCGCCACCCATCCCGCAGCAAACCACTCAGAGATTTTATAGAGGATTAAAAACGTCCAGTGGACGTTTTTAACGCCTGCTTGAAAATAAGAGAGCAGGCTGTCTGGGAGACAAAATCAACCGCTCGCTGAAAACTGGAGACGAGCGAGGTCCGGTGGACTAAAAGGGTACTGACTTCCGTCAGTCCTATTTCCCACCTTCAACAGTCCCCCAGACTGTTGAAGCCTGCTTGAAAATAAGAGAGCAGGCTAATCCAGTGGTGTTTTAACCCGAGCCTAGAAATAGGAAAGCGAGGAATAAGCCTACGGATAGGCTTTCTCAACGTTCGCCTAGAAACACGAAAGCGGACAAGGTTCGGGGAACCTTTTTAACCGCTCCCCTTGAAATGAGAAAGGGAGCGCCAAGTGGACTTTTTGACACAAACGTCGTTTGTGTCATCTCCAACCTTCAACAGCCCCCCCGGACTGTTGAAGCCTGCTTGAAAATAAGAGAGCAGGCTGTCTGGGAGACAAAATCAACCGCTCGCTGAAAATTAGAAACGAGCGAAGGTACTGCGTACCTTTCTAACGCCTGCCCAGAAAAATGAAAGCAGGCTGAGCAAGTGGTGTTTTAATCGGAGCTGAGAAAGTGCACGCAGTGGACCCCGTTTGAAAAAAATTATATGATCCAGAGAGGAATTGAAAATGGCCTATTCTGAAGAAGAAGTAAAGGAAATTCAGGAGCGAATTTTCCACGCTTTGGAAGAAGTGATTGACCCAGAATTGGGGATTGATATTATCAATCTTGGTCTGATTTATGATATCCGTTTCCAAGATGGACGGACAGAAATTGATATGACCCTTACAACCATGGGCTGTCCTTTGGCTGACTTGATTACAGATCAGATTCATGATGTGTTGAAGTCTGTACCAGAAGTGACAGAAGTAGATGTGCGTTTGGTCTGGTCACCAGCCTGGACCATTCAAAAAATGAGTCGCTATGCTCGTATTGCCCTTGGAATCAAATAAACAAACAGTCTCGAATGATGAGACTGTTTTTTCTGTTTTTGTACGGAATTTTGATGACTTTTTGTTAAAATCATCAAAAAG
This sequence comes from Streptococcus suis, assembly GCF_016775005.1. Taxonomy (GTDB): domain Bacteria; phylum Bacillota; class Bacilli; order Lactobacillales; family Streptococcaceae; genus Streptococcus; species Streptococcus suivaginalis. The sequence continues at coordinate 196,885 of NZ_JAEUXI010000001.1, read as the reverse complement.
TTCTTGCTAAATAGTTGGAATGATGGTAAACTTAACATGCCTAGGAAAAGTTATTATACCTATTCTAGCAAATATCAGACCTATATGGGATGAGTAGCTCTGCTATTGATCATAACCAAAGCCTACGGACAGGCGGGTCGAATGCCGAAGCGTGGCGTAAGCCACATTATTGATAGGGTTAAAAGCCTACATTTTATAAGTTGATGTTAGGAAGGATTTCCTAATTTCTAGTTTTGTCAGTGTGGTGAAAGCACACGTCATCTTGTGAAACGGTCAATAAAGTACGTATATATTTGCACTGGAGAGTAGGAAACGGTAGGCACATAAACTCAAGAGAAGAATAAAAAACGTCAATTTGGATTGTAGAGCAGGATGAACCCTGCTCTTTTTACTTGTTTAAAAAAGGGTGGGAGTCCATCAAGCAAAGGAGTTTTTCAATATGAAAAATCAACACCAAGCCCCTATTTATCAGGGATTGGTACAGTTACGCCGAAAAAGGATTGTTCCCTTTGATGTGCCTGGACATAAGCGGGGCCGGGGCAATCCAGAGTTGGTCGAACTGTTAGGAGAAAAATGCGTGGGGATTGATGTCAATTCCATGAAGTCCTTGGATAATCTAGGGCATCCTGTCTCCATTATTCGAGAGGCAGAGGAATTGGCAGCAGAAGCCTTTGGTGCTAGCCATGCCTTTCTTATGGTTGGAGGAACTACCTCCTCAGTCCAGACCATGATTTTGGCGACCTGTAAGGCGGGCGATAAGATTATCCTTCCACGAAATGTCCACAAGTCAGCCCTCAATGCCCTTGTCCTTTGTGGCGCCATCCCTGTCTATGTGGATATGAGCGTGGAGCCACGGATTGGCATTGCTCTTGCCTTGGAAAACGAAGCCTTTGAACGGGCTATTGCAGAGCATCCTGATGCGGTGGCTGTCTTGATCAACAATCCGACCTATTATGGCATCTGCTCGGACCTGCGTAGCTTGACTGAAAAAGCTCACGCAGCGGGCATGAAGGTCTTGGTAGATGAGGCACATGGTGCGCACTTGCATTTTTCGGACAAATTGCCAGAGGCGGCTATGGATGTGGGGGCTGATATGGCAGCTGTTTCCATGCATAAGTCAGGTGGTAGTCTGACCCAGAGCTCACTTTTATTGGTCGGTCCAGATATGAATGTGGAGTATGTCCGTCAGATTATCAACCTGACCCAGTCGACATCCGCTTCCTATCTCTTGCTGGCTAGTTTGGATATTTCACGGAGAAATCTAGCCCTTCGTGGGAAAGAGTCTTTTGAAAAAGTCATTGAAATGTCTGAGTATGCTCGTCGTGAAATCAATACCATCGGTGGCTACTATGCCTATTCTAAAGAATTGATTGATGGCAAAACGGTGCATGATTTTGATGTAACCAAGCTATCTATCTATACGCAGGGCATTGGTCTGACAGGGATTGAAGTCTATGATTTGCTGCGGGATGAGTACGATATCCAGATTGAATTTGGCGATATTGGCAATATCCTGGCCTATATTTCAATCGGTGACCGCTTGCAGGACATCGAGCGGCTGGTGGGAGCTCTGGCAGACATCAAGCGACTCTACTCACGAGATGGTTCGGACCTGATTTCAGGTGAGTACATCCAGCCGCAGCTGGTCTTGTCACCGCAGGAGGCCTTTTATGCAGAGCGTGAAAGCCGTTCCCTGCAAGAAGCAGTTGGTCAGGTCTGTGGGGAATTTGTTATGTGCTACCCACCTGGCATTCCGCTTTTGGCTCCAGGTGAACGAGTGACCCAGGAAATTGTTGACTACATCATTTTCGCCAAGGAGCGCGGTTGCTCCGTCCAAGGGACAGAAGATCCAGATGTCAACTTCATCAATGTCATTAAGGAGGTCTAGTCATGGAAATGTGGTTTTCAGAAGTCCAAACGCCGGATGTCAAGTTATCCATTCGCACCAGCCAGCAGCTCTATGCTGGCAAGAGTGAATATCAAGATATTGCAGTCTTGGATTCCCCAGCATTTGGAAAGATTTTGACCCTTAATGGTCGGGTTCTCTTTTCAGATGCAGATGATTTTGTTTACAACGAAATGGCCGTTCATGTGCCCATGGCAGTTCATCCCAATCCCAAGAAAATCTTGATTTTAGGTGGAGGAGATGGTGGTGTTGCCCAAGTTCTCAGTATGTATCCTGAAATCGAACGTATTGACGTTGTAGAGCCAGATGAACTCCTTGTGGAAGTTTGTCGTCAGTATTTCCCAGACTATGCCTCTGGCTTGGAAGATGAGCGAGTCGAGGTTTATTTACAAGATGGCCTGCGTTTCTTGCGCAACTGTGAAAATGAGTATGACATCATCATCAATGATGCGACTGATCCATTTGGACATACGGAAGGGCTCTTTACCAAGGAATTTTACGGTAATGCATACAGGGCTTTGAAGGAAGATGGCATTATGGTCTATCAACATGGTTCGCCATTTTATGACGAAGATGAGTCCGCCTTTCGTTCCATGCATCGGAAGGCTACCCAATCCTTCCCTATCAGCCGTGTTTATCAGGCCCATATTCCGACATCTGCAGCGGGTTATTGGTTATTTGGCTTTGCCTCTAAAAAATACCATCCTATTGAAGATTTCGACAAGGAAAAATGGAAGGCGCGCCAGCTTTTCACAGAATACTATACCGCTAACCTCCACATCGGAGCATTTCTCTTGCCTCGATATGTGGAAGATATTTTAGAAGAAGAGGAGAAAAAATAATGAGTCGTTTGTTAGTTATTGGTTGTGGCGGAGTTGCCCAAGTTGCCATCAGCAAGGTTTGCCAGGCAGAAGATACCTTCAAGGAAGTCATGATTGCCAGCCGTACCAAGTCCAAATGTGATGATTTGAAGGCTGCCTTAGAAGGAAAAACTTCCGTAAAAATTGAAACTACCCAAGTGGATGCGGACAAGGTAGAAGAAGTGATTGCCTTGATTGAAAGCTACCAGCCAAAAGCTGTCTTGAACGTTGCCCTGCCTTACCAAGACTTGACCATCATGGATGCCTGCTTGGCGACTAGCGTGGACTATATTGACACGGCCAACTACGAGTGTGAGGATACCGAGGACCCTGAATGGCGGGCCATCTACGAAAAACGCTGTGCTGAAGAGGGCTTTACGGCTTACTTTGACTACTCATGGCAGTGGGCTTATAAAGAGCGTTTTGAAAAAGCAGGGCTGACAGCCCTTTTGGGATCCGGATTTGATCCAGGCGTGACCAGCGTTTTCTCAGCCTACGCATTGAAACACTATTTTGATGAAATCCACTATATCGACATCCTAGACTGTAACGGTGGAGACCACGGCTATCCATTTGCGACCAACTTTAACCCTGAAATCAACCTGCGTGAGGTTTCTGCCCCAGGTTCCTACTGGGAAAATGGCAAATGGGTGGAAGTTGAAGCCATGTCTATCAAGCGAGAATATGACTTCCCAGAAATTGGTCAGAAAGATATGTACCTCCTCCACCATGAAGAAATCGAATCACTCGCTAAAAACATTCCAGGTGTCAAACGTATTCGCTTCTTTATGACCTTTGGTCAATCCTACTTGACTCACATGAAATGCTTGGAAAATGTTGGACTCTTGCGGACTGATCCAATCAACTTTAACGGACAAGAAGTGGTACCAATCCAATTCCTCAAAGCTCTCTTGCCAGACCCTGCCAGCCTTGGTCCACGTACTGTTGGGAAAACCAATATCGGCTGTATTTTCACAGGTGTCAAAGACGGTGTGGAGAAGACCATCTACATTTACAACGTATGTGACCATCAAGAGTGCTACAAAGAGGTCGGTTCCCAGGCTATTTCCTACACAACTGGCGTGCCAGCTATGATTGGAACCAAGCTTGTCATGGACGGAACTTGGAAAAAACCAGGCGTTTACAACTTGGAAGAATTGGATCCAGATCCATTTATGGACTTGCTCAACCAATATGGATTGCCTTGGCAAGTAGTAGAAAATCCTGTTTTGGTGGACTAGATGAAGATAGAACAAGTCCCAACACCAGCTTATGTCATTGACGAAGCAAAGCTGGTAAACAATCTAGAAATTCTCAAGTCTGTCCAAGACCAAACAGGCTGCAAGGTGCTCTTGGCCCAAAAAGCCTTCTCCATGTATGCCACTTATCCGCTAATCAGGCAGTATCTGGCTGGCACAACTGCATCAGGACTCTATGAAGCTAAGCTCGGTCGTGAAGAGTTTGGGAGCGAAGTCCATGTTTTCGCCCCTGCCTTTAAGGATGCGGATTTGGATCAAATCTTGGAAATTGCAGACCATATCGTTTTCAATTCAGAGCGACAACTCCGCAAGCATGTGGACAAATGCAGAGCAGCTGGAGTTAGTGTGGGTCTGCGGATCAATCCAGAATGTTCGACCCAAGGGGACCATGCCCTCTATGACCCCTGCGCAGCGGGTTCTCGTTTTGGTGTTCGCATTGACCAGTTTTCAGAAGACCTGCTGGACTTGGTGGATGGTCTGCATTTTCACACCCTCTGTGAGCAAAATTCGGATGATTTGAAAACGACCTTGGATGCTGTCGAGGCCAAGTTCGGCCCTTACCTCCACCGCATTAAATGGCTCAATATGGGCGGAGGCCACCATGTGACCAGAGAAGATTATGATCTAGATTTGCTGATTTCCTCTATCCAGCACATGCAGGAAACCTATGGATTAGAAGTCTACATTGAGCCTGGTGAGGCCATCGCCCTCAACGCGGGCTATCTGGTGACAGAGGTTCTGGATATTGTTGAAAATGGCATTGAGACGCTGGTTTTGGATGCTTCGGCTACTTGCCATATGCCAGATGTCTTGGAAATGCCCTATCGTCCACCGTTGCGAAATGGCTTTGAGGCTGGAGAGAAGGAATTTACTTACAGACTATCTTCCAATACCTGTCTGACGGGCGACATCATCGGCGATTATTCCTTTGAAAAGCCTGTGGAGATTGGTGACAAGCTCTACTTTGAAGATATGGCTATCTATTCCTTTGTAAAAAACAATACCTTTAATGGTATCGGTCTACCAAGTCTGGTCTTGATGGATCAGACAGGCGACTGTCGAATTATCAAAAGCTTTGGCTATGAAGATTTCAAAGGGAGGTTGTCATGATAGAAAGTCCAAAAGCAGCGGGATACCGTATGCCTGCTGAGTATGAGCCCCATCACGGTACCCTAATGGTGTGGCCGACCCGCCCAGGATCCTGGCCCTTTGATGGTCAGGGGGCAAAAAAAGCCTTTAGCCAGGTCATTAAAACCATTGCTGAAAGCGAGCAAGTCTATCTCTTGGTCGATGAGGCACACTGTGAGGAGGCCCAAACCATGCTGGGTGATGGTGTAACCTATCTGGACATCCCCACAAACGACGCTTGGGCACGTGACACAGGTCCGACGGTTTTGGTTCATGAAAATGGCAGAGCCTTGTCTGTTGATTGGGCCTTTAACGCTTGGGGCGGAAGCTATGATGGTCTTTATCAGGATTATGAGGCAGATGATCAGGTGGCTAGTCGCTTCAGTCAGGCCATCGGTCTGCCAGTACACGATGTCCATCCCTTTGTCCTAGAAGGAGGAGCCATCCATAGCGACGGTGAGGGAACCATCTTGGTGACAGAATCCTGTTTACTGAGCCCAGGCCGCAATCCTCATCTGACCAAGGACCAGATTGAGCAAGTGCTTCTAGATAGTCTAGGTGCTGAAAAGGTTCTCTGGCTTCCATACGGAATTTTCAATGATGAAACTAATGAGCACGTGGACAATGTTGCGGCCTTTGTTGGTCCAGCTGAGATAGTTTTAGCTTGGACTGATGATGAGTTGGATTCCCAATATGCCATGTCCAAGGCAGATTGGGACTACTTGGAAGAGCAAGTAGATGCCAAAGGTAGAAAGTTGACCATTCACAAACTGCCTATTCCCAAACATCCTATTCTAATAACAGAAGAGGATTTGCCAGGCTATGTCTATGAAGCGGGGGAGGAAGAAAGGACTGTTGGAGAACGCTTGGCGGCTTCCTATGTGAATTTTTACGTCAGCAACGGTGCGGTTTTAGTGCCCCAGTTTGATGATGAGCATGATGCGCAGGCACTGCATCTCTTAGCGCAGCTTTTTCCAACCAGAAAAGTCGTCGGCATACCAGCCCGCGACATCCTGCTAGGAGGTGGGAATATACACTGTATCACCCAGCAAATTCCACTTTATGGGGCTAAATGTCCCTGATATAGCGTCAAGTCGGTTTGGCATACTCTAGTATAGCCTGTACCGCCTTTCCTTATCTCAGGTACATTCTATCTCCCATAAAGAATTTATGAAAAGGATAAATAATATGAGAAATGTTACTGTAGCAGCTGTTCAGATGCAGTGTAGTCAGAACCTTCGGGAAAATCTGGCGACCGCAGAGCGTTTGGTCAGACAGGCTGCTGGTCAGGGAGCGCAGATTATTCTCCTGCCTGAACTCTTTGAGCGTCCTTATTTTTGTCAAGAACGCCAGTATGATTATTATAACTATGCCAAGTCTGTAGATGAGAATGATGCTGTTCAGCACTTTATTCCTATTGCCAAGGAATTGCAAGTTGTCTTGCCTATTTCCTTCTATGAAAAAGATGGAAATAGCCTCTACAATTCCATTGCGGTCATTGATGCGGATGGTAGTGTTTTGGGAGTTTACCGTAAGACCCATATCCCTGACGACCATTATTATCAGGAGAAGTTTTACTTCACGCCTGGAAATACTGGTTTCAAGGTCTGGGAAACACGTTACGCTAAGATTGGCATTGGCATCTGCTGGGACCAATGGTTTCCAGAAACAGCTCGCTGTTTGGCACTGAATGGAGCAGAATTGCTCTTTTATCCAACAGCTATTGGTTCGGAGCCGATTTTGGATACGGATAGCCAAGGTCATTGGCAGCGGACAATGCAGGGCCATGCGGCGGCCAACATCATGCCAGTCATTGCGGCCAACCGTATCGGTTTGGAAGAAGTGCAGCCTTCTGAAGAAAATGGCGGTCAATCGTCTAGCTTGCGTTTCTATGGCTCCTCTTTCTTGACGGATGAGACAGGTGAATTGATTGAGAAAGCAGGGCGTGAGGAGGAAGCTGTCCTGCTTGCTACTTATAATTTGGACAAGGGAGCGCGTGAGCGTTTGGATTGGGGACTTTTTAGAGACCGTCGACCGCACATGTATCACAAAATCACAAAATAATGGTACAATAGAAAGAGATTGTGTGGAAAGGTGAGACATGAAAAGTTTACGTCGTATTGTTTCGGTATTGGTTTTGTTAGCAGTTGGAGTTGGCCTTTATTTAGGTGTAACAGGATCAGAAGCCTTTCAAAATATGGAAATGGCAACGAAACTGCAAGAAAGCTTGGCCAAGGAAAAAGCAGAAAAGCAAGCCAAACAGGCTGAGTTGGAGAAGCAGTTTCCAGCTCTTAGGGAAGAATTGGCAGATAAGTTTTATTTCTCTTCCTTGAATAATGAGAAGGAAGAGGAAGCTTACATGACGCTTTACCTTAATTCTCGAGCAGCTGTCACTACTAAGGACTATTATGAAATGCCGAGAATGTCGGATCTTTCGACCTACCGTGTCCATCATTCCTTGTCCAATGATTTCCCTGAATTTTATTGGTTTGGAGCAGGTGCCTATGCCATGGAAAACAATACTCCAAATCTGACAGACCAGCAAATTGAAGACTATTTTACCATGTTGGAAATGGGAAAAAATATTGTCAGTCAGCTACCGCAAACCAACGATTTTGACAAGGTTAAGGCTATCTATGATTATGTAATTCTCCATACGGAGTATAATCATGCAGCTTTGGCAGATGATGCTCTTTCTTTCCAAAACCAAGCCATAGACTCCGTCTTGCTTAATGGGCTGTCAGTCTGTGGTGGTTACAGCCGAACTTTTCAATTTTTATGTCAATTAGCAGGCATTGAATCCATCTATGTCACAGGATTTTTGGAATTGGGACCAGAATTTGAGTTTGCCAATACCTATCACGCTTGGAATTTGGTTAAAATTGATGGAAAATACTATGGAGTGGATACCACTTGGGGAGATCCAGCCTACATGTCAAATGGTCAGGATGAGAACCTACCGGCGATTAACTATGATTATCTGTGTATTCCGGCTACGATTTTGGAAAGAAGTCACCGTCCAGTTTCTCGCTTGTTGGAAGCTTATCAGATGGAAATCTCTTCTAAAAACGATCCCGATTTGACCTATCCAACTTATGATGACAATTCCTTGAACCAACATTCTTTGGATGGAACTTATATGGAGGGTCAGGATATGGGCAAAGTTGTAGAGCGCTTGCGCCAATCGCTTGCCGCAGGACAAGGATCGATCAGCTTGCAGTTTGCTGACAAATCTCTTTTTGACCAGGTCTTACAGGATGTAGCTCGGTCGGATTCACAGATTAGTGCCCTCTATTTTGATGAATTTGGAAGTTCGTCCATTGGATATTCTCATGACCCTTATGTTTATAGTATTCAACTCACTAAGCAATAAAAAAAGGAACCTGAGCGTTCCTTTTTTGTTTATCCAAGAAGATTTTGTAGCCACTGGCTGCCGTAAATCCAAAAGTAGCTATATGCAATGATTGAGACAGGACGGCACAAGAGGGTGATGAGAATGAATTTCCGATAAGACATGGAAGTTAGACCAGTGATCATAACGACAATATCTGCTGGAGAAATCGGTGACAACATGCAGAAGATAAAGAAGAGTTCATAGCCTCGTTTGTTGTCGATCTTACTTTCATACTTTTCAAAGGTTTCTTCATTCATAAAGAGCAGGCAGAATTTTTTTCCATATCTTCTTGCTAAGGCGAAGAGGAGGATGCTGCCGATTGAGATACCGACATAGTTCAGGAAAAAGCCCCACCAAAAATTGAAGACCAAAAAGCCGACAACCGTAGTAACCCCCCCAGGAATAATCGGAAATACAACTTGAAGAATTTGAATGCCAAGAAAGGATAGACTGCCAAAAGTACCGTGACTTTTAATCATGTCTGTCAGGACATTCTGATCATTTAGAATTCCGATACGGTAAAGCCAAATTACAAAAAAGAAGGATGCAATCAGGGTTAAAATGCTGAGTACCTGAATGGTTTTCTGCCAAAATTTATACATAATACTATTTTACCATTTTTCTTTTATTTTCCAAATACTAATAATCTCTAAAAAAGTCTTGCATTTTGTTTGATACTTTGCTATAATAATTCCCGTATTCAACCTCGGGGTTGTTACGGATTCGACAGGCATTATGAGGCTTGTTCTGCAACTCATCGGCAGATGTAAAAATGCCAGTTAAATATAACTGCAAAAAATACAAACACTTACGCATTAGCAGCTTAATAACCTGCCTGCGTGACCAGTCGCGAATTGCTTGTGTTTGCTGATTGGTCTTAAAACAACAAGCTACGTTGGAATTGAGTCAGGCAGTTCCAAAAGAGATTTACTGACTCGCTTGGTCTAGGTTTGAGTTATGTATCGAGTCCAAGTTAAAGCAAGACATAACCTATGGTTGTAGACGAATAAGTTAGCAGGTGTTTGGACGTGGGTTCGACTCCCACCAGCTCCATATATGGAAGATTACTCAAGAGGCTCAAGAGGCCGTGTTGGAAACGCGGTAGGCGTGTAACAGCGTGCGTGGGTTCGAATCCCATGTCTTCCGTATGATAGAAAGGACAATGTTCGGCATTGTTCTTTTTTTGTGTTCTTTTTTCAAATTTTTCTTGAAATATAAATGAATTGTGCTAAGATAGGAACAATATCGTTTTAGGAGGTTCCCAGTGCACTTAGAAGAATTGAATCAACTGGCTAAAGTTGAACTCCATTGTCATCTTGACGGGTCCTTGTCGCTTGAGGTGGTTCGTCAATTGGCAGGACTTGCCAAGATTGACTTGCCTCAGTCCGATCAGGAATTGCAAGGATGCTTACAAGCACCTGAGAACGTGGAGAGTTTGAATGACTATCTTAAAGTCTTTTCATTCGTGAGGCCCTTGCTTCAAACGAGAGAAGCCTTGTCGCTTGCAGCCTATGATGTTGCCCGCCAAGCTGCGCAAGATGGTGTTATCTATCTGGAAGTTCGTTTTGCACCGGAATTATCCATGGATCAAGGCCTGTCAGCTGCTCAAGTTGTTCAAGCTGTGCTAGCAGGTCTACATGCTGCTCGAGAGGAGTTTGGCATACTCGCCAAAGCCTTGGTCTGTGGTTTGAAACAATCCCCAGAGGAGTTGAACCAAGCTGTCTTTGAAGAGGTGGTTTCCCTTGCTGATTCTGGATTAGCTGGATTTGATTTTGCCGGAAATGAGGTGGATTTCCCGACCCAGCAGATGGAGAAGGCCATAAAAGACTGCCAGGCTTTAGGCTTGCCTATGACCTTTCATGCTGGCGAATGTGGTTGTTCTGCCAATGTCGCTTATGCTGTGCAATTGGGCATTAAACGCATCGGTCACGGAACAGCACTTGGAAAAAGTCCAGAGGTTATTAACCAGGTTCTTGCGGCAGGTACAACCATTGAGATGTGTCTGACGAGTAACCTCCAAACCAGGGCTGTTGCTAGCCTGGCGGAGTTTCCCTATCCAGCTCTTTATCAGGCAGGAGCTGCGCTTACAATTAATACAGATAATCGTACGGTATCCAATACAACCTTGACAAGAGAATACAGTCTTTTTCAAGAGTATTTTCAGACCAGTAAGGACGATTTTTATCAGTTTAATCGCAATGCTATTGAGGCCTCCTTTGCTTCTGTTGAAGAAAAAGAGATCCTGCGCAAGCAACTGGAAGCGAATTATCAATCAAAGTAAAGAAAGAAGCTCTTTGACCGAGTGGTCCTGGAGCTTTTTTTCTTACTGTAAATTGAGTTTCTTACTCATAATATAGTGGGTTCCAAAATAGTAGCCAAAAGCTAGTAAGATGGAGAGGAATGTGAGAATTGGATTCGGCAAGATAGAAAAGCTAGAACCATAGAGTGTTTCCAATTCTGAGAGGTAGAAGAGGGAACTGATGATGCCTACGATAGATGAAATGGAGAAGTAGGCAATGAAGGCCATCAAGGTGCGGTAGTCTTTAAACAATTGGCCGATGGAGATAGAGAAGTAAATTAGTAAAATTGAGTGAACAGTAGAAACAAATTGGGCAAATCCATATTGTAGAATACTTGGAATATCTGTTAATTCTGTTACAAATGTATAGGCACCAAAGAACTCATCAATCCCTGAAATACTGAAGGCAACCAAGAGGCTCAAGATTGCAACAATAGCTGCTAGCAAGCTCCATAAGAGGGCTGTGACCAATTTTGACAAAATCAAATGATGGGCTGAAACAGGCAGGGTCATGGTAAGATAGCCCTGGCGACCATAAATGTTGTGGCGGAAGCGATTGACAATCAAAAAGAGTGTCGAAATTCCGATGGTAATGAGGATGGCAGCAAAGGCAAACATGACAAAGCCCAAAAGGGTTGCTTCTGCATTACTGATTTCACTCGTTTCTGCACGGATGACATTGGAACGTAACCAGAAACCAACGACAATGGCAATGGCTAAGACCAGGGCGTACAAAGCCAGGTACCATTTTCCGACGGATTTAAATTCATATTTTAACAGTTTTGCAAACATATCTTTTCCTTTCCTCTAAGCCTTGAAATCTGAACGGAAGAGTTCATCAATTGATTGACCAGAATCAATACGGAGGTCATCAACATTGCCTTGTCGGACGATGCTACCATTCTGCAAAAAAATGACTTCATCCAAGATGGATTCGATATCAGAAATCAAGTGGGTTGAGATGATGACAGAAGCAGTCGGAGAATAGTTGCTCACGATTGTTTTCAAAATGTAATCACGCGCCGCAGGATCGACTCCGCCGATTGGTTCGTCTAAGACGTATAGTTGTGCTTGACGGCTCATAACCAAGATGAGTTGCACCTTTTCCTTGTTTCCTTTGGAGAGGTGTTTCATACGACTGGCTAGGTTAATCTGCAAATCTTCTAAAAGATGAAGGGCACGCGCTTGGTCAAAATCTGCATAAAAATCTTTAAACAATTCAACTGCCTCGATGACCTTCATATTTTCGTCCAAGTAGGTCGTATCTGGGAGATAGGACACCATAGCCTTGGTCTCAGGAGAAGGGGTGCGGCCATTGATCAGGATTTGACCATACTCAGGCTGTAATAAGCCGTTCAAAAGCTTGATTAGTGTCGTTTTACCAGAACCGTTTGGACCCAAGAGTCCGATAATTTTTCCAGCAGAAAGTTTGAAGTTTACATTGTTCAGAGCTACAACGCCACCGTAAGATTTGGAAACTTGTTGAAATTCCAAAAGTGTAAGGTTTGTGTTATTCATTTAAATCTCCTTTCAAATAGTCGTCCAACTGCTGTACCAATTGGTCTTGACCAAAGCCTAAATCAACCATGTTGGTTACAAAATTTTCCAGTTCTGTTTGGGCTAAGGCTAGGCGGGTTTCTTGGATCAATTCAAGATTGTCGGTTACAAAACGTCCTGTTGTACGAACAGAGTATACGAAGCCCTCGCTTTCTAAATCGGACAAGGCCCGCTGTACAGTATTGGGATTGACACCAGCAGTTTCTGCCAAATCACGGACGGTCGGTAACTTATCACCAGGTTTGAGTTGGTTGGTAACAATCTGAAGTTTTATGGTATTGGTTATCTGAATATAGATGGGGACATTATTGTCGAATTTCCAGGCCATACTGTTTCCTTTCTAGGCAATTGCTCACCTGTATCTTTGTTCTATATACATAATACAACAACATGAAATAAAATGCAAGTATTTTGTTTAAAAAGTTTATTGATTTAATTTTTGATATAATAGAAGAAATGAATGAAGGAGGATGCCATGTTTGCCCAGCTAGATACCAAAACCGTTTATAGTTTTATGGATAGTATGGTGACCATTGAGGCCTATGTCGAAAAAGCAAAGGAACTCGGATATCAGTCCATTGGAATGATGGATAAACAAAACCTGTATGGTGCCTTTCATTTTCTTGAATGCTGTCAAAAAGTCGGTCTGCAACCCTTGATTGGATGTGAGATGGAGTGGAGACTGGAGGAAGAGCAGGACAAGTTGACCATTCTCTTTTTGGCTCTTTCAACCAAGGGTTACCAACAGTTGATGAAATTATCGACGGCTAGTATGATGGGGCAAGAGGTCTTGCAGTTATCCGATTGGCACTTAGAAGATCTTGCACTTATTGTGCCCTATTTTCCAGGTGTTGAACGGCTAGACTTGGGATGTGATTTTTATATCGGAGTTTCTTTGGATACACCCCAGAAGGAGTTTGGTCGTCCTCTGATTCCCCTCCATCAGGTTCGTTATTTTTCCAGTCAGCAAATTGAAGCCTTACAGGTTCTGCATGCCATCCGAGACAATCTGACGCTCAATCAAGTAGAGGATTTGGCTAGAAACCAGTCTTTAGTAGAGGCTCGTTCAATCAGACAGGCCTTTGCCCAACGTTTTCCAAGTGCTTTAGAGAATTTAGATCAGTTGGTCAAAGGTCTTGCCTATGAGATTGATGCTAGCTTGAAATTGCCACGCTTCAATAGGGAAAGACCAGCAGTTGAAGAACTGCGTGAGAAGGCAGAAGCAGGGCTGAGAAACAAGGACCTTTGGCTACCAGACTATCAGAAACGTTTGGTGCACGAATTAAGTGTCATTCATGAGATGGGCTTTGATGATTATTTCCTGATTGTTTGGGATTTGTTGCGGTTTGGTCGCAGTCAAGGCTATTATATGGGAATGGGACGGGGGTCAGCTGTTGGAAGCTTGGTAGCCTATGCTTTAAACATTACAGGTATCGATCCAGTTCGCCATCACCTACTCTTTGAACGATTCTTAAACAGCGAACGCTACACCATGCCGGATATTGATATTGATATTCCAGATATTCACCGTGGAGACTTTATTCGTTATGTTCGTGACCGCTACGGAACCATGCATGCTGCGCAGATTGTGACTTTCTCAACCTTTGGAGCTAAGCAGGCCATTCGCGATGTCTTTAAGCGTTTTGGAACACCGGAATATGAATTATCTGCCTTGACTAAAAAAATCTCATTCAGAGATAATTTGTCGTCAGCCTATCAGGGGAATGCCTCATTTCGTCAGCTGATTAACAGCAAACTGGAGTATCAAAAAGCATTTGCCATTGCCCAACAAATTGAAGGTCAACCACGCCAAACCTCCATTCATGCAGCAGGCCTTGTGATGAGTGACCAAGACCTGACCGACACTATTCCTCTAAAAGCTGGAGAGGACATGCTCATCACCCAGTACGATGCGCACGCAGTTGAAGCCAATGGTTTGTTGAAGATGGACTTTTTGGGGCTTCGGAATTTGACCTTTGTTCAAAAAATGGCAGAAAAAGTGGCAGATCGCTATGGAAAAGAGATTGATATTGCAAGTATTGACTTAGAAGACCCAGCAACGCTGGCACTCTTTGCAGCTGGTAAGACCAAGGGGATTTTTCAATTTGAACAACCTGGCGCCATCAGTCTCTTGAAACGGGTCAAACCCAATCGCTTTGAAGAAATTGTTGCGACAACTAGTCTCAATCGACCAGGGGCCAGCGATTATTCTGAAAACTTTGTCAAACGAAAGCACGGTAAAGAAGCAGTGGATTTGCTTGATCCATCGATTGCACCCATCTTACAGCCAACCTACGGCATCATGCTCTACCAAGAGCAAGTAATGCAGATTGCCCAAGTCTATGCAGGTTTTTCTCTTGGAAAAGCTGACTTGCTACGGAGGGCCATGTCAAAGAAAAACGCCAAAGAGATGCAAGCCATGGAAGAAGCCTTTGTGATGGGAGCTCGTTCTAAGGGGCATGACGAGGAAAAAGCCAAGGACATTTTTGCTATGATGGCTAAATTTGCAGGATATGGTTTCAACCGTAGCCATGCCTATGCCTATTCGGCCTTAGCTTTTCAGATGGCTTATTTTAAAACCCACTATTCAGATGTTTTCTTTGATGTGATGTTGAATGATTCTAGCAGTTCTTACATTACAGATGCTTTGCAAATGGACTTCAAACTCGCCAAGCCCACCCTCAACACCATACCCTATCATGATAAAATCGCAAATGGGCAGATTCACCTGGGCTTGAAACAAATCAAGGGTCTTGCCAAGGATTTCTCCCTTTGGTTGATGGAGGCTCGTCCCTTCCATTCAGTAGAAGATTTTATCCTCCGTCTGCCAGCAAACTATCAGAAAAAAGATCTCTTGTTGCCGATTATTCAGCTGGGCTTATTTGATGATTTGGAACCCAACCGTAAGAAAATAGTAGAAAATTTGGATAATCTCTTTGTTTTTGCAGAAGCCTTTGGCTCCTTTTTTGCAGAAGAATCCTACAGATGGATAGAATCAGATGATTATTCAGACAGTGAAAAGTTTGAGATGGAGCAGGCCTTGCTTGGTGTTGGAATCAGCCCCCATCCCTTGGTCTCTATTCGAAAAGCCAGCTCTTTCAAACTTGATAGCCTGTCGGATTTGCTAGTAGGCAACCGTGCGACCATCCTCGTCGAGGTCCTATCTGTTCGAGTTATTCGCACGAAAAAATCTGGGCAGCAGATGGCCTTCCTTCAGGTTTCTGATACCAAAGATCGTCTAGAAGTGACTATCTTTCCAGAAGCCTTTCAACAATTTGGCCATTTTTTAACAACTGGCGCCTTGCTGTATATTAGTGGAAAAGTACAGGAGCGGGATGACAAGCTACAATTGGTTGTAGAACACATCCAACCAGCTAGTTTAGAAAAATGTTGGTTGCAGTTAGCAGGCTCATCTTTTGATCAGCAAATTGCCCGTATCTTGAAAAAATATCCAGGGACAATTCCAGTCATTGTCCATTATCAAGATCAAAATCGGACCCTTCAATTACAGGGAATCTATGTCCAAAAAACACTAGATTTAGAAGCAGAATTGGCTGACTATGTGATGAAAACGGTTTTTCGGTAAAAAATCGCAAAAAGTCAAGCAAGTTCGCTCTAAGTGTGTTATAATAAGGCAGTTAATTTGAAAATAAAAGGAGCAAATGAAATGAAGCGTATTGGTGTTTTGACTAGTGGCGGAGATGCCCCTGGTATGAATGCTGCTATTCGTGCAGTTGTTCGCCAAGCAATTTCAGAAGGAATGGAAGTTTACGGGATTAGCGAAGGCTACGCAGGTATGGTAGCTGGGAAAATCCAACCGTTGACAATTCGATCAGTTGGAGACATCATCTCTCGTGGTGGTACTTTCCTAGGTTCTGCTCGTTACCCAGAATTTGCTCAGTTGGAAGGCCAACTGAAAGGGATTGAGCAGTTGAAAAAACATGGCATTGAAGGCGTCGTTGTTATCGGTGGTGATGGTTCATACCACGGTGCAATGCGTTTGACGGAACATGGCTTCCCAGCTGTTGGTGTTCCTGGTACAATCGATAACGACATCGTTGGTACGGACTTCACAATCGGTTTTGACACAGCTGTGACAACTGCTATGGATGCCATCGATAAAATTCGCGATACATCATCCAGTCACCGCCGTACTTTTGTTATCGAAGTAATGGGTCGCCATGCTGGTGATATCGCACTTTGGTCAGGAATTGCTGCAGGTGCAGATGTGATTGTCGTCCCAGAAGAAGGATTCGACATCAAAGATGTTGTTGCAAAAATCAAACAAGGTTACGAAACAGGCAAGAAGCACAGTATCGTTGTCTTGGCTGAAGGTGTGATGCCAGTTGCTAAATTCGCTGAAGAATTGAAAGCAGCAGGTGATGTGAGCGATCTTCGTGTAACAGAACTTGGTCACATTCAACGTGGTGGTTCACCAACTGCTCGTGACCGTGTCTTGGCATCTCGTATGGGTGCACACGCTGTTAAATTGCTCAAAGAAGGCCGCGGTGGTCTTGCTGTTGGTATCCGCAATGAGCAAATGGTTGAAAACCCAATCCTTGGAACTGCTGAAGAAGGCGCATTGTTCAGTTTGGCAGAAGATGGCAAGATTATTGTCAACAACCCACACAAGGCAGACTTGGGTCTTGCTACATTGAACAGAGAAATTTCTTTCTAATCAGAGCACATCATTCGTTTCTAGGGTCATAAGACCAGTAAAATATAAAGGAGTTTTGTTAAGATGAACAAACGTGTAAAAATTGTTGCAACCCTTGGTCCTGCGGTAGAAATCCGTGGCGGTAAAAAATTCGGTGACGATGGTTACTGGGGTGAAAAATTGGATGTTGAAGCATCAGCACAGAAAATTGCTGCCTTGATTACAGAAGGTGCTAACGTTTTCCGTTTCAACTTCTCACACGGTGATCACCAAGAGCAAGGTGACCGTATGGCAACTGTACGTCGTGCAGAAGAAATCGCTGGTAAAAAAGTTGGTTTCTTGTTGGATACAAAAGGTCCAGAAATCCGTACAGAATTGTTTGAAGACGATGCAAAAGAGTACGCTTACTCAACTGGTGACAAATTACGTGTTGCAACAAAACAAGGTATTAAATCAACAAAAGAAGTGATTGCTTTGAACGTTGCAGGTGGTTTGGATGTCTTTGATGATGTTGAAGTTGGTAAACAAATCCTTGTTGACGACGGTAAACTTGGCTTGACTGTTGTTGAAAAAGATGCTGTAAATCGTGAGTTTGTTGTTTTGGTTGAAAACGATGGCGTTATCGCAAAACAAAAAGGTGTGAACATTCCTTACACTAAAATTCCTTTCCCAGCACTTGCAGACCGTGATAATGCGGACATCCGCTTTGGTTTGGAGCAAGGTTTGAACTTCATCGCAATCTCATTTGTACGTACTGCAAAAGACGTTGAAGTTGTTCGTAACATCTGTAAAGAAACTGGTAACGATCATGTTCAATTGTTTGCGAAAATCGAAAACCAACAAGGTATCGACAACATCGATGAAATCATCGAAGCAGCTGATGGTATCATGATTGCTCGTGGGGACATGGGTATCGAAGTACCATTTGAAATGGTTCCAGTTTACCAAAAAATGATTATCACTAAAGTGAATGCAGCTGGTAAAGCAGTTATCACAGCAACAAACATGTTGGAAACAATGACTGAAAAACCACGTGCAACTCGTTCAGAAGTATCAGACGTATTCAACGCAGTTATCGACGGTACTGATGCAACAATGCTTTCAGGTGAGTCTGCAAACGGTAAATATCCAGTTGAATCAGTTCGTACAATGGCAACTATCGCTAAAAACGCACAGACTCTTCTTAATGAATATGGTCGTTTGAACTCTGATCACTTTAACCGTGCATCTAAAACAGAAGTTATTGCATCTGCAGTAAAAGACGCTTGTCACTCAATGAACATCAAGTTGGTTGTAACAGTTACTGAAACTGGTTACTCAGCACGTGCTATTTCTAAATACCGTCCAGATTCAGACATCTTGGCAGTAACCTTCACTGAAAAAGTTCAAAAATCATTGATGTTGAACTGGGGTGTCATTCCAGTTGTGACTGAAAAACCTGAATCAACTGATGATATGTTTGAATTGGCTGAGCGCGTTGCTAAAGAGCAAGGCTTGGTTGAAGCTGGTGATGACATTATCATTGTAGCTGGTGTCCCAGTTGGTGTTGCTGGTTCAACAAACACAATGCGTGTTCGCACTGTAAAATAATTTATAAGAAAAAAGCCTATTGTAGCAACGTTTCTGCCTTGTTCAATAGGTTTTCTTTTTTGTTTTGGGGCAGTTTGAAGTAAAAAGAAAAGCCAAGATCAGTTCTTGACTTTTGTGATGTAGTTGTCTGGTGTGTAGGCAGTTCTGTCGAAGTTTGTTTCTTTTCCAAGAATTTCCATCGCAATTTGCCAACCGATATAAGGACCGTTGGTCAGGCCGGTTGAACCGAGTCCACTTGTTACCCAGAGATGGTCCTGATCAGCGACTTGTCCATAGAATGGCGAGTAGGTTGAAGTATAGGCGCGGGTACCGATGCGGGTGCGAGCGATTGGAAAATCTGCTAATTGGGGCATGAATTCCTGAGAGCGGTCACGCATGGCCTGGATTTTATCGTGATCTAGTTCGAGGTCATAGCCCATATCATCTTCATGAGTTGCACCAACGATGATACGTCCTTGAGAAAATGGCAAGATATCAATTTCACCATAAGGCATGCAGACTGGCCAATTTTCAGTGTCAAAGTGTGTGTCCAATTCAAAGAGTTGTCCCTTTTGTGGGCGGACATCCACTTGGTAGCCAATTGGTTCCAATAAATCGGGTAACCATGCACCTGCAGTTAGGAGGATATGGTCGGCTTTCCATTCTTCTTGACCAACTAAGACAGTCTGTTCATCCTTCAAACCAACTTTTTGACGGAAGATTTGCCCACCATTTTCAAGAAATTGTTGGTGGAGGATATCCAAGAGTTTACCACCATCCACTCGTCCACCGCCTTCTAGATGAAGACCGAAAAATTCATCCTTTAAAAGCGGGAGGTAGCCCAGAAGTTCCTCTTTTTCCAGTTGCTGAATCTGACCAATGACAGGAGCATCTTCACGTCTATCCAGGGCAATTTTCTCGACTTTTTCAATCAAGTCCTTCCGACTCTTTAGGCCGATGGTTCCAGTCACCTGGAAGGGCAAGTCATTGATGCCATCTGCTCTTAAATCTGCCATCAGTTGTCGATAAAAACTGGCCCCTGAGGAGGTTAGACGATACCAGTCTTTGTTTTTCTTCTGGGCCATCCAGGGGCAGATAATGCCAGCTGCCGCCCTTGTTGCAGTACCGATGCCTTCATCAACTAAGCGAATGGACAGATCAGGGGATTTGGATAAGTAATAGGCTGCTGTGGAGCCAACAATGCCTCCACCGATAATGATAATTTCTTTCTTCATAATGTTCATTATATCACAAATTCGCTTGGGTTTATTTATTTTTTTGTGCATGATACAATAGAAAAAAGGAGAAATTATGTCTGATATTATGTATCCAGAGGTTCTGACAGTCGGGTCAGGATCCATTCGCATTGCGACAGTTGGCGATAGTTTGACCTATGGCTATGGACTGGAGGACCGCCTCAATCATGCCTACCCTTGCATTTTAGCTGAGAGGTTGGGGCATGCCTATCAAGTGGCGAATTTTGGTCTTAGCGGCCGTTCCTTGCAATCAACGGCTGACTATCCTTATTTCAAAGAAAAAAATGCCCAATTATCCCTAGACTATCAACCAGATCTGGTCTTGATAATGATTGGTAGCAATGATAGCCGAGCACCTTATTGGAATCAGGAGCGATTTGAACAGGAATACCGTCAAATGATTGAAACCTACCTGAACTTGGATAGCCAACCGGATGTCATTGTCATGGTGCCACCCTATGTTCCGACCAGTCGTTTCGGTTTGAACAACGAGATTATCAAGACGGTCCTACAAGAGATGATTCCCCGTTTGGCTGAAGAATATGGTCTGGAATGGATCAACTTTTATCCCTTGACAGAAGGACATGCTGAATATTATAGTGACGGCTTGCATTTGACCCCACTTGGCAATCAATTGTTGGCTGATGAAGTTTATCGGAAAATCACCTCCTAAGCCATGCTGAAAGTTTCGTTTTGTGGCTGAAATATGCTATACTAGTAAGCAGTATAAGGAGATTTTATGGTAAAAAGAGATTTAATCAAGAATGTGATTTTACTGGCTTCTCTTTTGTGTGGTTTACTGGCTGTTCGTTTTTATTTCTTTGAGCCTGTGACCATTCAATCATCGATGGCCAACGCGTATTTGAAAGAAAAAGATTTGATTGTCGCTGTCAAGGACGCTGATCTGAGCTATGGAGACTTTGTCCTTTACAAGGTGGACAATAAAGAATATGTCGGGCGACTCATTGCCAAAGAAAATGATACCGTGACTTACATGGATGATGTCTTTTACCGCAATGAAGCAGTCGTAGAAGAGGCTTACCTGTCTGGCAGCCATTTCCAAGAATACTATACACAAGATTTTTCAATCGCAACCCTGACCAATGGGGAGTACCAAGCTATTCCTGCCAAGCACTATCTCATTCTCAATGATGACAGAACCAACCTTGATGATAGCCGAACATTTGGTCTGATTGCACAAGACCAGGTTGTGGGGCGGCTGACCTTCCGTCTCAGTCCCTTATCTGAATTTGGTTTTATCGATACTGGAATTGTCCAACAATAATACCGAGCAATCGGTATTTTTTTGTTGAAAAAACATCTGAAGTTGACTAGACCAATTTTTTGATTGACAGATGACAAATGTTTGTATATACTATGTTTATCGCTCTTTTAGAAGATAGAGTTGACTATACCAATTTTAAGAAAAATGTAAGAAAGTTCAATTTCTCTGGAAATTGAAGGTGAACTGTATGTGTGGAATCGTTGGTGTTGTAGGAAATGCAAACGCAACTGATATTTTGATTCAAGGACTTGAAAAATTAGAATACCGTGGCTATGATTCAGCAGGTATTTTCGTAACTGGTGGCGACCAGTCCCACTTGGTTAAGGCTGTTGGACGCATTGCAGAGCTGTCTGCAAAAGTGGGAGATACGACCGAGGGTACAACAGGAATTGGTCATACTCGCTGGGCAACTCACGGCAAACCAACTGAGGATAATGCTCACCCACATACCTCACAAACAGGTCGTTTCGTCCTTGTTCACAATGGCGTGATTGAAAACTACCTTGAGATGAAAAATGACTACTTGGCTGGTCATGATTTCAAGGGTCAAACAGATACGGAAATCGCTGTACACTTGATCGGCAAATTTGTTGAAGAAGATGGCTTGTCTGTATTGGAAGCCTTCAAAAAAGCTCTTCATATCATCCAAGGTTCCTATGCCTTTGCCTTGATTGATGCCGAAAATCCTGATACGATTTACGTTGCCAAAAACAAATCTCCACTTTTGATTGGTTTGGGCGATGGTTACAACATGGTCTGCTCAGATGCTATGGCGATGATTCGTGAAACCAGTGAATACATGGAAATCCACGACAAAGAATTGGTTATCGTGACCAAAGATAGCGTTCAAGTGACAGACTACGAGGGCAATGTCATTGAACGCGGTAGCTATACGGCTGAGCTTGACTTGTCAGACATCGGTAAGGGAACTTATCCGTTCTACATGCTCAAGGAGATCGACGAGCAACCAACCGTTATGCGTAAATTGATTTCAACCTATGCAGATGCGGACGGTAAGATGACGGTTGATTCTGCGATTGTGAAAGCCGTTCAGGATGCTGACCGTATTTACATCTTGGCGGCAGGGACTTCTTACAATGCAGGTTTCGCCTCTAAGAACATGATTGAAGCCTTGACAGATACCCCTGTTGAATTGGGGGTGGCATCTGAGTGGGCATACCACTTACCAATCCTCAGCAAGAAGCCACTCTTTATCCTCTTGACCCAGTCAGGTGAAACTGCGGATAGCCGTCAGGTCTTGGTGCGTGCCAATGAATTGGGCATTCCAAGTTTGACTATTACAAACGTTCCTGGTTCAACCCTTTCACGTGAAGCGACTTATACAATGTTGCTCCATGCTGGTCCTGAGATTGCTGTTGCCTCAACCAAGGCTTACACGGCTCAGATAGCAGCTCTTGCTTTCTTGTCTAAGGCAGTTGGTGAAGCCAATGGCAAGCAAGAGGCAATCGACTTTGATTTGGTACATGAATTGTCAATTGTTGCCCAGTCTATCGAAGCGACTCTTTCTGAGAAAGACTTGATTGCTGAAAAGGTTGAAAAACTCTTGGCAACGACTCGCAATGCTTTCTATATCGGCCGTGGCAATGACTACTATGTGACACTTGAAGCGGCTCTTAAGTTGAAAGAAATCTCTTATATTCAGACAGAAGGCTTTGCGGCTGGAGAATTGAAACACGGAACCATCTCCTTGATTGAAGACGGTACTCCAGTAATTGCTCTGCTTTCTGCCAATGAAAAAGTTGCAGCTCACACCCGCGGTAACATTGCAGAGGTTGTCTCTCGTGGTGCCAATACCTTGATTATGGTGGAAGAGGGCTTGGATCGTGAAGGTGATGATATCGTGGTCAACAAGGTGCATTCATTCTTGTCACCTATCTCCATGGTTATCCCAACACAGTTGATTGCCTACTATGCTTCCTTCCAACGTGGTTTGGATGTCGATAAGCCTCGTAACTTGGCAAAAGCGGTTACGGTTGAATAAAAATGAAAGGATTTGGGGCAACCCAGTCCTTTTTTCGTGAAAATTGCAAAAAAATGCTGAAATTTATTAAAAATTCTGAATAATCCTTTGTTTTCTAAGAGGAATTTTGATATACTAGTATCTAACTATCACAAGAGGAGGGACTATGTCTTACATTTTTGAAATTTTACCTAGCCTGTTAGATGGGGCTTTGGTATCCTTACAAGTGTTTGTATTTGTCTTGGTCTTGTCTCTTCCCTTGGGAGCTGTCTTGGCCTTCCTGATGCAAATGAAGTTTACTCCCTTACGCTGGTTCTTGCAGTTCTATGTGTTGATTATGCGAGGCACTCCCTTGCTCTTGCAATTGATTTTTATTTATTATGTCTTGCCAAGTGTTGGAGTGACCTTTGATCGGATGCCATCGGTCATCATCGCCTTTACTTTGAACTACGCAGCTTATTTCTCTGAGATTTTTAGAGGAGGAATTGAAGCCATTCCTGCGGGTCAATATGAAGCTGCAAAAGTCTTGAAGTTTACACCATTTCAGACCATTCGTTTTATCGTCTTACCACAGGTTGTCAAAATCGTTCTTCCGAGCGTGTTTAATGAAGTGATCACCTTGGTAAAAGATACTTCTCTGGTCTATGCCTTGGGCGTAAGTGATCTCTTGTTGGCTAGTCGAACGGCTGCCAACCGTGATGCCAGCTTGGCGCCAATGTTTATCGCAGGTGCTATCTACCTGCTTATGATTGGGGCTGTGACTCTAGCTTCGAAACAAATTGAAAAGAAATTTGATTACTATAAATAGGAGGAGAAGAGATGTTAGAACTTCGCAATCTTTCGAAACGCTTTGATAACAAACAAATTTTCTCCAACTATGATTTGGTGATTCCAGAAGGAAAGATTATCGCCATTGTTGGTCAGTCTGGAGGAGGAAAAACAACGCTTCTCCGTATGCTTGCTGGCTTGGAATCAATCGATGAGGGGACTCTTATCTACAATGGGCAGGAACTGCCTGTTGAGGAGTTGGGAAAACGACATCTGCTGGGCTTTGTCTTTCAGGACTTCCAGCTTTTCCCTCACTTGTCTGTTTTGGAAAATTTGGTCCTATCTCCTGTGAAAACGCAGGATATGCCGCGTCAAGAGGCGGAAGACAAGGCCCGAAAACTACTTGAGAAGCTGGGTTTGGCCCAGCATGCAGACGCCTATCCATTTTCTCTCTCTGGTGGTCAAAAGCAACGTGTGGCGCTAGCGCGTGCCATGATGATTGATCCAGAAATCATTGGCTATGATGAGCCGACTTCGGCTTTGGACCCTGAGTTGAGGAGAGAAGTGGAGAATCTTATCTTGCAGAACCGTGAGACGGGTGTTACTCAGATCGTAGTGACTCATGATATGCAGTTTGCGGAAAATATTGCGGATGAGATTATCAAGATTGAACCCAAACACTAGAATAGGATAATCGACTATGAAAATGAAAAATCTACTCCTCGGAACACTTGCTTTTGTTTCTTCTTTAACACTTGCTGCGTGCAGCTCTTCTTCAACAACAAGCCAAGATAACTGGGCAACTTATGAAGAAGAAAAGACCATCACAATTGGCTTTGACAAGACCTTTGTTCCAATGGGCTTTGAAGCGACGGATGGTAGCTACACTGGTTTTGATATTGACCTTGCGACAGCTGTTTTTGAAAAATATGGCATCGCAATTGAGTGGCAGCCGATTGACTGGGATTTGAAGGAAACTGAGCTTAAAAATGGCAATATTGACCTGATTTGGAATGGTTACTCTGTGACTGCAGAGCGCCAAGAGAAGGTCCTGTTCACAGACGCCTACATGGATAACCAACAAGTCTTGGTAACCAAGAAATCATCAGGTATTGATAGTGTGGCTGGCATGGAAGGTAAGATTTTAGGAGCTCAAGCTGGTTCTTCCGGTTACTCCGTCTTCGAATCACAAACAGCTATTTTGAAAGATATTGTTTCTGGTAATGATGCGACCCAGTATGCAACCTTTAACGAAGCCTTGATTGATTTGAAAAACGATCGTATTGACGGTCTCTTGATTGACCGTGTCTATGCCAACTATTACTTGCAACAAGAAGGCATTATTTCTGACTACAACATCATTGATGCAGGTTACGAAGATGAAGCTTTTGCCGTTGGGGCCCGCAAGTCAGACACGACTTTGGTAGAAAAAATCAACGCAGCCTTTAAAGAACTCTACGCAGAAGGTCGCTTCCAAGAAATTTCAAATACTTGGTTTGGTGATGACGTAGCAACAGATGCTGTAAAAAACTAAATGAAAAAATAAGACAACGAGTCCAAAAGGGATTCGTTGTTTTTTTGTCACAATTTTTGTGACAAGATTTGAGTTTTGCTGAGTCAGGGCTTCTTGTATAATAAAATTACAATAACAGGAGGAAAAATATTATGGAAAATTCTTCAATCCGTGTTCGTCTTCAAAAGCTGGGGACAACACTGTCTAACATGGTCATGCCCAATATTGGTGCCTTTATCGCTTGGGGTGTATTGACCTCACTCTTTATTCCAACAGGTTGGTTGCCAAATGAAACCTTTGCAACTATTGTTGGTCCGATGATTACCTATCTCTTACCACTTTTGATTGGTTATACAGGTGGTTACAATGTTTACGGCCAACGTGGTGGTGTTATGGGTGCAATCTTGACCATGGGTGTGATTGCAGGATCTAGCGTTCCAATGTTCATCGGTGCCATGATTGTTGGTCCTTTCGGTGCTTGGGTTATCAAGAAATTTGACCAAGCGATTCAGCCAAAAATCCGTCCAGGTTTGGAAATGTTGGTCAACAACTTCTCAGCTGGTTTGATTGGTTTTGTCTTGATGTTGATGACCTTCAAAGTTGTTGGTCCATTCGTTGAAAGCATGACTGGAGTGGTTGGCGATGCAGTACAAGCAATCGTTGATATGAAACTCTTGCCACTTGCTAACATCATCATTGAGCCTGCTAAAGTTCTCTTCCTGAACAACGCCCTCAACCACGGTATCTTTACACCACTTGGAACAGAGCAAGTTTTGGAAGCTGGTAAGTCTGTTCTCTTCCTCTTGGAAGCAAACCCTGGACCAGGTCTTGGTATCTTGCTTGCCTATGCCTTCTTCGGAAAAGGCTCTGCAAAGTCTTCTTCATTGGGTGCAATGGTTATTCACTTCTTGGGTGGTATCCATGAAATCTACTTCCCATACGTATTGATGAAACCAGCTCTCTTCCTTGCTGCAATCGCAGGTGGTGTATCTGGTACTCTTGTATTCCAAACTTTAGGTGCGGGTCTTGCTGGTGCAGCTTCTCCAGGTTCAATCATTGCGATTACCTTGATGTTGCCAAAAGGAGATAATACATTTGGAAATGCCTTGGCTGTATTTGCTGGTGTTCTTGCAGGTGCTCTTGCTTCCTTCCTAGTTGCGGCTATCATCTTGAAAGCTGACAAGTCAGAAGGTGAGTCATTGGAAGCAGCACAGGCTGCAACAAAAGCTGCTAAGGCTGTTGCAAAAGGCCAAGTGGTCGAAACAGTCGCTGCAGAAATCTCAGCAAACTCAGTTAAACAAATCATCTTCGCTTGTGATGCTGGTATGGGTAGCTCTGCAATGGGAGCTTCTCTCCTTCGCGAAAAAGTCAAAAAAGCTGGCTTGGATATTCCAGTCACCAACAAGGCAATCGCAAACTTGCAAGATACTGAGCAAACCCTGATTGTGACCCAGCAAGAATTGGCAGATCGTGCAGCTCAACGGACGCCACGTGCTATTCATGTCGCTGTTGACAACTTCCTAACTTCTCCAAAATACGATGAAATCGTTGCTAAATTGCTTGGACAACCTACTGTTGCAGTTGCAGCTCGAGTCTCAGAAGAAGCAAACCAAGCTGAAATTGATTTGAACTACATTGATGAAGTAGTTTTTGCCTACGGCCAATCCCAAGGCTCTGCGACTATGGGGCAAGCAACCCTGAGTGCGATTTTCAAGAACAAGGGCATCGGCATTCCAGTTGCGACTGTTCCTTATGAAAAATTGGCAGAACACAATGCTAAAAACATTCTGATTGTCACAACTATTGCCCAACAGGCAGAAGTTCAACAAGCTGCACCAAACGCTCAGCTCTTGGTGGTGGATAGCTTGGTGACAACGCCGGAATATGATAAGATTGTTGCACGTATGCACAAGTAATTTTTTCAACAATGTAGTATAATGAATCTATGCTATTAACAAAACGTGAAGAACAACTGATGAAAGCTTTCCTCCAGGTAGGGAAGCTTTCGTTGAAAGAAATGGCAGAAATCCTGCAAGTTTCCTCTAGAACGGTCTATCGAACTTTGTCTGATTTGGGTCTAGCTTTGGAAGAAAAGGGAATTGAGCTGGTCAAGGAAGGTAAGAAATACTATCTAGTGGGCAATGTGTCCCTCCTAGAGGATTTGGAATCGCAGGATGGTTTTACAGCCAACCAACGCCTGCTGCAGATGTCTTATCAATTATTGACCAAGCAGGAACCCATTACCAATGAAGCCTTCCAAGAGCAGTTTCTGGTTTCAAATGTGACGGTCATCCAGGATATTGCGACCATTGAAAAGCGCCTGATGGACTTCGGGCTTAACCTTAATCGTCAGAAAGGCTATGCCTTGGAAGGGTCAGTTGCTCAGAAAAGACGGCTCTTAGCAATTCTCCTCGCCAATGCCATCTCTGTTCAGGAATTTTGGCAAGATGCCTATACAGACTTCCCTGTTTTAGTGGTGGAGCGAGTGGCTGCCAGTCGATCTGCCTTTGAAGGTTTACAGGCTCATCTGGGAGAATTAGATCCCAAGATGAGGCAGGTCTTGATTAGTTTGTTGGCACTGGCGGACAACCATGGTAATCTGGAAGATAGTATGTCAGTGTCCAAAGATGCCTTGGATTTTTCGCAAAAAGTGTTTACAGAACTGGCTAAGCAAACCAAGACCTATTATTCCATTCAGGAGATTATCTTTTATGCTAGGGTCTTGGACGAGCTGGTAATCAAACGCCAGCAAGTTCCTCTTTTTCGAGAAGCATTTGACAGTCGTTTCTATTACAATATTTCCCAATTGGTGGACACGGTTTCTCGCTTTACTAAGATTGACTTCATCAAGGATTCCTTGCTCTTTCCAATGCTCTTTAATCATATCCGACTGAGTTTGGCAGTCCCCATTCTCTATCCAGATTTTGCGACGAGCAATATTGCCTACTTGGCGACCCAGAAAAATCCCTTCTTGCATCGCTTGGTCAGCCAGGTCATGCAGGACATCTTTCCAGACTATATTCAGAATGAATATGAGTATGAATTGGTCACCTTGCATTTTGCTTCCAGTTTGCGGCGGAGTCCGGATATTTATCCTATTCGAATCCTGCTGGTAACGGATGAAAGACCCTTGACAACCAGTGTCTTGGTTTCAAAAATCAAAAACATTGCGCCGTTTGTGGAGTGGATTGCGGTAAAAAGTAGTTCGGATTTGGCTACAGTTGATTGGCAGCAATTTGACTATTGTTTGACCACAAAACCGCTTCCTCATTTGGACTTGGCCTTGATTTCGACCTTTCCATCGACAGAGGAAATTTTGGATTTGCAAGAAACCTTGCAGTCTATCCAAGAAAATAGGACGGTTCAGGTTCGAGAGTCTGTACACATTTCTTATCAGTATGACTTGCAGCGCTACCTAGAAGCCAGTAGTCGCTTGCTAAAAGAATTTAGTTTGACTCTTTTGGACAATCCAGCTTCCTTTGAAGAGTCGGTTGGAGTCATCGTGGCAACATTAGATGGTTTGTTGGATGCTGACTATTTGACCCAAAAACTCTTGGATCGATTTCAAGCTAGCCCTTTGGCGATTCCGCAGACTAATCTTGCCCTGATCCATACCCAGTCTAGACAGGTGGAAAGAAGTCAATTTCATATCATTGAACTAAGTCAGCCTGTGCAGGCCTTGTCGATGAATCACGAGTGGGAAGAGGTCAGACGGGTCTTAGTTATGATGACTAGTCCAGAAGAACAGGATGAGGTCAGAGAACTGATGACTGCCATCAGCCAGTCCATCATTGAAAACAAACTCTATACAGAAATTTACCGAACTGGTAACCAAGAAATTATCTACCAGTTATTGCACTCTATTTTTAACGAAAAAATCAAGAAATTGGAGAATTAACATGGAAATTCAACACAAACTTATCAAATTAAACCAAACTTTTGCCAACAAAGAAGATGCGATTCGCTACTGTGGTCAACAGCTGGTAGCTGCAGGCCATGTCAATGAAGCCTATATCGAAGCTATGATTGAACGAAATGAAGAGCTTTCTGTTTATATGGGCAATTTCATCGCCATTCCTCACGGTACGGATGCGGCTAAAAAGGAAGTTCTGTCATCAGGGATTACCATCGTGCAAGTGCCTGCAGGTGTTAACTTTGGGACAGAAGAAGATCCAAAGATTGCGACAGTCCTCTTTGGCATTGCAGGTGTGGGCGATGAGCATTTGGATATCATTCAAAAAATCTCTATCTTCTGTGCAGATGTGGATAATGTGGTCAAATTGGCAGATGCTCAGTCTGAAGAAGAAGTCATCACCCTGTTGAACAGTGTAGGATAAGCGAGGTGAAAAGATGAAACAAGCAGTTCACTTTGGAGCAGGCAATATCGGACGTGGCTTTATCGGGGAAATTCTCTTTGAAAATGGCTTTGAGATTGCCTTTGTTGATGTTAATGAAACGATTATTGATGCCTTGAACCAGCGTCATGCTTACGAGATTGAGATTGCAGAAGAAGGCCAACGCCACATCGCAGTTTCAGGGGTGCGTGGGATCAACAATCGTCAAAATCCTGAAGAAGTTGTCGCAGCTCTTGCTACAGCTGACTTGGTGACGACAGCCATTGGGCCAAATATCCTGCCTTTCATTGCTGGCTTGGTCGCTGAAGGGATTGAAGCCCGTCGTCAAGCAGGCAATACCCAACCGCTTGATGTCTTGGCCTGTGAAAACATGATTGGTGGCTCTGCCTTTCTTTACGAAGAAGTCAAAAAACACCTGTCAGAAGAAGGTTTGGCTTACGCAGCGGAGTTTGTTGGTTTCCCAAATGCAGCCGTGGACCGCATCGTTCCCGCTCAAAGTCATGAGGACCCATTGTTCGTCGTGGTAGAGCCCTTCAACGAGTGGGTGGTGGAAACCCAAGGCATGAAAAATCCAGACTTGAAGCTGGAAGGTGTTCACTATGAAGCGGATTTGGAGCCTTTCATCGAACGCAAACTCTTCTCTGTCAACTCAGGTCATGCGACCTCTGCCTATACAGGAGCTCACTTTGGGGCGACAACGATTCTAGAGGCCCTGCAAAATCCAGAGGTGAAAAGCAAGGTGGAAGCTGTTCTGGCGGAAATCCGTAGCCTCTTGATCGCCAAATGGGGCTTTGACGAGCAAGCCTTGGTGGACTACCATAAGGTCATCATCAGCCGCTTCGAAAATCCATATATCGTAGATGACATTGCCCGTGTGGCTCGGACGCCAATCCGTAAGCTCGGTTATGACGAACGCTTTATCCGTCCAATCCGTGAACTCCGTGAGCGTGGCTTGTCCTATGACAACCTCCTTGCGACTGTCAGCTATATCTTTGGCTACAAGGATGAAACAGATGAGCAGTCTGTGCAACTCCAAACTCTCCTGCAAGAAAAATCCCTGCCAGAAGTTGTATCCGAGGTGACAGGTGTGACCGACCAAGCCTTGATTGCGGAGATTGTGGCAGTTGTTGCATAATAAAAAATACTTCTCAACCTAGTCTGGTTGAGAAGT
This sequence comes from Streptococcus suis, assembly GCF_016775005.1. GTDB lineage: Bacteria > Bacillota > Bacilli > Lactobacillales > Streptococcaceae > Streptococcus > Streptococcus suivaginalis. The sequence continues at coordinate 165,927 of NZ_JAEUXI010000001.1, read as the reverse complement.
TTTTTCGTCTTGTTTTTTAGAAATCTGGTGGAAGACGACAGTCCATCTTTCATGGCGTCGCCAGAGGGAAGTGTGGACGTAGTCCCCGATTTCAAAGGTAACCAGCTTGGACTTTTGACTGACAGAAGTCATCTGGTAATTGGAGAGGTAGGTGGATTGAACAGGGTGGGCAAGGAGCATCTCTTCCTTGTTATGGTAGCGACCCTTTGCGTCAATCAAGAGATAGTCTTCATCAATCAGGTCTTCATAGCCTTTTTCATGGGCTTGGATTTCGGACTCAAAGCGATAGAGCTTGTCAAAGACGTGCTCATAGATTTCATCGTGGGGGATTTCAGATGGCTCCACATGAATATCCACATCGAAGACTCCATGCTTGAGTGTCAGCAGTTGCTCGACCTGCTCGGTAATCTCATGGCTTTCATAGACGGATAGATCAGGATTCATTTCCAACACAATATCCAGATAGATATTGGCACCGTAGGTCCGACCGCGTTGGGATTTGACTGCTACGACCTTAGGCAGTTTGAGAATATCTTCTTCATACTTGTGGAGAAGTTCCTCGTCAAAGCCATCGGAGAGAGTGAAGAAGCTTTCCATGAAAATATCATAGGCAGTTTTTAAGATAAAGAAAGTGATGACAATAGCTGCAATCTTATCAATGATTGGAAAGTTAAGGGCGGCCGCAAAAACAGCGACAGAAGTACCGACAGAGGTAACAGCATCAGATAAATTATCCTTGGCAGCTGCTTCCAGCGCCTTAGAATGAACCTTGCGGGCTAAATTTCGATTGTAGAAATAAACTCCAATCATGACGATGGCTGAGAAAATTCCAACTACCGCCCCCATCATATCAATCTCAACCACTTCATCGCTCAGCAATTTGAGGATGGTTGAATGGAGGACCTGAAAACCAACGACAAACATGATGAAGGATGTAATCAGACTAGCCAAATCTTCCATTTTCCAATGGCCAAACTTATGGTCGGTATCCGCAGGTTTCTGGGCCATTCGCAGGCCAATCAGGACTGCGACATTTCCCACAATATCCGAGATATTATTAAAGGCATCTGCCGTCAGGGCATCGGAGTGAAAAATGGTTCCGGCTGACAGTTTAAGACCAGACAAAAGCAGATAAGTCAGGATGGAGATAATCGCCCCTCGTTCCGCCAGCTTTAGATTTTTAACTTGTTGATTCATAACCCCTCCTTTGTATCCTAACATGATAACAAAAATGCTCCTTGTTTTCAAGGAGCATTTCCTGTTTTTCCTTAGGTGGAATAGCGGAGCTTCATATACTTGTAAAGCCTGAGAAGGACGGTACCGCTGGCCATGCCGATTGGGATGACCAAGGAAAGAGTGATAACTGTCGTGACATTGACCAAGGCAGTAGCATGCTCGCCAGATACGAAGTAAGTCGTCGTCATGTAGGCCCGGTAGCCAGGAACCAGAGGAGCCAAGATTGCCAGAGAAAAAATGACCGACGGTGTTTTGAGGACAATACTCATGATTTGGCTGATGCAGGAGCCAACAATTGCAGCAGTAAAAGTTGCGATGACCGCATTTGTCGGTCCTTCCAAACTGAGATAGATCAACCAGACCAACATGCCCAGCAAACCACCCGGGATGAGCATCTGTTTTTGAACATTTAAAACAACAAGAAAGGCTGCAATGGCAATGTAGCTAGCCAAAGCCTGTAAGAGAAAAAAGAAACTATCCATGATTTACCCCACAATCAGTAAAGCGACAGCAGTGCCTGCACCCAGTGATAAGATAAGAAGAAGGGTTTGAAAAATCTTTGTCATCCCAGTGTTGATATGGTTGGTCATCAAGTCCCGGACAGCGTTGGTAAAGGCAATCCCCGGTACAAAAGGCATAACAGCTCCAGCATTGATCATATTGGGATTAAAGTGGAGTGGAAAGGCCTGGCCCAACCAATAGGCAAAAAGGGAAAAGACAAGGGCACCAGCAAAACTGGATACAAACTCAATACGGATAAGATGGTGAATCCATCTGGAAAAAGGAAAGGCCAAGAGTGTTGCTAAGGCAGTCGCTAGAGCCTCAAGCAAGCTGCCTCCAAACATTAGGGTAAAGAAGGGGGCTGCTATGACAGCAGCCACAGTTATTTGAAGAGCAGTATAGGGGAGGGGTTGGTTTTTAATCACATTCAGCTGATCCAAAGCCTGATCCAAACTAATTTCCCCCTCCACAAGTGACCGTGAGACCTGGTTGACCTGGCAGACCTTTTGCATATCGTGCTTGGGCTCTACTATCCGTTTCATCCGTGAGATGTTGGTATGGTCAATTGAGAAAAAGATGGCTGCAGGGATGGCTAAAACATTGGCATGCTGAATACCTTGCGAGTGGGCGATACGAATCATGGTGTCTTCGACACGGTGGATTTCAGCCCCGCTTTCGGATAGGATGGCACCAGCCAACATGAGCACATCAATAGCTTGATTTAGTGGAGGCTGTGCATTCATAGGATTCTCCTCTCATTTTCTAGACTTATTATAGCAAAAAATCAAATGGATGAAATTTTTTTAACTAGCTTTGGGCAAAATCCTTGCATATTCTCCGAAAGATGCTATAATTGATTTATCAACAGTTGATAAATCAACAAAAAGGAGGAAGCTATGAGTTCAATGAACAATTTGCTCTACCAGGTCAAGTTAGCAGATGAGACCATCACCAATCTGTTTGAAAAGCAGTTGGGCATTAGTCTGACCCGCTATCAGTTGCTGATGAGCTTGCTGGATCAAGCCCCTTGTTCGCAACAAGATTTGCAGGAGGCTTTGCAGATTGATCGCGCAGCAGTTACCAGACATCTGAAGATCTTGGAAGAAGCTGGCTACATCAGTCGTAAGCAAAATCCAGACAACAAAAGAGAGATGGTGGTAGAGCCGACTCAGCAAGCAATTGCGGACTTGGTCACAGCACCGCCTCAGCATCATGTGGCAGTCAAGACTGCTATGGAGACCATCTTAACTGCTGAAGAAAGCGCTCAGTTGGATCGGCTCTTGCACAAACTGGTCATTGGCTTAGAAGCTCTGCCTTTTGCCCAAATCAACCAATAGAAATGGAGTACCCTCATGTCAATTTTTACTACTATCCTAGCAACAATCGTTGCCCTTGAACATCTTTTTATCTTCTATCTGGAAACTATCGCGACGCAGTCGGAGAAGACAGGCAAGACCTTTAACATGAGTCAGGAGGAATTGTCCCGTAAGTCTGTTTCCACCCTGCTTAAAAATCAGGGAATCTATAATGGTCTCCTAGCCCTTTTCCTTCTGTATGGCATCATCACAGGCAATCTTGAAATTACAACTATTTTTGTCCTCTTTGTGATTGGCGCTGCAGGTTACGGAGCAGCGACATCCAGCCCATCCATCCTCTTGAAACAAGGAGGACCAGCCATCTTGGCCCTCTTGTCTATTTTATTGTTTAGATAAATGAATGGTCATTTCAGACCATTTATGTTGATACGCTATCCTATCAGTTTTGGAAAGGTAGCGTTTTTTTTTTGGTAATGGAAGAATGGTTAGGTAGAATTCAACTGAAAGTTTGAAAAACATACCTTTATCACACTCTATTTATCAAAATCATCTTCATTAGAAAGGTGAATTTTGACATCTGGCTAGGAGAGATTTGTGTAATGAATCGAAGACTTTTGAAAAGTGACATTGCTTCTGCTGGATTTTTTAATTTATTGAAATTCTCGATAGTGTCGATTCTCACTTGTTTTATACATCAATATAATATATAATAAAATTGTATTTTTGTATACAACTTCCATGAAATGGTACTCCGAAAGCCTATCTTTTTCTATACCCTACAAATGGTGATGAGATGGTGTGGACAGGCCTTGCTGTTATAGACCATTTTTTCAAATAATCCAATCTATACTTGTTCGAAAGGAGAATAAGTTGATGAAACTCAAGAAAATAATAGGGAGGATTGCCTTTCTAGTAGCTATAGTCGGTGGTGTTACAGCGATGCTGGTTCAAATGACCCTTGGCGGACAACTTGGTAAACAGAACAAAGTTGAAATAGGAACAAAAGAATCCAGTATTCCATCAAGTTCCTATTCTAATCAGGAGCAAAAGAAGGAAATTCAGTCTTCCGACTCAAGTTCATCTAATACAAAAAGCGAAAGTAGTGAAACCCAATCGGAGCCGAAATCGACACAGACTAGTGTCTCAGCAAGCAATCAGAACCGTGAAAAACCAGTAGTACAACAATCGCAGTCCACTAGCAAAGTCATGTTGAAAGTAACACCTCAAATCCAACGTGCTTGGAATACCTGTGCGCCTACTACGGTGAGTATGATGCTCTCCTATCGTGGAATTGAGGTTTCTCAGGAAGTCTTAGCGCAGGAGATGGGGACAGATACAACCTTTGGTACCCATAATGCCAACGCCATTCAAGTTTTAAACCGTCACTTGTTTGGCTATGATTTTCCTCAGGCAAACCAAGCAGGTTATCGTTTAGAAACGGTGACAACTGCGGATGTTCACTCTGACCAGATGCGCCTCTTTAAGCAACGTTTGAAACAGAATATCGCAGATGGCTACCCGATGTACTATACATTTGATAGTTCTAAAATTTATCCAGGACTCCGTGGAGAACACAATGTTATTGGTATTGGTTATCAATTGTCTGGAGATGGTTCAGATATTGCTTATCTCTACTATATAGACCCTTCGCCAAACGTTCAAGATTCGGTATATGGAGGACTAAAAAAAGTATCTCCACAGGAGTTGTTCGAAAGTATGCTCACCTGTGTAGAGCCAAACTATGGATGGTAATTGGGGAGTAAGATTCCAGACGGAGTGGTTCGAACAAATAAAAAACACAGCCAGATGGTGGATGAGTTCAGTGACATCCAGGCATGCTGCTGTGTTTTTTCTATGCTGAAAGAGTCTAAGAGGCTGCACTCGAAGATTAATACTCTTCGAAAATCAAACTCAGCCGTTGTTGACTTGATTTGATGAACTTCAGTTCTATCTGCATCTGCGTCGCCTAGCCTGATTTTGATTTTCATTGAGTATAAGTTTGGTGAATGTTAGTCCATCATCACTCAACAAGGATATCTCCCTGCTTGCTAAAGAGGATAAGCTGTGTCTGGGCTTGGGGCTGGGTTTGGGGAAGGATGACTTGGCCTGATTCAGAGTAGGCTTCCACATGGAGAGTTTGTTTGCTGTCTTCCTTGAGTTGGATGTGGGTATCACCCTTGAGGACCATGATGTCATGGTGTCCGGCTAGAGTCAGATTGTTGGCTGTGAGCTGACCCAGAGTGAGATAGATTGTGCTTATGAATTGGCTCTCTGATGGAGTTTGGCTGTCTAGGCGCGTGTCTTCTAGCACAAGGTCTCCATCTAGGATGCTGAGGGCGATTGAGTCAATCTGGCTATCTTCAATGACTGTTTTTCCTTTCTGAATCGACAAATCAAGTAGATTAATCTGAAGCTTCTTCAGGTGGACATCGCCATTAATCAATCCGCTGAGTTTATCTAGCTGACGATCTTTGGGAACATAGAGGACAGGCTGATAGGAAGTATCAGGTGTTTGATGGTAGAGACTGAAGAATTGATCAAAAAGACTATTTGACACATCTTGCCCCAGGTCCTTGATGACTAACTTGCCATCCGTCAGTTGGTAGTTGGTCAGATCCGTCTGGTGGTGCTGATTGCGATAGTAGTAGAGGTGGAACTGGTTATCATCAGACGGTAAAATACTGATGCTACCGTTTATATCAATGCTTGAGACATCTGAAAAGCTAACATTTGTTTGTTGGCGGTACTGGCTCGTTACTTCCTTGAGCTGGTTCCATCCGCCCATGAGATAGCCGGAAACGGCTAGTAGAGCGCCAAGGGCTAGCAGGCTGATGGCTATTTTCGGTAGGGAATCAAATCGTTTCATGGGAACCTCCTGTGCGTATGTGCTTGGCTACCCAGTTGAGTACAAAGAGTATGGCCTTGTTGGCAAAACGAAAACTAGCCTGTATGCCGATTAGTCCAATGGCTAGGCTCATGAGGCTAAGTCCTGCAATCAAGAGTCCGCTGGACCATGAGAGGCGAAGGAGGTCAAGGGCGAAGAGGAGATGAGCTAGTCCTCCGAGGATAGCGCTGATCCAGAAACAACCTAGGAGAATCAGACCAGTCAAGACAAGCAGGATGAGGAGGACAAAGAGGAGGAGAAGGCAGATGGAGAGAGGGAGTCCGACGGGGGCTGCCAAAATAGCCAGTCCGAGCAACCAGATTATATTGTGGTGCTGGGGCTTTTCATCTGTCATTTGCTTGTCGAAGAGGTTGGTAAGGATTTCGCGGGCCGCTTCAGAAGGTGGACCGAGTTCTTCTATTATCGCAGCTTCTCCGTCTGGACCAGCCTCGTCAAAATACTCATTAAAGTGGTCCAAGGTATCTTCTAGGTCTTTTTGGGGTAAATGGCGGAGCTGTTTAGCCAGTTCTGTCATGTATTCATAGCGTGTCATGGTCTCCTCCTTTATGCAAGAGTTACTTGGCAATCGTTACAGCGAAGAGTGAGCTTGCTTGGGCAATCGGAGACTGAATAGTCCAAGATGACTGGCTCTTCATCCAAATTCAGCAAGTCCATCATTTCTTTGGGCAAGTGGAGAACGGAGTCATCTGCTTCTAACTCAAGATTGAAGGGCTCTGCTAACTGTATGGACAAGACACAATCATCAGCCTGGCAATTGAGCCTGTTTGCCAACTGCAATTGACCAAGAACTCCGACACAATCGGCTAAATCCAAATCACCTGTGGCAAGTTGACAGCGATTGAAATTGATTTGACAATCGGACAAGGAAGTCCGCAGTAGGTCACAGTTTGACTGGCTGAAGTTTGCTTGGACATCATCGCCGATAAGATCTAGCTTTTTAGTTTCAAGCTTGGTTACTGACAACTGCCCATCTTTCATCTTCAAGAAGCATTCTTCCTGGACCTGTAGCTGGCTCAGAGTCAGAGAACTGTCGGACAAGTCCAGACAGAACAAGTCCACCAAGTCCAAGTTGCGGATGGTCAGCTTGCTATCTGAGAGAGTGAGGCTTAGGTTGGTCAGGGGAAGAATCCTTTGGGGGAGACTGAGAATGGCATAACTATCTTCCGACTGAGTCTCCAAGATTCTATCGGAATCGAGACTGGTTTTCAAAACCAGGCAATCCCCTTCGAGTTGGTAGTCCAAGGTCACACCTGTTTCTTCTGGATTCATTTGGTAGCGTAGCTGGGCGTTTTCCAACTGACCCACTTGGACGATTAAACTCATCGATTCAAGTTCCAGCTTTAATTGACGGAAATCAGGCAGTTGCGTTTCAACAGTCTGTACATTGATCCCATTTGTCTTTGTAGAAGAGTCATGAAAGAGTTTTTTCCAGTTAAATGGTTCTTTAGCGGTCGCTTGAAAAACTGGCCCGCTTTCCAGGGGATTCTCAGAAATCAATTCATCACTAGGGAGGTTGGCCATGATTTCTTGAGCAGCTTCTCTGGGCTTGCCCAAGTCTTGAATGGCTTTTTGGTCATCTCCTTTTTCTTCAAAGTACTCTTGGAAATAGTCCAATACTTCTTGACGTGCATGGGGCTGTAAGCCAGCCAATTCCTGTTCCAATAGGAGTAAATAATCTGCTCGGTTCATTTGCGTAGGCTCCCTTCTATGATTCCGTCGATGGTGCGCTTGTAGTTGGTCCATTCTTCCTCGAGAAATGGGATGTGATCCCTTCCTGCTGGGCTGATGGTGTAGTATTTGCGTTTCCGCCCCAAGTATTCTTGCTGGTAGGTGGTGACGTAGCCAGCCTTTTCCAGTTTTTTGAGAATGGGGTAGAGTGTTGATTCTTTGATATCCGCTGCTAACTTAATGGTCTGACTGATTTCATAGCCATAGGAATCCTGCTTATCGAGAATAGATAAAATCAGAAATTCAATTAAGATAGAGGAGACGGGATAGTACATGCAATCACCTCTTTATCCTTATGTAAAATATTTATATATAAATTATATACATAAAGATAAAAATGGTCAAGCCTTATATATAAAAATTTTATATAAAGATGGAAGAGAGTGTGCTATACTAAAAGAAGTTAGAGAAGGAGGAGTTAATTTGCCTGCATTTATTTATCGTGCCCTTGGTTTTGTCTTTGTTATGGGGATCGGCTATTTATTACGACATCGAGGCCTTGTCAAGAAGGAGGAGGCCCGCATCTTTTCGACCATCCTGATGAATGTGACCCTACCATCAGCCTTACTCTTGTCCTCTCAATCCATGAAAGTGGAACAGATTGCCCTCTTGCCATTTTTCTTGGGGATTGTTGCCAATCTCTGTTTGCTAGTAGCTGGTTATGTGGTTTGGCGAAAGGATAGGCAGAAGCAGGCAGCAGTCATGGTGGGCTTGAGTGGGTACAATATCGGAACCTTTACCCTACCCTTTGTGCAAGCTTTTTTCCGGCTAGCAGTTTAGCAACGGTTCTCTTGTTTGATGCTGGCAATGCCATTATGGTATTGGGTGGTAATTTTAGTCTGGCCAGTCAGTTAACCAATCAGGCTTCTTCGCCAGGTTTTTGGCGCAGTCTCAAGCCATTGGGCAAATCGCTTCCCTTATTGGTTTACTTGCTAACCTTGACCTTGGCTTATTTCTCCATTTCCTTACCTCAAGATCTTTTGTCTATTTTTTCAATCGCTGCCCAAGCCAATCCATTTCTTGCCATGTTGTATTTGGGAGTTTTATTGGATTTTCCAGTAAGTTGGGTAGGCTGGAAGGAGCTGATTCAGGGCTACTGGGTTCGTTTGTTGACCAATTTCTGTCTGGCTGGTTTGGTAGTCTATGGCCTGCCATTTTCTTCCTCTCAGACTTGGATGGTCTTGTTATGCCTTTTGTCTCCCATATCAGTCTTGGCTCCCTTTTACGCTTGGAAGTTGGGTGGAGATGGAGCAGAAGCTGCCAATCTCAACTCGCTATCTATTTTAGGAAGTCTGATTGCTCTGTTTGCTCTGCTTTATTTTGGAACATAAAAAAGACACCTGTTCAGGAGAACAGGTGTTTTAAGCTTAATTCAAGAAGAAATCTTGAGGCCCTTTATAGCTATGCTCTTCTTTGAAAGCCATGTAAACATTAAGCAATGGTGTAAAGAAGAGGTAGAAGACTGACTGTACAGTTGATAAGCCAAAGGCACGGCCATAGTTGTATGTCAAATAAAGGCTATAGAGTGGTCCGGCAACTGGAATCAAGATGAAGAGGATAAAGATACCTTTTTCTTCACCAAAAGTGATGCATTGTTGGATATAAAGGTTATAAATTGGAATCAAAGCTTTCCAAGCTGCATAACCAGCACGGCGGAAGAGGACCATGTTTGAAAAAATGGTCAAGAGATACCAAACGACTGAGATAGCGATGGTGATCAACCAAAAACCAATCAACATGCCATTTAACAAAGCTTCATCAGAATACATAAATAAATCTCCTTTTCTTTTATGAGTTCATTATATCAGTATTAATCCAGTAATACAAGATAAATGTGCATTTTTTTGAAAAATTTTCTGAAAAAGTCGATTTTCCAAAGAAAACCGACTGAAAGATTATTTATAAGCGACGATTCCAAGGATGACATCGACGGCTTTTTCCATGGTTTCGAGGCTGACGAACTCGAAGCGGCCGTGCATGTTTTCGCCACCTGCGAAGATATTTGGCGTTGGGATGCCCATGAAGGAAATCTTGGAGCCGTCTGTTCCTCCGCGAACAGGCTCAATCAGTGGCTTGATGCCCAGGTTTTCCATGACGTCCTTGGCGATATTGATTGGGGTCATGTCTTTCTCAATGATTTTCTTCATGTTGTAGTACTGGTCATGCAGGTTGACAATGACGCGAGGAGTGTCAAAGTTGGCATTCATCTTTTCAGCAATGTCCAGCATGAGTTGCTTGCGGGCAAGGAAATCCTCTTCCTCGAAGTCACGAATGATGTAGGTAGTAGAAGCAGTATCGACACTGCCTTCCATGTTCATCAAGTGGAAGAAGCCTTCATAACCTTCAGTTTTTTCAGGACGATCTGCTTCAGGAAGGGCATTGTGGAAGTCAATGGCAAGTTGGAAGGCATTGATCATCTGGTCCTTGGCAGATCCTGGGTGGACATTGCGGCCTAGGAAGTCAATCTTAGCACCCGCTGCTGAGAAGGTTTCGTACTGGAGTTCGCCCAGCGGTCCTCCGTCCATAGTGTAGGCAAAGTCCACATCAAAGTCTTCCACATCAAACTTGTCTGCACCGACACCGATTTCTTCATCAGGACCAAAGCCCACACGGATTTCGCAGTGCTTGATGTCAGGGTTTTGGACTAGGAATTCAATGGCTGTCATGATTTCGGCAATTCCTGACTTGTCATCAGAGCCTAGCAAGGTAGTGCCGTCTGTGGTAATCAGGGTTTGACCGTGGTAGTTGGCAAGTTGTGGGAAGTCTTTTGGATGCAATTCGTAGCCAGAAGTTCCCAAGGCAATTGGGTTGCCGTCGTAGTTTTCGATAATCTGCGGATTCACCCCTTCTGCGTTGAAATCCGCCGTATCCATGTGGGCGATGAAGCCAATCTTGCGGGTCAAACTTGGGTCGTTGGCAGGCAGTGTTCCCACAGCAAAGCCGTTTGGTAGGTAGTGGACATTCTGTAAGCCGATGCGTTTCATTTCAGGCAGAAGGATATTCTGTGCGAACTCAACTTGGTTCTGGGTAGAGGGAGTAGTCGTAGAGTTTTCATCTGAGCGAGTGTTTTCTTTGACATAGACTAAAAAGCGGTCTAAAAGTGTTGGGTATTTCATAGTGTCTCCTTATTTGTTCAAAATATGTTTTTCAATGGCCTTGGCAACGCCGTTGTTTTCATTGGTGTCTGTGATGTCTTGGGCGATCGCCTTGACCTGCTCGTTAGCGTTGCCCATGGCAATACCAAGTCCAGCAAATTCAATCATTTCCAGGTCATTGTTGGCATCTCCCATAGCCATGATTTCTTCTGGGAGGATACCGAGGCGGTCTGCCAGTTTTTTCAAACCTGTGGCCTTGCTTGCGCCGTTTGGCAAAATTTCCAAGAGATAGTCCTGTGAACGAACGGTGGAATAGGCTTGGCTAAGTACAGGATTGTGTTGATTTTCAAAGGCATCAATATGCTCTTTTTCACCGACGAACATGGCTTCAAAGAAGCGATGCTGACCCGACAGAGCTTCCTTCAAATCAATTGGTTGAGGAGTCATGCCCACTAAACGTGCGTCCAAATCAACCATATCATTCGCTTTTTCGGCAAGAACAAAGTAGTCCTCTTCGTCAAATAAGGAAATCTGTACCTGGTCTGAATTTGTGAAGCCATCTAAGTATGCAATGTCTTGGCCTGTGAGTTCTTCCCAGTCGATCAAAGACCAGTCGCGGGTGAGGTGAGTGGAGCAGCCATTGTTGACAATGATGTACTCATCTTCTTTATCAAATCCCAACTGCTGAACGAAGGGTTTGACCCCAACAAGGGGACGGCCTGTACACAAAACGACTGTCACACCAGCTGCCACAGCCTTATGGATGGCATCAATCTGCGGCTGCATCAATTCCTTTTTCTCGTTTAGGAGCGTACCGTCCATGTCGAGGGCGATCAGTTTTATCATAATTACCTCCTTGTTTCTACTAGGACTAGTATAGCACAATTTAGAAAGGAGGGGGGAAAGAAATTCGATGAAGGATCCTGAGAAGGAGAACATAAAATAGTATCTCTGATAGCTCCAAAAACATAGATAAAAATGATATACTAAATTAAAAAGCATAAAGGAGTCCAAATGTTATACCAAGCAGACCTATTTCACCAAGTTGAACAGCATTTACGATCAGAAGGCATTCTCCAAGAATTTGAAAGTAAGAATGGGCCGATAAGAGGGAGAATGATGATTCAAGAAGTAGCCATACCAGAAGAGTTGAATTTTTCCTTTGATCCAGCTGACCAGGTCAAAGGTTATATGGCTTCCTTTGATTTTTATGAGATGGAATTGGGCATAGCCTATAGTCACACACAAAAGAAACCTGCCTCAGGTATTTGGTTTCGCCCTCAGGAGGAAGCAGCCGAAGAGCCTAGTAAAGAATGGATCGAATTTTTCATCAATACCTTGTTTGAAAACTTGACTCATGAAGCAGGTATAGGCATGCCCATGTTCAGTTTTGTTAATGATACAAGTGATTTTACCCTGATACCGACTGTTAAAAACGCAAAAATGTAATCGTTTACAACCAATCTGAATTATGTTAATATATCATTAAACGAAAGGAGGATATGTAGATGAAAAAGTACCAAACCTATCTAGCGGCAGCAGCCCTGGCAGCAGCCCTTGTTCCAGCTATGGAGGCAAAGGCTGAGACAGACCTTTCTGTCAGCCAACCAAGTTCTGGCAGCAGCTTAGAAAGTCAACCTGTGGTTTCAGAGACAGGTGGATCCAGTAATGTAGCAACTGAAACGATAACCCCTGCAACTAGCGAAGAGACTCTTTCTTCTATCCCAGTTACAGAAAGGCCAACTGAGGAGTTGACACAGCCCAAAGAAGAGCCTTTTATTGCCACGACTGAGGAAAAAGATGTAGATGGACTGATTGCAGATATGACAGTCCGTCAAAAAATCACTCATATTTTGATGCCAGACTTTCGTAAATGGCAGGCAGAAGGTGAAGCTGCAGCAACGGATGTTACAGTTGTGCATGACGAGATTGCAGAAGCTATAGATCAGTATGACTTTGGAGGTGTTATCCTCTTTGCAGAAAATGTTAAGGCAACAGATCAGACCTTCCATTTAACCCAGTCCTTGCAAGATGCAGCTATCAGCAATAAAGCCAATAATGGAAAAATTCCTCTCTTGATTGGGATTGACCAAGAAGGTGGTATCGTCTATCGTTTAGGTTCAGGAACCGCTCTTCCTGGCAACATGGCAATCGGTGCAACGGATAGCACCATGATTGCTAAAGAAGCAGGTGAAATCATTGGTCGGGAACTATCAGCCTTGGGCATCAACGTTGATTTCGCCCCAGTTTTGGATACCAATAATAATCCCAATAACCCTGTTATCGGCCTCCGTTCCTTCTCATCTGATCCTGAAAGAGTTGCTCGGCTAGGTGTAGCTATGATGTCAGGTATTCAGGACTATAATGTAGCAGTTGCAGCCAAGCATTTCCCAGGGCATGGGGATACTGCGGTGGATTCCCATACTGGGCTTCCTTTGGTTGATAAGTCCTATGATCAGTTGAATGCTTTGGAACTCTTGCCTTTCAAAGTGGCAGTTGAAAATGGTGTCGATATGCTGATGACAGCCCATATCCAATACCCACAGATTGAAAAAGACAAGGTGATTTCAAAAGATTCTGGAGAAGAAATTTACATTCCGGCAACCTTGTCAGACGATATTTTAACAGGCCTAGTCCGAAACCAATATGGCTACGAAGGTATAATTATTTCAGATGCTATGGGGATGGATGCTATTGCCAAAAACTTTGGTGAGACAGAGGCTGCCTTGATGGCTATTCAAGCTGGTGTGGATATTGTCCTCATGCCGACTGTTCTTCGTTCTAAGGCGGATTTGGCAAAGATTGATCGAATCATTGATGCGATCGAAGTAGCGGTCCAGTCTGGTCAGTTAGATGAAAGTCGCCTGGATGCATCTGTGAAACGGATTTTGACTCTCAAGGAAAAACGAGGGGTCCTGAATTTCAAGACAGAAGATAAATCCCTTGAAACAGCTTTGGCACAAGTAGGTTCAGAGCTCAACCGTGATCTGGAACGAATGATTGCAGCAAGTGCCGTAACCGTTGTGAAAAATGACGATACCATCCTACCATTTAAGGTGACGGAAGGAGACCATGTCTTACTTCTTGGAGCTTACAACAATGAATTGCCAGGCCTAGAATTGGGAATGCGTCGTCTCAAAGCGGATGGCATCATCCCAGAAACGGTCACTTTTGAAGCTGTTCGTTACAACAATCAATCCACCATCGACCAGCTCAAAGAAAAAATTGATGCTGCTAGCCATGTTATTGTCATCTCAGAAACCGGTAGAGAAGCCCAGCTTGCGGCAGATGTATGGCTAACAAAAATCCCGACAGAAGTTGTAGCTTATGCCAACGAAACCAATAAAAAAGCAGCAGTCTTGAGTATTTCTAAACCATATGATGTGGCAAACTATCCAGCTGCCAAGGCCATCCTGGCAGTCTATGGCAACAAGGGGATGGATCCAACAGAATCCCTCCGCCCAGATAATGCATTTGGACCCAATATCACAGCAGGTGTCGAAGTTATTTTCAACGGTCTCAAACATATAGGCCGCTTACCAGTTGATATTCCGATGATTGAAAACGGAAGCTTATCAGACACAGCGATTGCTTATGGCATAAACTACGGACTTTTCTATAATGATCCTGTAAAACAGATTGAAGTCAATCTACCAGAGTCAGTTCCTCAAAACACCGCCTTTTCAGCTTTACTTAACTACCATAGTCTTTTGGGCTTGGAAAAAGCAGAGCATACGATCAAGATCCAAATCAATACCAAGCATTTCACTGCTCAACCGCACGAAACCTACACCATCGATGGAGATTATGTAATCTTTAACCGTGCAGCCAATGCAAGTGGGGATTTACAGCTTTATTTAGTAGGAACACAACTTGGAGAAGCCCAGCCAATCCTAGATATTGTCATTCAAGATGCCATTGGCCGTGTCTTCAGCCTTGAAGAAGCAGCCAATGATTTGCGCCCTGTCTATGTCGTGAAAGCAACAGATGACACCAAAGAGCCAACGCAGCCAACTGAAGGCGGAGCTGACAAGAAAGAGCTGGATACAAAACCAGTCATCCAACCACTTGCCAATAAGAAAGAAGAAACAAGTTCGAAACAGTTACCAAGTACAGGTCAAGTATCTGACCAGGCTAGTCTGATTCTTGGACTAGGACTGAGCTTGTTGGCCTTGGCTTATAAGAGGAGAAGAGAGGTGTAAAATCAGGCTAACCCCTTGATAAACAGGCTGTTAACTCGCTTTATGAAAAAAGGAAAATCAGCCCAAAGAAAAAAATTGTGAAAATTTGAGCGTAAATTTTGAAATCGGTATCAAAATCCAGTATAATGGATGATGTAAAAAAATATTTATTTTGAAAGTGAGATTTTACTTATGTCTAAAATCGTTGTTGTCGGTGCTAACCACGCAGGTACTGCCGCAATCAAAACTATGTTGACAAATTATGGTCAAGAAAACGAAATCGTTGTATTTGACCAAAACTCAAACATCTCATTCTTGGGTTGTGGTATGGCTTTGTGGATTGGTGAGCAAATTGCTGGTCCAGAAGGACTTTTCTACTCAGATAAAGAACAATTGGAAAGCCTTGGCGCTAAAGTGTACATGGAGTCACCTGTTACAGCTATCGACTACGAAGCAAAAACAGTTACTGCACTTGTAAACGGCCAAGAGCACGTTGAAGCTTATGACAAACTTCTTTTCGCTACAGGTTCACAACCAATCTTGCCACCAATCAAAGGTGCTGCAATCAAAGAAGGTTCTCTTGAATTTGAAGCAACTCTTGAAAACTTGCAATTCGTTAAATTGTACCAAAACTCAGCAGATGTTATTGAAAAATTGAAAAACAAAGACATCAACCGCGTAGCAGTAGTTGGTGCTGGTTACATCGGTGTTGAGCTTGCAGAAGCATTCCAACGTAAAGGTAAAGAAGTTATCCTTATCGACGTTGTAGATACATGTTTGGCTGGTTACTATGACCGCGACTTGTCAGACCTTATGGCTAAAAACATGGAAGACAACGGTATCAAACTTGCCTTTGGTGAAACTGTTCAAGAAGTTGCTGGTGATGGCAAAGTTGAGAAAATCATCACTGATAAGAACGAATACGATGTTGACATGGTTATCTTGGCTGTTGGTTTCCGTCCAAACACTGCATTTGCAGGCGAAGGAATCGAGCGCTTCCGCAATGGTGCCTTCCTTGTAAACAAACGCCAAGAAACTTCAATCCCAGGCGTTTACGCTATCGGTGACTGTGCAACTATCTATGACAACGCTACTGGCGACACAAGCTACATCGCTTTGGCTTCAAACGCAGTACGTACTGGTATCGTAGCAGCTCACAACATTTGTGGTACTGACCTTGAAGGTATCGGTGTACAAGGTTCTAACGGTATCTCAATCTACGGTCTTAACCTTGTATCAACTGGTTTGACACTTGAAAAAGCTACTCGTCTTGGTTTGAACGCTGCTGTTACTGAAGTAACTGACAACCAAAAACCAGAATTCATGGAGCATGGTAACTTCCCAGTTACAATCAAGATTGTTTACGATAAAGATTCACGTCGTATCCTTGGTGCACAAATGGCTGCTCGTGAAGATATCTCATTGGGTATCCACCTCTTCTCATTGGCAATCCAAGAAGGCGTAACAATTGAAAAATTGGCATTGACAGACTTGTTCTTCTTGCCACACTTCAACAAACCATACAACTACATCACAGTAGCTGCCTTGGGTGCTGAATAATTAATTGAATACAAAAGCTCAGAGATGACTCTGGGCTTTTTTAGTTGGCGTCTATCACATTGTCCACTGCCTATTGAGAGATTTTTTGGTATAATGGAGAGAATGATTTTTTAGAGAGAGTATGAGAACATGAACCCTTTATTAAACGGAATGAATGACAGACAGGCAGAAGCGGTACAGACGACGGAAGGTCCGCTATTGATTATGGCAGGTGCTGGCTCGGGCAAGACTCGTGTCTTGACCCACCGTATCGCTTATTTGATTGATGAAAAAATGGTCAACCCATGGAATATCCTGGCCATTACCTTTACCAACAAAGCGGCGCGTGAGATGAAGGAGCGAGCCTATGCCCTCAATCCAGCAACTCAGGATAGCTTGATTGCGACCTTCCACTCCATGTGTGTCCGCATTTTACGTCGAGATGCCGATCATATCGGCTACAACCGCAACTTCACCATTGTGGACCCAGGTGAGCAACGGACACTGATGAAACGTATCCTCAAACAACTCAACTTGGACCCTAAAAAATGGAGCGAACGGACCATTTTGGCCACCATATCCAATGCCAAGAACGACTTGATTGACGATGTAGTTTACGAAGCCCAAGCGGGCGACCTTTACACGCAGATTGTCGCAAAATGCTACAAGGCTTACCAGAAGGAACTGCGGCAGTCAGAGGCCGTTGACTTTGATGATTTGATCATGTTGACGCTCCGCCTTTTTGACCAAAATCCAGAGGTCCTGACCTATTACCAGCAGAAGTACCAGTACATCCATGTCGATGAGTATCAGGATACCAACCATGCCCAGTACCAATTGGTCAAGTTGCTGGCATCGCGTTTCAAGAATATCTGCGTGGTCGGTGATGCGGACCAGTCTATCTACGGCTGGCGCGGGGCGGATATGCAGAATATCCTGGACTTTGAAAAGGACTATCCTGAGAGCAAGGTCGTGCTCTTGGAGGAGAACTACCGCTCCACCAAGACAGTCTTGCAGGCGGCCAATGAAGTTATCGAAAACAACCGCAACCGCCGCCCTAAGAAACTCTGGACCCAGAATGATGAAGGCGAGAAGATTACTTACTACAAAGCCAGTGATGAAAATGACGAGGCTATTTATGTAGCCGGTCAGATTGACCAGCTGGTGCGGTCAGGCAAGACCTATAAGGACTTCGCCGTTCTCTATCGGACCAATGCCCAGTCCCGTACTATCGAGGAAGCCCTGCTCAAGTCCAATATTCCTTACACCATGGTCGGCGGCACCAAGTTCTACAGCCGTAAGGAAATCCGCGACGTCATTTCCTACCTCAATCTCATTGCCAACCCGTTTGACAATATCTCCTTTGAACGTGTGGTCAACGAGCCAAAACGGGGAGTGGGGCCTGGCACGGTTGATAAAATCCGTGACTTTGCGACCATGCAGGACATGTCCCTGCTCGAAGCCAGCCAGCACATCATGTTATCTGGCATTAAGGGCAAGGCTGCTCAGGCAGTTTGGGATTTTTCAACTTTGATTTACAACCTGCGAGATCGCCTAGATAGCTTGACTGTGACAGAGTTGGTCGAAGAAGTTCTCAACCAGTCTGGCTACCTCAACGCCCTTGCTATCCAAGGCACCATTGAGGCCAATGCCCGCATCGAGAACATTCAGGAATTCCTGTCTGTGACCAAAAACTTCGATGAAAAGGGGAGCGAGGAGGAGGAAACAGGACTTGAAACCCTCAGCCGCTTCCTCAATGACCTGGCCTTGATTGCCGACACGGACGATGACAGCCGCGAGGCATCTGAGGTCACTCTCATGACACTCCACGCTGCCAAGGGCTTGGAGTTCCCAGTTGTCTTCCTGATTGGCATGGAGGAAAATGTCTTCCCGCTCAGCCGTGCTTCCGAGGAAGAAGCGGAGTTGGAGGAGGAACGCCGTCTGGCCTACGTGGGTATCACCCGTGCTGAGCAGATCCTCTATTTGACCAATGCCAACTCCCGCCTGCTCTTTGGTCGGACCAACTACAACCAACCTAGCCGTTTCATTCGGGAGATTTCCAGCGACCTCCTCAACTATCAAGGTCTTGCCCGCCCTGCCAATACCAGCTTTAAGGCTTCCTATGTCAATGGCAGAGCGACTCAGTTTGGCCAAGGTATGAGCTTGCAGCAGGCACTCCAAAGTCGTAAATCCTCTGTTCAACCCAGCCGAGGATTGGGAGGCAACCTCCCATTTGGAAATACTAGCACTGGCAAAACCACTGATTGGTCAGTTGGCGATATTGCTCTACATAAAAAGTGGGGCAGAGGAACAGTTCTAGAAGTATCAGGCACAGGAACCAATCAAGAACTCAAAATCAACTTCCCAGAAATGGGTCTCAAAAAAGTCTTGGCTAGTTTGGCACCGATTGAGAAGGAATAGATTCAAAAAAGAGGATAAAGTATTTCCTCTTTTTTTGTCTTTCTATAAGCCCGAGATGAAGAGAAAACAAATAGAAAAACATGTTAGCTTTTACAAATCGACTCTTGTAAAAAAAACAGAGAAATTACACATATGAAAATATTTCATGTATCAAGTTAATGTTCTATATATTATTTGTGATAATATGCAAAAAAGTAATGAAATTCGATAGAAATAAGATTTAAAAACGATATTAATACAATTTTTGTTTTTAAAATACATAATATTAATATTTATTCACGAAAATTAGATGCAAAATTTGGATGATAATCTAAATTTTTTGTAAAATTTTCCTAGTTTTTGAGTAAAAACATTTGTAATTTTCCTATTTAAGGGTTAAAATATAGGTGACAAATTTTGAATCTTGTCTAAAAAGTAAATTATATGGCAAATGAAGAAGTTTGAGCATTTATATTTTTGGGGGGACATATGCGCAAAACCAATAAGAAAAAATTCAATTGGTATGGAATGAGACAACATTTCTCAATCCGCAAATATCATTTTGGCGCAGCGAGTGTTTTGCTTGGTTTGTCTTTGGCAACCGGAGCACAAGCAGTAAAAGCTGAGGAAGTAACAGCCGATTCATCAGCAGCTACTACAGTACAAAGTTCGACTAGTACAGAGGTAGTAGCATCATCTACAGGTGTTGCGGCTTCAACAGAAGCAGTAACAGCAACTGAAACTTCAACTAGCACAGCAACTGAACGTACTGTTGAAGTATCTTATATTGTTCAGTATGTTTTGGCAGACGGTAGCTTGGTAAATGCTACAGTTGCTTCAGCATCTGTTACAACAACTGATGCGCTTGCATCAACTGACGTTACAGTAAATGCTGCAGTTCCTGCTGGCTATGAATTGGCAGCGGATCAAGCAGCTACAGTTACACAAACAGTAACTGAAAACGGGGAAAACATCATTACTGTGACAGTTGCTCCTGTAGCAACAGAAAAAACAGAAGTTGCTCCTGCTGAGGCAGTAGCAGCTACTGAAACAACTACAGAAACTCCAGCAACAACTGAAGTCGCTACAGTAACACCAGCTGTTCCAACAACAGTTGAAGAAGCAAAAGTAGTTCTTGAGCAAGTTATCTCTGAAGCAGAAGTACTTGCTACTGAAGGAAATCGCCTTGTTGCTGCGGATTCATCTGCAGATACATCTGCATTGGCTGCAGCTGCAGCTGCAACTCAATTGGTTGCTACAGAATCAACTCAAGTATTGAATGATTCAGCAGCTACTTTGGATGCAGTGAATGCTCAAATCGATACAGTTCGTTCTAGTGTAGAAGCACTTGCATTGGAATTGCGTAAATACTTAGGTACAGAAGATATCCAAGTTGTGCTTGCAACTACATCTACAAATTTGCAAAACATTGGTGATGCTGAAGGTGTGTTAATTGAAACAGGAACAACAGCAACTCCTGACATGTCAGATCCAAACGGAGCTAGTGTTACTTCTAAAGTGAGTGGAACACTTAAACCAACTGAAAATGCAGATTACTTAACAGTCCAATACACTCCAGTTGCCTATTTTGATGCTGTTGCACCTGTATATTCACCTTTCAAAGAAAATGGAGGGAAATCAACAGGTGGTGCATACTTCCGTACTTCTGTTAAACCAAGTAATCTTTACGGAAAACTTTTGGTTGAATTGGTTGCAAGTGACGGTACAGTTGTAGAAACGAAAGAAGTTGAGCCAAATACCGCCGTAGAATTTGACTACTATAAGACTTCACATGGTGCAGGTTATCCATTTGTCTATACTTATGATCCAGACTATGATTCAGAAGATATGTTTGGTGTCATTCGTATTCAATGGGCTTACAATACTATGAGTGCTGTCAGTCAAAAGTTGACCCGTCCAATCACTAACACAACTGTCTACAAGACTGAAGATGGTCAACAATTAGCGACCTATACTGTCTTAACAACTCCAGACTTGAATACAACTCCATCTGAAAAACGTGAATTTGCGGGTTATACATATAAAGAAACTACAACAACAACCTCTAATGTTGTTTTGGTGCCATCAGAGCCATATGTAGAAGTTACTCGTTTCGGGACTAATGCTGTACAATTTAAGACAATTGTTGAAGCTGTAGGTACAGATGGAACTATCAAGAAAACCTACTATGTAGCAGATCCAAACTATACTGGAACACAAAGTTATACAGATGCCAATCTCGATGGTTTCTTACCAATTCTTGAGACAGATAACATGCCTATTGGGTCTACCAATACTAACTTGAAGCCATTTGCAGGTCTTTTAAACTCTGGTTATGAAGTTTACTGGGTGGATGCTTCAACAGAGAAAATTTATCCAAATCAAGAACCTGATAAACAACCTACTCCTGTACGTGGTACCTTGATTACTGATCCAGCGGAACTAGATTTCAGCAAGTTGACTTCAACAAGCCAATGGTTCCATGTTAAATTTAATGAGAAACAAGATGGCACATTAGCCTTTATTCGTTTCCGTCCTAATTCAGTAGGTAATCCAGCGCGTGTAACATTTGAGTATGACATGCGTGATAATACTGGGACAGTTGATACAGGTACTGAGAATGGTGGACTTGGCGTTCGTCCAGCTGCTTGGAAGGGTATGCTTCACACTATCAGTTTGAATAACAACGCTCAGACAATCACTACAACAACACATATTTATACTCCAGTTCCACAAGAAGCCATCATCCGCTACCAAGTTGAAGGTGCGACAGACTACTTGGAAGATTCAGGTACCTTGACAGGTAACCCAGGTACAGACATCACTTACTCAACAGAAGATACTATTAACAAGTATAAGAAATTGGGTTATGAGCTTGTATCTGACAACTTCACAACAGCCGCTGGTCAAGACTACGACTACGATACAACTGTTAAGCAAGAATTCCTTGTTGTGATCAAGCCACGTGTCGTTGATGTACCTAAGACTGCTGTACCAGGTGAACCAGTCGATCCAACAGATCCAAACTCACCAGTATGGCCAGCGACTGTCCAAAACTTGGAAACAACTCAAGAAGTAACTCGTACAGTTGAGTACAAGTATGAAGATGGTACACCAGTTCGTGTAGATGCTGCAGGCAATGTATTGCCAAAAGACTCTACAGAAGGTACACCACTTGTTAAGACTGAAACAGTAACCTTCACTCGTCCAGCTCAAGTAAACCTTGTAACTGGTGAAGTGACTTACGGTGAATGGGCTGCAGATACAACGGCTACACTCAGCGGAAACCAAATTCCAGCTATCACAGACTACACAGCAACTCGTACAACCCTTGAGGGTGTAGATGCGCCAATGTCTGAAACAGTTATTCCTAAGACAGTAGCTGCGACAGATGCGGACATCAACGAAGTTGTTTACTACACTCCAAATCCTAAGTACGGAGATGTTGTCGTTAACTATGTAAACACAGACGGCAAAGTCATCGCAACTCCTGTTGTTGATACAAACGATGCTCTTGTAGGTACTGACTACTCAACAGCAGACCAAGTTCCAGAGAAAATCGTTGAAGATGCTACTGGCGATGTTTACTACTATAAAGAAATCAAACCTGAAGATGCAGCTAAAGAAACTGGCACAGTCGTAGAAGGTACTACAGAAGTAACCTACGTTTACGAAAAAGCTGGTGACGTTGTTATCAAGTATGTTGACGTAAATGGTACTGAATTGAAAGCACCAGTTGCGGATACTACAGACGGCAAACCAGGTTCAGACTACAACACAGCTGAAGGTACTGAAAAACCAGCTACTATCACAACAGCAGACGGTAAAGTCTACGCTCTTGTTCCAGCAGGTGACTACCCAGTCGGTACAGTAGCAGCAGACAGCAACTTGGCTTCAGGCGCAACTCCAACAGGTACTGTTGAAGCAGGCGTAACTAAAGAAGTCACTTACGTTTACCAAGAAGTGAAATCTGACGTTGTTGTTGAATACTACGATACAGAAGGTAATGTCATTGCGAAGACTGTGACAGATACAAATGACGCATCAGTTGGTACAGTCTACAACACAGACGAAGATAACCGTCCAGAAACCATTACTGCTGAAGATGGCACAGTTTACTACTACAAAGAAGTGAAGGATACTTCTGCACCAACAACTGGTAAAGTAGCAGAAACAACTACAACTGTTCAATATGTTTATGAAAAAGCTGGTAACGTTGTTGTTAACTACATCGCAGAAGATGGTACAGTTATTAAGCAACCTGTAAATGACGAAACCAACGCTAAACCAGGTACTGAATACAACACAACAGATAACAAACCAACAACTATCACTACAGAAGATGGTAAGACTTACGAATTGATCCCAACTGCAACAATCGGTAACGAAACTGGTAACGTTGAAGCAGGTAAGACAACAGAAGTAACTTACGTCTACAAAGAAGTGAAAGGTTCAGTTGTTGTTAACTACGTAACGACTGACGGAACTGTTCTCCAAGCACCTGTTACAGACACACCAGAAACTTCAACAGGTACTCCATATGACACAACAGATGTTAAGCCAGAAACAATCACAACAGCAGACGGCAAGACATACAAACTTGTTCCAGCCCTTACAAAAGGTTCTGAAACAGGCGATGTTGTTCCAGGCGTAACTGAAGTGACATATGTTTACGAAGAAGTGAAAGGCGATGTTGTTGTTAACTATGTCAATACTGACGGAAAAGTTATTGCAACTCCAGTCGTAGATACTAAAACAACATCAACAGGCACAGCTTACGATACAACCGATAACAAACCAGAGAAAATTGTTGAAGATTCGACTGGTGATGTCTACTACTATAAAGAAGTTCAAGCAGGTTCAAACGAAACAGGAACAGTTGTAGAAGGCACAACAGAAGTTACTTACGTTTATGAAAAAGCAGGTAACGTTGTTGTGAACTACACACTTGCTGACGGCACAGTTATCAAGTCACCAGTAAACGATGAAACAAACGCTGCACCAGGTAAAGAGTACAACACAACTGACAATAAGCCAGAAACAATCACAACTGAAGATGGTAAGACATACAAACTTGTTCCATCTGCAACAATCGGTAACGAAAACGGTACTGTTGAAGCAGGTAAGACAACAGAAGTAACTTACATCTACGAAGAAGTGAAAGGTAACGTTGTTGTTGAGTACTACAACACTGCAGGCGAGAAGATCGCTACTGATGTTGAAGATACACCAGCTTCATCAACAGGTACAGCTTACTCAACTCTTGACAACAAACCAGAAACAATCACTGCAGCAGACGGCACAGTTTACTACTACAAAGAAGTGAAAGCTGACTCAGCAGCTGAAACAGGCGATGTGGTTGAAGGTACTACAACTGTTAAGTATGTTTACGAGCAAGCAGGTAATGTCGTAGTTAACTACGTCACTGAAGACGGTACAGTTATCAAGACACCTGTAAACGACGAAACAAACGCTAAACCAGGTACTGAATACAACACAACAGATAACAAACCAACAACGATCACTACAGAAGATGGTAAGACTTACGAATTGATTCCAACTGCGACTGTAGGTACTGAAAACGGTACTGTTGAAGCAGGTAAGACAACAGAAGTAACTTATGTCTACAAAGAAGTGAAAGGTTCAGTTGTCGTTAACTACGTAACAACTGACGGTACAGTTATCCAAGCACCTGTTACAGATACACCAGAAACTTCAACAGGTACTCCATACGATACAACAGATGTTAAGCCAGAAACAATCACAACTGCAGACGGCAAGACATACAAACTTGTTCCAAGCCTTACAAAAGGTTCTGAAACAGGCGATGTTGTTCCAGGTGTAACTGAAGTAACCTATGTTTACGAAGAAGTGAAGGGTGACGTTGTTGTTAACTATGTAAACACTGCAGGTGAAGTGATCGCTCCACAAGTAGTTGATACCAAGACAACTTCAACAGGTACTGCTTACGACACAACTGATAACAAACCAGCTAAGATTACAGCAACTGATGGCACAGTTTACTACTACAAAGAAGTAGACGCTACCTCAGCTACTGAAACTGGTAAGGTTGTAGAAGGCACTACTGAAATCACTTACGTTTACGAGCCAGCAGGTTCAGTAACCGTTAACTATGTAACTACTGATGGTACAGTGATCAAGTCTCCAGTTAAGGATGAAGAAAACGCTGAACCAGGTAAGACATACTCAACAGAAGACAACAAACCAACGACTATCACAACAGAAGATGGTAAGACATACAAACTTGTTCCAAGCGCAACTACAGGCGACGAGAACGGTACAGTAACTTCTGGTGAAGACAAGCAAGTCACTTACGTTTACGAAGAAGTGAAAGGCTCAGTTGTTGTAAACTACATCGATACTGAAGGTAACGTTATCAAAGCTCCTGTAACAGATACTCCATCTACATCAACAGGTACAGCTTACGATACAACTGATAACAAACCAACAACAATCACAACTGAAGACGGTACAACTTATGAGCTTGTTCCAGTCCTTACAAAAGGTTCTGAAAATGGTACAGTTGTAGAAGGTGAAACAGTTGTTACTTACGTTTACCGTAAGGTTGTTACTCCAACTCCAGATGTGAAGACAGGTTCTGTTGTTATCCGTTATGTTGAAGCTGGTAACGAATCAAACGTTCTGAAAGACCCAGTTCTTGATGAGAACGCTGTTGCAACAGGTACTAAGTACGATACGACTGACGAAGGCGACAAGCCAACTGAAATCGTTAAAGACGGTGTACGTTATGTATTGGTTCCATCTAAGACAACTGCTGTAGATCCAAATGGTAATGTCGTTACTGAAACAGGTGAAGTTGCTGAAGGTACTACTGTCATTACTTACAAGTACCAGAAAGTTGCTAACTGGATCCCACAAATTCCTGCAACACCAGAGAATCCAACTCCAGTTAACCCAGTAATTCCTTATCCATTTGACCCAACAAATCCTGATAAACCGGTTGATCCAACAACACCAGGAACAAATGGTGAAGTTCCATCAATCCCTCATGTACCAGGTTTCACACCAGTTGATCCTAAGACCAACGAGCCATTGAAACCGGTTGATCCAAATGATCCAGGTAAAGGTTATGTACCACCAACTCCAGATGAAACTGGTAAAGATACACCAATTCCTTATGTTCAAAACGGTAATGTTGTTGTTAATTATGTAACAGAAGATGGCACAGTGATTAAGACACCTGTTCAAGACGAAACAAATGCTCCAGCAGGTAAGTCTTATGATACAACTGATAACAAACCAACAGAGATTGTTACAGAAGATGGTTCACGTTATGTATTGATCCCATCTAAGACAATTGGTACAGAAAATGGTACAGTTGAAGGTGGTAAGACAACAGAAATCACTTATGTGTATAAGAAGGTTGCGAACTGGATTCCAGAAATTCCGTCAACACCGGAAAATCCAACACCAGTTAACCCAGTAATTCCTTATCCATTTGACCCAACAAATCCTGACAAGCCAATTGATCCAACAACACCAGGTACAAATGGTGAAGTTCCATCAATCCCACATGTACCAGGTTACACACCAGTTGATCCTAAGGACAATACACCATTGAAACCGGTAGATCCAAATGATCCAGGTAAAGGTTATGTACCACCAACTCCAGATGAAACTGGTAAAGATACACCAATTCCTTACGTTCAAAATGGTAACGTTGTTGTTAACTATGTGACTGAAGACGGTACAGTGATTAAGACACCTGTTCAAGACGAAACAAACGCTCCAGCAGGTAAGTCTTACGACACAACTGATAACAAGCCAAATACTATCACTACAGAGGATGGTACAACTTATGAACTCGTTCGTGTAGACGGTTCTGAAACTGGTACTGTTGTAGGTGGTAAGACTACTGAAGTAACTTACGTTTACCGTAAAGTAGAAACACCTGCTAAGAAGGTTGTGACAAACCACGTTGACGAAAACGGTAACCCAATCGCACCGCAAGAAGAGGGTACAACACCTAACAAGTCAATCCCAGGCTACGAGTTCACAGGTAAGACTGTAACAGATCCAGATGGTAACACAACTCACATCTACCGCAAGGTTGAAACACCTGCTAAGAAAGTTGTAACAAACCACGTTGACGAACAAGGTAATCCAATTGCACCGCAAGAAGAGGGTACAACACCTAACAAGTCAATCCCAGGCTACGAGTTCACAGGTAAGACTGTAACAGATCCAGATGGTAACACAACTCACATCTACCGCAAGGTTGAAACACCTGCTAAGAAAGTTGTGACAAACCACGTTGACGAAAATGGTAACCCAATCGCACCACAAGAAGAGGGTACAACACCTAACAAGTCAATCCCAGGTTATGAGTACACAGGTAAAACAATCACTCTTCCAAATGGAGATACGATTCATGTTTACCGTAAGATTCCTACGAATCCTACAAATCCTGTAACACCACAACCAGGAACTCCTGAGCCAGGCACACCAAACCCAGGAACTCCAAAACCTACTCCAGGTGTACCAGGTTCATCACGTCAAACAGCACAATTGCCAAGCACAGGTGAAACAAGCACAACAGCTGCTTCAACACTTGGATTGGGACTTCTTGCAGGAGCATTAGTTCTTGCTGGCAAACGTCGTCGTAAGGAAGATTAATCTTCTATCAAAGAAAAGGGAAATTCCCTTTTCTTTTTTTATGCCTGGACAAGTTCTGATATAATAGAAGAAAGATAATGTAAAGAGAGTAAGATATGAAATTAGTATATACAGGTATTCGACAGAACCTGACAGCTTTATTGGTAGATGAGGCAAAAGGCTTTGCAGATAAGGGTTATCGGGTTTTCTACATAGCTCCTAACTCTCTGTCTTTCGAGAAGGAGCGGGCTGTTTTATCCCATCTGGAAGAGGGAGCATCGTTTGCTATTATGGTGACGCGTTTTGCCCAGCTGGCGCGTTATTTGGTTATCAATGATAGCGAGGAGAGGCACAGCATTGATGACCTGGGACTAGCCATGGTATTCTTTCGTGTCTTGTCACAGTTTCAAGAAGGGGAACTAAAGGTTTATGGTCGGCTGCAGAAGGATTTTGGTTTCGTTCAACAGCTGGTCACTTTATACAAAGAGTTGCAACGGGCAAATATGTCCATTTTAGACTTGGAGGCAATGGGATCTCCAGACAAGCAGGCAGACTTGGTAAAGATTTTCCTATCTGTGACTGAAATTTTGTCCAAAGAAGGGTATGAACACCAGACAAGGTTGGCACAGTTGAGAGAAGTCATCGAGTCTGGACAATTGGACCAGCAGTTGAAAGACATGGTTTTGATTGTCGATGGTTTTTCACGTTTTTCCGCAGAAGAAGAAGCTTTTGTGGCAGCCTTAAACAGTCGAGTAGCAGAAATACTAATCGGCGCCTATGCCAGCAAGAAAGCTGTAAATGCGACCTATATAGAAGGTAATGTTTATCAAGCTAACGTTGACTTTTTGCGCCAGTTATCAGCCCAATTCCAGACAAAGATTTCATATATTGGTTTAGAACCTGAACTGGACAGTCTTGGTAAATTTTCAAAGAATATGGAGTCGATTTATGATTATAGCGGAACCTTACTTGAGTTGACTCCAGCAGACCAAGAAAAAATCCAACTATGGGAAGTCGTCAACCAAAAAGAAGAAGTTGAGCAGGTTGCGACTGCAATTCGTCAGCATGTGCATCAAGGGGCTCGCTATAAAGACATCTTGTTGCTCTTGGGTGATGTAGATAGCTACAAGTTGCAGATTGGCAAGATTTTTGACAAGTATGAGATTCCTTACTATTTCGGTAAGGCAGAGGAGATGAGTCATCATCCCCTGGTCCATTTTGTGGAGTCCTTGGAGCGCTTGCGCCGCTATCGTTTCCGAGCGGAAGACTTGCTCAATCTCCTCAAATCTGGTTTGTACGCCAGCATTTCCCAAAAGGAGCTGGACCTATTTGAGTCTTACATCCTTTTTGCGGATATGAAGGGGCAGGCTGCTTTTTCGAGGGCTTTTTCGGTCAATGGCAGAGCGGATTACGATGTTGAGACTGTCAAGGAGAAGCGACTTGTCTATGATTTGACTGTCTTGGAACCCCTGCGTTCCAAGGTGATGGAGCCTCTTCTTAGTTTGTTTAAGGTAGGTCCCCAATCAGGTGCCAGCTTGCTAGAAAAATTCACAGCATTTTTGGAGGCAATTGAGTTTCCAAAGAATATGGAAAAAATGTCTCGAAATTTGAGCGAAGTAGAGCAAGAAAAAGAAGAGCAGGTCTGGAAAAGTTTCTGTCAGGTGCTAGAGACTTTTCACCAACTCTTTGCCCAAGAAAAGTTAAGCTTGGACGATTTTTTAGCCCTTCTTCAAGCAGGCATGCAGTCCAGTCACTATCGTACTGTTCCTGCAACGGTTGATGTGGTCAATGTCAAATCCTATGATTTGATCGAGCCACACACTGCTAAGTATGTTTATGCTATCGGAATGGGCCAGTCCAATTTTCCAAAAGTTGCCAAGAATACCAGTCTTTTGACAGAAGAAGAGATGGAAAAAGTCAATCTTGTCTCGGCTAGTTCTTCACGTTTTGATTTGGTCAGTCGAGAGAATATCAAGAAGAACCATGCAGCCATGATGTCTCTGCTGAATGCTGCGACGGAACAGTTAGTCATTTCGACTCCTCAGATTTATAACGAGGGTGAAGATAGTCTCTCCCCTTATATCAAGATTCTTCAAAAAATGGGGCTGAAATCCGAAGAACGTGGAAGGATGAAAACACTTAGTCCGCAAGACATCGGTCACTACAAGAGTCTTTTATCCCGTTTGATTGAGTCGGAAAGACCTTCTCTTGATAATGAAGAATGGGAAGGGCAGACGGCCTTCTGGACAGTATTGGTTCGCCATTTGAAAAAGAAATTGGAGTCGCAAGGCATTGAAATTCCGACCATTACTGGCGAAATTACTTCTAAACAGCTTGCAGCTGATACCTTGGCTGCTTTATATCCAGAGGATAAGCCGCTCAATCTTTCTGCATCCAGCTTGACCAATTTCTACAATAACCAATATCTTTACTTTGTCCGCAATGTTCTGCGATTGCGGGAGCAAGAATCCATCCATCCTACTGCCTTTCAGCATGGTTTGTTCTTGCATCGGATTTTTGAACGAGTGGTCATGGATCAATCTGAGCTAGATTTTGATCAAAAAGTGGACAAGGCTATCCTGCATACGCGTGACGAGGCAGAATTTGCTATGTTTTATAACCAAGATGCGGATGCTCGCTATACGGAGGAGGTGCTGGATAAGATTGCTCGTTCCAGTGCAACCATTTTGCGTGATAATGATTTGGTTGAAATTGATGGTCAGGAAAAGAGTTTTCGTCAGGATAAGGCGCTGGTTTTTGACCTTCAAAATGGCAAGAGTGTGCATGTAAATGGTACAATTGACCGCTTGGATACCTTACAAATCAATCAGGCTGTCGGTGTTGTGGATTACAAGTCCAGCGACCAATCTTTTTCAGTTGGGGATTTTTACAATGGTCTCAAACCTCAGTTGGTGACCTACCTGGCAGCCTTACAAGAGCTGGATGAAACCAGGGATAAACCAGTTTTTGGGGCTATGTATTTGCATTTGCAGGACCCGATTATCAAGTTAAAAGATACGAAGAATTTAGAACAGCTAGAAGGAGCTGCCAATACGAGCTTGGTTTACAAGGGGCTTTTCTTGAAGGAGGGAAGTCTAGGTCTCAATCATTTTTATCAGACTCGTAACCAACTTTACACGGAAGAAGAGTTTGCGGTTTTATTGAACCACAACCAAGAACTCTACAAACAAGCTGCCAAGGACATCCTGGATGGTCGCTTTGCTATTAACCCTTATACCAAAGATGGTCGTTCGGTGGCAGGTGAGCAGTTGAAGGCAATCACTGGTTTTGAGGCGGATCGGCACATGGGCATGGCACGGCGGTTGGTCAAAGAGGCCAAGCGTCAAGATTGGATGGAACGAATGAAAGGAGGTCAGGACTAATGGCTTTTGAACAATTTTTAAGCGCGGAAGAAATCAAGGCTGTGCAGCTGGCGGAAGCTAATTCTGATAAGCAACAAAAACGCACACCTGAGCAGATTGAAGCCATCTACACGCACGGTCAGAATGTTCTGGTCTCTGCATCGGCTGGGTCAGGAAAGACCTTCGTTATGGTTCAACGGATTTTGGATAAGTTGAAGCGTGGTGTGGGAATCGACCAGCTCTTTATCTCGACCTTTACAGTCAAAGCGGCTGGTGAGTTGAAGGGGCGGATCGAGAAAAATCTCAATGAAACCATTGCGGAGACGACCGATATGGAATTGCGTCGGCATTTGTCGGACCAGTTGGCGGATTTGACCAAGGCGGATATTGGGACCATGGACTCCTTTACGCAGAAATTGGTCACAACCTACGGTTATAGCCTTGGTATTTCTCCGCAGTTTCGGATTTTACAGGATGAGACTGAAAAAGCGAGTCTGAAAAAAGAGGTTTTCGATCAGCTTTTTGCAGATTATCTTGAAGAGGATGAAAGTGGTGCATTCCGCAAACTGGTTCGCAATTTTTCGGGCAACCGTAAGGATAACAGTGGTTTTCGTCAGGTTGTTTATCAGGTGCATGATTTTAGTCAATCGACGAGCAGTCCAACTAAATGGCTGAAAGAGCAGGCTGTTCAAGCTGATTTGTACAGTCAGGAGCGTATAGAGCAGATCTTAGAGCAAGGCTTTAAGGAAAAAGTGTTAGACAAGCTCTATCAAGCTGCAGATTTCTTTCGCTACCATGTGGAATGGGGTAGAAATGACTTTGGTTCCGCCAAGTATTTTGCCAATGTGGAAGAAGTCTTGGATTTGTTGACAGGTTTAGATAGTCTTGACCAGAAGGACTTGATGGAGCGGGTTGAAAAAGTCCTTCTCATCAATGACCAGTCCAGAGGCAAGGGCCTGACCAATGCCAATCGACCAAAAGATGAGCATTTGATAGCCTTTAAAGAAGAATACAATGCTGGCAAGAGCCAGATTATCTCAGGACTTAGAGATTTGGGGCAGGAAGTTTATGAATTGACCCTTCTGAAAGATTATCAGGTTCAAGCTTTGCCACTGCTTACATTACTACGTGATTTTGTCCTAGACTTTTCGCAGGCTTATCTGGATGTCAAAATCAAGGAAGCAGCTTTTGAATTTGGCGATATTGGGCATTTCGCTATTCGTATTTTAGAAGAAAATGCGGACATCCGCCAGTTTTTCCAAGAAAAATACCACGAAGTCATGGTGGACGAGTACCAGGATAACAACCATAGCCAAGAGCGAATGCTGGACCTGCTGTCTAACGGTCACAACCGCTTTATGGTGGGCGACATTAAGCAGTCCATCTATCGATTCCGTCAGGCGGATCCGATGATTTTCCAAGAGAAATTTGAACTGTATCAGGCAAATCCTCAGGCTGGGAAATTGATTTTGCTCAAGGAAAATTTCCGTAGTCAGATTGAGGTCTTGGAGGCAACAAATGCTATTTTCACGCGCCTGATGGACCGTCAAGTAGGGGAAATCAAGTATGATGACACCCACAGTCTAGTGGCTGGTAGTCCTGGTCAAAAAATTGCCCAGCCCAAGCATGAGATGGAATACTTGATTTACGACCAGCAGGAGAGCGCACCTTCTTCAACGGATGTTGAGGAGGAAACACCTCTGACTGCTGGTGAAATTGAAGTCGTTGCAAAAGAGATTATTCGTCTTCACAATGAAGAAGGAGCAAACTTCAAGGACATCACTCTTTTGGTGCAAAAACGGACGCACAATGACCTCATTATGTCCATTTTTGAAAAACATGGGATTCCTATTGTGGCAGATGGCGGAGCAGCCTCCTATCTGCAATCTTTAGAAGTCATGATTATGCTGGATACCTTGCGGGTTATCAATAATCCACTCAATGACTATGCCTTGGTTGCACTGCTTAAATCGCCTATGTTCCGATTCGATGAGGATGAGCTGACACGGATTTCCTTGCAGGTTGGGACAGGTTTCTTTTACCAGAAAATGGAAGTAGCCCAACAAGCAAGTGGGCAACATCCTGAACTTATGTCAGGAGAGTTGAAGAAGAAAATCAAGGATTTCTTGTCTATTTTGGAAAACTGGCGTGCCTATGCCAAACTGCATTCTATTTATGACCTGATCTGGAAGATTTTCAATGAAAAATTCTACTATGACTATGTCGGTGCTCTTCCAAATGGCAGCAAGCGTCAGGCTAATCTATATGCACTAGGTCTGCGTGCCAACCAGTTTGAAAAAACAGGCTATAAGGGCTTGTCCCGCTTCATTGCCATGATTGACCGTGCCTTAGCAAATGATAAGGATTTGGCAGATGTACAAGAGTTTCTACCGCAAAATGCTGTACAGCTTATGACTATCCACAAGTCAAAAGGTTTGGAGTTCAAGTATGTCTTCCTCATGAACATCGATAAGCGATTCAACTTGGAAGACCATTACCAGTCAGTCATCATCAGCCGGAAAAATGGTCTAGGTATCCAATATTTAGCGGATATGAAAGATAAGGTAAATAGCCCATTACCTCAGGTACGAGTCTTAATGAACACCCTGCCTTATCAAAAGAATCTCCAAGAGCTAAAAATCGCTAATCTTTCAGAACAAATGCGGTTGCTTTATGTTGCACTAACGCGTGCTGAGAAGAAGCTGTATCTGGTTGGAAAGGGCAATGCTGACAAGTTAGCTGAAAAATACGATGGCAAGAAGGAAGATGGGGTACTTGCCCAATCAACTCGTGAAAGTATGGCGACCTTCCAAGACTGGATTCTAGCCATTGATGAGGCTTTTTCAGGAGAAGACTTGCACTTCAAGAAAGTCTTTGTGACGGATGAGGATTTGACAGAGGAGAAGATTGGTAAACTCACATTGAGGAGTAAGCTAGAAGACGCCAGTCTTAAAGATATTCGTCAATCAGAAGACATTACCCAGGCCTTGGACCAATTATCTTCTGTCCAAGAGTTGAATACCCGCTATAAGGCTGCTATTGAATTACCAAGTTTACGCACTCCAAGTCAAATCAAGAAACTCTATGAGCCTGTCTTGGAACAAGAAGGCATGGAAGTTATGGAAAAATACCAGCCAAAACGAACCTTCAACTTGCCAGATTTCTCCAAGAAGCCAAAAATTACTGGAGCCCAAGTCGGTTCAGCAGTCCATGAACTCATGCAACGTTTGGACTTGTCGTGGTTGGTGACAGAAGATACGGTAAGAGAAGCCCTAGAAGCTGTTCATGCTGAGCAAGCGGTTAAAGATAAAATCAATGTTCAGATGATTTTAGAGTTCTTTGATACAGACTTAGGAAGAGAAATTCTAGCCAATACGGACAAACTTCATCGAGAAGCACCGTTTGCAAGTTTGCAGACAGATCCTTTATCACAGGAACAATTTGTCCTTCGTGGGATTATCGATGGCTACTTACTGTACGAGGATCACATCGTTCTGTTTGACTATAAGACAGACCAGTATGATCAGCCGAGTCTTTTACGGAAACGCTATTACTCACAGATGCAACTCTATGCGGAGGCATTAAAAAAAGCCTACAAGATAGAGCGAGTTGACTGTCATTTGATTTTGTTGGGTGGAGAAACCATTCAAGTTGTTCATGTTTTTTAAAGGGGGAAAAGATGGAACGGACTTTTTTTATCATAAAGCCTGATGCAGTTGCGCGTGGCTTAGTTGGTCAGGTGATTGAACGAATCGAGCGACGTGGCTTTAAACTAGAAGCCCTTAGCATGATGACTGCCAGTCCAGAGTTGATTGCGCAGCATTACGAGCATTTGGCAGACAAGCCATTCTTTCCGCTTTTGGTTCAGTATATGACAAGTGGACCTGTGATTGCAGGAATTCTAACTGGACCAGAGGTTATCAAATCTTGGCGAGATATGATGGGTGCAACCAATCCCCATCAAGCCTTGCCAGGAACTATTCGTGGAGATTTTGCGACAGCACCGGTTGATGGCATTGTTGCCAATGTCGTTCACGGCTCCGATAGTGCAGAAGCGGCCGAACGTGAGATTGGTCTTTGGTTGGGGAAATAGCAGAGCAGACACCTAGTTTTCTAGGTGTTTTTCTTATGGCAAGTTCTTGGTATTTCTGATATAATAAAGAGTAATACCCTTGTAGAGGAAGAAACATGAATTTAGAAGATTTGAAAAAACGACAGGAGAAAATTCGTAATTTCTCCATCATTGCCCACATTGACCATGGTAAATCAACCTTGGCTGACCGTATTCTTGAGAAGACAGAAACAGTTTCCAGCCGTGAAATGCAAGCTCAGTTGCTGGATAGTATGGATTTGGAGCGTGAGCGTGGTATCACTATTAAACTGAATGCTATCGAACTCAACTATACAGCTAAAGATGGAGAGACTTATATTTTCCACTTGATTGACACACCAGGACACGTGGACTTTACCTATGAAGTATCACGTTCTCTTGCGGCCTGTGAGGGTGCGATTCTAGTGGTGGATGCTGCTCAGGGGATTGAAGCACAGACCTTGGCCAACGTTTATCTGGCCCTTGACAATGACTTAGAAATCTTGCCTATCATTAACAAGATTGACCTACCAGCAGCAGACCCAGAGCGTGTTCGTCAGGAAATCGAAGATGTGATTGGTTTGGATGCATCAGAAGCAGTGCCAACATCAGCTAAGGCAGGTATTGGTATCGAGGAAATCTTGGAACAGATCGTGGAGAAGGTCCCAGCACCGACTGGCGATGTCGAAGCTCCATTACAAGCCTTGATTTTTGACTCTGTCTATGATCCTTATCGTGGGGTTATCCTCCAAGTCCGTATCGTCAATGGTGTCGTGAAACCTGGCGATACCATTCAAATGATGAGCAATGGCAAGACCTTCGATGTAACAGAGGTCGGAATTTTTACGCCAAAAGCTATTGGCCGTGATTTCCTAGCAGTTGGAGATGTTGGCTATATCGCAGCTTCCATCAAGACCGTTGCAGATACCCGTGTCGGTGATACAGTGACCTTGGCGGAAAATCCTGCTAGCGAGCCACTCGCAGGCTACAAACAGATGAACCCAATGGTCTTTGCGGGTATCTATCCAATTGATTCCAACAAGTACAATGACCTCCGTGAAGCCTTGGAAAAGCTCCAGCTCAACGATGCCAGCTTGCAGTTCGAACCTGAAACATCGCAGGCCCTCGGCTTTGGTTTCCGTTGTGGATTCTTGGGCCTCTTGCACATGGATGTTATTCAAGAACGGATTGAGCGCGAATTTAACATTGACCTCATCATGACAGCACCGTCGGTGGTTTACCATGTCAACATGACGGACGGTGAAATGATTGATGTAGCCAACCCGTCCGAATTCCCAGACCCAACCAAAATTGCCAATATCGAAGAGCCTTACGTTAAAGCACAAATCATGGTACCGCAGGAGTATGTCGGTGCGGTCATGGAATTGGCTCAGCGGAAACGTGGTGACTTTGTGACTATGGATTATATTGATGATAACCGTGTCAATGTTATCTACCAAATTCCACTTGCGGAGATTGTCTTTGACTTCTTTGACAAGCTTAAGTCATCTACTCGTGGTTATGCCAGCTTCGACTATGAGATTTCGGAATACCGTTCATCCAAGTTGGTGAAAATGGATATTCTCCTCAATGGTGATAAGGTCGATGCTCTCAGCTTTATCGTCCACAAAGAATTTGCCTATGAACGTGGGAAAATTATCGTAGACAAACTCAAGAAAATCATTCCTCGTCAACAGTTTGAAGTGCCAATCCAAGCTGCTATCGGTCAGAAAATCGTTGCCCGTAGCGACATCAAGGCCCTTCGCAAAAACGTTTTGGCCAAGTGTTATGGTGGTGACGTTTCCCGTAAACGCAAACTCCTAGAAAAACAAAAAGCTGGTAAGAAACGAATGAAGGCAATCGGATCGGTAGAAGTACCACAAGAAGCTTTCCTCAGTGTCCTCAGCATGGATGAAGATGATAAAAAATAAAGAAGTGAATTAAGGTCCAGTGGAGTGAAACAGTCTAGGAATAGACTGTTTCAGCCCGAGCCTGGAAATGCATGAGCTTGAAAAACGGAAAGCGAATTAAGGTCCAGTGGACCTTTTTATCATGTTTTTATTACAATCTAGAAGAGCCTTTCTAAATTGTGATGCAAATCGAATGTCTGATATGTTCACTTAATTAAAAGTTGAATAAAAGCAAGGAGTTTACGAACAAAAAACATTTATAACATGGTAAACAAAGTTTTTTGCTAATTTTAAATTTTAGAATATAGGATAATAAAGTTTTTTACTAATTTTTAAATTTATAATATAGGAAATAAACTAGTTTTGCTTGTTTTAATTTTTTAAAATACCTTCTCTGAGATAATTTTCAGATTTAAAAATATAAAATTAGTCACAGAAAAACAGTTACTTACTTTCAAGAAAAGAAATGACATGCAATACTTCCATTTTCAATCGATCATATGATAAACTAGTATATAGTAAGCAGGCAGTCTTGACTGCTCTGCTATTTTTAAAATAAACCGAAAAGAAAATGGTGCGAAGAAGAAGATGCTTAGTTCGAAAGACCGTCAGTTATTGAATCAAAAATTAAGCCAGGTACAGCAGACAATAGTAGCAAATGCTCAATACCAGGCAACAGTAACCCAGCATGAGGCCAACAAAAATCGAATCAATGATATTTTGATTGCTATGATTCAAGAAGAAGATCCGGAAAGGATTGAGCTGTTGGCTCAACTGTTGAAGAAGCAGACCGAACAGGCGCAGGCATTTGTCGATGACTGGAATCGGCAGGTGGCAAGAGATGAGAGAAGTTTGAAGTTGAAAACACTTGGCTTGTTGACCTTTTTATCACTTATCCTCCTCCCTCTCTTTCCGATTGTACCTATCGGCATGGTTCTTTATTTGATTATTTGGTTGCTGTATGCCTATATTATCAAGGCCAATCGCTACTAAACTATGCTATACTAGTCCTATGAAACAAGAAATTGATTTAGAAAAATACCATCAGCTTGCCTTGCAAAAACAAGCTGAACATCGTAAATTTTTGGCTTCCTTGAAGAAGAAACCACCGAAAAATTTGGACAAAATTGTGCAGCAAGTTCATACGGAAGTGTTTAATGAAATTGACTGTACTGCCTGTGCCAATTGCTGTAAGACCTTAGGTCCTCTTTTTACGGAGGCGGATATTACACGAATTGCCAAGTATTTTAAGATGCGACTACCTGCTTTTGAGGAAATGTACTTGAGGGTCGATGAAGACAATGACAAGGTTTTTAAATCGATGCCCTGTCCATTTTT
Source organism: Streptococcus suis (assembly GCF_016775005.1). Classification (GTDB taxonomy): domain Bacteria; phylum Bacillota; class Bacilli; order Lactobacillales; family Streptococcaceae; genus Streptococcus; species Streptococcus suivaginalis. The sequence continues at coordinate 127,689 of NZ_JAEUXI010000001.1, read as the reverse complement.
AGGTGGCGATAATCTCTGTTCAATTTATGATGTACGTCCTAAGGCCTGTCGAGAATTTCCTCATACGGACCGCAAAAAGATCTACCAGATCAACCATCTGACGATGAAGAACACGCTCACTTGTCCTGCAGCCTATCTCTTTGTTGAGAAATTGAAGACTCGAGTATAAAAATAACCTCTTGCTATCCGTTACGGATGCTGCAAGAGGCTTTTTTCTTATTTTCCAAAAGAATAGATGCGCAAAAGAGCTTTCTTCTTTTGGTCTTCAATGATGGATTGGAAGTGGTGAAAATTAGCATGAAACTGTTCTTGGAAATTGGTTGGAATCCCTTTATTGAAGGACATGGAGTGCAAAAATATTGGATGATTTCCTTTTTTATAGAGTTCCCCTTGAAAGAAGTAGGAGCCAGTTTTTTTATCGACCGAAACGAGGGAAGAACGCCAGCGTCCTTTACGGGTATGACGAGGTCTCCAACGAATTTTCAATTGCTTTTTGTAAAAATACCAGCCCATGATGTCAATGGTGACAGTTGTTTGTTTATCAGGATCCAAGTAGTCAACCGGAACCTTGTATACATTGCCCCTTTGAGATTGGATGAAGGGATGAAAATCCGTTAAATGCTTATATTCCTTATCGGATACAATGTCCATCTTGGGTTCTGATGGATGGCGATTCTCCTGTCGAACGGTTGAGCGAAAAGGGTCATAGGTCTGATTGGCAAGGCGAATTCGTTCTTCCTCAGCCTCCAAGTTCGCCAATTCATAAGCTGTTTTGGGGCTTTGTTTCAGAAAAGACAAGACCTGATCAGACTTTTGATATGTTTGAAAAACTTCTTTTAATTGCAGCGGTTTATCTGTTGTTTGCTGCTTGTCTCGAGGAGCTTGGAGGATAAGAATTTGATGTAGACAATCTAGTGGGATGGCCCCTAACTCCAAAAGAAGTTCTTCCAATGAAAAAATACTAGCCTTTTTAAAGGACTGGGTTCGACCATTATCTGCCAAATGATTGACCAATTGTAATTGGTTGTCATCTTGGAAGAGAACAAGGTATCCAGACTCTTGGTGGTTCAGTTGGATGACGGGAATGGAATAATAATGGTGGTAGGGTTTTAAGTGGAGTAAATCTCCGAGCTGTGTTGAATTCATAGCCTTTATTATATCATAGAGACTGGATTTCTTACGGCAAACTTCTTGCAGATTTTTTGGAAAATGCTATACTAGACCAATAGCCAAAAGGAGATAGTTATGGAAAAATTTTGTCAATCCTGTGCCATGCCCCTCAATCTACACGGCCAAGATGTGAGAGGAACTGAGGCAGATGGAAGTCAGTCTACAAGCTATTGTTCTTATTGTTATGCCAAGGGGGCTTTTTTGGAGCCTGATATCAGTTTTGAACAGATGGTTGCTAAAGGAAAAAATGCGATTTCAAACGGTCAAGGAAATGGTTTTGTAAAATTCTTGATGAAAGCTTCTTACCCATTTATGCTGAAAAAAGCCAAACGTTGGCAGGTTCAAAAATAAAGGGATGTAGATGAGTTGGGACAGTCTTCCCTGCTCATTTTTTGTTATAATGTAACTTATGAACGATTTAATCAAGCACAAGCTGGAGCTGCTTCCGGACAGTCCGGGTTGCTACCTCCATAAAAACAAGTACGGAAAGATTATCTATGTGGGCAAGGCCAAAAACCTGCGCAATCGGGTGCGGTCTTATTTTCGAGGTGCCCATGATACCAAGACAGAGGCCCTGGTATCTGAAATTGCCGATTTTGAATTTATCGTAACGGATTCTAATATCGAGGCCCTCTTGCTGGAAATCAATCTGATTCAGGAAAACAAGCCTCGCTATAACATCATGCTCAAGGATGACAAGTCCTATCCCTTTATCAAGATTACAAAGGAACGCCACCCACGGCTGATCATTACACGGCAGATTAAGAAGGACGGCGGTCAGTATTTCGGTCCCTATCCAGATGTGGGGGCGGCCAATCAGACCCTCAAATTGCTGGAACGCCTTTATCCTTTCCGCAAATGTAAATTGCCTGAGAACAAGTATTGTCTTTATTATCATTTGGGGCAATGTTTGGCTCATGGAGAAAATATGCCCAGCCTGTCTGACTATGACAAGATGGCTAAGGAAGTGGCCCAGTTTTTGACAGGTCATGATGATAAGATTGTCAAGGAAGTCCAGGACAAGATGAAGGCAGCTGCTGGCAATCTGGAGTTTGAAAAGGCTGCAGAATACCGTGATGTCCTGCAATCCATTTCCACCCTGCGGACCAAACAACGTGTGATGGCCCATGATTTGCAGAATCGGGATGTCTTTGGCTACTATGTGGACAAGGGCTGGATGTGTGTACAGGTTTTCTTTGTTCGGCAGGGGAAACTGATTGAGCGGAATGTCAATCTTTTCCCATACTATAATGATGCGGACGAAGACTTTTTGACCTACATCGGTCAGTTTTACAGGGACCAGCAACATTTAATTCCCTCAGAGATCTTGATACCGCAGGATATTGACCAAGAAGCAGTAGAAGCCCTGGTGGATACCAAGGTGCTTAAGCCTCAGCGTGGCGAGAAGAAGCAACTCATCAATCTGGCAACCAAGAATGCGCGTGTTAGTCTGGAGCAGAAGTTTAATCTCTTGGAGAAAAATCTGGAGAAGACCTACGGTGCTGTGGAGAATATCGGTCAGCTTTTGGGGATTCCGACGCCTGTGCGGATTGAGGCTTTTGACAACTCCAACATCATGGGGACCAGTCCTGTGTCGGCTATGGTGGTCTTTGAAAATGGGGTGCCTAATAAAAAGGAATACCGCAAGTATAAGATTAAGACGGTGGAGGGGCCAGATGATTATGCATCCATGCGAGAAGTTTTGCAGCGGCGGTACAGTCGGGTGCTGCGGGACGGTTTGACACCGCCTGATTTGATTATCATTGACGGTGGTCAGGGGCAGGTCAATGTTGCCAAGCAGGTCATCGAGCAGGAGTTGGGGATGTCCATTCCCATTGCAGGTTTACAGAAGAATGACAAGCACCAGACCCACGAGTTGCTTTTTGGCAATCCGCTGGAAGTAGTTGAGTTGCCCCGTAATTCTCAGGAATTTTTCCTCCTGCATCGGATACAAGATGAAGTTCACCGCTTTGCTATTGAGTTTCACCGTCAGGTCCGCTCAAAAAATTCCTTCTCTTCCAAATTGGACGGCATAGAAGGCTTGGGACCAAAACGCAAACAGGCTTTGATGAAGCATTTCAAGTCTATTGGCAATATCCAGTCAGCAAGTTTACAGGAAATCGCAGAAGCAGGAGTGCCGTATAAGGTGGCGGAGAAGGTTAAGGAAAGTTTGGCTCCAAAAGATGACAATTGAAAAAGGAGCAAAATTGTGGTAAAATAAACTATCAATGACTGAATAAGGAGCGTAGAAATGGCTTTCGGTGAAGAAAAACACAAAAAGACAGCTTTTGAGAAAATAACCTTAATTATCGTTCTATTAATGGTTATCGCTACACTTGCTGGTCTGATTTTCCCAGCAGTCAATGCACTGATGAATTAAAAAGGCGCTGTATAGCGTCTTTTTGACAGAAAGAATAGGTTTTTTATGAGTATGTTTTTAGATACGGCCAAGATTACAGTCAAGGCTGGTAAGGGTGGCGATGGCATGGTAGCCTTTCGCCGTGAAAAATATGTCCCAAACGGCGGTCCTTGGGGCGGTGACGGTGGTCGTGGTGGTAATGTCGTCTTTGTTGTTGACGAAGGCTTGCGTACCCTCATGGATTTCCGTTACAATCGTCGTTTTAAAGCTGATGATGGTGAAAAAGGGATGACCAAGGGCATGCATGGCCGTGGAGCAGATGATATGGTGGTTCGTGTTCCTCAAGGAACAACTGTCCGTGATGCAGAAACAGGAAAAGTTATTACGGACTTGGTAGAGCATGGCCAAGAATTTATTATTGCCCATGGAGGTCGTGGTGGTCGTGGAAATATCCGTTTTGCGACACCAAAAAATCCTGCTCCAGAAATTTCTGAAAACGGGGAACCAGGTGAAGAGCGTCAATTAGAATTGGAATTAAAAGTGCTAGCTGATGTTGGTCTTGTTGGTTTTCCATCCGTTGGAAAATCAACCCTTCTTAGTGTCATTACGGCAGCTAAGCCCAAAATTGGTGCCTACCACTTTACAACCATTGTGCCAAATTTGGGTATGGTTCGGACTAAATCTGGCGAGTCATTTGCTGTTGCAGACTTACCAGGTTTGATTGAAGGGGCTAGTCAAGGTGTCGGTCTAGGTACCCAATTCCTTCGCCACATCGAGCGGACACGTGTTATCTTGCATGTCTTGGATATGTCAGCAAGTGAAGGTCGTGATCCTTATGAGGACTATGTAGCCATCAACAATGAATTGGAAACCTACAATCTTCGTCTCATGGAACGTCCACAGATTATTGTTGCCAATAAGATGGACATGCCGGAAGCAGCTGACAATCTGAAAGAATTTAAGAAAAAATTGGCAGACAACTATGACGAGTTTGACGAACTGCCACAGATTTTCCCAATTTCAGGGATTGCCCACCAAGGTTTGGAAAATCTCTTGGAGGCAACAGCGGAATTGCTAGAGAAAACACCAGAATTCTTGCTTTATGATGAATCAGATTTCCAAGAAGAAGAGGCTTACTACGGCTTTAATCCAGATGAGCCAGAATTTGACATCAACCGTGCAGATGATGCTAGCTGGATTCTATCCGGTGACAAGCTCGAAAAACTCTTCACCATGACCAACTTTGACCGTGATGAATCTGTCATGAAATTCGCCCGCCAATTGCGTGGAATGGGAGTTGACGAAGCCCTGCGTGCGCGCGGTGCTAAAGACGGAGATACCGTCCGTATCGGCAAGTTCGAATTTGAGTTTGTTGATTAGTGAAAAAGTCCAGTGGACTTTTTCAGCCCGAGCCTGAAAATTCGAAAGCGAGGAAGTCTGGGGATCGACTGTATCAGCCCGAGCTCGAAAATTCGAAAGTGATGTAAGCAGTTTGACTGCAAGTTAACTTGCTAGTCAAACTACGCCAAGTCCTAGGGGACCTTGGCTAGCTACCTTACTAACTTCACCCAAATGGTAGTATCGACCATTTGGGTTCCGTGTCGTAACTTTGGAATCACATCTAAGTCCTAAAGGACTTGATGTAGTACGGTAGCCGCTATGGAGGACTACCTATCAACCTTACTAATTGCGTACAGCCAGTAGTATCGACTGCCTGTACTCCATGTAGTAACTTGTCCGCTAAGTTAGTTTGGAGTGATCAAGAAACTCTATTGTAAGCTCATCTGATGACAAACTGTATCAACTGGTTGCCTTGAAATACGAAAGCGACCATTGAAGCCCGAGCCTAAAAAGCCGAGAGCGAAGAGCAAAGGCTGATAAATAGTCAAGAAGCATTGAAATTCAATGCATCAAAAAATTGGAGGTTTTTATGGGTGATAAGCCGATATCCTTCAAGGATAAGGATGGAAATTTTGTTTCGGCAGCAGATGTTTGGAATGCTGAAAAATTAGAAGAATTGTTCAACAAGCTCAATCCCAATCGGAAATTGCGATTGGAGCGTGAGCGGTTGGCAAAGGAAAATGCAGAATAAGTAAAATCGGACCAATTTTGGTCCGATTTTTTCATTTTTACAGTAAAAGGAATCGGTTTTCCCGTATTTATGCTATAATGCTAGCAATGAGTGTGGAAAGGAGTCCTAGAATGGATGCAAATCAGTTAGAGTTTGTTGACCGCTTGTTGGCGACAAACATGACGGATGAGGAAATTGCGCCATTTCTTTCTGTCAAGGAAGATGAGGTAGCAGCCCTACGTCAAGAGATTGTTTAATTTTACAGGAGGCCGTTAGGTCTCTTTTTTATAGTTCAATTTGGTGCAATCCCAGAGGTGACAGCTGGTAAATGGTGTGACACACTTCTTGCAAGAAAAGACGGTCATGAGAGACACAAATCAGTCCACCAGGATAATCAGAAAATAATTGACGGATTTTTGGCTGTGATGTAGGGGAAAAGTTGCGGGTGGGTTCGTCTAACAGTAGGAAATTTGCTTGGTCCAAGGCCATTTTTAGCAAGAGGAGTTTTGCTTTTTGACCGCCAGATAGATGGTGAATAGCATGATGGACTTCTTGTCGAGTAAATTGCAAACTGGCTAGCCTGCTAAGGACAAGATGATGCCTATCTTGGGCTCCGCTCGGATTTAAAAAAACTAGGGGAGTTTGTTCAGAATCAAGTAAGTGATTGTAGTCTTGCGGCATGTAGCCGATTTTTAGTTCAGGTGTGCTGATTTTGGACAAGATAGCTTGAATGAGGCTAGATTTGCCAATACCATTGGGACCAATAATACCGATCTTCTCTTGTCCTCTGACCAGAAGGTTGACTGGTTCTGCTAGAACGTGATTTTTTTGTTTGAGCTGGAAATGATCCAGTATGACAATCTTTTTTTGCGCTGGAAGTGGTTTTATACAAGTGAAATCAAGCTCTAGAGCATCTTCGTAGTAGGGAATTGGGGTCAGATTTTCTTTCATTTTCTCAAAGCGTTTTTCACGTGATAAAATATTTTTCATCTTTTTAGCAATTAATCGTCCCATTGTAGCATCGTGTGTTGCCAACAAGGTATGGCGGACCTGGGATTTTTGGCGCAAATGCTTGGTCATGGTCTTATCAAACTCCTTGCGGTCGTTTCTTGCTTGGTGGACTTGTTTTTGATAAGCCTGTTCTCGCTCGCTACGGTAGGTTTGGTAGTCGGCAGTTTGAACACTAGTTTGTGCTAGGCTTTTCTTTTTTACAGATTCGAGATGAATGATTTTATTGGCTGTGTGTGCCAGTAGCCATTCGTCATGAGAAACAAATAGGATAGTTTTAGGGCTTGTCGCGATATAGTTTTCCAACCATAGTAGGGTATCTATATCTAAATCGTTGGATGGCTCATCCAAAAAGAGAATTTGACTATCTTGGGCTAGTATCTTGATGAGTTGGACTTTTAATTTTTCTCCACCGGATAGGCTTGAGAGCTCTTGGTCGCTGGCAAAGCGTTGACTGTCAAATGCTAGTTGATCTGCTAATGTATAAAGAACTTGATAGTCTAGATTCAGGTCTGGATCACCAAAGAAGAAGTCACATAAGGTCTGCTCTGCTTTTTCCACAGAAAGGCTTTGAGGAAGATAGGCGTAGGAAGAGTAGTCGCGGAGGACCTCTCCTTCAAAGTGGAGGAAGTCTTGAACAAGCTTTGGATCCATGATGAGCTTGAGTAGGCTGGATTTTCCGTTGCCTTCTTCGCCTATAATGGCAACCTTGTCCCCGGATTGAATGGAAATAGAAAGGTTGTTGACTAGGGGACGGAAGTCCTTTTGATGGTTGATGGTGAGGTTTTTGATTTGTAACATAGGGTCTCCTTTTCATGAAAAAACACACTACCTATTTAGTAGTGTGCCAAATCCTGCTCAAAAAGACCCTATTCTTAGAATAGAGAAAACAGAAAAATGGACGCAAGAAAACTACTAAATAAGTACTCAACTTAAAAGTGTTTACTTGTTACTGTCCATTTCTCCTTACCTCACTTTGTGTATTTTTTTCAGTATAGCATCCTATTTGGGGCTTGTCAATCTTTCGGTGACTTGAAAAGGAAAGAAGTAGTCAAGTTTTATCATTTTTTGATTCAAAATAGGAATGATTTGCAAAAATAAGAACTTTCCCTTGCACAAGTTGCTTGTCTTTGAGGTATAATAGGAGGAGCTATTTTTGACTGATTTTTTTAAAAGTAGCTTAAAATAGAAGGAAATGAAAAATAGTATGGATATTTTATTGAGTGTTTTCCCCATTGTTCTCTTGATTTTCTTGATGATCAAAATGCGGGTCCCAGCCAATTATGCTCTTCCTGGCATAGCTGCTTTTGTGTATCTTATTTTGTTGGTCTATTTTAAGACGGATTTTGCTCTTCTGAGTTCTGGTTTGGTAACAGGATTTTGGGCGACCTTAACACCCATTACGGTTATCATGGGGGCAGTTCTTTTCAACAATTTCCAACAGCAAACAGGTAACCAAGCGGTCATCAATCGCTGGATGTCTAGTTTGACACCCAATCCCGTTGCCCAGATGATGATTATCGGTTATGCCTTTGCTTTCATGATTGAAGGGGCTTCTGGTTTTGGTACGCCTGCTGCAATCGCGGCACCGATTTTGATTGCGCTTGGTTTTGAACCAATCAAGGTGGTACTTGCTGTATTGATTTTTAATTCGATTCCTGTCTCATTTGGTGCTGTTGGAACGCCGACTTGGTTTGGTTTTGGCTCCTTAGGCTTGACTGCTCAGCAGATTGGAGAATTGGGCTTAAAAGCAGCGACTGTTCACTTAACTGCAGGTTTTGTCATTCCCTTGATTGCCCTTCGTTATGTTTTTTCTTGGGCACAAATCAAGGCAAATCTACTCTATGTGTACCTGACAGTTTTCGCCTGCGCCTTGCCAATGACCCTTTTAGCAACTATCAACTATGAGTTTCCATCTCTATTGGGAGGTGCAATTGGTTTTATTATCTCAATCTGGTTGGCTAAGAAAAAAATTGGTTTAGAAAAGACAGGAAAGGAGAGTGCCCCAGTGGCTCCTGTTGCCATAAAAGAACTCTTTATGGCTCTCTTACCTTTGATTAGTTTGGTGCTTATCTTGGTGGTGACTCGGGTTCCACAATTAGGGATCAAAGCCCTAATGCGAACCGATGCGGTTTGGTTCAAAGCAAACCTAGGATTTGCTGACTTAGAGGTTACCAAAGCCTTGAAATTTACCTTAGCAAATGTTTTTGGAACGAGCTCTAGTGAATCCTACGAGTTACTCTATGCCCCTGCCTTTATTCCTTTCTTTGTGATTGTTTTTGCCTTGTCTGGATTTTACCCAAGTATGAAGGGGAAAGTTTGGAAGATGATTGCCGAGACTAGTCAGCAAATGATTGTTCCATTCTTCTCACTATTAGGTGGTGTAACCATGGTGAAATTTATGTTGCTCAATGGTGATCAGTCTATGGTATCCATTATCGGGATGTCCTTAGCAGCAGCAACTGGTCCATTCTGGGGACTCTTTGCTTCTTATTTGGGAGCAATCGGAGCCTTCTTCTCAGGATCAGCAACTATTTCTAACTTAATTTTTGGTGGGGTGCAACAGTCAATTGCAACACAGACAGGACTCAATATGACCAGTATCTTGGCCATGCAGTCAGTTGGTGGAGCTATGGGGAATATGACCTGTGTCAATAACATCATCGCAGCTTCATCTGTTTCAGGTGTTCACCGACAGGAAGGTTATATTATGCAAAAAACTGCCGTGCCTATGTTTATCTACGGAATCATTACGGCTTTAGTTGGATTATTTTTATAACACAAGAAGAGGCTGGGCTCAAGCCCAGATCCACTACCCAGAGTTCGTGTCAACATCTCAGCGCAGTGGTTGATTGGCAGATTTATTCGTGTTTTACACTCCAAATCTGACCTAATCAACTGTGCGGGGGGTGGGAAGACGAACTCTTTTTTAGACTAGTCGAGTTCTTTCCCACTCCCTTTTTGGATGTTTGCATTACTAGATGAATAGGAATGGTTATTCCCATCTATTCAAATTTCTGATAAAATTGTCCTATCGAGACGGACTAGCAAGGAGATATTCATGGCGATTGAAGGAGTAGAGCAGGCGGCAATATTAGAAATTGACAATCAGATTCGGCTTCGTAGATATGATGGAATTCATGATTTTGCTTTGATATGGCATCAAGATTTGGAATTGGTCTGGCTCATTGATGGGGATGAGGAAGTTTATAGTGCAGACTTGCTTCATCGCATGTATGAATACCTGTCAACGAATGGAGAATGTTATTTCATCGAGATAGTTGAAGATGGTCAGTTTCTTCCTATCGGTGATGTAACCTTGTTTCGAGATGATTTTGCCATTGCCATTGCCATTGGAGACAAGCGGTATTGGAAAAAGGGAATCGGAACTAAGGTATTACAGCGAATGATCGAGCGTGCAAGGGAAGTCGAGTTTGAGGAAATATTTGTAGAAGAAATTTACGATTGGAATCTTGGTTCACGAAAGCTATTTGAGAAATGTGGCTTTGAAGCTGTTGAAAAGAAAAAGAAAGGTTGGTCCTATAAAAAGAAATTATAAATCCTTGTGAGATGCAGAAAAGCCCTGACTGTTAGTCAAAGGCTTTTCATATTTCTACACGTTCAAGACCTTATCAAGGAAGTCTTTGAGACGAGGATGTTGTGGGTTGTCAAAGATTTGTTCAGGCGTGCCGTCTTCAAGGAATTCACCGCCATCCGTAAAGATAACACGGTTAGCAACCTTGCGGGCGAAGCCCATCTCGTGTGTTACGATCAACATGGTCATACCTTGTTCAGCTAAGTCTTTCATTACGTTAAGAACGTCTCCAACCATTTCTGGGTCAAGGGCAGAAGTTGGTTCGTCAAAGAGCATGATGTCTGGATTCATTGCCAAGGCACGAGCGATGGCAACACGTTGCTTCTGACCTCCTGAAAGGCTGTCTGGCATAGCGTCACGTTTATCTGCCAAACCAACTTTTTCCAATAATTCCATACCGACTTTTTCAGCTTCTGCCTTGTCTAATATTTTATGCTCAACAGGAGCAAAAGTGATGTTGTCAAGGACTGTCATATGAGGGAAAAGGTTGAAATGTTGGAATACCATTCCGACATTGGTACGGAAGGTGTCGACATCTGTTTTTGGGTCGGATAGGTCGAAGCCATCAACCGTCACTTGACCACTTGTGATTGTTTCCAACAAGTTCATGGTTCGTAGGAAGGTTGATTTACCAGAACCAGAAGGACCGATGATGCAGACAACATCGCCTTCGTAGAATTTTGCTGAAATCCCTTTGAGGACCTCGTTGTCTCCATAACTCTTATGAAGGTCATGGACATTGATTTTTAATTGAGCCATTATTTGCCTCCTTGTTCTAGCTTACGTGCTAAACGTGTTAAGAGAGTGATGACTACCAAGTAGATGATGGCAAGAATTGCGTACATACGGAAGGATTGGTAGTTACGAGCGATAATGATTTTACCAGCTTGGAAGAGTTCCACCAAACCAATTGCAGAAATGATAGTCGTATCTTTCAGAGTGATAACAAATTGGTTGATGAAGTTTGGCAACATAATCTTACCGGCCTGTGGCAAGATAATCTTACGCATGGTTGTTCCGTAAGAGATACCCAAACTACGTGATGCTTCCATCTGTCCAACAGGGACTGCCTGGATACCACCACGAACGATTTCTGCAATATATGCACCTGAGTTGAGCGAGAGGGCAATGGTACCAGCAACGAAGTCGTTGATTGGTGATTGTTGACCTGTGATGGATTCAATCAAGTTTGGAATGCCCCAGAAGATGAAGGCAGCTACAATCATGAGTGGAATACCACGAACTACATCTACAAAGACTGAAGAAGTCACACGGAGAGCCTTGATTGGACTAACGGCAAACATACCAAAGATAATACCGATAACAATAGCGATAGCAAAAGATAGAAGGGCAAGTCCAACTGTGATTCCAAGGCCTGACAAGAGTTGACCGTAGTTGTTTTTCAAGAGTCCCCAAATGGTTGTTTCGTCGACAGTTGAAGTAGACGAACTTACTTGCGTCTCCTCAGTTTGATTGAAATACTTGTTGAGGATTTCATCGTATTTGCCTGATTCTACAAGTGACGCAAGTCCGTTGTTGAACATTTCGATTAATTCAGGATTGCTTCCTTTTTTTACGGCAAAGCCATATTCTCCAGATTTTTCACCTGGAATTGGCGTATCAAAGTCACGACCTTTCTGGATAGCGTAGAGAAGAACAGCTTCGTCATCCATGAGGGCATCGATTGAGCCAGAGTTTAAACTGTCATACATACTTGAAGCTTCGTCGAAGGCTTTTAGGGTGTAACCATATTTTGCCTTGTTTTCTTCTAAGAAGCTATATGAAGCAGTTCCGTTTTTAGCTCCAACAGTTAGGCCTTTGAGGTCTTCGTAAGAAGCGATATCGCTGCCAGACTTAACTGCTAAGAGAATATTTGAAGAATAGTAGGCATCTGAGAAATCAAAAATTTCCTTACGAGCATCTGTGATAGACATACCTGCAATAACTGCATCAGCTTGTCCTGCTTGAACAGCGTTCAATGCCGCATCAAAACCAGGGTTTTGAATGGTAATTGTGAAACCTTGCTGTTCCGCAATGGCCTTGATCAATTCCATGTCGATACCGACATAGTCGCCGTTTTCATCCTGGTATTCAAATGGTGCAAATGAGGAATCTGCAACGATCGTGTAGCTTGCTTTCACAGGAGTCGCTTTTGCTGTTGCGCTACCTGTCAAGCTAAGGCGTGAAGCATAGTCAGTTGTTTCAGCAGAAGCAGTAGAAGACCCCAACCATTTTGTCATGATAGCATCGTAGGTACCATCTTCCTTCATTTCTGCAAGTGCAGTGTTAAAATCTTCAACAAGGTATTCATACTGGCTACCTTTTTTTACCGCAAAACCAAACGAACCAATTGCTTCGCCATCCATGTCAATGCTCAAATCTTGCCCTTGTTGGATAGCGTATTGGATAACAGCTTCGTCATCCATTACAGCATCGACCGCACCTGCAGACAAGCTGTTGTACATCAAGTCGCCTGTATCAAAGGTTTTTACAGAGTAACCGTACTTATCTTTGTTTTCATTTAGAAAGGCTTGGGCAGCTGTACCATTTTTGACACCGATTGTTTTGCCTTTAAGATCCTCATATGAAGAGACTGTGTTTGACTTAGTTGTTGCTATAACAATCTTGGTATCAAAATAAGGATCTGAGAAAGTAAAGACTTTCTTGCGGGCTTCGGTAATAGTTGTTCCCGCCATTAAGGCATCTGCAGAACCTGATTGTACCGCATTCACCGCTGCATCGAAACCAGGGAAGGTTTGGCTGACAGTCCAACCAGAACGTTCAGCGACTTCATTGATGATATCGACATCTAATCCTTTGTATACTTGATCTGAGTCTTTAAACTCGAATGGAGCGTAAGTGGAGTCGAAGACAATATCGATCGTATCGTCAGCTTTTACGCCCGTAAAAATAAAGAACATTGGCAAAATCGTTGCCAAAAGCATAAGCAATTTTTTCTTCATTTCATAACTCCTTCTTATTAAAATAACTGTGCTAGTATACCATATTCTGAAAATTTTTGCAAAAGGATGAATTCTAATCATGTTAGATTTTCTGACATATTTAGTTACAAACAAGAGCTGACTTTGGTTACGAATTTCCCCACAGTTTATGATAAAATGAAGAAGTTAGAAAAGGAATGGCGCAAATATGATCAATCGAAATACTGAAAACCAATTTAAACTAGTGTCAAAATATTCACCTTCAGGTGACCAGCCTCAAGCTATTGAAACCTTGGTGGATAATATCGAGGGGGGCGAAAAAGCCCAGATTCTAATGGGGGCGACTGGTACTGGTAAAACCTACACTATGAGTCAGGTCATTGCCCGTGTCAATAAGCCCACTTTGGTTATCGCCCACAACAAGACCCTAGCTGGTCAGCTCTACAGTGAGTTCAAGGAATTCTTCCCAGAAAATGCGGTCGAATACTTCGTGTCTTACTATGATTACTACCAGCCAGAAGCCTATGTACCGTCTAGCGATACCTATATTGAGAAGGACAGTTCGGTCAATGATGAGATTGACAAACTTCGTCACTCAGCGACGTCAGCTTTGCTAGAACGTAACGATGTCATCGTCGTGGCCTCCGTTTCCTGTATCTACGGTTTGGGATCGCCCAAGGAATATTCTGATAGCGTGGTCAGTCTGCGACCAGGACAGGAGATTTCCCGTGACCAGTTGCTTAATTCTCTGGTCGATATTCAGTTTGAGCGCAATGACATCGACTTCCAGCGGGGGCGTTTCCGTGTTCGAGGAGATGTGGTGGAGATTTTCCCAGCCTCTCGTGACGAGCACGCCTTTCGAGTAGAATTTTTCGGGGATGAAATCGACCGCATTCGTGAGATTGAAAGCCTGACAGGTAAGGTATTGGGCGATGTGGACCACTTGGCGATTTTCCCTGCCACCCACTTCGTGACCAACGATGACCACATGGAAACGGCTATTGCTAAGATTCAGGCGGAACTGGAAGAGCAGCTCAAGGTCTTTGAAGCAGAAGGAAAACTCTTAGAAGCTCAGCGATTGAAACAACGGACCGACTACGATATCGAAATGCTTCGGGAAATGGGCTACACCAACGGAGTTGAGAACTATTCACGACACATGGATGGGCGAAGCGAGGGCGAGCCTCCTTATACTCTGCTGGACTTTTTCCCTGAAGACTACCTGATTATGATTGACGAGAGCCACATGACCATGGGGCAGATTAAGGGGATGTACAATGGTGACCGCTCACGCAAGGAGATGTTGGTCAATTATGGTTTCCGCCTCCCAAGTGCACTGGATAATCGTCCGCTGCGCAGGGAAGAATTTGAGAGCCATGTCCACCAAATTGTCTATGTATCTGCAACGCCGGGTGACTATGAAATGGAGCAGACCGATACCGTTGTCGAGCAGATTATTCGGCCGACAGGGCTTTTGGATCCAGAAGTGGAAGTCCGTCCAACTATGGGCCAAATGGATGACCTCTTGGGTGAAATCAATGCCCGTGTTGAGAAAGGTGAGCGGACCTTTATCACTACCCTGACTAAGAAAATGGCAGAGGACTTGACTGACTACCTGAAAGAAATGGGCGTCAAGGTCAAGTATATGCACTCGGACATCAAGACCTTGGAGCGTACGGAGATTATCCGTGATTTGCGCCTGGGTGTCTTTGATGTCTTGATAGGGATTAACTTGCTTCGTGAGGGGATTGACGTGCCAGAAGTCAGTCTGGTGGCTATTCTAGATGCTGACAAGGAAGGTTTCCTCCGTAATGAACGGGGGCTCATCCAGACAATTGGTCGGGCGGCTCGTAACTCTGAAGGTCATGTGATTATGTATGCGGACAAGGTCACTGAGTCCATGCGGAAGGCTATGGAGGAAACAGCCCGCCGCCGTCAAATCCAGATGGCTTATAATGAAGAACATGGTATTATCCCACAAACTATTAAGAAGGAAATCCGTGACCTGATTAGCGTGACCAAGGCTGTCACTCAGGATAAGGAAGAAGTGGTGGACTTCAATGCCCTCAACAAAGACGAACGCAAGGCTATGATCAAGAAACTGGAAGGACAAATGCAAGAAGCTGCAGAAGTGCTTGACTTTGAACTGGCAGCCCAGATTCGTGATATGGTTATCGAGTTGAAGAATATGTAAAGTCTCGTTCTTTAGTCATAAAAAGGGCATTCAATTGGATAAAAACGCTTCCCTATTTCCAATGTTTGGAAATGGGGATTTTTTCATGAAAATAGAGCCAAAAGACTTGTCTAATAGCAGGTCTGACGGTATAATGGGGAGTATATCCATAGGGGGATGAAAAGAAAATGAAAAAATCTCAATTTGAAAAGCAAGAACGCTTTGCTTTTCGGAAATTATCCGTAGGACTTGTTTCAGCAGCAGTTGCAAGTCTCTTTTTTGCATCTACTGTGACTAGCTCTGTCAAGGTTTCTGCTCAGGAGATTGATTATACCTATGTCACAGAAGCAGAGTTGACTGAACAGGAAAAAGACTTGGTGATCCACGAATTACCAGGTCTGGTGCAATCAGATGATGCTGGTTACTATTTGGTTTACCGCCCGCTTGCGACTAGCCCAAGCACACATGTTCTACCAAAGACAGGTTTATTAGAGAATAGTGCCTTTGCTCTTGTTGGAGTTAGTCTTTTGGTTCTTGCCTTCAAATTGGGAAAAAATGGAAGACGTACATTGCTTGGTGTGGTTGTGTTGACAGCCTCAGGTACTAGTTTCCTGGCTCCAGTTGGGTCTGCCTTGACCAGCCAGATTTTAGCGCATTACAATCATGTGGTTGATAAGGCTGTTGGAGAGTCCTTGCCACAACCTGGAACGATTCCTGGTTATGAGTATGTCGGTTACTTACGTGAAACAAAAGTTCAAGACTTACCATCTGAGACTCCACTTATCACACAAGTTCCGGATCAGGCACCAAGTCTCGAGTTGCCAAGTCTAGAAACAAGTGAAGAGATGGTTGAGACGACAGAAGTAATTCCATTTGAGGTAGAAGAAGTATTAGATGATAGTCTTCTAGAGGGAGATCGTCAGCTTGTTCAAGAAGGTCAAAATGGTTTGCTGACAATTGAAAGCAAGAAAATTTTGATTGGTGGTCAGGTAGTCGCAATTCAAGAAGTAAGTCGAACTGTTAGTCAAGAACCGGTTAAACAAATCGTCAAGGTTGGGACAAAGGTTGAAACAAGTGTGCCATCGACAGCACCGAGCCACGAAGTGCCTGCAGCCACCATCACGGAAGAAGAAATTAGTCATACAGAAGCTATTCCGTTTGAAACGGTGACCCAATATTCTGACCAATTGCCAGAAGGAAGTCAAGAAGTGAGTCAGACAGGTCAAGCTGGAAGTCTGACAATTCGGACCAAAGTAACCTATGTGGATGGGCAAGCCGTGAAAACTGAGGAAGTTGGTCGTGAAGAGGTTGCACCAACCCCTCAAGTCGTTTTGGTTGGTACTAAGCCAGTGACTGCTATTCCTGATGCAGCACCAAGTTTGGAATTACCGAAAGTCACAATTACGGAAGAAACTATTTACCAAACCCAAGCTATTGCTTTTGAAGTGCAAGAAGTTGCTGACGACACGCTCTTAGAAGGAAGCCGGCAGGTTGTTCAAGTTGGACAAGCTGGGCAGGAAAGCATTGCTATTAAACAGACTTATGTGGATGGACAATTGGTAGCATCTGAGGAAGTAGGACGCACTGTGACCCAGGCGCCCCAAACTCAAATTGTAAAAGTTGGTACCAAGCCAATTACTGCTCTCCCAGATACTGCGCCAAGTGTAGAGCTTCCTACTGTTACATTAACAGAGGAAGTTGAAACCAAGACAGAAGAGATTCCATTTACTGTTCGTGAAGTCTTAGATGATAGCCTCTTAGAAGGTGAGCGCCAGGTCGAGCAAACTGGACAAAATGGTCTTCGAACCATTCAGATTAAACATAGCTACGCAGATGGTGTCTTGCTGGCCAGTCAAGAAATTTCCAACCAAGTCACCCAAGAAGCGAGAGAACAGATTGTCCGAGTGGGAACAAAGAAAGCGGATGTCTTGAGCCAGGAGACAGTTGTTGAAACCAAAGAGATCGCCTATCAGACAATTTACCAAGACGATCCAACTCTCTATACTGATGAAGAATCGGTGTTACAAGAAGGCCGGATTGGGCAGCTAACCATTACCACAGTTTATGAGGTTTTAAATGGGGTGCGCCAAGCCAATCCAAGTGTGACTGAAACGGTGACCAAAGAATCTCTTGATAAAGTAATTGCTCGTGGTACCAAACCAATCACTGGAACAGAATCGGAAGTATCCACTGAATCAATTGCTTACGCGACTGAGACCGTTGAAGATCCAAATCTTTATGAGGGAGAGACCAAGGTCCTTCAATCAGGAGTTAATGGTAGCAAGGATATTACCACAACCTATACCACCATCAAGGGCGTTCGCCAGCCAAATCCGACGGTTACAGAGACGGTAACGAAAGAAGCTGTCCCTGAGCGGATTGCAGTAGGGACCAAGAAACGAGTTCCACCGACAGTTGAAATTACTGATTTGATTGAAAATGATGATGATAAATCAGCGACAGCCAATTACAAATTGACCAATCCAAGCGAGAATTTCAGCCATGCAATTGCCCTGCTTTATAAGGGAGATGAGCTGGTACAAGAAGTAGCTATTACAGATCCAAATGGAAGCTTGGAACTCACTCGTTTGGACTACTATACTGATTACACCTTGAAGACACAAGTTTACTATAACTTGAATAACCAAGAGCAAAATGCCCTGCAAGAAAGTATTCGCCAGTTTAATCTTGAATATAAAAAGATTGAAATCAAAGACATTGATGCCGTAACAATTTACCGCCGTAAAGATGGAAACTTTGTTGGCACAGCATACTTGGAGGAATTGCCAACTTCAACAGAAGAGTTATTTGTCAAGGTAACATCGGATCGCTTTAAGGAAGTCTATCTACCAGTTTCAAGTATTGAAGAGACAAGCTTGAATGGGAAAACAGTCTTTAAAGTTGTCTCTGCCTTTGACCAACTGGTGCAGGATAAGGATGCGCAATACGTTGCAAACAGAGAATTTTACATTCCGAAGATGGTGACAGATGCCAATACCTACACCTCCTTTAAGGCGCTGCTCGAAGCGATGAAGGCCAACCCATCTGGTACCTTCAAACTAGGTGCCAACTTGGATGCTTCGGAAGTTCCTGTTGGTGATATTGCGTCCTATGTGACAAACTTTAGTGGAACCTTGTCAGGAACCAATGATGGCTATTTCTTCTCTATCAACAATCTGAAGGCGCCATTATTCTACAACTTTAGTGGAACCATTGAAAACCTTGACCTGAAGAATATCAACCTGACCACTACCACAAGCAATCCATTGGCAAGTCTTGCCATCAATGCAAACAACGCTAAGGTAACTAATGTGGCAGTTGAAGGAAGCATTCGCGGTCCTCAAAATGTTTCTGGCTTGATCCAATCAGCTACCAATACAACTATTAAAGATGTATCCTTCAAGGGAACTTTAGAAACAACAAGTAGCAATGCGAGCTTGATGGGCGGTATTTTGGGAAATGGAACCATGTCCAGCGTCGGCAATGCTAAGGTGGATGCAACCATTATCTTGCCGGGTAGTGAAAATCAAGTAGCGGGTGGTATTGTTGGACGTACAATGCTCGTTTACGATGTACCAGGAAGTGTCTATAATGCCTATGCAACGGGTTCTATTGTCACAACAGAAACAGGGGGCATAATCGGTGGTATCGCAGGTTCCAACCAAGTGACAAGCTACC
Organism: Streptococcus suis; assembly: GCF_016775005.1. Classification (GTDB taxonomy): domain Bacteria; phylum Bacillota; class Bacilli; order Lactobacillales; family Streptococcaceae; genus Streptococcus; species Streptococcus suivaginalis. The sequence goes on along the minus strand of NZ_JAEUXI010000001.1, from coordinate 108,693 downwards.
TTGCTCCACATGTTGGTAATGTAACCAATGTTATTAGTAGCATGACAGGACCAACTAGTATTGTTGGTTACGCAGTGAATGCGGAGAAAAAGGTGAGCAAGGCCTTTTCAACCACGACAGATACACTTGCAAATGTAACTACAATTACAAGTAGTGAGGCTCTTGCCAAATTAACAGAATTGAACCTTGTAGCCAACTTGGACGACTCAGCTCCAATCAATCTAAACGATTACTCTGTTGATTACCTGACTTTGGATAAGGCACAAGCTGATCACGCAACTGCTTACTATAACATGGAAAAAATCTTGCCATTCTACAACAAGGAACTCCTTGTATACTATGGAAACAAGGTAGCCGTTGATGATAAGCTCAATACCGTTCGTCTCTTGGACGTTGTTCCGATGAAGGATGATGCCTTTGTGATGGATGCTTATACTGAGAAGACAAACATCAATAAGATCATGCTCCATTACGCGGATGGTACCGTTGACTACAAGGCAGTTTCCTATAAAGAAGATTTCAAGAACAACCATGTAGTGGAGTATACCATTTCAGGAACAGATTTGATTTACACGCCAGAGTCCTTCTTGAATGATAGAAGCGCCCTTGTTACTGACTTGGTAAGCAATCTGTCTGCTATCACTCTAGATTCTGAAGCTATGAAGACAGTTATCGGCTATCCAACCAAATTGGATACCAATACACAGATGGGAACTATCAAAGATTTCTACTTTGCAGATAGTTTTGAAAAAGTCATGGCCAACCTAGAAAGCAATGTTCGAAAATTGTTAGTTGCTAGTCTCAATGGACAAGGCCAGGCTTCAGAGACCTATATCAAGGAAAAAATTCTTAATAATAAAGAAGCCTTTCTACTAGGTCTGACTTACTTGAACCGCTGGTACGACATCAACTACGGAACTGTGAATACCAAGGAATTAACCATTTTCGAGCCTGATTTCTTCGGAAATGATGCAGCATCAGCACTAGATATGATCTTGGCAATTGGAAATGGTGGCTATGATGTTCTTCGTGCCCATAACAACGTGACGACCTACGTGTCCGCCATGGCAAAACAAACTGCTAAGGCTTCTGTCTTTGACTTGGTTGAGTCCTACCGTAAACTTTTCTTGCCAAACATGACAGACAATGAATGGTTTAAGCAAACAACAAAAGCCTATATTGTTGAAAGTAAGTCGCAGGTAGCAGAAGCAGCAGCCAAGCAAGATGCCGCAGAAAAACACAGCAAGTATGCCCTCGCAGTCTATGACCGCATCACCAATCCAAACTGGGCTTACCGTCAAATGCTCTTGCCACTTTTGACCCTGCCACAGGAAGATATTTTCATCATTAGCAATCTGAATACCATGGCAATCGGTTCATATGAGCACTATGTTGAAGACTATTCAACAACAGAAAACCGAGATAAGGTTCGTCAAATGGTTGATTTGGCGGCTCAACGTCAGCGTGACAATGCGGACTTCTGGTATAAGATTCTCGATGAGACAAACCGTGAAAAACTCTTTGGTAGCCTGCTCAACAATGAAGGTTATATGATGTATGGTCCAGATGGTAAGAAGGCCTACCGTAATTTGACTGCAGAAGTCGATGCTATCCAAGACTTCTACGGTCCGATTAACAAGTGGTACCGTGAACATCCATCGATTAAGACAGCCTATGCAGATGGTAAGGAAACTTACTATATCACCTATGATATGCTAGGTGATTATGGAACGACACTCTATAGCCATGAAATGGTCCACAACCAAGACGGCTCTACCTATCTCCATGGTTATGGTCGCCGTATCGGTCAAGGAATGGAAGTTTATGCAGATGGATTGCTGCAAAACGTTTCCTCTCTTGATAAGATGATCCTTGGCTTCAACGCCTTCTTTACAGAAGATGTGGCTAACCGTGTCCATGTTGCAGATCCGGTAGAGAGATTTAGCAACGAGGCGGACTTCAATGCTTACTTCCATAATCAATTTGATGCCCTTTACTTGTTGGATTACTTGGAAGGTATGGCTATTCTTGGAAAATCTGACGATTTGAAGAAAGATTGGCTCCGTAAGATTGACAACTACTATGTTCAAACAAACGGTGTTAATACGCATGCTGGAAATAATGCACGTGAGCTGACCGATGCAGAAGTAGCTTCCTTGAAGACCTTTAATGACTTAATCGACCAAAGTATCATTGATTACCGTCAGTATTTCGGTCCTTCTGGTGGTGCCAAGACCTTGAGCAAAGAATGGTCTCGTAATGGTTACCACAGTGTGCCAATGTTTGCAGCCAACTATTCTGCACTTTCAAACCCATATGGCTCACCGGGAGATATCATGTTCCGTCGTATGGCCTTTGAATTGATTGCAGCTAAGGGCTATACAGAAGGCTTTATCCCATACGCATCTGGTCAATTGTCTGATTATGCTATGAGCCAAGGCTCAACGATCTACGATACTTGGAACAAGAAAGATACGGGTCTGATTACTGATACGCACGTCTTGAACCAAGTCTTTAAGGGGCAATATACAACATGGGAAGAATTCAAGAAAGCCATGTTTGCTGAGCGTGTTGAAAAAGCAGAGGCTGGAAAACTGAAGCCATTTACTATGCAGTATGAATTAGGTGTTGCTAACTCTACAAAAGAAGTGACAGTAACGACCTATGCTCAACTCCAGGCTTTGATGGAAGAAGCTATGGAGGCTGATACAAATGGACGAATTTTCTATTCGACCAATAATGTCAACCTCAGTCGTGTTCATGCGCTCAAAGTCAAAGTTTATCAAGCAATGATGACATCTACTGATGACTTTAGAACATCCATCTTCAACCCATAATGAAAAAGCGAGTTGGTCTTGTACCAGCTCCTTTTTTGTGATAGAATTGAAACAAATTTATGGAGGTACCTATATGCAAATCAAGCCCATGCAAACTAAGGAGGAGATTAAAGGCAAAGCTTATGTCCATTGGAAGGCTTGGCAAGAGGCCTATGCGGGGTTGTTACCGCAGGATTTTCTCCAAAATAGTTATACCTTGGAGCGATGTCAAGAGTGGGCTTTTCGTTATCCTCAAAATATCTTGGTTGCTCTGGTGGATGAACAGGTGGTTGGTTTTGTTTGTTACGGTGCCAGTAGTCAGGAGGACTTGCAGGAGTCTGGTGAGATATACGCCCTCTATGTTTTAGCGGATTTCTATGATTGTGGGATTGGCTACCAGTTGATGCAGGCAGCTTTGGAGAAATTGCAGAGCTACGAAACCATTTCCCTCTGGGTCTTGGAGGGGAATGCGCGTGCAATTGCTTTTTATGAACGAGTTGGCTTCCGCTTTGATGGACTTGAGAAGACTGTCCATCTTGGTGAAGAGCGAAGGGAATACCGCATGCAATTGACACTATCAAAAAACAACACATTATTATATTGATAACTCTTTTTTGTCTGTGCTATAATAAGGCTGAGACAAGGAGGAATCTTATGATATTACTAACAAATCATCGCCTGAGAGTCGAGATTTCTGAACCAGGCGAACGGCCAAATGATACCTTTCGCTTTGACCGTGCGGGCTTTATTTCAGATGTTACCTTAGACGGAGATACGCATTTTGGTGCCAATGAACCGATGAATTTACGGCATTTATCATCGGGTGGAAGAGGGCTTTGCTGCGAGTTTTCTGGGGATTTTGCTGCGGGTGCCCAGATTGGCGACTACTTTCCCAAATTGGGTGTCGGCTTGATCAAGCAAGATAGTGATCTGGGCTACCAATTTGCCCATAAGTACGATGAGGTCATTCCTTATCCTGTTACCTTTACCCAGACGGAAACCTCTGCTACATTTTTCACGGAAGCTGTCCCTTGCATGGGTATTGCTGCGGAGGTTGAGAAGACCATTCGGATTGAGGACAATATCCTTATTCTAGAAGCGACTATTACTAATGTCGGAGAAAAGGCATTTGAAACGGAAGAATATTGCCATAATTTCCTCAGTATTGACGGTATGGCAATCTCACCTGATTACCGTTTGGACTTGCCAGATATGAATGACCTGGGGCAGGAACGTCTCGAAGGTTTTGGTAGCTATGACCATAACAATTTTATAGCGGACGGCAAGGCCATTGCTTTTGAAAAATGCGAGACCGATGTTTCGCTCAGTGTTCTTAGCACGGACAAGGCGAACCTCGGTGAGACCTTTACCTGGAAACTCAGCCATAAGGGAGCGCAAGCGAGTGTGACTGGGATTGACCATGTCAAACCGACCAGCCTGCTCCTTTGGGCGACAGACCATATTGTCAGTCCAGAAATCATCCAGACCATCCGCCTCGCTCCAGGTCAGAGTCATACTTGGTCACGTCGCTGGATTTTCGAAGCCAACCCTCGTTGGTAAGGAAAATTAAGAGGAAGTGGGAAGGACTCAATCAACCACTGCACTGAGATGTTGACACGAACTCTAAGAAGCGAGGCTAGAGTTTTTGCCCTTCCTTATGGCTATGTAGGCAAAAATACAATTTCAAATAAAAACCAGAAAATATGCATAAAGGAAATTGTGTTGTCAAGTTGAGATTCCTAATATATTTGATTGATAATGGAGGTATTTAAAATGAATTCTGAATTTAGAAAAAAGGTTTGCGAAGCGGTATCAAATTTTGATTCAAGTTTTCGCGAGATGGGACTGTCACAGATCACCTATTCACGGGCATATCATTTACTAGATAAGATAAAGTCGGAAGTTAATAATGAGAGTATTAATGGCGTTGCCTTTAATTTGAAGATTCGTTACTTTTATGATTACTTTTGTCGAGAGTTGATGCCTGGTGGAATTGTTCTTTCTGAACAAGCACAGAAAGATTTTTCGGATATTTCTGACTTAGCAAATGCACCGGAGTTACTGAGAGACATTCATAGTCCTATTGGCTTTTAAGTTCAATTAGCTACTAATGTTGTTAGGTTTGTGTTACCTCTCAGTTCCTTGTCTGAAAGGTAATTCATAGGACTATATCATGTCTTTACTAGCAAAATTTTACCTACCTTTGGTTGAAATTTTGTGATAATATTTTGAATAAATGCATGTAGCCAAAAATGTTACATGCATTTATTCACGTATTCAGCATGAGTCTAGGCTAGTCTACCTTGGCTTTTTTTGATAATATAGAGTATAAAGCAGGTAAGTTAATCTGTTATCATGGTGCGGAGTTGAGAAAGGGAGTTAGAATGTCTAGAAAAGAAACAGTTACTTTGACCAATATGTGCCTGATTGAGGATAAGAATGGCAAGGTCCTTGTACAAATTCGTGATCCCAAGCGCTATCGCTGGTCGGGAGCTGCCTTTCCCGGAGGACATGTTGAAGAAGGGGAGAATTTCCACGATTCAGTGGTCCGTGAGGTTCAGGAAGAAACTGGCTTGGTTATTCACAAGGCCAGTCTAGTAGGTATTAAGCATTGGCCTGATCAGGATGGCCATCGCTACATGGTCTTGCTCTACAAGGCGACTGACTTTTCTGGGCAGATTCGCTCCTCAGAAGAAGGTGAGGTTTTGTGGGTGGACAAGGCAGAGCTAGCAAATATGGACCTAGCCTATGACCTGCTTGAAGTCCTCAAAGTCATGGATAGCCCTGATTTGTCGGAATTTTTTTATACCCAAAAAGATGATAAGGGAAAGTGGGATAAGAATTATCGTTAAGAAACAGGTTTCAAACCGGTTTCTTTTTTATTTTTTTCAAAAAATAGAAAATGAATAAAAATTCACTTTCTTGTTGACAAATGTATAAAAATAAATTACACTGAGAACAACTTTTGTTAAGAAAGGTGAAAATATGGGAATTATAGGTTTTAAAGCCCGATGGGCTATCAAATGAAGTAGGTATAAATATACGTTTTTTGAACAGAAGGAGAATAAGTATGAATTTGAAAAAGATTGTAATGGCAAGTTTTACAGCAGTAGCTGCGATGATCTTAGTAGCTTGTGGGAGTTCTGCAACTGATACTGTAGACACATCTCTGTCAAAAATTGAGGAAAAAGGCAGTCTGGTTGTGGCCTTGAGTCCTGAATTTGCACCTTTTGAATTTAAGACCTTGGTGGATGGAAAAGATACCTTGGTTGGAGCAGATATCGAATTGGCGAAGGTTATCGGTGAGGAACTGGGTGTGGAAGTTGAATTTTCAGCAATGAGTTTTGATAATGTCTTAACCAGTGTTCAAAACGGAAAAGCAGATATTGCGATTTCTGGAATATCAGCCACTGAAGAACGGGCAAAGGTATTTGACTTCTCTCTCCCTTATTACACCTCGACAAATAAAATTATCATCAACAAGGCGGATGTGAATGAATTTACCGATCTTGATTCCTTAGCAACAGCCAGCTTTGGGACACAAAAAGGTTCCATTCAAGAGCAAATAGCCAAAGAGAAATTTACTTCAGCTACCATCATCTCCCTAACGTCAAATGGGGAGCTGGTCAATCAGCTCAAGTCACAACAATTAGATGCGGTCCTATTTGAAGAACCAATTGCTAAGGCCTATGTTGCCAAAAATGATGATTTGATGCTTCTTGATGTCGAAGTAACAAGTAGCTATTCAGATGCCTATGCTATTGCCATGCCAAAAGGAAGTGTAGCCTTGAAGGAAAAAATTGATGCCGTTGTGAAGGACTTAGTTGAATCTGGTAAAATGGATCAATTTGTTCAAGAAGCATATGATCTTTCTATTCAGCAATAAATCTTAATACTAAGCGTTCAATATACAGTGAAACTCCTAGAATTCTAGGAGTTTTTTGATGATAGAATGATAATTTTAGAGTGGTAGAAGGGGAGGTCTGAAGCTTAGCTTTTTCTTGAAAGAAGTAGCCATTGTGCCACTAGTTTGATTATCAAAGTCGAGCTGAACAAGATTGCAAAGAAATAACCTGAGAATACCATCAATTGTTTCCAAACAGGCTGGCTGGTTAAGCCTGGTTGTAGTATGGGATAGTCTAGTTGGAAGCTAAAGGAAAATAGACGAGAAGAAATATATAAGCTTATCAATAAGCAAGTGAACCAAGCCAGTCCTAGGACCAAGCAGGTCAAACTGAGATGGGTAGAGTAGGTAGCCGGGCTAATTTGATTCATGATTAAAAAACTGCGGCGGTGTTTGCGGTCGGAAATGACCAACCAAAGGGCATGAGCAATAAGCAGCAAGGGGAATATGTAATAAAGAGATGGAAAGAGATTGCTTAATAACAAGTAGAAATCCTTGGGAGCTTTCTGATAGCGATGGATTTTGTTCCTGCTGACCAGTTCGCCGAGAAGGAAGGTTTCTTCCTGAAGTTGGTTCAGGGTAAAACCGTATACTTGCTGTCCTGCTTGTTTCCAAGTCAGTAGTTGCCTGTATAGTTCCAATTGTAGGCGGACTACCGTTTGACTTTTTCCTTCCAGGTGTTCTTTTTCTAGGTAATCTGCCGATAATTGCATCACTGTTCGGTAGTGATTTTCCATCTCAGCTGTCCAATCTTTCTTCGCTCGATTTTCTGGCAAGAGGGCTTGGCTACTTTCCTTGTTTAAACGAATTAGTTCTTGTCGTTCTTCCTGAGCCAACTGGTCGACTTGAAAAAGGGTGCGATAAGATAGCCCAAAAACGAGTCCACTGATGGCTAAGAAGGAGATTAGCAGGATATGATGACGCAGCAAACGTCGTAGAAAAAACGGAAACAAGCTCATTCTTTTTTCTCCTCTCCGAAAATTTCTGTATAGAGCCGCTCAGCTTGACCTTGAACAGGATGGATAGAGAGTAATTGGATTGGGAGACTTGTCAGGGCCCGCATTACCTGATCAAGACTGATTTCATGACTATCGATTTGTATCAGATTGTCTTTCAAGTAGAGGGGAAAAGTCTTTGAAAGAGCCTGAAAAGCTAACTGATTGTCACTAGTATCAATTTGATAAACCTGCTCTACTGTCGATAAGCTTCGTTCAATTAATTTACCATTTTTCAAAAAAAGGAGCTGGTCAGTCAGTTGATCCACTTCGTTGAGGTGATGAGAGGAGACGATGATTGTTGATCCATTTTTTGCCATTTTTAGCAGTAAATTCCGGGTTTGGATATAGCTGGCTGGGTCGAGTCCATTGAGTGGTTCATCCAAGAGGATCAGTTCAGGCTCAATCATGATTCCAAGAGCCAGCAAGAGGTGTTGCTTCATACCTAGTGAGTAGGATTTGACAGGTCGATGGACATAGTCTGCAATTCCGATTTCTTCAATGACCTGTGCAGTTCGTTCTTTATCCAAGCCTTGTGCCTTTTGAACGAATTTTAAATGCTCTAAGCCAGTTAATTCAGGGTAGAGAATGCGGTTGTCTTGTAAGTAAGCAAACTTTTGATAGATTTTTCGATCGGTATTTGGCAGTCCCAGAATGTCAATGCTACCTTGGTCGGGTGTTTGGAGGTTGGCGATGCAGTCCAATAAGGTTGTTTTTCCTGCCCCGTTTGGACCGATAAGCGCCCAAATCCCTGGTCGGTCAATTTCTAGAGACAATTGATCTAGAATGGTACGTTTTCCATAGGTTTTTGATAGATTGTGAATGGCTAATTTCATCATTTAAACCTCCCTAGTATCGTGAGTGAGACTGAAATAGAGTAGTCCATAGACCAAGCAACTTGCAATAGAAAGAACAAGGTAGGCATGGGAGAAAGAGAAATGCTGATTATTGGTATGAACCAGCAGGCTGCCATCTGCTATAGCGCCAGCATTCCAAAGGGCAAAAGGATTTAAAGGATGCTGGATCCAAGATCCTCCGAGAGCAAAACCCAAGGTCAATAGACAGCCAGCCAAGGGACTTTTTGTCACATGTGTCACCAATTGAGCCAAACCGAGGATTAAAAAGAGATAGAGAAGCTCAAGCCCAAAACTGATCAAAACTGCCTGATAAATCGGCTTGATGATTAGTTCCACCTGGGAATGAGGGACAAAGGTATCGGCTCCATTTGGGATATAGTGAGTGATAGGGTAGGACCAGCTAGAGGCGCCATTTACCAGAAAAATGATTGAATAGTGAAGAGAATAAACAGTCAGATAAGAGAAAAGGAAGAGTCCAAGAAAGGCAAGGGCCTTGTGACTAATGATGGTTCGAGGTGACAAGCCCACAGTTTTTAGGAAGCGCCGTTGCCGATTGAGCCCTGTTTGATCTTTTGTATAAAAATCAGCAAAGAGCAGAAGAAAAAGTGGAAGTAGGTAGAGAATTCCCCAACCTTTCAAGCTAAACCAAATCTGATGACTAGTACCTTTTAGAGCCTGCTTGCCCAGACGATAGATCAATTCCCTGTCAGCCTCAGTCTCAAACTGATCAAATTCGGTCAGGAAATAATCGACAGGAAAGGCAGTAGGTAGTTGGTGCTCTTTTAGATAGCGGGAAACTGCAACAGTATTTTCAATCGTTTGGCTAGGAATATCATAACTATCATAGTTACTGGAGACATAAGCACCATCTCTCAAGAGATTCTGAATATTTTTCGTGTAAAAATAATTCCAATCTTCCTTTTCAACGGCTTCCAGTTCCATTTTGTAGGTATCTAAATAGCCCTCAATAAACTCTTTTTCCTCTTGATAGCTAGCCTCATCAATTAGCTCTTGTTGGTAGGCTGCCTCGATTTCATCCCCAAGATGCTCGAATCTGGAAAGGAATTGCTGGTAGTATTGAACCTTTTCTTCTTTTGCTACCTGATGGTTGTAGGAGAAATAAAGGGATTGGCCCAAAAGCAGAACGCCTAGAAGAAACAGGAGGAAAACAAGTTTTTTCTGTCTAAAGAATTGTTTGAGTTCGATTTCTAGCATGTCTTCTCCTTATATTTTTTTGTATTTGCAAGTATATTATATAATATACTAATTTTCTATGCAAGAAATCCTACTAGAAAAAGTTAAAAATAAAAAGAAAGTAAGCAATTTTGCAGGTTTTTATCCAGAAAAACTTGAATGTTTGCAAAAATATGCAAAAGAATTGAATAAAAATACAACAAATTTGTTGACAAGTGAATAAAATTCATTTACAATAGACTCATCCCTAAGAGATTGGATCTAGGGGGGAAGAAAAAGAAACAAAGGATTATGATAATATGGGAATTAAAAAATTTTTACTTGCAGCTACTACACTGGTAGCAGGTTTTAGCTTGGCAGCTTGCTCTTCATCGACTGATTCTAGTCAAACAACTCTTGAAAAAATTCAAGAAAAAGGGACCTTGGTAGTTGCAACCAGCCCAGACTATGCACCATTTGAATTCCAAACATTGGTAGATGGAAAAAACCAAGTGGTGGGAGCAGATATTCTCTTGGCACAAAAAATCGCTGATGAGTTGGGTGTTGAACTTGAAATCTCATCTATGAGTTTTGATAATGTCTTGTCAAGTGTACAATCAGGCAAGGTAGATATTGCTATTGCAGGTCTTTCTTATTCAGAAGAAAGAGCTCAGGTTTTCGATTTCTCTGAAAGCTACTATCAAATCGAAGATGTCTTGTTGATTCAACAATCAAACTTGGACAGCTATACTAGTCTAGATGCCTTATCAGGTAAAAACCTTGCGGTACAAAAAGGTTCAACTCAGGAAACCTATGCCAAAGCTGAGATGAGCATGGCAAATATCGTATCTTTAACTTTAATGGGTGAAGCAGTCAATGAATTGAAATCAGGTCAAGTAGAAGCAGTTTTGATGGACTCTCCTGTTGCAGCTGGTTATGTTTCACAGAACTCTGATCTTGCGGTTGCTAATATCAGCTTCCCAACAACGGATGAGAACTCAAAAGTTATTGCCATGCCAAAAGGAAGTGATGATTTGAAAGCAGCTATTGATGCGGTTATCAAAGAAGTCGTTGCTTCAGGCGAGTTTGAAACCTTCTTAGAAGAAGCAGCAACCTACACCGTTTCAGAATAACAAAATAAAAAAACTTGCCATGCAAGTTTTTTTATTTTTATTTGTCAGTCAAAGGAGCTACTTTGGCTTGCAAGTAATAGGTTGTCAAACGAGGGATGGTCAACTTAACACCAGTTTGGTCTGGATAGATGGTAAATGGCTCGATTGGAAGAGCGTTAGATGAGAATACAAGTTTGTATTCCCTATCAGCAGGCAGATCAAGCTGAACATCATAAAGGTCTTGGTCATTAAAATTATTGACAACTAGAATCTCTTGATCATCACTAGTCCGAGAAAAAGCATAGAGATTGGCTTCAGGATCAATCTTAACCCAGTTGAAGCCTTTTTCATAAGCCTTGTAGTCGTATTTCCAGAAGGCATCGTGTTTTCGATAGAAAGTTGCTAGTTCCTTCATCATCTGGTGGAAGGACTGGTGAACAGGGAAGTTTAACAAGGTCCAGTCCATTTCTGTGTACTCATGCCATTCACGGATATGGCCCCATTCATTGCCCATAAAGAGCAATTTTTTACCTGGATGAGCAAAATAATAGCTGTAATAGGCACGGGCAAGGTGGAACTTATCTTCATAGTTGCCATCCATCTTGTCAACGATGGAGAGTTTTCCGTGGACCACCTCATCGTGTGATAGTGGCAAAAGGAATTGCTCGGTTTGGTTGTAGTACATCCCGAAGGTCAATTCATTAGAATGGTGCTTGCGGTAGATAGACGGTCGCTCCATGAATTTTAGGGTATCGTTCATCCAACCCAGGTCCCATTTCATATCGAATCCGATACCACCTTGGTCGAGTGGATGAGTAACTCTCGGATAGCTGGATGAGTCTTCCGCAATCATGAGAACACCCTTGAATTCTTGATGAACGAGGGCATTGACCCGTTTGATAAATTCAACAGCGGAATGGTTGATTTTACTTTCTTCTGTTTCTCCACGCCAGTAGAGTAAGTAGGAGAGGGCATCGACACGGATTCCATCAAAATGAAATTCCTTGAGCCAATATTTGATATTGGAAAGGAGGAAGGAGCGTGTGAATCCCTTTCCTAAGTCAAAATTGGCAGTTCCCCACTGACGGTTTTCACGGTCGTGTTCCTCTGGGTATTCATACAACCAGCTGCCATCAAACTGGTAGAGGCCGTGAGCATCCTTGCAGAAATGTAGAGGAACCCAGTCTAGAATCACACCAATACCAGCTTGATGACATTGATCCACCAAGTATTTTAGTTCATCAGGCTTTCCGTAGCGACTAGTTGGACTGAAATAGCCAGTTACCTGGTAGCCCCAAGATGCATCAAGTGGATGTTCCATGACAGGCATGAGTTCGATATGGGTATAGCCGTGTTCTTTGACATAGTCAATCAAGAGCGGAGTGATTTCCTTGTAGGAATAAAAGGCTTCTGCAGGTGCCCCCGATTCGTTTTTATTTGCAAATTTCTGTTTCCATGAACCTAAATGAACCTCGTAGATGGAGACGGGTGCTTCTTTGAAGTTGTAATCAACGCGCTCATACATCCAGACATCATCTTTAAATTTATAGCGGCTGTTGTAGGTTAAGGAAGCGGTATCTGGCCGCAGTTGGCTAAAACGCGCAAAAGGGTCAGCCTTGTATAGTTCCCATCCCTGGTGGGTGACCAATAGATACTTATAGGATACCAAGGACTTGATATCTGGGACGTAGAGACCGAAAATTCCTTGACCCTGATTTTCCATCTGGTGGGTCCGTTGCCAGTCATTAAAATCTCCAATGACAAATACCTGGGCAGCATTTGGGGCATAGACTGTAAACTGGGTCCCCAAGATCTTGTTCCCTTTTTTGACAAAATGGGCACCGAATTTATCATGGAGGGAGCTATGCTCACCTGACTGCATGAGGTAGAGGTCGAAATCACTAAAATTGGTCATATATCTCCTTTCACAAAACCAGCCTAGCTGGCAGTTTGTCATTTTGGGAAAGCGTAAGTAGACGAATCCCACTTCCTGTTTGAATTTGGAAATTGAAAGTTCAGAGGGATGCTCTAATAGCTATACTTTTTCTAAAAACCTCCAACAACCAGTGTGATTGTTGAAGGTTTGTCTTTTTTCAAATGAACGATTAGAGGTTCTCTAGGCTGTAATTTCCTCGTAGAGCCAAATATATTTTTGGGCGGAAGCCTGCCAAGAAAAGTCTCTTGTCATGGCTTCTTTGACCATAGTTTCCCAATCGGCAGGACGAGTGTAATACGTTTCAAGGGCAAAATCATAGACTTGTTTCATGTTGTAGGCGTTCTTACCTCCGAAACTAAAGCCTGTTCCTTCCTTGGTTTCGATGTGGTATGGGGTTACAGTGTCAACCAAACCGCCTGTCTCACGAACTAAAGGTAGGGTTCCGTAGTGCATGGAAATGAGCTGACTGATTCCACATGGTTCAAACATAGACGGCATCAAGAAGAGGTCGCTTGCTGCATAGATTTGATGAGCAAGAGGCTCATTGTAGCCACGGTAGAAGGCAAATTTTTCAGGATAGGCATGCTTGAAGTGATGGAAGGCATTTTCAATGTCTGTTTCACCATTTCCTAGAATAACAAACTGCACCTGAGCCTGAAGGAGATGGCCAAGAACTTCTGTTAATAGATAGAATCCTTTTTGCCAGGTCAAGCGTGATACGATTCCGACCAAGATAACATTTTCGTCTTGTGGCAAGCCAAATTGAGCTTGGAGTGCGAGTTTGTTCTTTTTCTTATCGGAAAGGTTAGCGAGACCATAGTTCGCAACCAAGAGTTTATCTGTTTGACTGTCCCAACTATCGTAATCAATACCGTTGACAATACCGACGAGGTCATGGCGCCGAAGTTCTAGCACATGCTGCATATTTTCACCGAATTCTTCGGTCAGGATTTCACGAGCATAGGTCTCAGAAACAGTTGTCACCTTATCTGCATAGAGGATACCAAGCTTCATAAAGCTGATACAATCATCATGGAAGCGAGCAATGCCATCGAGATAGTAACTATAATTCATTCCCAAAGCAGACCAAAGGGCCTGTTTATGGAAAATACCTTGGAAGGCAAGATTATGGATGGTAAAGACGTGTTTGATGCGGCGGAATTCTTCGCGGTAACTATAGAAAGTTCGGCAGAGGAAGGGGATAGCCGCAGCATGCCAGTCATGGCTATGGATAACATCTGGGAAGAAGTGAAGGGCTTCCAAGAGTCGACAAGTCGCATGCTGGAAGAAGCCAAAGCGCATGGCATCATCGTCATAACCATATAGTTCATCCCGTTCAAAGAAATCACGGTGTTCGATGAAGTAGAAGGTTACTCCGTCAACTACCTGGCTATAGACATTGGCCATTGATTGGATATCGCCAGCCCGTACATCAAAACTAGAAACATAATCGAAATCAGCATGGTTGTTGATGGCGATTTTTTTATAGAGTGGAAGGACGACACGAACATCCAAGCCCTGATGAACCAGCTCTTTTGGTAGAGAACCAATTACATCGGCCAAGCCACCTGTTTTAATGAATGGCAGTCCCTCAGATGCGACAAAGAGAACGGATTTTTTTGTCATGGATACTCCTTATCTAGATGATCTGGTGAGCCTTTAAGTAGGCAGGTGAAGTCGTACTTCCTTTGATATCTGTTGGATGGATAATCTTAGTTGATTTATCGATAATGGCATTCTCAATGTTGGCGCCGCTCTTAATGGTCACACCATTCAAGATGATGGAGTTTTTGACAACAACACCTTCTTCGATGACAACATCCCGGTCGATTACAGAATTTTCGACTTGACCATTGATATTTGCACCGTTGGAAATCAAGCAACGTTTTACTTCAGCGAGTGGGCCATAAAGGCTTGGAGAACTGTCGCTTGTTTGTGTGTGGATTGGCCAATCGTGTTTAAACAAGAGTTTGCGCGTGTCTTGGTCAATCAATTCAATCTGAGTATTGAAGTAAGAAGAAACGGTATTGATACATGCAACAAAGTCACGGTGTGCATAGCCCATGATTTTGTACTGGTCCACCATATCGCGTAGAATATCTTTGAGCCAATAGAGAGAAGACACCTTGTTGGCACGTGTAATCAACTCGATAAAGGTAGTGCGTTTCATGATATAGGCTTCAAGTGATACGGGACGGTTTTTGTATTTGCCGTGGTTCTCTTCGAAGGCAATAACTCGTTTATCGTCACCGAATTTCAAGGTTTGACAACCAATAAAGTTTTCTTTGGCATCTGATACATTTTTATACAAGACGGTAATGTCTGCTCCTGTTGCCTGATGCTCATCCATTACCTTTGTAAAATCTTGGCTGTAGATAAAGTAAGAAGGTGCAATGAGGACGTACTCTTTGGTTGAATTTTCAATGTAGTGAATGTTTTCTGAAAAGGCATTGATATCGTGTTGGTAAACGGAATTTGGATCAGTCGCACTATTTAAAAGACGAAGTGAGCCACGTTTGCTGTTTATATTGTAGTGCTTACCAGTTCCTACGTGCTGGATAGTCGACCGCATTTTTGCAGGCATATAGACTTGGAATTCTGTGATTCCAGAGTTTGACATGTTTGAAAGTGGGAAGTCGATTAAACGATAGCGTCCCAAGAAACCGAAAGCTTGTACGCCGCGGTGGTCCATGACATCACCAAAATGAACATTGTTTCCTTCGATATTGACGATTCCGAGAGTATTTCTTAACATAAGCTTCCTTTCTTACTTGGTTACATTCTTATCAATGAGGAGAATTTGGTCTTCTGTTCCAGCTAGAGTAACGCCTGCAGCGATTTTGACATTTTCTGCGACGATGACATAGTCTAAAGAGGCGCCTTCACCAACGACAGCACCTGGAAGGAGAACAGAGTTTTTAACAACTGCTTCGTGCTCAACTTCAACATCAGTCGAAATCACAGAGTGTTCTACGTAGCCATCAATAATTGCACCCTTGTCGATATAGGCTGATTTGACAGTAGCAGAAGAACCAATTACTTGAGCAGGAGAACCCTTGTCCTCTGAATAAATACGCCAAGTACGGTCTGACAAATCTAGGTCTCCTGCATGATCAATCAAGTCCATGTTGGATTCCCAAAGGCTGTTGACTGTACCCACGTCTTTCCAGTAGCCACGGAATGGATGAGCAATCAACTTGCGGCCATCTGCTAAGTATTTAGGAATAATATCATGTCCAAAATCGTGAGAAGAAGTGTCCAATTTGTCGTCTTCTTGTAGGTATTTTTTCAACGTCTTCCAAGTGAAGATGTAGATACCCATCGAAGCTAGGTTGCTCTTTGGATTTTCTGGTTTTTCTTCGAATTCTTCAATGCGGTAATTTTCATCCGTGTTCATAATGCCGAAGCGAGATGCTTCTTTGAGTGGGACTTCAATGACCGCAATGGTTGCATCCGCCTTATTTTGAACGTGCGTATCAAGGAGTTTATCGTAATTCATCTTGTAGATGTGGTCACCAGAGAGAATCAAGACATACTCAGGATCATGAAGGTCGATAAAGTCGATGTTTTGTGTAATGGCATCAGCTGTACCCTTGTAGAGTCCAAAGCCTTCAATTTTTTCACTCGGTGGGAGGACAAAGACACCAGAACCCTGTACATCCAATCCCCAACGTTGGGATTGGGCAACATAAGAGTTGAGCAAAACTGGTTCATACTGGGTCAAGACACCAACGATATCAATACCAGAGTTTGCACAGTTACTGAGTGGGAAGTCGATGATGCGGTATTTACCACCGAATGCGACAGCAGGTTTGGCCACTTTCTTTGTCAAACCCTCTAGACGAGTACCTCGTCCACCAGCAAGAATCATAGCTAATAATTTATTTTGTGCCATGTCATCACTCCTTAAACATATGATAGGTATATTATAGCACAAATAAAAAAAGAATGAAAGCGATTTCTGTAAAGTCGTATAGAAAAGTTACAGAAATACTTTCATCCTTGGTACTACAACAAGTAAAACGGTTTTGTTAATCAAATTTTACTTCTTCCAATAGGAAGTTAATGAAGCGTTCTCCCATATCCGATAACATGGTTTTTTCATGCTGGATATAGACCAACTCAATCTGGTCATCGTAATCAAGTGGGATGGACACGATATTGTCACCATTTAGGTTGGAATTAAGGATACCAGTTGCGATGGTATAGCCATCCAAACCAATCAAAAGATTGAAGAGAGTCGCCCGGTCAGAAACGACGATGGATTTTTTATGGTGTTCTTGAGAGAGAATTTCTTCTGAAAAATAGAAGGAATTGTGAATCCCTTGTTCATAACTGAGATACGGAAAATCAACCAAGTCCTCCAAGGTCAAGACTTCCTTTTGAGCGAGCGGATTGGTCTTGCTGACGAAAACGTGGGGATGGGCAGTAAAAAGATGGGTGTGGCTAAGACGATTGTCGTCCAAGAGTTTTAAAAGGACATCGCGGTTAAAATTATTGAGGAATAGCACGCCAATCTCTGAACGGAAGTTTTTCACGTCATCGATGATTTCCCAAGTCCGTGTTTCCCGCAAGAAGAGCTCGTAATCTTCCATCTCTGTCTCTTTTAAGAGAGAGACGAAGGCATTGACTACAAACGCGTAGTGTTGAGAGGAGACACTAAAGAGTTTCCGCTTGGCACCAGGATTTTTATAGCGTTCTTCTAGTAGCTCAGTCTGTTCAACCACCTGACGAGCATAGGAAAGAAATTCCATACCATCCTTGGTCAAGGTAATTCCTTTTGGATTGCGGTAGAAAATCTTGATTCCCATCTCTCTTTCCAAGTCTCGTACGGCATTAGACAGGCTTGGCTGGGTGATAAATAACTGCTTTGAAGCTTCGTTCATACTGCCTGTTTCGGCAATCTTGATAATGTAATGTAACTGTTGTATTCTCATAATTCTATTGTACCATGAATTGACAAAAATATAAGAAAAATGTATAATGCCAACAATAAACCTTTAACTGAGTCCAGAGAGGCGAAGAAGGAAACAGGAATAAGAAGGCACATTCTGCCTTTTTTCGTGTAACCTTGCTAGCCAGCAAGGTTTTTTCTCTCTATCGACCTTTCTGTTTTCCCTGAAAATAGAAAAGGAGTACAGATGGCGTTAAAAGAAGATTTAGTGATTGTTGAGCAGCAGGAGATTGCCAAAGGGATTTTTTCCCTCATCTTAGAAGGCGATATGGTTAAGAGCATGTCCTGTGGCCAATTTGTTCATATTCGAGTTCCTGACCAGTCCATGGTTCTCCGCAGACCTCTTTCGATTTCACAGATTGACACCGCAGCAAGACAGTGCCGCCTGATTTATCGAGTGGAAGGACGAGGGACGGATTATTTCTCCAAAATGACAGTGGGCCAGACCCTGGATGTTCTGGGCCCCTTGGGTAAGGGATTTCCGACTGACTTTTTGGAAAAAGGCAGAGCTGTTCTTTTGGTTGGAGGAGGGATTGGTGTTCCCCCTCTGGTTCAAGTCGCAAAAGAGGCTGCTCAAAAAGGATGTCGCGTTTTATCAGTCATTGGATTTGCTCATAAGGATGCGGTCATCTTAGAAGAAGAACTGTCAACTTATGGTGATGTACTGGTGACCACTGATGACGGAAGCTACGGTCAGGAAGGAACTGTCGCAAAGGTGATTGATAACTTGAAAGAAGACTTTCAAGCCATCTATTCTTGCGGTGCAGCGGGGATGTTAGTTTATCTGGATAAGACTTTTCAGGACCATCCCCATGCTTATTTGTCTCTTGAGGGGCGGATGGCATGTGGCACAGGAGCCTGCTATGCCTGTGTTGTCAAGCCTAAGCAGGGGAAAAAACATGAAAATGTCCGAGTGTGTAAAGAAGGGCCAGTTTTTGAGACTGGCAGTCTGTCCTTATTAGGAGGTAAAGCATGAAAAATCTACTGACTGTTTCCTTACCAGGTTTAGAGTTGAAAAATCCCATTATTCCCGCATCTGGCTGCTTTGGATTTGGGCAAGAATTTGCGGAATTTTATGACTTAAATCGCCTTGGATCCATCATGATAAAAGCGACAACTCGACATCCTCGCTATGGCAATCCAACACCTCGAGTCGCAGAGACACCGGCAGGTATGCTCAATGCCATCGGTCTGCAAAATCCAGGAGTGGATGTGGTCCTGGCTGAAAAGCTTCCCTGGTTAGCTAATCACTATCCATCATTACCAATTATTGCCAATGTCGCTGGTTTTTCAAACGACGAATATGCCTATGTATCAGGAAAGATTTCACAGGCTCCGAATGTCAAAGCCATTGAACTCAATATTTCCTGTCCCAATGTAGATCATGGCAACAATGGCTTGCTGATTGGGCAAGTTCCTGAATTGGCCTATGCAGCTGTAAAGGCGGCGGTAGATGCTGCATCTGTACCAATTTATGTCAAGTTAACACCAAGTGTGGCAGATATTACCCAACTTGCTAAGGCGGCTGAAGATGCTGGTGCAGCAGGACTCACCATGATCAATACCCTTGTAGGCATGCGGTTCCATCTCAAAAATAGACAACCGATTTTGGCAAATGGAACAGGTGGCATGTCAGGTCCCGCTATTTTTCCTGTCGCTCTAAAACTCATCCGACAGGTTGCGCAAACAACTCGTCTGCCAATTATTGGTATGGGGGGTGTTGATTCAGCTGACGCTGCCCTTGAAATGATGATGGCTGGGGCGTCAGCGATTGGTGTAGGGACTGCCAATTTTACAGATCCATTCGCCTGTCCCAAGATTATTGATCAGCTACCTGAGAGGATGGATGCGTATGGAATCGAGAGTTTGGAAAGTTTGCGTCGACTTGTACAGTCTGACCTGGGTTGGGCTGATCATTGACAAGCACCAAATAAAAGAGTAGTATAGAAATAGTTAAAAACCTTTAACTGAGTCCAGAGAGGCGAAGAAGGGTCACAGGATAAATAGAGGCGGAGTCTAGGCTCTCACTCTCTTTTGGTGCAACCCTTGCTGATTTGGCAGGGGTTTTTGTGTCTGAATTTTGGAGGTCTTATGAGAGAATTATCCCCAATTATCGCCTTAGATTTTGCCAGTTTAGAAGAGGTCAAGGCCTTTCTAGCTCAGTTTCCAGCAGATGAGCATCTCTTTGTCAAGGTTGGGATGGAGCTGTATTATGCGGAAGGTCCAGCGGTTATTCGTTATATCAAGTCACTAGGTCATCGGATATTTTTAGATTTGAAATTGCATGATATTCCACATACGGTTGAGTCGGCCATGCGGATACTAGCGACGCTGGGTGTCGATATGACCAATGTCCACGCAGCAGGTGGACTGGAGATGATGCAGGCGGCTCGGAGGGGACTAGGGCAGCAGGCTTGCTTGATTGCAGTGACCCAGTTGACGTCCACTTCGGAGGAGCAAATGCAGAGTGACCAGAACATTCAGACCAGTTTGCAGGAGTCCGTCGTCCACTACGCTCGGTTAGCAGACAGGGCCGGTTTAGACGGTGTCGTCTGTTCAGCTCAAGAAGTTGGTCTTATCAGAGAGGTTACCCAGCCAGACTTCATCTGTCTGACACCAGGCATTCGACCAGCGGGCAGTGACATCGGAGATCAAAAACGCATCATGACACCCCGTCAGGCAGCGGAGATTGGATCTTCCTATATTGTGGTCGGCCGTCCGATTACGCAGGCGGAAAATCCTCTTCAGGCCTATCAGGCTATCAAGCAGGAGTGGAGTGGTCATGACCAGTAAGATTTATCAGGCAGTGATTGACCGTCCGCTAGGCTATCAAGATTCTTGGGGAAATGTGTATCTACTTAACTACGGCTACATTCCCAACCTCATAGCTGGTGACGGTGAAGAGCAGGATGTCTACGTCCTTTCAAGAGCCGTTGAGCAGGCAGTGACGCACTTTGAAGGTCGACTGGCTGCTGTCATTCATCGGCGAGATGATAATGAAGACAAGTGGGTCCTGACAGGAGCAGATGAAGTGGTTAGTTTGACACAAATCACAGAAGCAACACATTTTTTAGAACAGTATTTCGATTCCTGGATCGAAATGATATAGAAAAGGAGTAAAATTATGACACTTTCAAGTAAAATCGCATCGCACTTATTGGATATTAAAGCAGTTTATTTGCAGCCCGACAAGCCATTTACTTGGGCTTCAGGCATCAAATCTCCTATCTACACAGACAATCGCATCACCTTATCCTATCCAGATACACGCAACTTGATTGAAGATGGCTTTGTTCAAGCAATCAAGGCAGAATTTCCAGAGGTCGAAGTCATTGCAGGAACTGCAACAGCTGGAATTCCTCATGGTGCGATTGTGGCTGACCGCATGAACCTGCCATTTGCCTACATTCGAAGCAAAGCAAAGGAGCACGGCGCAGGCAATCAGGTTGAGGGCCGTATTGTTAAAGGGCAAAAAATGGTTGTGATTGAAGACTTGATTTCAACCGGTGGCTCTGTTTTAGATGCCGTTGCAGCTGCAGAACGAGAAGGGGCAGAAGTGCTTGGTGTGGTGGCAATTTTCACCTACCAGCTTCCGAAGGCAGACCGAAATTTTGATAATGCTGGTGTCAAACTGGTTACGCTCTGCGATTATTCTGAGCTCATCAAGGTGGCAAAAGTGCAGGGGTATATCAATGTGGACGGACTCAGTCTCTTGAAAAAATTCCGCCAAAATCAAGAGGATTGGCAAGATTAAGAAAATCTGCGCATGTTTAGTGGGAAGAAATTCATGAAAATGGTATAATTTTTTTCATGTATAGATATTTCTTTTCCATTTTGCAAAAATGCATGCTAGTGCTGACTATTTTTTGGTTGGGCACAGCCCTATATTTTCTATTTAACCTTTCTTGGCTTGCAGGATTGGCTAGTCTGATTTTTGGCTTTTTAGCTGTTCGCAAACGTGACTGGGTCAAGGCCTGCTGGAGATACTTGATGGCACGTAAGCCATGGGTTATGGTTGCAGCTCTGCTGTTTCAATTACTGGTCTTGTTTTCAGCAAACCTGCTGGTCCGTTCCGATGCGGCAGTTGTCTTGAATGGTGCCCTAAAAATCTTGCCAGACTTGTCCATTTCGAGTTATTTGTCGCGCAATCCCAACAACTTGTCTTTATTTTTAGCGGAGCGCTGGCTTTATCATCTTTTTGGTGAGTGGACGATTTGGGTTTTAGAAGCCATCGGTTTTATCTGTATGAATGCAACAGCTCTCATTTTATATCGAGCTGGTAAGGACTTTCTAGACCAACAATTGGCGGATATGGCCTTTACATTTTACATGTTGATGTTAGGATTTTCTCCCTATGTCATTCAAACGTACACGGATGTTGCGGGCTTGCCTTTTTTGGCGCTTCAAGTTTACTTGATTTTGAAAGCCCTGCAATCAGAGACGGTGTCGTGGAAGAACATGTTTGGTTTGGGCTTGGCAGCAAGTCTAGCCTTTACCTTTAGACCAACTGCTGCGATTTCCATTATTGCCTTTTTCATGGTTTTGTTGTTAAAAGGTAACTGGAAGAAATTGATGCTCTCATTTTCTCTCTTTTTAATTAGTTTTGGTTTATTCTACGGTGGAAAAACCATTATAGAACAAGAGCAAAGGGAAGTTATTATCATGCAAGATGAGGCCTTGGCTAAGAGTTGGTTGACCTTTATCAACCTTGGTTTGACCTATACAGGAACGGATCAAGAGGACATGAAGGCAGGGCTTTTGACCTACATTGATGAAGACCTGCATACTGTCTATAACAACGGAATGTTTGCCAATAAAAATGAATGGGCAGAAATCAAGCGCCGTTTGTCAGAATACACTGTTTGGACCTTTGCCCAGCATTTGGTGGTCAAGTTGAACAACACTTTATACGACGGGACCTTGAATTGGATTTATCGTAGTCCAGAATTGGAAAAGACTACCTACATCTCTCCGCTCTATCCGCTTACTCAAAATAACGTGCTTGCCCAATGGGTGCGAGAAACGATCTTGGAAAAGGATGGGGAAAATTTTAAGGTCTATCAGCTGGTGAAACAAATTTGTTGGATTTTGTTGGTGATTGGCTTGGTGTATTCTGTTACGCACTATGTACCAGATGAAAGAAGGCAATTTGTTATCTTGACGGTGTTTGGTGGTATTCTCTTTTTGATGATTTTTGAAGGTGGTAAGGCGCGCTACTTGCTTCAATTCCTACCTCAAATTGTCTTTATGGCAGCCTTTGGCTGGTCAGATTTAGTAAAGAAAGAAGGTAGAAAATGATCTCAGTAATCGTACCTTGTTACAATGAAGAAGCCTCTATTCCCATCTTTTATCAGGCCATGGAAGCCGTGCGTTTGGAAATGGGAGAGGTATTTGAATATATTTTTGTAAATGATGGTTCTAAAGATCAGACGCTTGCTGTTTTACGAGAAGTTTCCAGCAAGGATCCAGCTGTGAAATACCTGTCTTTTTCACGCAATTTTGGCAAAGAAGCTGCTCTCTATGCAGGTTTGAAGGAGTCAACTGGTGAATTTGTGACAGTCATGGATGTTGATTTACAAGATCCTCCACGTATGCTGATTGAAATGAAGACCATGTTAGATGCGGATGCAGAGCTGGATTGTGTCGGAACACGTCGTGTCAATCGTGATGGTGAGCCTCCTATTCGGAGTTTTTTTGCAAAACTTTTTTATGCCTTGATGAACAAAATCAGTCAAGTAGAGGTGGTTGATGGAGCTCGAGATTTTCGTTTGATGAGACGGCAGATGGTGGATGCTATCTTAGAAGTGTCGGAATACAACCGCTTTTCAAAAGGCATTTTTGCCTGGGTTGGGTTTGAGACCAAGTACCTTCCTTACCAAAATGTTGAGCGTGTAGCAGGGGAGACAAGTTGGTCTTTCTGGTCGCTCTTGTCCTATTCGATAGAAGGGATTATCAACTTTTCCGAAGCTCCGCTTAATATCGCTTCATTTGTTGGATTTTTCACCTTCTTACTCTCTCTCTTGCTCATGGTGGTAGTGGTTGTTAAGACCTTAGTTTTCGGAGATCCGACAATCGGCTGGCCATCGACTATTTGTATTATCCTCTTTTTAGGTGGGCTCCAATTGATGACGATTGGTATTTTAGGGAAGTACCTAGCAAAAGTCTTTATGGAAACGAAAAAACGCCCTATCTACTTGATCAAAGAAAAAAATAAATAAGGAGTTGTGATGCAACATTCTGCCTGGCATGAACAGATTAAGGCTCAATTACCTGAGCACTATTTTGGGAAAATCAATCAGTTTCTAGATACTGTCTATGCAAGTGGGACGATTTATCCACCTCGTGAAAAAGTTTTCGCTGCCATTCAGGAAACTGCCTTAGAAGATGTCAAGGTCGTGATTCTAGGGCAAGATCCCTATCACGGACCTGGTCAGGCTCAAGGTTTGTCCTTTTCAGTTCCAGAAAGCGTACCCGCTCCGCCTTCTCTCCAAAATATCCTAAAAGAACTAGCGGAAGATGTAGGGGTGAAAGCAAGCCATGATTTGACATCGTGGGCGCAACAAGGAGTTCTCTTGCTCAATGCCTGTCTGACTGTACCTGCTGGCAATGCCAATGGGCATGCAGGTCAAGTTTGGGAGCCCTTTACTGATGCGATCATCCAGGTGGTGAATAACTTGGAGCAACCGGTGGTTTATATCCTCTGGGGAGCATATGCTCGAAAGAAAAAGGCTCTGATTACCAATTCACGCCATCTGATTATCGAGTCTGCCCACCCGAGTCCTCTATCAGCCTACCGTGGATTTTTTGGTAGCAAGCCCTTTTCTCAAACCAATACCTTTCTAAGAGCCAATGGAGTTCAGGAAATCGATTGGACTCACTCTTAGAGAGGTTACTGCCTTGCTTCAAAGCACTAGATAAAGGAGACGTTTTATGCTATTGATTAAAAATGGTCGGGTTTTAGATCCAAAGTCGCAAGTTGATAAGGTGTGTGATATCCTAATCGATGGTCAAAAGATAGTAAAAATAGCAGAGCAGCTGGACGGTAAGGATTGTGAAGTTATTGATGCGACTGGACTGGTTGTCGCTCCAGGGCTGGTTGATGTCCATGTTCACTTTAGAGAACCTGGTCAGACCCATAAAGAAGATATTCACACAGGTGCCTTGTCAGCAGCAGCGGGTGGCTTTACATCGGTAGTGATGATGGCCAACACCAATCCAACAATCTCGACAGTTGAAACCTTGCAGGAAGTCTTGGTGTCAGCTCAAAAAGAAGCCATCCATATTTATAGCGTTGCAACGGTTACCAATCAGTTTGATGGGAAAAATATCACGGATTTTGCCGCTTTGAAAAAGGCTGGCGCTGTTGCCTTGTCTGATGATGGCATCCCATTGACTAATGCGGCGGTTGTTCGTACTGCCATGCAAGAAGCAAAAAAACAAGACATGCTCATCAGTTTACATGAAGAAGATCCTGATTTAAATGGAATTTTGGGATTAAATGAAGGAATTGCTGCCAAGCATTTTCATGTCTGTGGTGCAACTGGTCTGGCTGAGTATAGCATGATTGCACGAGATGCCATGATTGCGTATGAAACAGGTGCAAAAGTCCATATCCAGCACCTATCAAAAGCTGAATCAGTCAAGGTTGTGGCCTTTGCCCAAGGATTGGGCGCCCAAGTATCGGCGGAAGTTGCTCCCCAGCATTTTTCACGAACAGAAGACCTGCTCCTGACCAAGGGAGCCAATGCCAAGATGAATCCTCCGCTTCGGACAGAGTCGGATCGATTGGCTGTGATTGAAGGGTTGAAATCAGGGGTCATTTCGATAATTGCGACAGACCATGCACCGCACCATGCGGACGAAAAGGCTGTTTTAGACATCACGCAAGCTCCTTCTGGCATGACAGGTCTTGAGACCTCGCTTTCCTTGGGCTTGACCTACTTAGTTGAAGAAGGACATCTCAGCTTGATGGACTTGCTAGAAAAGATGACCCTGAATCCAGCTCGTTTGTATGGCTTGGATGCGGGTTACTTGGCTGAAGATGGTCCAGCAGATTTGGTCTTGTTTGATCCATATGCACAACGACTGGTTGGAGAGACTTTTGCTTCAAAATCCTCAAACTCTCCATTTGTTGGTGATTTATTAAAAGGCGAAGTTCTGTTGACTATCGCTTCTGGGAATATTGTTTATCAAAAAGTCTAGGTCATCTAGGCTTTTTTGTTTGAAAATGGCAAGAAAGTTTTCAGACGAGCATTTACAGAATGACGAACATTTTTTACTTGAAAAGGATTTCAATATTTTGTTTTTCTGTAAAATAGTGTATAATACTTTAGGAAATATATTTCAGAAAGGATTTTTTATGAAGAAGAAAACTTTCCTTTTGCCGGCTTTATCTGGTCTTTTGTTGGCGCCCTTTGTTTTGACAGAGGTAGTGTCAGCAGCAGAAGTTGCAACAACGCCAACGAGTGAGGCCGTTGCGGTAACAGCAGATTCAAGCAGTACAACTGCTTCAACAGCGGCTACTGGAACAACAACCAGCACTCCTACCACAGAGGCTTCTGCGTCTACTAGCGCAGCAACTCCAACTAGTGAGACAGCTAGTTCGACCAGTGAGACAACTACTTCAACAGCAACTGAAGCAACAACGGTTGCGACAAGTGAAGTGGAAGCGGTTATTTTGCATACTAATGATGTGCATGGGCGAATCTTAGAAGACCGTGGTGTCATTGGTGATGCGAAGGCAGCAGCCATCATTGCAGATGAGCGGACAAAAGTGGCAACTACAATCGTTGTCGATGCTGGAGATGCCTTCCAAGGGATGCCAATTTCGAACAGCACTCAAGGTGAGGATAGAGCAGCCATCATGAACCAAGTTGGCTACGATGCCATGGCAGTTGGGAACCATGAATTTGATTTCGGCTTGGATCAGGCAGTGAAATACAAAGAACTGTTGAATTTCCCGCTCTTGAGTTCTAATACCTATGTAGATGGTGCTCGTTTGTTTGAATCCCACACAATCGTTGATAAGGATAAAACAGTTGTCGGTGATGAATTTGTAGTCATCGGTGTGACAACGCCAGAAACAGCTACCAAAACTCACCCACAAAACATCGTGGGCGTTACCTTCAAGGAACCAATTGACGAAGTGAATTTGGTCGTTGACGAAATTGAGGCAAGAGCAGCAGCTGCTGGTGTTACCTACAAAAACTATATTATCTTGGCTCACTTAGGTGTGGACACTACAACTCCAGAATCTTGGCGTGGGGACACACTTGCAAAAGCCCTCTCAACCAATGCTAAATTGGCTGGAAAACGTGTCATCGTGATTGATGGTCATTCCCATACAGTTTCGTCAACTACTTATGGTGATAACGTAACCTACAGCCAAACTGGTTCTTATCTGAACAATATTGGTAAAATTACTCTCAAGTCCAACCAACTATTGGCTGAAACTAGCTTGATTTCAGCTGCAGATGCAGCAAACGTGAAACCAGATCCAACGATTGCAGCCTTGGTAGCAGACATTAAGGCAAAATATGAAGCTGAAAACGCAGAAGTTGTGATTGCCAATAACCCAGTCGAACTCAACGGGGAACGTTCAAATGTTCGTGTTCGCGAAACGAACCTAGGTAATGTCGTTACCGATGCCCTCTATGACTACGGACAAACTGGATTTAGCAACAAATCAAGCTTGGCAGTGACCAATGGTGGTGGACTTCGTGCAAGCATTAAGAAAGATCAAGCTGTCACCAAGGGTGATATCATTGCTGTTCTTCCATTTGGAAATAGCATTTCACAAATTACAGTAACTGGTCAGCAAATCAAAGACATGTTTGAGAAGTCGGTTTCTGCACCACATCAAGTAAACAAAGAAACTGGCGAAACTGTCTTAGATGCAAATGGTCAACCATTACTTGAAGCAAACGGAGGATTCTTGCACGTTTCTGGCGCCCAAGTTTTCTATGATGTCAATCTTGAAGCGGGCAATCGTGTGCAGTATATTTCAATCTGGAACCCAGATACGGAAAGCTATGATGACCTTGATTTAGAAGCAACTTACTATTTAGCAACAAATGACTTCTTAGCTGCAGGTGGTGACGGCTATACCATGCTCGGTGGTGCCCGTGAAGAAGGTCCATCTATGGATGGCGTATTTGCAACCTACTTGAAAAAAGTAGCAAGCGTTAACCTTCTAAACCTTTATGAAGAAGTAAATCCAGAAACACGCCTCTTTTCAGTAAATAGTAGCCTTGATACGGATGGCGATGGTTTTGTAGATTTTATTGAAGAGATTCTTGGCTTCGATTCGAATGATGCAACTTCAAATCCGGATACTGTTGTGACTCCACCAGCTGACAATTCAAATAATCAGTCAGCGACGGATTCATCTGGACAAGTTTCATCTGACACAAACAAGGATTCAAACAAACCAGGAACTCCAGCTGTGAAAACTCCAGGACAAGCAGGTTCGAAGCAAGAAAACCAAGCTAGTCTTCCAGCTACTGGAAGCAGCCAATCTGCCCTTATTAGCATGATTGGGCTTGGATTAGCAGGCATCGGATTTGCCCTGAAAAAACGCAAAGAAGTAGAATAAAAAGGTCCATTGGACCTTTTTATCATGAGCTTTTTAATGCAAACGTTACGAACAACCCCAAGAGGTTGTTTTTCTCTATCTATCAACCACCCTTCGGCTGTTTTTTGCTCTATAAAAAAGCACCATTTTCAGGTGCTTTTCTTCGTAAATCTTATTTTTTCTTGACTTGTCTCGTAAGGTTGAGACCAAAGGGAACCAAATTTTCCTCTTTTTTTACGATTCGCTGGATATTTTCTTTGTGGCGGATAATGACGAAAATGCCAAGAAATACGATTATCACTGTGAAAAGCAAGTCATAGTTGGTCAATAGAAAGGGGATAGTTGGAAAAAGCAGAGCTCCTAGTATTGCTGCACCAGCCGCTACCACACTGGACATGGACACCATGGAAGTCAAGTAGAGGCAAAGGGCAAATACTAGAATTAAATAAAAACAGAAGGCAGGAGCAAATCCCATTAACATACCGGCCGATGTTGCCACAGCCTTTCCGCCTTTAAATTGAGCAAAGATAGGAAATGTATGCCCCAATACGGCTACTAAGCCAAAGACAATTGGGGAAATACCTTGCGCATGCAGCAGGATGGGAAGGAGTGTTGCTAAGGTTCCTTTGAAAAAATCAATCAAAAAGACAAGAGTCCCAGCCTTTGGCCCCAGTATGCGAAAGGTATTAGTTGTTCCAGTATTTCCTGAACCATGTTCACGGATATTTATCTTGAAAAAAGCCTGACCAATCCAGAGACCAGATGGAATAGATCCCAATAAATAAGCTGTCAATAATAGTAAAACATTCAATAACATGGTTTCATTATAGCATATTTTTAGACAGTCGGAGACCAAAATGTTTTTGAATCCCTGTCCCATCGGATTCTTCAGCAGAAAAATTTTGCAAAAAAGCAAAAAAACTTGTAATATAGTAAGGATGACAAGTATGGAGGTCAGTTTTGGCTAAGAAAGAGATTAACGTAAATAACTATAATGACGATGCCATTCAGGTACTGGAAGGGCTGGACGCCGTCCGCAAACGCCCTGGTATGTACATCGGATCCACAGACGGAAATGGCTTGCACCATATGGTCTGGGAGATTGTCGATAACGCTGTCGATGAAGCCCTGTCTGGTTTTGGTGACCGGATTGATGTGACCATTAACAAGGACGGCAGTCTCTCTGTTTCTGACCGTGGACGTGGGATGCCAGTCGGTATGCACGCTACAGGCAAGCCAACCGTTGAAGTCATCTTCACCGTTCTCCACGCAGGTGGTAAGTTCGGTCAGGGCGGCTACAAGACTTCAGGTGGTCTCCACGGGGTTGGTTCTTCGGTGGTCAATGCCCTGTCCAGCTGGTTGGAAGTTGAGATTACCCGTGACGGTGCTGTTTACAAGCAACGGTTTGAGCAGGGCGGAAAGCCAGTCACGACCCTAGAGAAGATTGGTACCGCTCCAAAATCAAAAACAGGTACAAAAGTTACCTTTATGCCTGACGATACTATCTTCTCAACGACTGATTTCAAGTTCAACACCATTGCCGAACGCCTGAAAGAATCAGCCTTCTTGCTCAAACAAGTCACCATGACCTTGACAGACGAGCGGACAGGTGAGCAGGAGGAGTACCACTACGAAAATGGCGTCCAGGACTTTGTGTCCTACCTCAACGAAGACAAGGAAACTCTGACACCTGTCCTCTATTTTGAAGGAGAAGATGCAGGATTCCAGGTCCAAGTGGCTATGCAGTACAATGACGGCTATTCAGACAACATCCTCTCCTTCGTTAACAACGTTCGGACTAAGGATGGCGGTACCCATGAAACAGGTCTCAAACTAGCCATTACCAAGGCCATGAACGACTATGCTCGTAAGACCAACTTGCTCAAGGAAAAGGACAAGAATTTGGAAGGCTCTGACTACCGTGAAGGTTTGTCTGCGGTCCTTTCTATCCTTGTACCAGAAGAGCACTTGCAGTTCGAAGGGCAGACCAAGGACAAGTTGGGAAGTCCACTTGCTCGTCCTGTGGTGGACGGCATTGTATCGGACAAGCTGACCTTCTTCCTTTTGGAAAATGGTGAATTAGCTTCAAATCTAGTTCGTAAAGCCATTAAGGCCCGTGACGCCCGCGAGGCCGCTCGTAAGGCCCGTGACGAATCCCGAAATGGTAAGAAAAACAAGAAGGACAAGGGCCTCCTATCAGGGAAGCTAACCCCAGCCCAGTCTAAAAATCCAGCCAAAAACGAACTCTATCTGGTCGAGGGAGATTCAGCTGGAGGCTCTGCCAAACAGGGTCGTGACCGCAAGTTTCAAGCCATTCTACCCTTGCGAGGTAAGGTGATCAACACTGCCAAGGCAAAAATGGCGGACATCCTCAAAAACGAAGAAATCAACACCATGATTTACACCATCGGTGCAGGTGTTGGATCAGACTTTACGCTGGAAGATGTCAACTATGACAAGATTATTATCATGACCGATGCGGATACGGACGGTGCCCACATTCAGACTCTCTTGCTGACTTTCTTCTATCGCTATATGCGACCGTTAGTAGAAGCAGGTCGAGTTTACATTGCCCTTCCGCCACTTTATAAGATGTCAAAAGGCAAGGGCAAGACAGAAAAGATTGCTTATGCTTGGTCTGACGGGGAATTAGAAGATCTCCGCAAGGATTTTGGCAAGGGCTTTATCCTCCAACGCTACAAGGGTCTTGGTGAGATGAATGCCGATCAGCTCTGGGAAACAACCATGAACCCCGAAACCCGTACCCTTATCCGTGTCACCATTGAAGACCTAGCCCGTGCTGAACGCCGTGTATCCGTCCTCATGGGCGACAAGGTCGAGCCACGCCGCAAGTGGATTGAGGACAATGTTAAGTTTACATTGGAGGAAGCGACAGCTTTTACTAAATAATCTCAGGGAAGTTGAGGTGCCACATGGTTTTAGAAAATAAATTTGGGATTGAAAATGCGGCTGAATTAGCCCGTCTTGAAGAACAAATCAGCAAGAAAAAAGCAGCTCAACTGTTTGAAACTGGTCAGTTATTCCAGATAGAAGTTGGGACTTTTGCAGGTTTGGCACACATTCATCAGGCTTTATTTGAGGATATTTACGACTTTGCAGGGAAAATTCGTGATGTCAACATTGCCAAAGGGAATTTTCAATTTGCTCCACGAATCTTTCTTGAACAGTCTTTGGCCTATATTGACAAGCTACCTCATGAAACCTTTGACGAAATCGTTGAAAAATATGCGGATATGAACATTGCACATCCCTTCCGTGAAGGAAATGGACGCAGTATGCGTATCTGGCTGGATTGTATGCTACGGGATAGTTTGGGCAAGGTGGTTGATTGGAATAGTATTGATAAAGATGAATATTTCAATGCGATGATTAGAAGTCATGTATCAACAGGAGAGCTTAAATATCTGTTATTGCAAGCCTTAACGGAAGATCTTGGTCAGGCTACTTATTTCAAAGGCATCGACCATTCTTATTACTATGAGGGCTATAACCTTTATCGTACTGAGGATTTGTAAATCTAGCACGGACAAATTATGTGAGGTGTTTTATGCCACTAAGAGTAAAATTAACTGACCGTTTTCAAAAACAGTTTACTGAATGGGCTCGAAAGCGTAAGCCATTTAAAAACAAACTGGAATTGGAAGAAAAGTTTGACCAGGCGCTTGAATCTTGGAAATCGTCCAAGACAAGAGAACGGGCAGAGGTCTTACTGTCAGACCAAGGGAAATTGGAACATTTTCTGCAAGATATCGAGAAGAAATTGGCACGTTTGCCGTTTGGTGGAGATAAGTTTTCAGCTATTCCAGGTATGATTTCCATGATTCGAAGTTATGTCAGGCGAGACTATACAGCTCTTCCTAAAGGGGCCATTCTGGCAACCATTGGTGCCTTGATTTATTTCTTTAGCCCTTTGGATGCGCTGCCTGATTTCCTCTTTGGTCCTGGTTTATTAGATGATGCCTTTGTCCTTAATGCCTGTTTGAAATTAATCAAAACAGATGTCGATGACTTTAGAAGCTGGCAAGCAAGTCAGTGGAAAGTGGAAGAGTAGCTATGATAAAGTTTTTAAGAAAAAAGCCAACTATCGAGCAACTTAAGAAAGTTCCGTATGCTTCTCAGCATACAGAGGTTCTACGTTCAATTTGGCGAGCAGATGTGCCTAAATACGGGATTTCTTCTACTTTACAAGGTGAATTACTTCGACAATTAGAAAAACTTCGCTGGGAAGCTCAAGCAAATGGCAATGTCAATTGGTGTGAAGAGCACTCAGACTACTGTCGATTCATAAAGGAGACTCTCTATAAAGGAAAAGTCCTTTCTTCTCAACAGAAGCAAGAGTTAGTTTTAATAATGGATTATCTAAAATCGTGTGGTGAGTATGCTCAAGCTTATCAAGAAAATTTGATTGATGATGAGGAACTAGAAATTGAGAAATTAGCATATGTTGATGATAATCTTTATGATAGAGTAGGGGATATGATTGCTTTCTTTTATCAGAGAACTTAGGTAAAGAACTAATGTTTAGCTAAGGATATAGCAATAGAAATTGTAAGGTCTCTTCCGTTCTCACTACTTAAGGCGATTATCAAAAAAAGTAAAAAAGAAAATTTTTCGACAAGAAACAAAGAAAGGAAGGTTCAGCTAGCTTATCTAACTGAACACGGGACTAAATTCCTAGTGAAAAAGATAAATCTCCCTAGATGTCTCTCATCGTCGGTCGATTTCCTATTTTCCTACGGAATTTTTCGGCAAGCCGAATCGTCCCTTTGTATCTTAATTTATGTCTAACATTCAAAACATGTCCCTTGAGGACATCATGGGAGAGCGTTTTGGTCGCTACTCCAAATACATTATTCAGGAGCGGGCTTTGCCAGACATTCGTGACGGTCTCAAGCCCGTGCAACGTCGGATTCTTTATTCCATGAATAAGGATGGCAACACTTTTGACAAGGGCTACCGTAAGTCTGCCAAGTCAGTCGGGAATATCATGGGGAATTTCCACCCGCACGGTGATTCCTCTATTTATGATGCCATGGTCCGCATGAGTCAGGACTGGAAAAACCGCGAGATTTTGGTGGAGATGCACGGAAACAACGGTTCCATGGACGGTGATCCGCCTGCGGCGATGCGTTACACCGAGGCTCGTCTGTCGGAAATGGCAGGTTATTTGCTGGCTGACATCGAGAAAAAGACGGTGCCATTTGCCTGGAACTTTGACGATACGGAAAAAGAACCCACGGTGCTACCAGCTGCCTTCCCTAATCTCTTGGTCAATGGAGCGACAGGAATTTCAGCAGGGTACGCGACTGACATCCCGCCGCATAATCTGGCGGAGGTCATCGATGCCGTTGTTTACATGATTGATCATCCGACTGCTAAGTTAGAAAAGTTGATGGAGTTCTTACCTGGACCAGACTTCCCAACAGGAGCCATTATCCAGGGGGCTGACGAAATCAAGAAAGCCTATGAAACTGGTAAGGGCCGTGTCGTAGTTCGTAGCCGTTGTGACATCGAGCAACTCAAGGCTGGTAAGAAACAGATTGTCATTACTGAGATTCCGTATGAAGTCAACAAGGCTGTACTGGTCAAGAAGATTGATGATGTCCGTGTCAACAATAAGGTGCCTGGTATTGCCGAGGTGCGTGATGAGTCAGACCGTACAGGTCTGCGGATTGCCATTGAGCTGAAAAAAGACAGCGATGAGCAAACCATTCTCAACTACCTCTACAAATACACCGACTTACAAATCAATTACAACTTCAACATGGTGGCGATTGATAACTTCACACCGCGTCAGGTTGGCTTGCAGAAGATTCTGTCTAGCTACATCGCCCACCGCCGTGAGATTATCATTGCCCGTTCTAAGTTTGACAAGGAAAAGGCAGAGAAACGCCTCCATATCGTAGAAGGCTTAATCCGTGTTATTTCTATTTTGGACGAGGTCATTGCCCTTATCCGTGCTTCTGAAAACAAGGCGGATGCTAAGGAAAACTTGAAAGTCAGCTATGATTTCAGCGAGGAACAGGCAGAAGCAATCGTGACCTTGCAACTCTACCGCTTGACCAATACCGACATTGTGACCTTGGAAAATGAAGAGGCAGCCCTACGCGAGCAGATTCAGACCTTGGCAGCCATTATCGGCGATGAGCGGACCATGTTCAATCTGATGAAGAAAGAACTGCGTGAGGTTAAGAAGCAGTTTGGCAATCCTCGTTTGAGTGAATTGCAAGATCAGGCAGAAACGATTGAGATTGACACTGCCAGCTTGATTGTCGAAGAAGAAACCTTTGTCAGCGTGACCAAGGCAGGCTACATCAAACGAACAAGTCCGCGTTCCTTCAACGCCTCAACCCTTGAAGAAATGGGCAAACGAGAGGATGACCAGCTGATTTTCTTACAGAATGCTAAGACAACCCAGCACCTCTTGCTCTTTACCAATCTTGGAAATGTTATCTACCGACCTGTCCATGAACTGACAGATATTCGTTGGAAGGACATTGGTGAACACCTGAGCCAGACCCTAATGAACTTTGATACCAATGAAGAGATTATCTTCGCTGAATTGGTAGAGAATTTTGACGAGGGAACGTATTTCGCGGTGACCAAATACGGTCAAATCAAGCGTGTGGAGCGGAAGGAGTTTACTCCATGGCGGACTTACAAGTCTAAGTCAACCAAGTATGCCAAACTCAAAGATGCGGATGATGTGGTCGTTACTGTATCGCCTGTAGTCTTGGATGACATCATGCTCATCACAGAAAAGGGCTACGCTCTGCGATTTAACATCGAAGAAGTGCCAATCATCGGTGCCAAGGCGGCCGGTGTTAAGACGGTCAACCTCAAGGATGGGGATGTGGTAGCTGCGGCCTTTATCAGCAATACCAGCTCCGTCTATCTCCTGACCCAGCGTGGTAGTTTGAAGCGGATGGCGGCGGAGGAAATCCCTGTGACCAGCCGTGCCAAGCGTGGTTTGCAGGTGCTTCGTGAACTCAAGTCCAAGCCTCACCGTGTCTTTGCGGCTGGTCCAGTCTTGACGGACCAGGGGGATTTTGACCTCTTTAGTACAGCAAATGAAGATGAAACAACCAGTCAAGTGCTTCACGTGCAGTCTAAAACGGGCAAACTCTATGAGGTTGATGTGACTCAGCTTAGCCTGTCTGAACGCACCAGCAACGGCAGCTTTATCTCGGAAACCATTTCTGATGAGGAAGTGTTTAGGGCTTGGATTCAATAGTAAAGAGAACTCGCTCCGGTGGGTTTTTCTTATATTCACAAAATTTTCTGAATTTTTAATTGAAAATCACTTTCAAAAGTAGTAAAATAATAAAAAATGAATTTGGAGAATACCTATGACAGTAACGATTGACTGGGAAAACCTTGGTTTTTCTTATATGAAACTACCGTACCGCTTCATCGCTCATTTCAAAAACGGCCAATGGTCTGAAGGGCAATTGACCGAAGATGCGGAGCTGCACATTTCAGAAAGCTCACCAGCCCTTCACTATGGTCAGCAGGCCTTTGAAGGCCTCAAGGCCTATCGCACCAAGGAGGGAAAACTCCAGCTCTTTCGTCCAGATCAAAACGCCGAGCGCCTGCAACGAACAGCTGACCGCTTGCTCATGGAGCCTGTACCGACTGACCTTTTCATCAAGGCTTGTAAAGAGGTGGTCAAAGCCAATGCGGACTACGTTCCTCCCTATGGAACTGGTGGGACCCTTTATCTCCGCCCGCTCCTGATTGGCGTCGGCGACATTATCGGCGTAAAACCAGCAGATGAGTACATTTTCACCGTTTTTGCCATGCCGGTCGGAAACTACTTCAAGGGTGGCCTGGCTCCGACCAACTTCCTCATTCAGGACAAGTACGACCGTGCAGCACCAAATGGAACAGGGGCGGCTAAGGTTGGTGGCAACTATGCAGCATCGCTCTTACCGGGCCAATTTGCCAAAAAGCAGGGCTTCTCAGATGTCATCTACCTAGACCCAGCTACCCACACCAAGATTGAAGAAGTAGGGGCTGCAAATTTCTTTGGTATTACAGCTGATAACGAGTTTGTCACACCGATTTCACCATCAATCTTGCCGTCCATTACCAAGTATTCTCTCTTGTATTTGGCAGAGCATCGTCTGGGGATGAAGGCAGTGGAACGAGAAGTCCTTGTCGAAGAATTAGACCAGTTTGTCGAAGCAGGAGCTTGCGGAACAGCTGCAGTCATCTCACCAATTGGTGGTATCCAGATTGCAGACAAACTCCATGTTTTCCATAGTGAAACGGAAGTAGGACCTGTCACGCGTAAATTATATGACGAATTAACAGGTATCCAGTTTGGTGATATTGAAGCGCCAGAAGGCTGGATTGTCGAGATTTAGTCCCTAAAACACTCAGCATTTGCTGGGTGTTTTAATTTTTTTAATAAAATTAATATATATAATTTATGTTCAAAATTGACAACTTTGTGGTAGAATAGAGAAGTAGTATATTAATATAAAACGGAGTTGTTTATGAACCAGCAGAATGCAGAACTCATCGATATTTTTGATTTGTTAAAAATCATTCGTAAGAATATTGTCTTCCTACTTTTTTCCATCATTTTTTGTAGCGGGCTGTCTGTTTTATATGCTCGAATGTTTGTCCCGGCAGAGTACCAGTCAGAAGCGCAGATTTTAGTTACTCAAGCTCAGGCAGATTCCAGTAACCAAATTGGGACCATCAAGGCCAATATTGATATGATTCCCACTTATCGAGATATATTATATGGGATTCCTGTGCTAGGGCCTGTGGCAGACAAATCAGAAGGACGCTATTCTGTTTCTGAATTGCAAAAGCATTTGACCTTCAAACAATCCGAAAATTCCCAAGCATTTTCGATTGCGATCCGTTTGGATTCTGCTAAATCTGCTCAAGAAACCTTGGCCAATATTACCAATCAATTTACAGATATCTTGACAGAAATTTACGGTGAAAACATCAATAAGATTGTTATTCTATCTCCGGCTTCTTTCCAAGATAAAAAAGTTGCTCCCTCTATGGTGCGCTTTGTCATTTTAGGAGCTGTAGTGGGGATGACCTTATCCAGTCTATTCCTGGTTGTACGTCGCCTAATGGACCATACAATCAGCAATCACGATTACCTTGAGGCTGAGGGCTTGACCTTGATGACGGAACTGTACTCCCTCAAAGATAAGGAAGTTTCCAGCACGTATTTTATCAGAGATGCTAAGAGAAATTAGAGGTCATTATGTTTAAGAAACAGAAACGATTACGTACACAGTCAAAACAGCGAGCAGGCGCACCCTTGTTTACCTATATGCAGCCATTTAGCCTAAATTCGGAACAAATCCGTGTGCTCCGGACGAACCTTGAGTACGCGCGTGTCAACGGCAACTTGAAATCACTTCTCGTGACGTCGTCTATTCCAGCAGAAGGAAAATCAACCACAGCAGCCAACTTAGCATACAGTTTGGCATCAATCGGAAAGCGAGTCCTCCTAGTAGATGCGGATTTGCGCAAACCAACCGTCCATCGTACCTTTAAGTTGGCCAATACCGTCGGCTTATCGGAGGCTATTTTGCATCGTGAAACCCAATATACAAAGTTTGTTGACTATGTACATGAGTTGGATTTATTTGTACTGACAACAGGAAGTCTACCACCCAATCCATCAGAACTCTTGAATTCACAAAATATGAAGAGTCTGATGCAGGAGTTGACTGACTATTTTGACTACGTGATTTATGATGCTCCGCCAGTAACCAGTGTGGCAGATGCTCAGATTTTGGCTAGTCAAGTCGATGGTGTCTTGTTAGTTGTTCGCCAAGGCTATGTTCAGAAAAATGAAGTTCACAAGGCAGTTCAGTTATTGCGGAATGTCAAAGCCAATCTCATTGGCTATGTTATGAACGACGTTCCATTAGAAGCGGAGAAAAACTACTATTACGGTGAGAAATAAGGAATAGAAGATGAATAGAATATATAAACAGACAATCTTAATAATCTTTGACTTATCGATGATTGGACTGTCAATGGTACTCAGTCAAGCATTTTTAGACATCATTATTTCTGTTTCAAAATTTAATCTATTAGCAAACTATATTGTTGTCTGTCTTGCTTACTTAGTCATGTCTTATAAGCTAAAGATTTTCTTCTGGCTGACTCGTTTTACGGACTACAGGGCTCTCTTAAAAATCAGCTTTAGCTTGTTTGTATCTTACTTGCTCTGCATTCCTTATGGTTTCTTGGCAAATATGACCATAAGTTACCGATTTTTAATCATTTCTTTAGCAACATCCATGATTTTGATGCTGTTTCCTCGTTTAATTTGGCGTGCCAAATACGAATGGAAAACCAAAAATACCAAATGTAACAATGTTAAAAAGAAGACCTTAATTATTGGAGCAGGGGATGGTGGCTATTTGTTTATCAAAACCATCGTTGATAAAAAACTCAATTACGATATTGTTGGAATTGTTGATGATGATCCGACCAAGCATGGAGGCTATATTTACGAGATTCGTGTCATTGGTGGCAGAAAGGATATCCCTAAAATTGTTCATGAATTGGAAGTTGAACAAGTGGTCATTGCGATACCATCTCTGACCATCAAGGATAAGGAAGAAATTCTTGATATCTGTAATGCCCATCGTGTCAAAGTCTTGACAATGCCCCATATCGAAGAAATTTTATCCGATGACTTTTCGACCAATACCGTTAAAGATATTGATATCGCTGATTTGTTGGATCGACCTGAAATCGTACTGGATCAAGAAACAATTGGTGATTTCCTTCGTGGAAAGACTATCCTGGTGACAGGGGCAGGGGGGTCTATTGGTTCTGAGATTTGCCGTCAGGTTGCCAAGTATTTACCGAAACGCCTTTTGTTGTTGGGGCATGGAGAAAATTCAATTTACCAAATCCATCGCGAACTCCAAGCTAAAATTGGCACAAAAGTAGAGATTATACCCTTGATTGCGGATATTCAAGATCAAGAAGTGATTGACTCGATTATGGCAACTTACCGACCAAATCTTGTTTACCATGCAGCTGCACACAAGCATGTCCCTCTTATGGAATCCAATCCAAAAGAAGCAATCAAAAACAATATCTATGGGACAAAAAA
This sequence comes from Streptococcus suis, assembly GCF_016775005.1. Lineage (GTDB taxonomy): Bacteria > Bacillota > Bacilli > Lactobacillales > Streptococcaceae > Streptococcus > Streptococcus suivaginalis. Next base: position 69,236 of record NZ_JAEUXI010000001.1, on the reverse strand, counting down.
TGTTGCAGAAGCTGCCAAGAAATACGGCGTAGAAAAGTTTGTGATGGTATCAACAGATAAGGCTGTTAACCCACCAAACGTGATGGGGGCGACTAAAAGAATTGCAGAAATGATTGTCACATCCCTAAACGAAAATAGTAAGACACAATTTGTAGCTGTCCGCTTTGGCAACGTCTTGGGGAGTCGAGGTAGTGTCGTACCCCTCTTCAAGGAACAGATAAGCACGGGTGGACCTGTAACTGTAACGGATTTCCGGATGACTCGTTACTTTATGACCATCCCAGAGGCCAGCAGCTTGGTTGTGCAGGCTAGTTTTTTGGCAAATGGAGGAGAAGTTTTCGTCCTGGATATGGGCGAGCCTGTTAAAATTGTCGATTTGGCCAAAAAGGTCATTAAACTAAGTGGTTTTAGCGAAGATGAAATTGCTATTGTGGAATCAGGCATCCGACCAGGAGAAAAGTTATATGAGGAATTGTTAGCGAGCAGTGAACGAGTTAGCAATCAAGTTCATCAAAAAATATTTGTTGGTCGTGTGCAAGAAAAATCGAGTAAAGAAGTGGACACATTCCTATCTGATTTAGACAAACAATCGACGAGTGAGCTCAAGAAAAAATTAGTAGCATTTGCAAAACAGGAGTAAACATGAAACGAATCTATCTGGCGTCTCCTCACATGAGTGAAGGAAAGTTTGAAGAAGCTTTTGTACAAGAAGCTTTTGATACCAATTGGGTTGCACCACTTGGGAAGAATGTCGATGAATTTGAAACAGAAGTATCCCACTTGCTAGGAGGCAGACCTTGTGTTGCCTTATCATCTGGGACAGCAGCCATGCATTTGGCACTTAAGAATCTTGGGATTCAAGAAGGTGATTATGTCTTTTGTCAGTCTCTGACATTTTCTGCAAGTGCCAATCCAATTGTTTATGAGAAAGCCATTCCTGTCTTCATCGATTCAGAGAAAGAGACTTGGAATATGGATCCAGTAGCATTACGTGAGGCATTTAAAACTTATACACCCAAAGCTGTTATAGTTGTGCATCTCTATGGTATCACCGCAAAAATTGATGAGATACGGACTATTTGTGCCGAATACCAGGTTCCTCTGATTGAAGATGCGGCAGAAAGTCTGGGGACAATCTACCAAAACCAATGGACAGGAACCTTTGGTCAGCAGGCGATTCTTTCCTTCAATGGAAATAAGATTATTACTACTTCTGGAGGGGGAATGCTTGTTACAAGTCAAGAAGAGCAAGCAAGTTTTTCTCGATTCTTGGCGACTCAAGCGCGTGATCAAGCACCGCATTACCAACATAGTCATATCGGTTATAACTACCGTATGAGTAATATCTGTGCAGGTATCGGTCGTGGGCAATTACAGGTCTTAGAGGAACGCATTGCACAAAAACGGTACATTCACCAGCGTTATCTAGAAGGTTTTAGTGATATAGAAGACATTAGTCTTTTATCAGAGCGTTTAGGCGAACGTTCCAATTATTGGTTATCAGCTATTCAGATCACTTCTGAAAATGTAAGACCATCCATGCTGATGGAGGCTTTAGCAAAAGAAAATATTGAGTCCAGACCAGTTTGGAAACCGATGCATTTACAGCCTGTTTTTGAAGATGCTCCGTTTTTTGGTGGAGAAGTTGCAGCGGACTTGTTCGAAAATGGTCTCTGCCTACCAAGTGATACCAAAATGACTGATGAGGACATTGATAAGATTATTGGAATTATCAGAAGCTTTTGGGAGTAAATGATGTATAGACGATTTGTAAAACGCCTCTTAGATTTTGTTGTGTCGCTCCTTGCCTTGGTCATTTTGTTTCCTTTGATTCTTGTGATTGCTTGCTTAGTAGCGTTGAATTTGGGGACACCAGTCTTGTTTAGTCAAGAACGCCCTGGGAAGAATGAACGTATTTTTAAGATGTACAAATTTCGCACCATGACAAATGCGCGTGATCAAGCAGGGAACCTATTGCCAGACAGCCAACGACTGACACCCTTTGGAGCCTTTCTACGCTCAACCAGTCTAGACGAGCTTCCTGAACTGTGGAATATTGTAAAAGGAGACATGAGCCTTATCGGGCCGCGGCCGCTCCTAGTAGAATATTTAGATTTATATACTAATCATCAAAGAAAGCGACATTCTGTTCGTCCAGGTTTGACAGGATTGGCACAGATTAGTGGTCGAAATGCCATCAGCTGGGAGGAAAAATTTGACTTTGATGTTCAATATGTGGAGTCGATTTCGTTTTGGAAAGATTGTCAGATTTTAATAAAGACAATATTGAAAGTCCTGGTGAGAGAAGGAATCCACTCGGCAAGTTCAGACACAATGGAAAAGTTTTATGGAAGTGAAAAATAAACAACTATTCATTATTGGTGCATCGGGTCATGGTAAGGTTGTTGCTGAAATTGCAAGCCTGAATGGCTATCAAGAGATCTATTTCTTGGATGACTTTTCAAAAGAATGCCATCTTGGTCCCTGGTCGATAGTGGGGACAAGTCAGTATCCGATTCCTTCTGATGCTGCTGTCTTTGTAGCAATTGGTGACAATAAAATCCGTTCAAAAATTGTTCATCGTTTTAAAGACTGGGAGCAGCCTAGTCTTATCCATCCGCGGGCAATCGTATCACCAACAGTTAGCTTAGGTAAATCCTGTGTGGTAATGGCGAATGCAGTTCTTCAACCTGATGTCAAACTGGGAGATGGTTGCATAGTTAATACAGCAGCAAGCATTGATCATGATTGCAAATTAGGCGATTTTGTTCATATTTCTCCTGGGAGTCATCTTGCTGGAGGAGTGACCGTTGGTCAGCAGACATGGATAGGAATTGGTAGTTCTGTCATTCAGTCGTTGTCAATATGTAAAGATGTCATTGTCGGCGCAGGCGGAGTTGTCATCCAATCCATCACTAGTTCTGGCACCTATGTTGGTAATCCTTGTAGAAAGATTCAGTAATGAAAATACTATACGTAACAACGATTTCAAATACATTAAACGCATTTCTAACCTCTCACATTGAGGAGTTGAAAAAGGTTTGGATGGTGGATAAATAGCCTCATCATATATCTTGTTGGACAAGTGAGGATGGATTTTATCTCTTGTCTCATTTAGCCCTTAGTCAATAAATTATTATCAAGGAGATTGAGAATTTTCTATGTTAGTACTGAAAGCATGTTTTTGGATTAGCACTTTTTTGATTTTTTGGGCTAATATTGGTTATCCACTTTCAATTTTATGCTTAGATAAACTGATAAAAAAGGAAGTGAGCAAGAAGCAGAATTATGAACCAACTGTAACTGTCATGGTTGTGGCACATAATGAAGAAGCAGTGATTGCTCAAAAAATGGACAATCTATTGCTGTTGGATTATCCAAAAGATAAATTAAGGATTTTGGTAACATCAGATAATAGCACAGATGCTACCAATGAAATTGTTCAAAAATACGTGGAGAAGCATTCCAATATTTCGCTCTATCTTGTTCAAAAAAGACTTGGCAAAACAAACGCCCAAAACGAAGCAGCTAAAATGGTTTCAAGTGAGATTTTGGTAATGACAGATGCCAATGCAATGCTTGATGTCAATGCTGTAAAAGAACTGGTAAGCTCATTCGTAGACAATGTAGCATATGTTACTGGAAAGCTTATGTATTCCAATCATGAAGTCAGCAAAACAAGTCATTCAGAAAATAAGTATTGGGATTTGGATACTCGGATTAGAGAAATTGAGTCTCGTCTGCAAACGATTACTGCTGGTAATGGTGCCTTGTATGCCGTTCGAACAGAAGATTTTGTTGAGTTTGATCCGATTGTTAGTCATGACTTAGCTATGCCAGTTTACTACAATCTTCAAGGGAAGAGAGCAGTGGCAAACCATAGTGCTGTTGCATTTGAAAAAGCAGGGCAGGTGGATAGTGATGAGTTTAAACGAAAAGTCCGAATGTCAAGAGTCTTGCTACGTTTTATACTGCCTTCCGTTGCAATCTTAAATGTTATAAAATATAGATGGTTTTCCTACTTTTATTTCGGACATCGAACAGCTCGCTATTTATTATGGTTTAATCATATTGTTGCATTTCTTTGCAGTTTATTCTTGATGCAAACTAGTGTGATTTATCTAGTAGCTTTTTGTGTACAAGTATTAGTATTTTTAACAGTTCTGGGAAGATTTCAGTTTAATATTCAACATAAATTTGTTCAATTTTCAGCATACTACTGTATGACGGTTTATGCTCAATTTGTTGGAGTGGTTAGAACGATTTTAGGAAAAAATAAGCCATTTTGGGATAAAGCCGAGAGTACAAGATAGATGGAGATTCGGATTTGTTAAAGCGATTTGTAAAATATAAAGATTTTTTTCAAGATGTTTTTTTTAATACACTTTCATTTTTCATCTATATTTGTGCCCAGCAGCTAATTTATATGCCGTTTATGAGCAGATTTCTCAGTGAATCACAATATGCTATTTTCGTCATTTTTATCTCTATATTTTCAGTATTAACAAATGCTTTGGGCAATGAGTTAGGAATCGTTTCACAAGTTATCAATAGACCTGTTAATTTTAGTCGTCTGTTGCTAAAAATCAGTTTGAGCTCCTTTGTGATTATCTGTGCACTCTTACTCTATTTGGGTTTTGACTGGAGTGAAAGTTTGATTCTTGGTGTAGCGACCTTTTTGGCTAATTATCGCTTGTTTTCAGGTGGTATATTTCGTAGTCAGGGGGCGTTTAAAAAAGTTTTGTTTTTGAATTTTCTTTACCTCAATGGTATACTATTTGGTTTGTTGCTCATCCAAGTGATACCTCTATTTTGGTTACCGATGGTCTTAGCTGAGACAATCACCTTCTCTTACTGTGTATCAAGTCAAAAATTATTCCATTTTAACGAGGTGGTGGCTACAGGTGAAGAAACAGAAATGTTTATCAACTATAGTATGATCTCATTTTTTAATAACCTCATAACCTATATTGATAAATTTTTAGTTTTGCCATTTCTTGGAGCACTGTCATTGAATGTGTACTATGCAACAACCTCCATGTCTAAGATTGTGAATTTGGTGATTAATCCACTTCATGGTGTTTTATTAAGATGGATAAAAAAAGACTCAACTTCAGAAATTTTAATTAAACGATTTATTTATTCCTCTATTCCAATTGTCTTAGTGAGTAGCATATTATCAGTTCCCTTCACCTATATTTGTATAAAGATTCTTTATCCTAAGTATTTGGAACATTCACTTAGTTTATTACTTCCAGTATCCATCGCATTGGGAGTGAGTGTTGGTACTTCTATCTTAAAATCATTGTTAATGAAATTTATTGATTCAAGAGAATTGACAAAGATATATTTTATATACTTTTTTATTTTTATTGTCTCTGCTATCATTACCAGCACCCAATACGGTTTAGTCGCTTTTGCATATTCTGTATTTTTTTCAAAAGCATTTTTATACGGTGGTTTTCTATTTTATCTCAGAAAAGTATTGGAGAGTGAAGCATGCGGAAAATAACAGACACAATGTTTATGATTATTCTACTGAACTTGATTCCAACAGCTTTATTGGGGCTTTTTGATCTGAATCTAACAATCTATACAGGTTTGTATTTCATCTGTTTTGTGCTTCAATGCATATTAATGTGGTTTAGTTTGGGGGATAATGCTTCAAAATTATCAAGACCAAGTTTCCAACTGTTTGTGATGATAGTTCTTTTACAGCTTTTTTCTCATATCTATCTAATGTTTGTCATTGGAAACTATATTCTTTCAGAACTGATGGTAATGATTTCAGTGACAGTTAACTTATATTTTTTTATTTTCCAACTCCACCGAGTTCATTTAGCGGAAAAAGACATTATTTGTTTTTTTAAACGTTTGTGTCAATTAGCTTTTGCAGCCTGTTTGCTCAATGTTTTTCTCAATTTTAATCAGTTGCGTGCAATTGGAGCATTAACGGGAAGTTATGGTGCACAGTTTAAATCATTTTTCCCAAATCGAAACACCTTCGGGATTTTTTTACTGGTTGCAATCATCTCGAATCAATATCTGATTGACACCGATAAAAGAAAAATTCACTATTTTCTACAATTGTTTTTCATCTTGAATTTGATTCTGACATTTGCCCGGACTTCAATTGCAGGAATGCTAATTTTTTACTTTTCCTATGTTGTATCAAAGATTGTTGTTCAGAAGCAAGTGAATTTAAAGGTAATTGCTGGGCTCCTGGTATTGTTTGCAACAAGCGTATTTTTCTTGGATCAAATGATGAGTTCAACCAATATTTTAGAAAAAATAGATACCCTCTTACTAAGAACGGATAGTTTGGAAGATGGATCTGGTCGATTTGATGTATGGTTGAATGGTTTGGAAATCGGTTTGTCAACCAATCCATTATTGGGGGTTGGTAGATATAAAGCACTGGAAATGAATAAAGAAATTTTTGGAAATGACCTGAATTACTTTCATTCACTATATGTTGAAACATTTGTCACTTATGGTATTTTTGGATTGATGATATTAATTGGTGGCTGTGCATATATTTTTAAATCAGTATTTTGTTCTTCGTTCACTAAGAAATACATTACATTGGCTTCTCTTTTTACATTCGGAAGTATTTCACTGCTAGAGTCAACGACACGATTCTCGATTGGGTATGCAGATACGATATCCTTGATTTTCTTTTTCTCTTTGCCAATCTTAATTAGTCAAGTTGAAGTCGAACAAATCTCCATAGTATGAGTATCAAATTCCGTCGATATAAATCCTAAAAAACACCGCTAGTCTTTCCCAAGTGGAGGGGGGCTGGCGTTGTTTTTATTATAGATTATTTTTGGGTGAGTCGGTGGATGAGGCGGGCTAGAGAAAAGTTGGCTGGAAGGAGGTAGGCTTTGATATAGTAGCGATGCCAGGGGTATTCGTCTTTATAAAAGGTCGAGAGATACGGGTTCTTCCGATAGTTGAGGTCGTTCAGTTCTTGAACGGCATTTTTGTAGGTTTGATGGTCGTTGATTTTGACAGCTGTTGCAACCAGTTGCAGGAGATCTTCGATAACCTTAAAGGTAAAGTAGTCCTTGTATGCGGGATTTCGTTCTCCCATAATACGGTTGTTTTCTTTTGATTCGATATTAATTCGAGGGTTTGGTGTTGTACTGAGTGAGCCATCTCGTGAGCGGTATACATATAGTTTTTCAGGAACTGTAACAATTTTTTTTGCTTGAATCATCAATTCGAAAAAGATTCCTTCTCCCATGCCTGGTAAAAATGAAAATTGAATTTGGTCAATTAGTGCTTTAGAGACAATTCGACTAGTTGGTTGGGTATTATGATATATGTCTTTTAATTGAGGTTTGCCATTGATTGGTTTGTACCAAACGGATTTTTTTTGTCCATTAGAAGAAAATGTATCCGTATCACACAAGACAATATCAGCGGATTCTTCAATCGCCTTTTGATACAGTTTTTCGAACATTTCAGGTTTGACATAGTCATCCGAATCAACAAATGCTAGAAAATCCCCTTGAGCTTGCTGTATTCCCAGATTTCTAGCTAGACCAACTCCAGAATTTTCTTCCAAAGCAATCACCTGGATGCGATCGTCTATTGCAGCTTGCTGGTTCATTATGGTTAATGATTGATCTCTTGAAGCGTCATCTACAAGTATGATTTGTATATCTTGAAGTGTCTGATTTCGAAGTGAGAGGATACATTCTTCCAAGTAGGGTTCGGTATTGTAAACTGGTACAATGATTGAGACTTTTGACATGTTATTTCCTCTTTTCATTCGGGTTTTCTTGTATTATATCACATGAAAAAAGAACATAGCTTTTAAATGAATTGAGGAGCGAAAATTACTTTTATTATATTTTTTCAAGCCTTAATGGTATAATGAGGTGCTAAGGAACAGACGTTTCAAAACAAAAAATGGGGGATAAAGATGGACAAGGAGCTTAGTTTAATTGCGATAGTAAAATTAGTAAAAGAGAAGTTGAGATGGATTGTCTTGACGATTGTAGTTTTTGTTGTGGCAGCTGTCGTCTACAGTACAGCAATTGCAAAACCCTTATATAGCTCTTCAGCTGAGTTGTTGGTTAGTCCAAAGGCAACGGATAATCTTCAGTTGACCTTGAACCAGTTGCAGACCAACTCAAAGTTGATTCAGACATATGAAAGTATCATCTTTTCGGACGATATTTTGACATTGGTAAATAGTGAGGTTTCAACTTCCTATTCGAATCAAGAACTTAGAAATAAAATCAAGGTTGTGACAGAGGATGAATCACAAACTTTTGCGATTAGAGTTACAGATACTTCTCCAGAAACTGCTGCCGAGATTGCAAATACTGTGTCAGCGATTTTTCAATCTAAACTGGATGATTATTATTCTTCAAACCTAGAAATCAAAGTAATATCAGCTGCCAAGCCTTCAACGAATCAAGTTTCGCCAATTATTTCACGAAATATCTTTTTTGCAGTAGTATTGGCAACTATGGTCAGTTCTTTTGTTATTATTTTGCTTGAGTTGTTGAGTCCAACGATAAAGGGGACGGCTATTCTATCAACTTTTTCTTGGTTGGAATTAGGAAATGTAAGTCTTTCACCTCTTCAAATGGAGGTAAGGAGTGCAACAAAGGAACATCCAAAATCAGGCTTATTCAATAAAAAATCAACTCAAAAATCTATTTCATTGGACAATATTGAAGGGATAAAAACCAAGTTACAGACGCAACTAGATAAGAATGCTGTAAAGACCTTTTTGATTAGTTCGGCTGAAAGTGGGACAGGCAAGACAACTCTTGCAATGTATCTGGCAAATAGTCTTGCAAATAATGGGAAAAAAGTGTTGTTAGTAGATGCCAATCTTCGAAATCCATCACTCGATCGGATTTACAAACTGTCAAATAAGGTAGGTTTATTTAGTTACTTGCAAAATGGAGGGGAACTCGGGATCCAAGCTATTCAAGGATCTTCTTTGTTTGTTTTACCAAGTGGGCCAAAGTTTGCAGCAGTTTCTCAGATTTTGACTTCTGAGAAGTTACCAACCTTGTTGGCGGATTTAGAGAAGCATTTTGATGTGATTCTCTTTGATTCTGCAGCTCTAAATGGTGTACCAGATGCTCAGATTTTGGCTACAAAAATTCGAAACCTTGTCATGCTTGTCAAACAAGATGGAACACGGATTGATGACTTAATTGAAGCGAATCGTTTTCTGGAAAGTTATCAAATTGAAGTACTAGGCTATGTCTTTGATGGTACTGTCCGTGAAAGAGAAGGTGCCCTCCAGCAGTTGTTTTATAAAGTGAACTAGGGGAGGACTTATGAAAGAAAGAGACAGCAAGCAGTGGGATCTATTTTTCTTTTATCTCAGTCTTATTATCTACCCGTTTAATGTCTTGCTTTCTGCTGTTTTGAGAACAACTGGTTTTGATTTTTTTGCATCAAAAACCATTTTTGTCTGCTATGGAATCGTTTATCTTGTTTTCTTTTTCATTCTTATCCGCTTTCCCATATCCTTGAAGCGACTTTCCAGTATGTTTTTCATCTATTTGGTCTATTATATTTTTTATTTAACTAGTCCAACTGAAATGAAATACCGTTATTTGGATGTGGATATGGTTATGATTTATCTGTTCTATCTTCCCTATTCGGTGCTAATACTATCTAGAATACAGGATATTTCTCAACTATTCACAAATAGTATCGTTGAATATTTCAACGGCTTTCTGATTATCGCCTCTTTTCTGGTGAAATTTATATTAAAAGATCAGACAGGTTATATGGTCTATTCCTATAATCTCTTGCCGATTTGGATTTTATTTTCATTTCGAATGATTCAAAAACCAAACCTTGTTCGATTAGCAATATTCGGAATTTTGGTACTGGAAGGTGTAATCTATGGTGCTCGTGGGCCGTTGATTTGGTTATTCATCAGTTTAATTGCCTACGCTATCTTGCATAGGATCGAGAATCAAGTACAGATTCGGCTTTCTATTCGATCAATTCAATCTGGCTTAATGATTTTTTTGGGGACAGTTGGCTTTTTCTTTGTTCTCTATCAAATACTCTCAAGTTTAAATATTGCTCAAAGTTATATTTTGAATCGTATTGAAACAGGTGTTTTGGTGCAAAGTACTGGCCGTGATAGCATGATTGATATTGCTGTGCAATATATTTTTGAGGAGATGGGTTTAAAAATCAATGGAGTTTTCTTCGATCGTACGCTGATGCCTGGCAATGTCTATGTTCACAATTTATTTTTGGAAATAGTACTTTCCTTTGGTTGGTTGTTTGGGATTCTCTTGCTTATTTTGTTAATGTATTTTATTATCATAACCTTTAAGGGATCCTCAATCTCAAATAAAAAGGTTGTTGTTTTTTTAAGCTCTACCTTTTTCTTGAAATACCTTTTGACAGGAAGCGTTTTTGAAGATTATACATTTATTATTTACCTTGCATTGATGTTCTCAGTCTATAAGCAAAATAAACCTGATAAATTGATTGTATATGAAATGAAAAGATAAAAAAAATAATGCCAAGACTATGGCATTATTTTTTTTGTGATAAATATGATTTGACCTGCTGTGGAAAAACTATCCAGTTTAGTCCGAAGCTGATAGCAAAAGTAATCAGGATGCTACAAGTTCCAAAGATAATCCAATGACTAAATTGCTGAACAACATTTGTAAATGGTAATAAGAGACAGTTGGAGAGTAAAAATACTCCTCCATCAACAAGTAGCTGGGTCCGAATGGTTTTGAAGGAAGATGTTAAGATGAACCGGTAACAATACCATATGTAGTAAATCAAGCTAAACAACAATGCAATTGCTGTGCCTGTTGCAACTCCAACAATTTGCCATTCAAAGACCAAAGTGAGTGACAATCCAAGATTCAATATTGCTTCGAAATAGGTTCCAAACTGAGTATTTTTAAAGTCGCCTTTGGAAAAGACAAGGGTACGGTAAGGTAACCTTAAGGCATAAAACAGGATTGCAAGTGTCATTAGGTAGCCAAAAACAGGTTGGTCATAATTAGCATCTGTAATCTTTTGGGTATAAAGAATAACAAAAGGAGTAACAAGTTGAAATGTACTACTGATGAAAATGGTAGATGCGGTGTGTAAGAGCCATTCAATTTTATGGAATTGTCTTTGCAGAAGTTTCTGATCATCCATGTGAAGGGCACGTCCTAAAAATGGACGAAGGCCACTTGTCGCAGCGTTTAAAAACGTTTTAATACCCTGGAAAACGGTATTGTATACTGAGTAAACAGAAACTTGAGTTAGGCTGGCAAACATGGACAAAATGACAATATCAGTGCTCTCTTGGATAGTATAGGCGATGTGTTGACCTATACCATACCATTGTTGTTGAATCTGGTAAGTCCGATCTCGAAGGTTTTTGGAAATCCCATAATGACGACGGACATAGTAGCTGATAAATATAGGAGGAAGGATAAAGACTAGTGCCGATGCAAGCTTTACTATAAGGATAGTTTGTCCCGACTGAATCAAAACAATAGTAAGAAGCAGGTTTAGGATGTTGGCTGTACCTTGTAAGATTTCCTTGATATAAGCTTTTTGATCCGATCCAAGGATAATTTGACTGGTAATCCCTAGGAAAAATTGTAATAGGTGAGAGAGAGAAAGAACCAAAATCAAACCGACAATTTGACTTTGTGTGAATTTCCCAGAAAGGTTGGCAGGTAAAAAAAGACAAAGGCAGGCAATATAGATTAAAAGGGCAAAGCCTATTCTGTTAAAAAACACCTGCGATTTATAATAGATAGTCGAGAGGAGCGCGGTGTCTTTATACAATAATGGTTTGTACATACTAGCTTGAATGACAGCGCCCATTCCTAAATCTAAGAGACTAATCAGGGTCAAATACTGAGAGATACTAGACATGAGTCCATTGACCTCAGACCCATAGGCAGTGATAAAGAGTCTTGGTAAAATAAGGCTACAAACAATAGAAATGACTTTATTTAGTAAGGAAATAAAGCCATTTAGTTTAAGAGATTTTGTATTCACTAGGTTCTTCTTTCAAATAGGAAGTTTGGCTTCAATATCTTTGATATAGGTTAGGAATTTTGATACAATGAATTGAATAAGTAGTGATAATTAGTAATGATTTTCTATTTTGCGACAGTATTTTTTACAGAAAGTAAAGTTGCGAGAGCTGAATGTCCAAAAAGTGAAATCACCCAATATAAAATTGGGACTGGTCTAGGCTTGATGGCAATAGATTGCTTAAGGTGAAGTCGAGTTTGTTTGAAATCACCTAACTTGAAATAACGCATGGCAAGATAGTATTCTTGAAACGCTGTCAGTTCTTTAGATGGGATCAATTTTAGTTTGTCATTTAGTATCTTTGCCCTTTGTGAGACAATTGTATAGCCTTGAATGACCTTGTTTGGATTTTTTGAGATACTGTCTTCCTGGACTTCATAGATAACAAGGTCTTCGGCGATTTTGTAACCCTTACTTACTTGAAGTAATTTCAGGTAAAGGTCCCAGTCTTGACAGCTCAACAGTTCCTGATCTAGGCCTCCAACTTGAAGGAAAAGTGTTTTTCGAACCAACAAAGTTGAAAAACCACCCAAGTTATTTTGTTTAATGGTTTCTTGTAGGGGTATGATTCCCTCAGGGAGAATATGAATGACTTTGGATCCAAAACCAGTCACTACAAAACCAATGTCTTCTTGATTTTGCAAGATTTTTATCTGTTTTTCAAGTTTTGTAGGAAGAAAGAAGTCGTCGGAATCGAGAAAGGCAATGTATTCACCTTTTGAATGGCTAACGCCGATATTGCGACAGGTGTTGGCTCCACTGTTTTTTTTCAATGTAATGAGTTGGATACTATCGAAGTTCTTTTGCAAATTTTGAATGGTGTCAATCGAATGATCTGTCGAGCAATCATCGACAATAATGATTTCAATTGGAGAATAAGTTTGCCGCTGGATACTGTTGATAACCTGCTCAATCAGATGTCCCCTGTTGTAGTTTGGAATTACTACGGAAATTAATGGATTCATGGAATCTTCTTTCTGTTTGTATTTGAACTTTATCTTACTACATACTTGTCTATTTTTCAAATAATACTCTATGAAGGATTTAGAATGACCCAAATAAAAGATATACCGCTTGTCAGTGTGATTATCCCCATGTACAATGCAGAGAAATTTATTCAAGAAACGTTACATTCTGTTCTTGCTCAAACCTATCCGGCTTTCGAAGTGATTGTAGTGGATGATCGATCAAGTGACGATTCTGTTTTACTTGTACAGGCAATGATAGAAACTGACAGTCGCATTCGTTTTTTGCAAAATAAGGTTAATGCAGGTGTTGCAGTAGCAAGAAATGCAGGAGTGGCAGCTGCGCGTGGGCGTTTTATAAGTTTTTTAGATGCTGATGACCTTTGGTTGCCCAATAAATTGGCCAAGCAAGTGGATTTTATGTTACAACAGGGGCATGCATTTACATTTTCCTCCTACCAATTTGCAGATGAAAATGGCCGACCAATCAAATCGCCTGTTCATGTTCCCAGTAAAATTTCCTATCAAGAGGCTTTGAGAAATCATACCATTTGGACTTCAACTGTTATGCTGGATTTGGAGCAATTGACCAAATCACAAATTGAAATGCCTAATGTCAGAAAAGGGCAAGATACTGCAACCTGGTGGAAAATTTTAAAAGTGACAGGACATGCTTATAGCATCGATGAAGTGCTCTCGTTGTATAGAAGAACGCCCGCGTCACTATCTGCAAATAAATTTGCAGCTATCAAGCGAACTTGGAACCTCTTTCGAAATGTTGAAGGTTTGACGTTTGGGCAGACCGTTTTACCTTTTTTGGGTTACGCCTTTCATGCGATAAAGAGAAGAGTATAAGGAGAACTCATGGTTGTACTTGTTGCGACATTGGATCATGAAAATGTCGATCAGCTTATTGATGAAATGAATCTTTCTACAGTTGATTCAATTGTAATTCATCAAACACGAGCTGAAAGAAAGGAAACGGTCCTTGAGCAAAGGGAGAAAGCTAAGATTGTTTACAGTCAAGGTCTAGGCTTAAGTGTTAGTCGAAATGAGGCCCTGTCTTATGCGGAGAATGATGCAATTTGCCAAGTTGCCGATGATGATTTGGTCTTTGTAGACAATTACCAAGAAATCGTCTCACGTGCCTATAAAGAATTCCCTGATGCCGATATTATTATTTTTTATGTTGATTTTGAAAACCATGCCATAAGTAGACCCAGGCTTTCAAACGGAAGGCTTTCCTACTTAGATGCCATGCGTGTATCATCTGTTCAGATTTCTTTTAAAAAATCAAGCTTTACACAAGTTGGTTTATCTTTTGATGAACGTTTTGGGATCGGGGCCCAATATGGTTCAGGAGAAGAAACCATTTTACTGTTTGATGCCCTTGGCAAGGGGTTAAAACTATACAGTTATCCAGAAAAGATAGCCAGCCTAAGGGACAGGGAATCCCATTGGGACCGTTCCAACACACCGGAAAATTGCCAGAAACGGGGAGCTATTTACAAAAGAATGACAAGGAGATGGTACTGGCTGTTGATTCTTCAATTTGCCATTCGAAAACGAAAAATGATGCTACCAGAAATATCACTGTTTAAGAACATATACTATATGCTACAGGGAGCAAGAAACTTCTCTAGGTAAGAGGCCCATGCATTTACCGTAAAATTTGGGCTGTCTATGCTAGACCTATATACACTGTATTATTTTCAGTTAGTAGTTGAAAAAAGGGGGGACTATGATTGAAAAAAATAGCTTCTGGTCCAATATAATATTTATTATAGAAGCAATGCTGATGCTTGTTGGTGTCTACATTGCTTTAAATCCTGAACATACCTTGAGCTTGTCGACTCATGGAATGGAGGAATTTTTACCAGTTATACCATGGTTAATTGTGACATACGTTTTTATTAATAATATTTTTGATACCAATATTTACTATAATCAAACACGATCCAATATTATTTTTAATACATTCATTGTACAGTTACTATTTTCATTTATTTTATGCATTATATGTACTATCTATATTGATCATTTCTTTTTCGATTTAGATTTTATTATTTACTACTTTATCATTGGTACCAGCATCGCTCTGGTCATCCATCTTGGGATTTTTGCCTATTTTACCAAAATTGCTTCACCGAAAAGGGTCTTGATTATCGGAAGACCCAAGGCTGTTTTTTCGGCCTTGGATAATTTTGACTATTCTGTCCAACCTCTTCATCAGATAACACATCTAGTGATTGGGAATTATTTTAATAATTTGAAAAATATCATTGAAGAAATCGATGTTATCTACATTGCAGGAGTAATGGATGCTGGAGTCTCCCAAGAATTGTATAATTACTTGATTCGCAAGGATAAAACCATCTATCTGGCATCAACAATTGAGAATTCAATTTCATTAAATGCCCATTTGCTCAATATATCAGATGAAAGCATTATTCAGGTTTCACCTTATTATCTCACACGGGAACAATATGCTGTGAAGCGAATAATGGATATTCTTGTTTCACTATGCATGCTGTTACTCTTGTCACCTGTCTTGTTAGCAACTGTGATTGCAATTAAGCTAGAGAGTAAGGGACCAGCCTTTTATCGTCAAGAACGGGTTACTTTGGGGAACAAAGTCTTTTGGATTCTAAAATTTCGCTCAATGGTCTCAGATGCCGAAGCAAAAACAGGTCCGGTTTTAGCTCAGAAAAACGATAGTCGGATAACCAAGGTTGGGAAATTTATCCGTGCAACTCGGATTGATGAAATTCCGCAGCTGATTAACGTTTTAAAAGGAGAAATGTCGCTGGTAGGACCAAGGCCAGAAAGACCAAATTTTGTCAAAGAATTTACAGAAATCAATCCCTTTTACTCATTGCGTCATAATGTCCGGGCTGGAATTACAGGTTATGCCCAAGTATATGGGAAATACACTTCAGATTTTGAGAGTAAGTTAAAGTTTGATTTACTCTATGTAAAAAGATATACCTTGTTACTTGATATCAAATTATTTTTGAAAACTATTCTGATTGTATTCGATAAAATGAGTTCACAAGGCCAGAGTGATGGGAGTGGTAACATACCTAAAAATGGTGTAAATGGTGAAATTCAAATTTTGAAATAAGAACAATTTCTCGTTCGCAACAGCTTGGGCTTGCAAGCTGTTGCCTTTTTTTGTAAAATGGGAGGAGTGGTTTGACAAAATAGGAGGGAATTATGGCTAAAAAAGATAAGAAAATTGAAATCCAAATCGAAGATAGCAAGGTATCAGTAAACGGACAAATGTTTCCTGGTTATCAACTAACAATCGGAAAAAAGGTGATTGGTGAGATTGCAGAACTGGAAGTAAACCAATTTGCAGTGGTAAAAAACGGAAATACGGAAAGTTTTTATAAAAAATTGGAAAAAGCAGTCGGAAATGTCATCGAAAATTATAATTTAAGCAACTAAGCCCTTGTAATCGTTGCTTTTTTATGGTAGAATAAAGGCTGTTGGTGCAAAGGAAAGATAGCGAAGAGGCTAAACGCGGCGGACTGTAAATCCGCTCCTTCGGGTTCGGGGGTTCGAATCCCTCTCTTTCCATTGAACAGGATACAAAGGACGTTAAGAAATCCGTATGAAAATAGGAAACTGACGTTGTGTGCTAAACACACAAAGAAGTTTATCTTTTTCACTAGGATTTTAGTCCGTGTTCAACTAAGATACTAAGAGCGTCAAACGCACAGTAAAAATAGGAAGTTGACAGCAAATTCTGATTTGCTAGGCAACTTATCTTTTTTACGCAGCGTTTAGACCGAGTTCATTTAAGATACGAGAGATGCTCTGGTTTACCAGAAATCTCTGTAGAAAATTAGGAAACTGACGCTGAGTGTGTACACTCAAGGAAGGCTATCTATCTTCCTAAGAAATTAATCTCGAGTTCAATTTCTTGTGATTAGTAAATAAATGAAATGTATCTCTTTTTGGGGTATCGCCAAGCGGTAAGGCAAGGGACTTTGACTCCCTCATTCGTTGGTTCGAATCCAGCTACCCCAGTCAAGGTACTAGAGGAAACTCTAGTTCGTCAAAGATGTCATATTGTTGTTTGTCCTTGCGTGTGCCTTAAATAAAATATATTTTATGTTGGGTCGAGAGGCCTGATTGTCGGAGGTTTTTTTATAATGAACGAATTTGAAGATTTGTTGAACAGTGTGAATGAAGTAGCACCTGGTGATGTGGTAACTGCTGAAGTGTTGACAGTTGATGCAACTCAAGCAAACGTAGCTATCTCAGGTACTGGTGTTGAGGGCGTATTGACTCTTCGTGAGTTGACTAACGACCGTGATGCTGATATCAACGAACTCGTTAAAGTTGGTGAAACACTTGAATTGTTGGTGCTTCGTCAAGTAGTAGGTAAAGATACTGATACAGTAACTTACCTTGTTTCTAAGAAACGTCTTGAAGCACGCAAGGCTTGGGACAAATTGGTTGGCCGTGAAGGTGAAGTCGTACCAGTTAAAGTAACTCGTGCGGTTAAAGGCGGTCTTGCTGTTGAATTTGAAGGTCTTCGTGGTTTCATCCCAGCTTCAATGATTGACAGCCGTTTCACTCGTAACACTGAGCGTTTTGTTGGTCAAGAATTTGATGCTAAAATCAAAGAAGTTGATCCAGCTGAAAACCGCTTCATCTTGTCACGTCGTGATGTAGTTGAAGAAACTGCGGCAGCTGCACGTGCAGAAGTATTTGGTAAATTGTCAGTTGGTGAAGTTGTAACTGGTACAGTTGCACGTATCACTAGCTTCGGTGCTTTCATCGATCTTGGTGGTGTGGATGGTTTGGTTCACTTGACTGAATTGTCACATGAGCGTAACGTATCTCCTAAATCAGCTGTAACAGTTGGTGAAGAAGTTGAAGTTAAAGTTCTTGCTATCGATGAAGAAGAAGGACGCGTATCATTGTCATTGAAAGCTACACAGCCTGGCCCATGGGACGGCGTTGAGCAAAAATTGGCAGCTGGCGATGTGATCGAAGGTAAAGTAAAACGTTTGACTGACTTCGGTGCTTTTGTTGAAGTATTGCCAGGTATCGATGGTTTGGTACACATTTCACAAATTTCACACAAACGTGTTGAAAATCCCAAAGATGCTTTGTCAGTTGGTCAAGAAGTAACTGTTAAAGTTCTTGAAGTGAACGCAGCTGATGAGCGTGTATCACTTTCTATCAAAGCTTTGGAAGAGCGTCCAGCAGCAGTTGAAGGCGAAGAAAAAGCAGAAAAACGTGCTCCACGTCCACGTCGTCAAAAACGTGAAGAAAAACGTGATTACGAATTGCCAGAAACTCAATCTGGATTCTCAATGGCTGACCTTTTCGGCGACATTGAATTGTAATTCACTTAAAAACTTGCCTCGTGCAAGTTTTTCCTTTCCACCCTTAGTGTAATGGATATCACGTAAGATTCCGGTTCTTGAGATGGGGGTTCGATTCCCTCAGGGTGGACTAAATAGTAGAAGAAGCCTGGTGTGCAGGCTTTTTCTATATTCTTTTGGTGTTGGAGGCCAACCATGCTACATTTTGAAAATGACTATAACAAAGGTGTTCACCCAGCGCTATTGCAGGCTTTGGTGGAAACAAACCAAGAAGGGGTGTCAGGCTATGGAACGGATCCTTATACTCAATCAGCTATTGAGAAGATTCGACGTGTAATCAAGTGTCCTCATGCTCAAATCACTTTCTTATCGGGCGGAACCCAAACCAATCAAATTGCGATTAATTCTATGCTGGCTTCCTATGAGGGTGTGATTGCTGCGGACACGGGACATATTTCTACCCATGAAGCAGGGGCAATTGAGTTTTCGGGCCACAAGGTCTTGACTATTCCACATCAACATGGAAAGATTTTTGCAGCGGACATCGAACAGCACTTGGCAGATTTTTATGCAGATGCCAATCATGAACACATGGTTCATCCTGGCATGGTTTATCTCTCTCATCCGACTGAGTACGGTACGCTTTATTCAAAAGCGGAACTGACCGCCATAGCACAGGTTTGTCGCCACTACCAAATTCCTCTTTTCTTAGATGGAGCTCGTCTGGGCTATGGTTTGGCATCTCCAGAGTCAGATCTTGATTTGCAGGCAATAGCAGAGCTGACAGATGTTTTTTACATTGGAGGTACCAAGATGGGGGCCTTGATGGGAGAGGCCTTGGTCTTTACTAAAAACAATCAACCCAAGCATTTCACCAGTATCGTCAAGCAACATGGAGCCTTGTTAGCTAAGGGGCGTTTGAATGGTGTGCAGTTTGACCGTCTATTTTCAGATGACTTGTATCTGGAAATAGGCCGTCATGCGATCACAATGGCAGAGCAGCTCAAGGAGATTTTGCAAGAAAAAGGTTATCCCTTCTATCTCAAATCGCCAACCAATCAGCAATTTGTCATCGTAAAAAACGATGAATTAAAACGATTATCAGAGGCTGGTATTGCTTATGGTTTCTGGGAAAAATACGACCAAGATCACACCGTCATTCGTTTTGCGACCAGCTGGTCAACTAGCCAGGAAGATATGGAAGCGTTGAGAAATAGATTATAGAAAGTAAAAAAAGAAAGGGCTAACCTTTCTTTTTCGTCTGTAGATAATGATAACGATAGACTGCATAGTGTTCAATTAGGCGATAGCCTATTCCACCTAAAATTGCTTTGATGATGAAGACAAGGTGTTTTGAAAGGGGTGCCTGGACAGTCAATCCGAAAAGGATACCCAAGATAATCCAAGCAAGTACCGCCCACCATAGATGTTTGAATGGCGTGTATTGTCCATCTCTCTCTTTGACTTCATTGGAAACTCTTACGGCACAGCTGGCTAAGATAACTATTGGAAGAAGTGAATTAGTGTTAAACGGTGCTGGTAACAATGATGCTAACAGGAAGATTTCAATAAATGAAAACAGCAATAACCAAACTAAAATAGGTATTCTAAGGATAAAGTATTTCATACAGCACCTCCTGGATTTAGTATATCAAATCCAAAATCGCCTATCAAGTTTTTTATGCTACTGATCGGAAGTCGAACCAGTTGATTCAGACTCTGTTGACGTTTCACTAATAAGTTGACTAGGGTCGGAACTGGTTGCTGTATCGCTCGAAGAAGGGATGGTTAATGAGGCTGTATCGGCGGAGCTAGTAGTGCTTTGTGAAGAGGTAGAGCTAGTGGAGGATGGGAGAGTAGTGGTTCCGTCACTAGAAGAACTAGATTGGTCAGTCACATTAGCAGTCATTGTTTCGGATTCTTTGTAAATGATAAGAGTTGTAGAGCTTGTATTTGTTTGCGCCTGACTATTTGTGCTGGCTGTAAAGGTATAGATGGTAATAGTTGCAGTGATAATGCCTAGCATGGATGCGATGGTTGCAATGATTTTCTGAAAGGTCGACAAGTGATGTCTTGCAGTTTTAGTCATTCTTTTTAGTTCAACATCGTGTTTACGAGAGTAGGTTTCCTTCATGGTCAATCCTCCTTTTTTCAGTATAGGTTGTCAGAGTTAAAAATATCTTAAAGAGTGGAAACAAGATGTGAAACATGATAAAATAGGACTATTGCAAGCAAAGGAATGAAAAAATGATTTATTTTGACAATGCAGCCACGACTCCGGTCTATCCAGAAGTTCTCAAGACCTATACGGAAGTGGCGACAAAAATCTGGGGAAATCCCTCTAGCCTCCATAGTCTCGGCAGTCAGGCAACCCGTATTTTGGAAGCATCTCGCAAGCAAATCGCAGAATTGCTTGGCCAGGATAGCAAAGAAATCTTTTTCACCTCAGGTGGTACGGAAGGTGACAACTGGGTCATCAAGGGAGTGGCATTTGAAAAGGCACATCTGGGCAAGCACATCATCGTGTCAGCTATTGAGCATCCAGCGGTAAAAGAGTCAGCACTTTGGCTCAAAACGCAAGGTTTTGAGGTGGATTTGGCTCCGGTCAATGCCCAAGGTTTTGTGGATGTTTCAGCCTTAGAAAGCTTGATTCGTCCAGATACCACACTGGTTTCTATCATGGCCGTCAACAATGAAATTGGTGCTATTCAGCCCATTCAGGAAATATCTCAACTGTTAGCTGATAAGCCAACCATTTCCTTCCATGTGGATGCTGTTCAGGCTATCGGCAAGGTGCCAACGGAAGGGTATCTGACAGACCGAGTTGATTTTGCCAGTTTTTCAGGTCACAAATTCCACTCTGTCAGAGGAGTAGGTTTCGTCTATGTCAAAGCTGGTAAGAAAATCGCTCCGCTATTGACAGGAGGAGGACAGGAAAGCGACAAACGCTCAACTACGGAAAATGTGGCTGGTATTGCAGCAACGGCTAAGGCGCTACGCTTGACCTTGGACAAGGCGGTAGATAGCCAGAAGCGACTGGCAGCTATGAAGCAAATCTTGGTGGATGAATTGGGCAAATATGCCGATGTGACAGTCTTTTCTGGGCTAGAGGACTTTGTGCCAAGCATTGTGACGTTTGGGATTAAGAACATCCGAGGCGAGGTCATTGTCCATGCCTTTGAAGAACACCAGATTTACATTTCGACAACCTCAGCCTGCTCGTCCAAGGCTGGAAAACCAGCTGGAACACTGATTGCTATGGGTGTTCCGCAGAAGTTGGCTCAAACTGCCGTCCGTATCAGCTTGGATGATGACAACGATATGGGGCAAATCGAACAATTCCTGACGATTTTCAAACAAATTTATCAAAATACACAGAAAGTAAGGTAAGAACTGTGAAATCTTGGAAAGACTTGAATCGAGAGGTCTTGGATTTTGTGAAAAGTGAAAATACTTATCTGTATGATGATTCGGAATTAGGGTTTCGTCGATTTTTAGGATTTTCAGATAAGGGAACTGGAACTAGTCGAGTAGCAGACTACTATTTGAATTATCTTGATGCTAGAGTCTTTCTTGATTTTTGTAAAAATCGATTTGGAGAGATTTATCTGGTTCGTATCTCGTTTGATGGGTATGGTTGCTGTAGAGTAGCAGATGGAGAACAAAAAACATTGAGTTTTACAGATTCCCTTATGTTTGTGCATCTTATTTCAGAACATCCAATCAATAACGATAAACTGTATCCACTAGTCAAAAAATTAATTGATATAAATCGTGAGGTACTCTGGAAAGATGCATTAAAGGAGTATGGTTTATAAGAGAGGCTGTTAGGCCGTTTATACTAGATGATAGGAAAGAGGGAAATATTTTGAACTATTCAGAAATTATGATTCGCTATGGCGAATTGTCAACTAAAGGGAAAAACAAGATGCGGTTTGTCAACAAACTCCGCAATAATATCAAGCATGTCCTTTCTGTTTACCCAGAAGTGACGGTTTATTTTGACCGTGACCGTGGTCATGTCTATTTGAATGGGGCAGATTATCAGGAAGTTTCAGCTTCTTTGAAGAAGATTTTTGGGATCCAAAATTTCGCACCGTCTTATAAGATTGAAAAGTCTGTTCCAGCCTTGAAAGAGGCGGTTGTGGAGATTATGCAGTCTATTTACAAGGAAGGGATGACTTTCAAGATTGCGGCACGTCGTAGTGACCACAGTTTTGAACTGGACAGCCGTGACCTGAACCAAGTCCTTGGAGATGCGGTTTTTACAGCTATTCCAAATGTGCAAGTGCAAATGAAGTCACCAGATATTACTCTGCGGGTGGAAATTCGTCCTGATGCTGCTTATATTTCCTATGAAGAAATCAAGGGAGCGGGCGGTCTTCCAGTTGGTACATCTGGCAAGGGTACGCTGATGCTATCAGGTGGTATTGATTCGCCTGTTGCGGGCTATTTAGCACTGAAACGTGGGGTTGAAATCGAAGCCCTGCACTTTGCAAGTCCGCCTTATACTAGCCCAGGTGCGCTTAAAAAAGCCCATGATTTGACTCGTAAATTGACTGCCTTTGGTGGTAATATCACCTTTATCGAAGTGCCGTTTACAGAAATTCAGGAAGAAATCAAAGAAAAAGCACCTGAAGCTTATTTGATGACCTTGACACGTCGCTTCATGATGCGGATTACAGACCGAGTACGGGAAGAGCGTGGTGCTATGGTCATTATCAACGGTGAAAGTCTAGGACAAGTGGCAAGTCAGACTTTGGAATCCATGCAGGCTATCAATGCGGTGACCAATACACCTGTTATCCGTCCAGTCGTTACCATGGACAAGTTGGAAATCATTGATATTGCTCAAGAGATTGACACCTTTGATATTTCTATTCAACCATTTGAGGATTGCTGTACCATCTTTGCCCCTGACCGTCCAAAAACAAACCCTAAAATCAAAAATGTCGAGCAGTACGAAGCCCGTATGGATGTAGAGGGCTTGGTGGAACGAGCTGTGGCAGGAATTATCGTAACAGAAATTACGCCAAAAGAAGAAATACAGGATGAAGTAGATAGTTTGATTGCTGATTTACTGTAAGAATCTATCTCCGCATTGCGGAGATTTTTCTTCCTAAAGTTAGATTTGTATGGTAAAATGAAGACTCGTAATAGTTATTATAGGAGGATTTATGAAAAAAGGAGCTCTAACAGGTTTACTCCTGTTTGGTATGTTTTTTGGTGCCGGAAACTTGATTTTTCCACCGGCTTTGGGGGTCTTATCGGGTGAAAATTTCTGGCCAGCTATTTTAGGGTTTGTCGTATCGGGTGTCGGAATTGCCGTCATTGCCTTGATTGTCGGTACCTTAAACCCAAAAGGTTATGTACATGAGATTTCTCGTAAGATTTCTCCAGCCTTTGCAACGGTCTATCTTGTTGCCTTGTATTTGGCGATTGGTCCTTTCTTTGCCATTCCGCGTACAGCAACAACGTCCTTTGAAATTGGTATTGCGCCATTGTTGGGCGATGCGAATCTGGGTCTCTGGTTGTTTGGCTTTACAGCTCTTTACTTTGTGGCAGCTTATCTGATTGCCCTCAATCCGTCTCAAATCTTAAACAGTATCGGACGTATTTTAACCCCTGTTTTTGCCATTTTGATTGTGATTTTGGTTGTGCTTGGTATTGCGAAATACGGATCAACCAGTCCACTACCAGCTTCTGAGGCTTATTCTGCGGGTCAGGCTTTTGGTACAGGATTTATTGAAGGATACAATACCCTTGATGCCCTTGCCTCTATTGCCTTTAGTGTTGTAGCAGTGAATACCTTAAAACAACTTGGTTTCTCCAGCAAGAAGGAGTATGTCTCAACCATCTGGTCTGTTGGTTTTGTTGTAGCCTTGGCTTTTTCAGCACTATATGTTGGTTTGGCTTTCCTTGGAAATCATTTCCCAGTGCCTGCTGATGTTTTGGCTTCGGATACCAATAAGGGTGTTTATATTCTTTCGCAAGCAACACAAGCTATCTTTGGTCCAAGCGCGCAGATTTTCTTGGCTGTTATGGTTATCGTGACTTGTTTCACGACGACGGCTGGTTTGATTGTTTCTTCAGGTGAATTTTTCGCCGAGCGTTTTCCACGTTTTAGCTACAAAGTGTATGCGACAATTTTTACTTTGATTGGTTTTGGGATTGCTAACCTCGGTTTGAACAATATCATCACTTTCTCAGTTCCAGTTCTTTTGGTTCTCTATCCGATTACCATCTGTATTGTCTTGATTACCATTGTGAACAAATTTGTACCGCTTTCGACCTACGGTATGCAATTAACTGTGGGAGTAGTGACAGCTTTGTCATTGGTAGAAGTTTTGGCTGGTCAATTTGGTTGGACAGCTGTTTCAAAAGTTATTTCAGCTTTGCCATTGGCGGGTCAATCATTAGCATGGTTATTGCCAGCCCTTATCGGAATCGTCCTTTCTCTGTTCTTACCAAACAAGCAGGAGAGCGAAGTTTTTGAAATGTAAGAAAAAATGATACAAAACACTTGCAAAAGCGAGTGTTTTTTGATATATTACAAGGGTTGACTATGCACATTTCCTGTGCAACCGCACGAATGCCGTTCTTTCGATGAGAGTAGAGTAAGTGGTTCGTCCCACGGTACTAGGCGAGTCTTCACATCAAATTCGGGCAAGGCCCAAAAATCATAGGAGGTGCATAATGAGCACATATGCAATCATTAAAACTGGCGGCAAACAAGTTAAAGTTGAAGTCGGTCAAGCTATCTACGTTGAAAAATTGAACGTTGAAGCAGGTCAAGAAGTTACTTTCGAAGAAGTAGTTCTTGTTGGTGGTGAGAAAACTGTTGTGGGTACTCCACTTGTAGCAGGCGCTACTGTTGTTGGTACTGTTGAAAAACAAGGTAAACAGAAAAAAGTTGTTACCTTCAAGTACAAACCTAAAAAAGGTAGCCACCGCAAACAAGGTCACCGTCAACCTTACACAAAAGTTGTTATCAACGCTATCAACGCTTAAGGCGTAGCTTGAAGCAATCATTACAGAAATTCGGAGGAATAACATATGTTAAACTTGAATCTTGCTAACTTGCAATTTATGGCCCACAAAAAAGGTGGAGGTTCAACGTCAAACGGTCGTGACTCACAAGCGAAACGCCTTGGTGCGAAAGCTGCTGACGGCCAAACTGTATCAGGTGGTTCAATTCTTTACCGCCAACGTGGTACAAAAATCTACCCAGGAGCTAACGTAGGTCGTGGTGGAGATGACACTCTTTACGCTAAAGTAGAAGGCGTTGTACGCTTCGAACGTAAAGGTCGCGATAAGAAACAAGTATCTGTTTACCCAATCGCAAAGTAAAAAGGTTCGGGGAACCTTTTTAGCAACTCTCTTTGAAATAAAAGAGAGAGTTGAGCTAGAAATAGCAAGGAATAGGCTTTCCGAGATTTCGGAAAGCCTGTTTTTTGTTATTGGAGCCATTTTTCATTTACAAAGGATTGGATGTGAAATGATCAGGTACTGGTAACTATAAAAGTTATCAGTTGAAAATGAACATGTGAATATAGGTTGACTGACAAGAGCAATAGATGGTAGTATAACCATACAATAGAATGAAAGTAATAGTAAGATATTTCAAAAAACAAGGAATCAAGAGTAAGGAAGTTAAGGCAATATAACCTCCGAAAGGAGAAAATAATGAAGATTATAGCAATAAGGGATTCAGTTGAAAAAGCTGAGATTATAAAAACGGTATTGGCAGATTTACCTGAGTGGTTTGGCTTACCTGAAAGCACTAAAGAATATATTCAAGATGGGAGTTTGCTGCCATTATGGGCGGCATTTGACAAAGATGAGCCAGTAGGATTCGTAACCTTAACGAGCACCTCTGACGATTGTGGGGAAGTTCACTGTATGGGTGTTAAAAAATCTCATCATCGAAATGGCCTGGGACAAGCGTTGATGCAAGCATTAGAAGGAGAGGCGAGAAAATCTTATGCCTATCTACAAGTAAAAACGGTTGACCAAGGGCATTATGAAACATACGATAAGACGATTGCTTTTTATCATTCTTGTGGATTTGCTAAGTTAGAAGTTTTTCCAAACTTATGGGATGAATGGAATCCCTGTCTCATCATGATTAAAAAGTTATAGTCACTTACCACTAGCAATTTTGCTGGTGTTTTTTTATCTCAAGTGGTTATCTTTCGAAATGTATAGGGCCGACAGTTTTAAGAATGGAAACCAAACCCTATGTCTCTAGCTTATAATTCTATAACTTTTTCTTATAGTAAACAGTAAAATGAGACTTGCAATCTATATATATGTTTTTTATGATAGAGTTAAGCATAAAAGAACAAGGAGGTTTGCATGTTTCCCTTTAGTTGCCACACCTATATTTTGCCCTTTACTGTTGCTAATATGGAGGACAAAGCCTTAGATCAAATTATTCAAAATATATCC
Source organism: Streptococcus suis (assembly GCF_016775005.1). Classification (GTDB taxonomy): domain Bacteria; phylum Bacillota; class Bacilli; order Lactobacillales; family Streptococcaceae; genus Streptococcus; species Streptococcus suivaginalis. Next base: position 42,409 of record NZ_JAEUXI010000001.1, on the reverse strand, counting down.
TACACAGATTGGAAAGAACTATCTTCAAATGCAAGTGATTTACCCTTTTGTCAATCGGTTCATCACTTTCAAGCACCGAAAATAATTGATGGGGCCATTGCCTATGCCTATGAACGGTATTTTAATCAGGAGGTGCGCAGGATTGCCTATTTGGACAAGCAATTCGTCAGAAACTACAGTTTAAAAATTGGAAAAGGGGAAAAAATCTATCGTATTTCGGTTGAACAAGATGAACTAAGCTACTATGATTTACAGGTGGACTATGTTATGGTTCGTATGATGGCAACAATCAATGCAGGCTTTCTTATTATTTCTTGTTCTAACTGGCAGTATTCGGATTTACAAGATATTAAACGGATTAATCAGTTTGGTAGACGAATATTTAGTCCATATTTTGTGCAGTTGCAGTCTGAGTCGGATGTTCCAAATAATTTAGAATTTCTTTCTAAAGAAGCTTCGCAAAAGTTGCCTCACAGGAAAGCATACAGTAGGTCCTACCATGTGATGGATGCGATAACCGACCTATTAGGATCATTTTTTAGAATGAAAGAAGAGAGGATTTTTCCTGAAAAGGTTGACGATATGGAAGGGGGCTATCCTTACATTGATACAATTATCGATGACCGTATGTTTGTACATTCGTATATCTGCCATCCGTCCTTAAAGCGAGCGATTCGAAGAACAGCAAATATGAAGTGGTTAAGAGATGCTGATTTAAAACAGTTATACTCACTTGCTTATGTGGATCAAAGTGAAGCCAGCTGCCAAAATAGAACCTTATTACAGAAATTACTGAACAAATCAATGTATCCTTGCTGGTCAGATACAGGCGGTTTATATTTGGCTAGCCAACACTCTTTTCTCTTTTTGTGGTCTGGAGATCCAATCTTTTATTTGTTGGATTACTTTCAGGCTCACTATCTTGAAATTTCCTTGATAGTCTTGAGTCAGCGATTGGGAATTCTGTATTTTTCCCGTCTAGCAGGGGAATGCGAGAGAATGGACCGTGAGAAGTTAGTTTGTCTTCAAAAGAATTATGTTTCTTTCAAGAGTCAGTATATGCTACCAGAAATTAGTGCGCAAGAACAAGCGGTGGAGTTGTACCATATGCTGCAGATAAATCTCTATGTCCCTGAATATAGCGAAGTCTTGGATAATCAATTAAATGCTATTCACGAAACAACTCAGTCCATTATTACCCAGGAACAATTCTTGGAAGAAGAGAATATGAACTACCTCTTGTTAGTCTTCACAGTCTTATCGGTGGTTGATTTTGTTGGCGATAAATTTGGTGGAGATAAAGGGGGAGGAAATTCGTTTACATTTATTGACTATGTCATTTATTCCTTTATTACGCTTACTTTTATCATTTTGACAATTGCATTTATGAAAGATCATGCCTTTATTGATAAAATCCATAAGTTAAAAAAGGTCATGAGAAGAATTCGTAAACGGATTAGTCAAATTTTTGGTATAATAGAAAGATAGTAAAATGGAATGAAGAAAGGACGAGTCGATGAATATTCAACAATTGCGCTATGTGGTGGCGATTGCCAACAGCGGGACTTTTCGTGAGGCGGCTGAAAAGCTTTATGTCTCCCAACCGAGTTTGTCCATTTCTATTCGGGATTTAGAGAAGGAACTTGGGTTTCAGATTTTTAGTCGGACTAGTGCTGGTACAGTTTTAACCAAGCGAGGGATGGAGTTTTATGAGCAGGCTCAGAACTTGGTCAAGGGATTTGATAAGTTTGAAAATTATTACTTGCAGGTTGAAGAAAAAGAGAAGAGCTTTTCCATTTCCAGTCAGCACTATGATTTTCTTCCTCCTTTGATGACAGAATTTTCAAAAACACATCCGCAATACCCTCATTTTCGGATTTTTGAATCAACCACTGTTCAGATTTTGGATGAAGTGGCTCAGGGGTATAGTGAACTGGGGATTATCTACCTCAACACTCGCAATACCAAAGGTATTATGCAAAAATTGGAAAAGTTGCAGCTGGAAGTTTTTGATTTGATTGATTTTCAGACCCATGTCTATCTAAGAGAAGGGCATCCCTTAGCCCAAAAAGAAGTAGTCCAATTGGAAGACTTAAAGGGCTTGCCGACGGTTCGGTTTACTCAGGAAAAAGAAGCCTATCTCTACTATTCAGAAAATTTTATTGACACTTCGGATTCACCTGTTGTATTTGATGTGACAGATCGTGCTACCTTAAACGGAATCTTGGAACGGACAGATGCCTATGCAACTGGTTCAGGATTTTTGGATAGTGAGAGTGTGAATGGTATCGTTGTTGTTCCTTTGGAACACGGAGTGGATAACCGAATGGTTTATGTGAAGAGAGAAAACCATGATCTTAGTCAGTGTGCTAAGGATTTCTTGGTGTTGATGGAGGATTATTTTGCAAAACAAAAACATACTAGCTAGAGTGCTAGGGATTCTCGTGTTGGTTGCAGGTTTGATTGGCTTTGATCAGTGGATTAAGGCTTGGACAGTAACCACTATTGAGCTCGATACGGTTGTGGATTTTATTCCTGGGTTTATGAGCTTGGCTTACTTGCGCAACTATGGTGCGGCCTGGTCAATCCTGCAAAACCAGCAATGGTTTTTTACGATTGTAACGCTAGTTGTAATGGCAGGATTGGCTTGGTATTTGGCGAAATCAATCCGTGGCAGTTTGTTTACCTTGTTTAGTCTATCCTTGATTATAGCAGGTGGTTTGGGAAACTTTATTGATCGCTTGCGCTTGGGTTATGTAGTGGATATGTTCCACCTAGATTTTATCAATTTTCCCGTGTTCAACCTGGCAGATGTTTGCCTGACTGTTGGGGTGGGCTTGCTGTTAATTTGTATCATGAAAGAAGAGAATAATGGAAGTAAGAGTTGAGATTGGCGGTGTTCGTTTGGACAAGGCCTTGGCGGATTTGACAGATTTGTCTCGTTCAGTTGCCAATGAACAAATTAAGGCTGGTCTGGTTTTGGTCAATGGCCAAGCCAAGAAAGCTAAGTATTGTGTGCAGGTTGGAGATGTGATTTCCTATCAGGTGCCAGAAGTGGAAGAAATCGACTATGTAGCTGAAGATATCCCTTTAGAAATTGTCTATCAAGATACGGATGTTGCTGTGGTTAATAAACCTCAAGGTATGGTGGTTCACCCATCTGCAGGCCACACATCAGGAACCTTGGTCAATGCCCTCTTATACCATGTGAAAGACTTGTCAGGCATCAATGGTGTTTTGCGACCAGGCATTGTCCATCGGATTGACAAGGATACTTCTGGCTTGCTCATGATTGCCAAAAATGATGAAGCACATACAAAACTTGCAGCTGAATTAAAAGAGAAAAAATCCCTCCGTAAGTATCTGGCCATTGTACACGGTAATCTACCAAATGATCGTGGAATGATTGAGGCGCCGATTGGTCGTTCGGAAAAAGACCGTAAGAAGCAGGCGGTAACTGCTAAAGGGAAAGAAGCGGTCACTCGTTTCCAAGTCTTGGAGCGGTTTGGAGATTACAGCTTGGTTGAATTGACCTTGGAAACTGGTCGAACACACCAGATTCGTGTTCACATGGCCTATATTGGACATCCAGTTGCAGGTGATGAAGCTTATGGCCCAAGGAAAACACTTAAAGGTCATGGCCAATTTCTCCATGCACAGACACTTGGATTCACTCACCCAAGAACGGGAGAGTTAGTCGAGTTTACGGCAGAAGCGCCAGCTATTTTTAAGGAAACACTTGAAAAACTACGTAAGACAAATGATTGATGAAAACCTGTTCATCTTGCCCATTTGCCAAAAATCTGCTAGACTAGTAAAGAAAAATAGAAGGAGATTGTGAAAATGGAAACTTTGCCAAATTGCCCAAAGTGTAATTCTGAATATGTTTATGAAGACGGTGCCCTCTTGGTTTGCCCTGAGTGTGCTTATGAGTGGAACCCGGCAGATGTAGCTGAGGAAGAAAGTGGACCTGTTGCAATTGATGCCAATGGTAATCGTTTGGCGGATGGTGACACGGTAACTCTGATTAAGGACTTGAAAGTCAAGGGCGCACCAAAGGATCTTAAGCAAGGTACGCGTGTTAAAGGTATTCGTATCGTCGAAGGTGATCACAATATCGACTGTAAAATCGATGGTTTTGGTGCCATGAAGTTGAAGTCAGAATTCGTTAAGAAAATCTAATAAAAAGGACTGGTCAATCCAGTCTTTTGTCGTTTTTGAAAGGATAGTATGAAGAATCAAAGTTTTTTATTTTATAGCAGGTGTTTACTGGCTGTTTTAGCGATTACGGGAACTGCTCTAGAAATCATTAAATATGGTATTGGCATGCTCATGTACTACACGGTGCAATCCAACTTGCTGGTTTCTGTGTTTGCGGTCTATATGGTTTATGCCATGACCAAGGGATCGGACTTGCAGACTAGCAAGTTTCTACGGATTAAGGCAGCGGTGACTATGTCCATTTTGATTACCTGTGTGGTCTATCATTTTATGTTGGCACCTTTGGCAGATGATTTTTGGCGACTGGAAAATTTGCTCTGCCATTACATCGTTCCTCTCTATTTCTTGTTGGACACATTGCTGGTGGACCGTCAGCGGCAGTACAAGTGGTTTGATCCGATTTGGTGGACCGCTCTGCCCTTGTTTTATATGGTTTTTGGTTTGATCAATGGCTTTTTTATCAAGATTCCCATCCCAGATGCCAAGGACAGTCCCTTTGCTTATTTCTTCCTAAACGTGCCAAAGTATGGTTGGACTTATGTTTTGACCTATGCAGGTACAATCTTTGTTGCTTATCTTCTAGTAGGATTTTTCTTGTTTTTTGTCAAAAGCTGGCGCGCCAAACGAGTAGGGGCTAACCAGCCAATTGCCTAAAGACGAACGATTTTCAGAAAAAATGGAAAATCTTGTCTTCTGGCACAATTTATGCTATACTTTGCTTAATCAATCCTTTAATATCTGTCCCGTGAGGCAGTCAAGGAGAATCAAGTAAAGAAGGTGGCTAGTTCTACCTGTATTTTCTGAAGTCTCCGAAAAGGAGACTTTTTTTCATGAAAAGGAGTAAGGAATGAAAACAAAAGTGATTGTCGATGACATGACCATGAAACGGGCAATTACCCGAATAACCTACGAGATCATCGAGCGCAACAAGAATTTGGACACTATCGTACTAGCTGGGATCAAAACCAGAGGTGTCTACATTGCTCGTCGGATTCAAGAACGATTGAAGCAGTTGGAAGGAATCGATGTTCCCCTGGCTGAACTGGATACCAAACCATTCCGAGATGATGTGAAGGTGGAGGAAGATACAACGCTTATTACAACGGATGTTAATGACCGAGATATTATCTTGGTTGATGACGTGCTATATACTGGCCGCACAATCCGTGCTGCGATTGACAACGTGGTTTCTCTTGGTCGTCCTGCCCGTGTCAGCTTGGCTGTACTCGTTGACCGTGGTCACCGTGAATTACCTATTCGCGCAGATTATGTTGGGAAAAATATTCCAACCAGCCGTTCGGAGGAAATTATTGTACAAATGGCTGAAATTGATGAGCAAGATGCGGTCTTGCTAGTTGAAAACGCCTAGTCTTGGCTAGAAAGTTTGGGGATTCCTGATGACGGTTGACAATGGACAGGTGAAATTGCCACATGTGGTGTCAATGGAAGTGTTGACAACTGAAGAGGTGATGGGACTTATTCAGAGAGGCCTAGCTTTTAAGAGTGGGCAGGCTCAGCCAAATGCTGTTTCACATCTTGTAGCAGCCAATCTCTTTTTCGAAGACTCCACGCGCACGCACAAGTCGTTTGAAATGGCAGAAATTAAGCTAGGAATGGAACGGATTGATTTTAACGCCAGCACAAGTTCGGTAAATAAGGGTGAGACTTTATATGACACAATTTTAACTATGTCAGCTCTGGGCGTGGATGTTTGTGTTATTCGCCATCCAGCAGTTGATTATTATCGAGAGTTGATCGATAGTCCGACCATTAAACCTGCGATTGTAAATGGTGGAGATGGTTCTGGCCAGCATCCCAGTCAATCCTTGCTGGATTTGATGACAATCTATGAAGAATTTGGCTCCTTTACAGGTTTGAAGGTTTTGATTGCTGGCGACTTACGTCATTCGAGAGTAGCTCGTTCCAACATGGATATCCTACACCGCCTAGGCGCTCAGCTATTCTTCTCGGGGCCAAAGGAATGGTATGATCCTGCATTTGATGTGTATGGGAGGTTTGTGGACTTAGACCAGGTGATTGAGGAGCTGGATGTTCTCATGCTCTTGCGTGTCCAACATGAACGCCATGATGGAGCAACAAGTTTTTCAAAAGAAGCCTATCATCAGACCTTTGGATTGACAGAAAACCGCTATAAGCTACTGAAACCAGAGGCTATCATTATGCATCCTGCTCCTGTCAACCGTGGGGTTGAGATTGCAGACCAGCTTGTGGAAGCTGAAAAATCTCGGATTACAGCTCAGATGGAAAACGGGGTGTATGTCCGAATGGCCATTTTAGAAGCAGTTCTAGCCGATCGGGCATAGGATTGAAACGTTAAGAGACTCCAGAGAGGGTCCACGAAAGAGGAAACAATGGGAAAAAGACTTTTAATTTTGGAAGATGGGACAATCTTTGAAGGGCAAGCCTTCGGAGCTAACATTAGCGTGACTGGTGAAATTGTCTTTAACACTGGGATGACGGGTTACCAAGAATCTATTACAGATCAGTCCTATAATGGGCAAATTTTGACCTTTACCTATCCCTTGGTTGGAAATTATGGGATAAACCGTGATGATTATGAATCAATTCGTCCGACTTGTAAGGGTGTAGTCGTGAGCGAGTGGGCAAGACGGGCAAGCAACTGGCGCAATCAGCTCACTTTGGATGAATTTTTAAAAGCCAAAAAAATCCCTGGTATTTCAGGAATTGATACGCGGGCTCTGACAAAGATTATTCGAAAACATGGGACCATGAAAGCGACGATGGCGGATGTTGGGGATTCTGTCGAACACTTATCAGATCAGCTACGTGCGACAGTCTTGCCGACCAATAACATTGCACAGGTTTCTACGAAAACAGCCTATCCAGCTCCAGGAACGGGTAAGAATATTGTCTTGGTGGATTTTGGATTGAAGCATTCAATTTTGCGCGAGTTGGCAAAGCGCAACTGTAATGTAACAGTTGTCCCTTACGACACCAGTGCCCAAGAAATCCTAGACCTAGCGCCAGATGGAGTGATGCTGTCCAATGGCCCAGGAGATCCAGATGATGTCGCAGATGTTTTGGAAATGATTCGGACTGTACAAGGTCAGATTCCAATCTTTGGAATTTGTATGGGACATCAGTTGTTTGCCAAGGCCAATGGCGCCAAGACCTACAAGATGAAATTTGGTCACCGTGGTTTTAACCATGCTGTCAGAGAAATTGCAACTGGTCGAGTAGATTTTACCAGTCAAAACCATGGATTTGCAGTATCGAGAGAAGACTTGCCGGAATGCCTTATGATAACCCATGAGGAAATCAATGACAAATCCGTTGAAGGAGTACGTCACCGCCATCATCCTGCCTTCTCGGTCCAATTCCACCCAGATGCAGCGCCTGGTCCACACGACGCAAGTTATCTTTTCGATGAATTTATGGACTTGATTGATGCCTTTCAATCGCAGAGATGATTCTGCTAAAATTGGAAGGATTAGAGTGAGGGATGGGAAGACAAAATCGGCTAATCTGTTAGAGTATTTTGTCCTTCTAGCCAAAGTTCTAGTGACCTTTGCTAACTCTGACACTAGCAGTAAGGTTTATCTAATATCGAGCTAAACCTTACTGCGTCGGACTATTATTTAATTCTATCCGGAGAGATAGAAAATAGAAAGGAGAAGGGGTGTTCTGTTGCTCGGATTTTGTAATTGAATCCGGGCTACGGACTGGGTCAAAAAGATAGTTTTTCCTCGAACGCAAGCGTTCTTGGTCAAACTCCTATTTTGACTGTGTCCGCTTAACGCCCTTAATATCTTAAAATTATGCCAAAACGTACGGATATTAAGAAAATTATGGTGATTGGGTCTGGTCCGATTATTATCGGTCAGGCTGCGGAGTTTGATTATGCTGGGACTCAGGCTTGTTTGGCTTTGAAGGAAGAAGGCTATAGTGTTGTCTTGGTCAATTCAAACCCTGCGACCATCATGACAGACAAGGAAATTGCAGACAAGGTTTATATTGAGCCGATTACGCTTGAATTTGTCACACGGATTTTACGGAAGGAGCGTCCAGACGCTCTCTTGCCAACACTTGGTGGTCAGACTGGTCTCAATATGGCCATGGAATTGTCTAAGGCTGGAATTTTAGATGAGCTTGGGGTTGAGCTGTTGGGAACTAAACTATCTGCAATCGATCAGGCAGAGGATCGCGACCTCTTCAAACAACTCATGGAAGACCTCAATCAGCCTATTCCTGAGTCAAAGATTGTGACGACAGTTGAAGAGGCTTTGGAATTTGCTGCTGAAATTGGCTATCCTGTCATTGTTCGACCAGCCTTCACGCTGGGTGGTACTGGTGGTGGTATGTGTGCCAATGAAGAAGAATTGCGTGAAATTGCAGAAAATGGTCTGAAATTGTCACCGGTGACCCAGTGTTTGATTGAACGTTCCATTGCCGGTTTCAAAGAAATTGAATACGAAGTGATGCGGGATGCGGCTGACAATGCCTTGGTCGTATGTAACATGGAAAACTTTGACCCTGTGGGAATTCATACAGGAGATTCTATCGTATTTGCCCCAACGCAGACGCTCTCTGATATTGAAAACCAGATGCTGCGTGATGCCAGTCTCAGCATCATCCGTGCCTTGAAAATCGAAGGCGGGTGCAATGTGCAGTTGGCACTGGATCCACATAGTTTCAAATACTATGTCATTGAAGTAAACCCACGTGTGTCCCGTTCGTCTGCCTTGGCATCCAAAGCGACAGGTTATCCTATTGCCAAATTGGCGGCAAAAATTGCGGTTGGCTTGACCTTGGATGAAATGGTGAACCCTGTCACAGGGACAACCTATGCCATGTTTGAGCCTGCTCTTGACTACGTTGTGGCAAAAATTCCACGTTTCCCATTTGATAAGTTTGAAAAAGGGGAGCGCCGCCTTGGAACGCAGATGAAGGCAACTGGTGAGGTCATGGCTATTGGTCGTAATATCGAAGAAAGTCTGCTCAAGGCCTGCCGTTCTTTGGAAATCGGTGTCTACCACAATGAAATGTCTGAACTCAGCCAAGTGACAGATGACCAATTGGTTGAAAAGATTGTTAAGGCACAGGATGATCGTTTATTCTATCTTTCAGAAGCCCTTCGACGTGGCTATACAGTAGAAGAACTGGCTCAGTTGACGAAGATTGAACTTTTCTTCCTTGATAAACTGCTCCATATCTTAGAAATTGAACAGGAATTGGCAATCAATCACGATAATATCGACTTATTGAAAAAAGCCAAGAAATACGGTTTTGCAGACCGCAAGATTGCGGAACTCTGGGGACGGACAGAATCCTACATTCGTCAACTGCGGACAGAGCACAAAATTGTCCCTGTTTACAAGATGGTGGACACTTGTGCAGCCGAATTTGAAAGTGCTACACCTTATTTCTATTCAACTTATGAGTGGGAAAATGAGTCCATCCGCTCGGAAAAAGAATCTGTTTTGGTGCTGGGTTCTGGTCCAATCCGTATCGGACAGGGGGTGGAGTTTGACTATGCGACAGTGCATTCTGTCAAGGCCATTCAGGCAGCTGGCTACGAAGCTATCATAATGAACTCAAACCCTGAAACAGTGTCAACTGACTTTTCGGTTTCGGACAAGCTTTACTTCGAGCCATTGACCTTGGAAGATGTTTTGAATGTGATTGACCTTGAGAAACCCAAAGGGGTTATCGTTCAGTTCGGTGGCCAGACAGCCATCAATTTGGCAGAGCCATTGGCCAAAGCAGGTATTCCAATATTGGGTACGCAAGTAGCGGATTTGGATAGAGCTGAAGACAGGGATTTATTTGAAAAAGCCCTGAAAGACCTTGGGATTCCACAGCCACCAGGCCAAACCGCAACCAACGAAGAGGAAGCACTAGAAGCGGCCCGCAAAATTGGTTTCCCGGTACTTGTTCGTCCCTCTTATGTTTTGGGCGGTCGTGCTATGGAAATTGTCGAAAATGAAGAGGACCTACGTTCTTATATGAGAACGGCGGTCAAGGCTTCGCCAGAGCACCCAGTTTTGGTGGATTCTTACATCGTCGGTCGTGAGTGTGAAGTGGATGCTATTTCAGATGGTAAGGATGTCTTGATTCCGGGTATTATGGAGCATATCGAGCGAGCTGGGGTTCACTCAGGTGACTCGATGGCAGTTTATCCGCCACAAACCTTATCTAAAGAGGTGCAGGCGACCATTGCAGACTACACCAAACGCTTGGCAATCGGTCTCAACTGTATCGGTATGATGAATATCCAGTTTGTTATCAAAGATGAGACGGTTTATGTGATCGAAGTTAATCCTCGTGCTAGTCGTACGGTGCCATTCTTATCCAAAGTCACAGACATTCCAATGGCTCAGGTTGCAACCAAATTGATTTTGGGACAAAGCCTTTCGGAACTGGGTTACCAAGACGGTCTTTATCCTGAGAGCAACCAAGTGCACGTTAAAGCACCAGTATTTTCATTTACAAAATTGGCTAAAGTTGACAGTTTGTTAGGACCAGAGATGAAGTCAACCGGTGAGGTAATGGGGTCAGATATGACCTTGGAGAAGGCTCTCTATAAGGCCTTTGAAGCAAGTTACCTGCATTTGGAAGATTTTGGCACTATCGTCTTTACAGTTGCGGATGAGGACAAGGAGGAGGCCTTCCGTCTAGCGGAAAGATACCGTGAAATTGGCTTTATTATTGCGGCTACAAGCGGTACGGCAACTGCCTTCCAAGCTAAGGGCTTAGACTGTCTGCCTGTTGGGAAAATCAGTGGAGACCAAAGAGAGTCGATTCCTCAGCTGGTCCGTAAAGGCAAGGTGCAAGCCATTGTCAATACAGTAGGCAAAAAGCGTGTGGCAGACGAGGATGGAGAGGTTATTCGTGCATCTGCTATCGAAGCAGGGATTCCGCTTTTTACAGCCTTAGATACAGCAGCGGCCATGTTGGCTGTACTAGAAAGTCGTAGTTTTTCGACGCGAGCAATTTAGGAGATAAAAAATGAAGGTTCATTTAGTGGATGAGTTTGGGAATGTAAAGGAAGTGAAGGCTGGTTTTTCATGGACAACCTTTTTCTTCAAGTTTTTTGTACCGCTGATTCGAGGTGATTTAAAATGGTTTGCGATTATTTTGGTAGCATTCTTTTTTGCCTTGTTAATTGATCGTCGCTTTGATATTCCTTTTATCAATACTGGCTTTGGGATTTTGTGGGGCTATCTCTACAATCGAATCTATATCAAGGAAGCCTTGGCAAAAGGATGGCGTCCGGTTAGTGAAGCTGATCAGGAAGCCATTCGCCAATTTCTACAATCCTAAGTCTTAATTCACAAAGAGATTTAAGTGTGACTTCGTAAGAAGTCACGCTTTTTCTGTTATAATATTTAATATGAAAGTAATCGTAACAACAAGTTTGGGAATGGATGGGCACTTGGTTCAGAAGGCCAAACGGCTAGCTGAAGATTTAGGGATTGTTTACTGTGAGCGGCGGAAGCAAGCCGTGAAGGTCTTACTCAAGCAGGCTGATGCGGTTTTGGTGGTTTATAAGGATCGATTGGTTTTTGAGCAAAAAGAAGGGGGAAAACTCTTTTTCCACCCAGATACTGCCATGTTGCGGATGAAAGCTGAGCGTGATCCATTTTTGGAAATGGTCGGAAGTCAGCCGAAGAAGGTTTTGGATGCAACCTTAGGATTGGGAACAGATAGTTTGGTTCTTGCCAGCGCTGGACATCAAGTTGTTGGATTAGAAAGCTCTTTTTGGACTCATTTTTTGGTGCAGGAGGGTTTAAAAAACTACCAAACAGGTCATGCTGCAGTTGATCAAGCCATGCGATCGATTGAGACCATCTGTACAGATAGTCTGAGTTTTCTACAAAACGCAGCAGCAAAGAGTGTTGATATCATCTATTTTGACCCCATGTTCTCGGAGGAAATCAAGGAATCGCACAATTTGTCTGGATTGGAGAAACTAGCGAATCCGAGTCCACTTTCTCACCAATTAGTTAATGAAGCCAAGCGAGTGGCGCGTGAGAAGATTATTTTAAAGGCGCATTTCAGAGATAGAGCTTTTGAGGACTTTGGGTTCATTCGTCATGTACGCCCTAATCAAAAATTTCACTTTGGAGAAATCATCTTGGAGAAAGAAAAATGAAAATACTTGTAACAGCCTTTGATCCTTTTGGCGGAGAGTCCATCAATCCAGCACAAGAAGCTGTCCGTTTATTACCGAAAAATATCTCGGGTGCAGACATAGAAACCCTGTTTGTTTCGACTGTTTTTCACTTGTCTGCCCAACAATTGGAAGAGAAGTGGGGAAGTAGCCAACCGGATGTCGTCTTGTGTATCGGCCAAGCAGGAGGGCGGTCTGATCTGACTCCGGAGCGCGTTGCTATCAATTTAGACGATGCACGAATTCCAGATAATCAGGGGCAGGCTCCGATTGATGCAAGTATTCGTCCAGATGGTCCAGCAGCCTATTTTTCAACCTTACCCATAAAAGCAATGGTTCAGGCTATTCGTCAGGTTGGACTACCTGCTTCGGTGTCAAATTCGGCAGGGACTTTTGTCTGCAATCATCTCATGTATCAGGCCCTTTATCTGGCTGAGAATCGGTTTCCAAATAGTAAGGCGGGCTTTCTTCATATTCCTTTCTTGCCGCAACAGGTAGTTGATAAGCCAGGTCTTCCATCGATGAGTCTGGCGGATATTGTCCGTGGCTTAGAAGCAGCCATAGAAGCACTTGTTCAGGTTGGAGATGGCCAGGATATCCTTATGCAAGATGGAAAGACGCATTGAGGTGTGAGATGAGAGAAAAACGAATTCAAGAGATGGAGACTGCCTTTCAGCAACAAGAAGCTCTAATGCGACAAGTGGAATCCTTGCTGGATCAACTAGAAACTAGTCAGCTCATTTTTCAAGAATTATTAGCTTATTATCAGTCGCCACAATTTCTATCTGATATGGAATGGGCAGATCGTCAGGAAAGCCTGCCATTTCCTTGTGGAATATTGAGTCAAGATGGGTTTTACAATTTTTTACTGGAGCGTCAGGAAGTTGGGAAAAGTCTTGCAGAAATCGGCAAGGAATGGAGTCGTTAAAAAAATAAAAGGATGTCAAGTTTTTTTCTTGACAGACTCAAAATGTGTGTTATAATAGAACATGTGCTAAATAGCTCAGCTATTTCACCGAACAATAAAAATTAAAAGAAAAGAGATAATAAAAAATGGCAGTAAAAATCCGTTTGACTCGTATGGGTTCTAAAAAGAAACCTTTCTACCGTATTAACGTTGCAGATTCACGCGCACCACGCGATGGTCGTTTCATCGAAACAGTTGGTACTTACAACCCACTTTTGGCTGAAAACTCAGTAACTCTTAAAGAAGAGCGTGTTCTTGAGTGGTTGGCAAAAGGTGCACAACCATCTGACACAGTTCGTGCCCTTCTTTCAAAAGCTGGCGTATTGGCTAAATTCCACGATCAAAAATTCTCTAAATAAGAATAGTAAGCGAGAACACTTATGGACATGATTGAAAATCTGATTATCTCAATTGTGAAACCCTTGATTTCACAGCCTGAAAGTCTGACGATTAAAATTGAAGACACACCTGAATTTTTGGAATATCATTTAGACTTGGATCAGTCTGATATTGGCCGTGTGATTGGTAAGAAAGGTCGCACAATTTCGGCAATCAGAACAATCGTTTATTCTGTTCCAACAAGTGATAAAAAAGTTCGTCTCGTTATTGATGAGAAATAAGTAATTCCACCCTTGGGTGGTTTTTACTTTTGCTTGGGGGCTAGATAAGCCCCCTCTTCTTTTGAAGGGAGAAATGATGCAGTTAATTTGGTCCTATTTGAAAAAGTATCCCAAGTGGTTAGTTTTAGATTTATTGGGAGCTCTTTTGTTTGTAGTTGTCAACTTGGGACTACCGACTTTCTTGGCTCGTATGATTGATCAGGGAATCACTCAACAAAATCAAGAAGAGCTTTATTACTGGGCCTTGATGATGCTTTTGATAGTCGTCTTGGGAATATTTGGTCGGGTTGTTTTGGCCTATGCAGCGGGGCAGCTGACCACCAACATTGTCAAGGATATTCGGAATGACCTCTATGAGAAGATTCAGGATTATTCGCACCACGAGTATGAGCAGATTGGGGTTTCATCTTTGGTGACGCGGATGACCAACGATGCCTTTGTTCTAATGCAGTTTGCAGAGCAGGTTTTGAAGTTGGGGATTATTACGCCCTTGATGATGATCGCCTCTGTCATCATGACCCTGTTGACCAGTCCTGGTTTGGCTTGGACGGTGGCAGTAGCGATGCCTTTCTTGGTCTGGGTTATTGTCTATGTAGCTATCAAGACCCGTCCCTTGTCTGAACAGCAGCAAAAACGCTTGGATACCATTAACCAGTATGTGCGTGAAAATCTTATGGGCTTGCGGGTTATTCGTGCCTTTGCTCGTGAGGATTTTCAGGAGGAGCGGTTTGAGGAGGTCAATCAGGACTACACCCAGACTTCCAAACGTTTGTTTAACCTGACAGGTTTGACCGAGCCGCTGTTCGTACAGATTATCATTGCTATGATTGTGGCCATTGTCTGGTTTGCCCTTCCTCCTTTGGCGGAGGGAAGTTTGCAGATTGGGGACTTGGTGGCCTTTATCGAGTATAGTTTCCATGCCCTCTTTTCATTCTTGCTCTTTGCCAATCTCTTCACCATGTATCCTCGTATGGCGGTTTCGAGCCAGCGGATTCAGGAAGTCTTGGATATGCCTATCTCTATTTCAAAAAATGAAGACGGGATTAGCGAAACAGAAACGCGTGGCTACTTGGAGTTTGACAATGTGACCTTTGCCTATCCTGGTGAAACCGAGTCGCCTGTTTTGCACAATATTTCCTTCAAGGCTAAGCCGGGTGAAACCATTGCCTTTATCGGATCAACGGGTTCAGGTAAGTCTTCCTTGGTCAATCTGATTCCGCGTTTCTACGATGTGACGTTGGGTCGAATCTTGGTGGACGGTGTGGATGTCAGACGTTACAATCTAAAGGCACTTCGCAGCAAGATAGGCTTTATTCCGCAGAAAGCTCTGCTATTTACCGGAACAATCGCGGAAAACCTCAAGTACGGGAAGCTAGACGCGAGTTTGGCGGAGTTGCATGAGGCGGCGGATGTGGCCCAGGCCAAAGACTTTATCGAGAGCAAGGAGGAGCAGTTCGACACCCACTTGGCAGAGGGCGGTAGCAACCTATCGGGCGGGCAGAAGCAGCGTTTGTCCATTGCCCGTGCGATTGTCAAGCAGCCGGATATCTATATCTTTGATGATTCCTTCTCGGCCCTGGACTATAAGACAGATGCGATTCTGCGGGCTCGCTTGAAGGAAGTGACAGAGAATGCGACGGTGCTGATTGTGGCTCAGCGGGTCGGGACCATTATGGATGCCGACCAGATTATCGTGCTCAATGAGGGGGAGATTGTCGGTCGTGGTACCCATAGCGAGCTCATGGAAAGCAATGACATTTACCGTGAGATTGCTAATTCGCAGCTCAATCGCCAGTCCCTGACTGAAACAGAAGAATAGGAGGAAGTCATGAAAGAACAGAATGTATTTGGCCGTATTTGGCTTTACTTAAAAAACTATCAGGCTTCCATTTATCTGGCGGTTTTGATGAAGGTTGTCAGTGCGGTTATGAATGCCTTGGAGCCCTTTGTACTTGGCTTGATTATCACCGAGTTAACGACCAATCTCTTGGACCTGGCAAAAGGTGTGGACGGTGCTGGCATCAATACCAGCTACATTGCTACCATGCTTGCGATTTACGCCCTCCGTGCCCTGTTTTACGAACTGGGTGCCTATTTTTCCAACTATTTCATGACCAAGGGTGTGCAGTCGGCTATTCAGCAGCTCCGCAACGACCTGTCTGCTAAAATCAATCGGATTCCAGTTGCCTATTTTGACAAGCACCAGTACGGTGATCTGCTAGGGCGGTTTACCAGTGATGTGGAGACGGTGTCCAATGCCCTGCAACAGAGTTTCTTGCAGATTGTCAATGCCGTTTTGACCTTGAGTTTGGCCTTGGGCATGGTCTTCTATCTCAACGCCTCCTTGGCGGTGGTGGTCTTAATTTTGGTGCCTGTCACCTACTTCTCATCCAAGTTTATCATCGGCAAGTCCCAGCCCTATTTCAAGCAACAGGCTGATGCCCTCGGTCGCCTCAACGGCTTTGTGCAGGAAAACTTGACAGGTTTCAACGTCCTCAAACTTTACGGACGCGAGGAGCAGTCTACTCAGGAATTTCGCCAGATCACCGAGGACTTGCAGGAGGTTGGTTTCAAGGCTAGCTTTGTATCAGGCTTGCTTATGCCAGTCGTCCAGGGCTTTTCCAACCTGACCTACGTGATCATCGCCCTCTTGTCTGGCCTCAAGGTCCTTGCGGGGCAGTTGACCATTGGTAATATGCAGGCTTTTGTTCAATACGTCTGGCAGATTACCCAGCCCGTCCAAACCCTGACCCAGCTGGCACCCCAGTTGCAGTCTGCCAAATCCTCCCTGGAACGCATCTTCTCTGTCCTAGATGAGCTAGATGAGTCCACCGCCAATGCGAGCGAGCTAGACCGAGCCCTGACCGGACAAGTCAGCTTTGAAAATGTTGAGTTCGGCTACGCGGCCGACAAGCCCCTCATTCGCAACTTCAACTTGGAAGTCCAGCCAGGTGAAATGGTGGCTATTGTCGGACCGACTGGTGCAGGAAAGACTACCTTGATTAACTTACTCATGCGGTTCTACGATGTCAATGCAGGCTCTATCAAGGTGGACGGCAAGGATATTCGGAACTTATCTCGTCAGTCTTATCGCCGCCAGTTTGGTATGGTCTTGCAGGATGCTTGGCTCTACGAAGGGACCATCAAAGAAAACCTGCGATTTGGCCGTCTGGATGCGACAGATGAGGAGATTGTGGAGGCGGCAAAAGCAGCCAATGTTGACCACTTTATCCGTACCCTGCCTGGTGGCTACAATATGGAGATGAACCAGGAATCCAGCAATATTTCCCAAGGGCAGAAGCAGCTCTTGACCATTGCACGAGCCCTCTTGGCTGATCCAGCAATCTTGATTCTGGACGAGGCGACTTCCTCAGTTGATACCCGTCTGGAACTCTTGATTCAAAAGGCTATGAAACGTCTCATGCAAGGGCGGACTAGCTTTGTCATTGCCCACCGCCTCTCAACCATTCAGGAGGCCGATAAGATTCTCGTCTTGAAAGACGGACAGATTATCGAGCAGGGCAACCACGACAGCCTACTGGCAGATAAAGGTTTTTACTACAACCTCTACCAAAGCCAGTTTAGTAATAGTAAGTAAAAGAAAGTCGTCTTCAGACGGCTTTTTTTCAACTTGAGAAATCAGCTCTATCATGGTAGAATGGAAAGATAGAAATCCATACTCTTTGAAAATCAAAATTATCCGTTGTCAACTTGCCTTGATGAACTCCAGTTCTATCGTCGGCCTGATGATGCGAACAAGGTTCGCTTTATCTCCAACCTTCAACTATCTCCCAGATAGTTGAAGCTAGGCTACTTTTGATTTTCATTGACTATAAAAGGAAGTTTGTATGAATTATTTTAACGTTGGTAAGATTGTCAATACCCAAGGCTTGCAGGGGGAGATGCGTGTCCTGTCTGTGACAGACTTTACAGAAGAACGCTTCAAAAAAGGGGCAAAGTTGGCACTTTTTGATGATAAGGACCAGTTTGTCATGGAGGTGGAGATTGCCAATCATCGCAAGGCCAAGAACTTTGATATTATCAAGTTCAAGGGAATGTACCATATCAATGACATTGAAAAGTACAAGGGCTTCAGCCTGAAAATCGCAGAAGAAAACCTGTCAGACTTGGACGAAGGTGAATTTTACTACCATGAGATTATCGGGCTAGATGTCTATGAAAATGACAACCTGATTGGACAGGTCAAGGAAATCTTGCAGCCTGGTGCCAACGATGTCTGGGTAGTCAAGCGAAAAGGTAAGAAAGACTTGCTCTTACCTTATATTCCCCCAGTTGTTCTGAATGTTGACATTGAAAATAATCGAGTAGATGTGGAGTTGCTAGAGGGGTTGGACGATGAAAATTGATATTTTGACCCTGTTTCCAGAGATGTTTGCCCCTCTGGAGCACTCCATTGTCGGTAAGGCCCGTGAAAAAGGGCTCCTGGAGGTCAACTACCACAACTTTCGGGAACAGGCTGAGAAGGCTCGCCATGTTGATGATGAGCCATATGGTGGCGGACAGGGTATGTTGCTCCGAGCTCAGCCAATTTTTGACACCATGGACCAGATTGAACAGACCAATCCCCGCGTCATCTTGTTAGATCCTGCTGGGCGGACTTTTGACCAAAGCTACGCTGAGGAGTTGGCTCGGGAAGATCAGTTGATTTTTATCTGTGGTCACTATGAGGGCTATGATGAGCGGATTAAGACCTTGGTGACAGATGAAATCTCCCTTGGAGATTACGTCTTGACAGGTGGAGAATTGGCAGCCATGACCATGATTGATGCTACCGTACGCTTGATTCCAGAGGTCATTGGCAAGGAAGCTAGCCATACGGACGACAGCTTTTCATCTGGCTTGCTGGAATATCCGCAGTACACCCGTCCCTACGAATATAGGGGCATGGTCGTGCCAGATGTCCTCATGAGCGGCCACCATGAAAATATCCGCAAATGGCGTTTGGAGCAGAGTTTGCGAAAGACCCTGGAACGCAGGCCAGACTTGCTGGAGCGGTATGAGTTTTCAGCAGAAGAAGCAGCATTATTGGAAAAAATAAAAGCAGAAAAGACAGGTCAATAACTGTCTTTTCTTGTAGAGGAGTAACCTATGTTTAGAAAAGAATTTGAAACGGCAGAGCCCTATAAGATTGCAGGTCGTGCCACCTATAACTTGGGTGACAATGAGAACCGTTTGATTGACTGGTCATTCTTGGCGGCAGAGACCCTTAAAAGCATTGAAACCAGTGAGTTGACCTTTTATGGCGACAACCGCTACGCTGATTTGCTAGCAGCCTATGCTAACTACGTCAAGGTCAAGCCAGAACAGGTTACAGTCGGCGTTGGGTCCGACTTCCTCATTCACATGATCATCACAGCCTTCCTCAGGAGCGACGATGTCTTTTTGACCGTCAACCCAGACTTCTTCATGTATCAGACCTATAACATCATGCACGGCAGTCAGTTTGAGCGGGTGGATTTGGATTGGGAAAAAGGCAGCCTCAGCTTGTCTGCGGAGAAGGTGCTAGCCCATGCCCAAACAGTTGGAGCAAAGGTCATCATGCTGTCTAACCCCAATAATCCATCTTCTGTGGCCCATGACCCACAGGAATTGGAAAAGATTATCACCAACTTTTCAGGCTTAGTTGTAATAGATGAAGCCTATATCGAGTTTGCAGCTTGTTCTAGCTTTGCTGAAAAAATCAATGACTATGACAATCTGATTGTTCTGCGGACCTTGTCCAAGGCCTTCGGCTTGGCAGGTGTCCGCTTGGGCTTTGCCCTTGCTAATGAACGTTTGATTTACGAGATTGACAAGGTCATTCCGCCTTACAGCTTGTCCAATTTAGCCGCTCGAATGGGAACAGTTGCTCTTGGCCATACCGAGCAGGTTCTTGCTTGTATCAAAGATATCAAAGAACTGCGACAGGACTTTCTGGCCTTCTTAGAAAGTTTGCCAGAAGTGCAGGTTTTGCCAAGTCAGGCGAGCTTCGTTGCCTTCACGGCACCGTGGGCAGCTCAGTTGTATCAGGAAGCAACAAGTAATGGCTGGAATTTCAAATATTACACCGAAGGTCGACTAACCAACTATATTCGCATGTCCATGGGGCGTCCTGAGGAGATGGAAATGATGAAAAATAGGATTCGAAAACTAGTGGAAGGGTAATTTCCGCTAGTTTTTTTAAATTTTTTGAAAGTTTTTGATGGAAAATGATTGACATTGATAGATTTTCCTGTATAATGATTTTTGTAAACGATTGCAGGAGGTGGAAATTATTCTAAAATCTGAACGCAAACAATTGATTCTAGATAGGTTGGCTGAGCAACAGTTCGTCCGATTAGAAGAATTAATTGACATTCTAAGTACATCAGAATCAACTGTTCGTAGGGATTTGGATGAATTAGAAGCTTCTGGAAAACTACGCCGTGTACACGGTGGTGCGGAGGCACCGACCAATTTACAAACGGAAGAATCCATTCAAGTAAAATCTGTCAAAAACGTTCAAGAAAAGCAGCAGTTAGCACAAGCGGCCGCGGCTTTGATTGAAGATGGTGATGTGATTTTTATCGATGCAGGAACAACGACAGAGTTGATGATACCTTATTTGAATCAAGCAAACTTAACCGTTGTGACCAATTCGATTCACCATGCGGTGAAATTGGTGGAACGTGCCATCAAAACGATTATCATTGGTGGTTTTGTCAAGGAATCAACAGATGCTTCTGTTGGTCCCCAAGCTGTTGAGCAGATCCAACGATTGAACTTCGACAAGGCCTTTCTAGGAATGAACGGAGTTGATAAGGACTATCTCACCACACCTGACGTGGAAGAGGCAACCATTAAACGAACGGTTTTGGAAAATGCCAAGCAACCCTTTGTTCTGGTAGATTCTTCCAAGTTTGGACAATATTCCTTTGTAAAAGTTGCTCGAGTCGAGCGAGTCAGTCTCATCACCCAAAGTCGTGACACAGTCTTGTTAGATAGTTTAAGAAAAAAAACGAGGACAATAGAAGTATGATATTTACAGTGACGCTGAATCCAGCGATTGACTATATCATTCGCCTAGAGCAGGTTGAAACTGGTAGTGTCAATCGAATGGACAGTGATGATAAATATGCTGGTGGAAAAGGGATTAACGTTAGTCGCGTCTTAAAGCGCTTGGGCTATCCCAACACAGCAACCGGTTTCTTAGGCGGTTTTACAGGTCAGTTTATCAAGGATGGCTTGGATAGCGAAGGCATTACAACTGATTTTGTAGCTGTTGACCAAGATACACGGATCAACGTGAAAATCAAGGCAGATCAAGAAACTGAAATCAACGGTTTAGGTCCAATTGTGACAGAAGAACAACTGACAGAATTGGAGATGGTCTTGGCTGGTTTAACTGACCAGGACACAGTTGTCTTTGCTGGTTCTGCACCAGCTAGCCTTGGAAATGAAGTCTATAACAGACTGATTCCAGTAGCCAAAAAAGCAGGAGCCCAAGTGGTTTGTGATTTTGAAGGACAAACTCTTCTGGATTCACTTGCTTACCAACCGCTTTTGGTTAAACCAAATAATCATGAACTTGAAGCAATCTTCAATGTTGAGTTAAATGGTATTGCGGACATTGAAACCTATGCTAAGAAAATCTTAGATATGGGAGCTCAGAATGTTATCATTTCAATGGCAGGAGACGGAGCCTTGTTGGTCACTCCACAGGCTACCTACTTTGCTAAACCAATCAAGGGAACTGTGAAAAATTCTGTCGGAGCTGGAGATTCCATGGTGGCAGGTTTTACTGGCGAATACGTTCGCTCACAAGATCCAATTGAAGCCCTTAAATGGGGCGTTGCTTGCGGTACGGCAACAGCCTTTTCAGATGATTTGGCAAGTATCGAATTTATTAAGGAAATTTATGAAAAAGTTGAGGTAGAAACTCTATGAAAATTCAAGACGTTTTGAGAAAAGATGTCATGTTGCTTGATTTGCAAGCGACAAGCAAGGAAGCTGTTATCGATGAAATGATTACTAGCTTGGTTGATAAAGGTTATGTAACTGATTTTGATGTTTTCAAGACAGGTATCCTAAACCGAGAGGCCCAAACATCAACAGGTCTTGGTGACGGTATCGCAATGCCACACGCTAAGAATACGGCTGTAAAAGAAGCGACTGTTCTCTTTGCAAAATCAAACAAGGGAGTTGACTACGCAAGTCTTGATGGTCAACCAACCGACTTGTTCTTCATGATTGCAGCTCCAGAAGGTGCTAACGATACTCACTTGGCTGCCCTTGCTGAATTGTCCAAATACTTGATGAAGCCTGGATTTGCTGATAAACTTCGTGGTGTATCTAGTCCAGAAGAAGTGCTTGCAGTCTTTGACGCTGCGGAAGCGGCAGACAAGGCAACTGAAACTGTAGTTGCAGCACCAAGTGGTGATCGTCCATTTATCGTTGCTGTAACAGCTTGTACAACAGGTATTGCCCACACTTACATGGCAGAAGAAGCTCTTAAGAAGCAAGCTGCTGAAATGGGGGTTGATATCAAGGTTGAAACCAATGGTGCTTCAGGTGTTGGAAACAAACTAACCGCTGAAGACATCAAGAATGCGGCAGGTGTTATCATCGCAGCAGATAAGGCTGTTGATATGCCTCGTTTCAATGGTAAGCCATTGGTATCTCGTCCAGTTGCTGCTGGTATCAAACAAGCAGAAGAGTTGATTAACATCATCTTGAACGGAAAAGCATCAGCTTATACAGCGACAGAAGGAGCAGCTACAGTGGAATCTTCTGAAAAACTAAGCCTCGGTAAAGCGTTCTATAAACACTTGATGAGTGGTGTTTCTCAAATGTTGCCATTCGTTATCGGTGGCGGTATCTTGATTGCCCTTGCCTTCCTATTCGATGGAGCTCTAGGTGTGCCACAAGACAGCCTTGGTAGTCTTGGTTCATACCATGAAATCGCAGCAATGTTCATGAAGATTGGTGGAGCAGCCTTTGGTTTCATGTTGCCGCTTCTTGCAGGTTACATTGCTTACTCAATCGCTGAAAAACCAGGTTTGGTTGCAGGTTTCGTAGCTGGTTCAATTGCTAGCAGCGGTCTTGCATTCGGTAAAATCCCTTACGCAGCTGGTGGTGAAGAAACCCTTGCCCTTGCTGGTGTATCATCTGGTTTCTTGGGTGCCCTCGTTGGTGGTTTCCTTGCTGGTGGTGTAGTACTCGTTCTTCGCAATGCTTTGCGTAATATGCCAAAATCTCTCCAAGGTTTGAATGCTATCTTGCTCTTGCCACTGTTGGGAACAGCAATCACTGGTTTCTTGATGTTCTTCGTTAACATTCCAATGGCAGCTATCAACACAGGGATGAACAACTTCCTTGCAGGTCTTGAAGGTAGCTCTGCTATTCTCCTCGGACTTGTCCTCGGTGGTATGATGGCAGTCGATATGGGTGGCCCAGTCAACAAAGCAGCTTATGTCTTCGGTACAGGTACGCTTGCTGCAACTGTTGCAGATGGTGGTTCTGTTGCCATGGCAGCAGTTATGGCAGGCGGTATGGTTCCACCTTTGGCAGTATTCGTTGCAACCCTTCTTTTCAAAGACAAATTCACACAAGAAGAGCGTAACTCAGGTTTGACAAACATCGTTATGGGTCTTTCATTCATCACTGAAGGTGCGATTCCGTTTGGTGCTGCCGACCCAGCTCGTGCAATCCCAAGCTTTATCGCTGGTTCTGCCCTTTCAGGTGCCTTGGTTGGTTTGTCAGGCATCCAATTGATGGCTCCTCACGGTGGTATCTTCGTTATCGCTTTGACATCTAATCCATTGCTTTACATCGCCTATGTTTTGATCGGTGCGGTTGTATCAGGTGTCCTTTACGGAGCACTTCGTCAAGCTAAATAAGTCTGAAAACCTTGTCAATTGACAAGGTTTTTTCTCTTTTCTTCTATATTTATGGTATAATGGGGATGAATATTTTCATGTAAGGAGTTTAGTAATGGAGATTATCCGCGATAAAGAGTTTGTCAATCAGTACCATTTTGACGCCCGTAATAAAGAGTGGGAAAAGGAGAACGGTGTCCCAACCACCAAAATCAAGGTTGACTTTCAACTGCTAGAAAGAAGTCAAGAGAAAAATACCACAACCCTAGTCAATATCCTACGTTTCATGATTGTCTTGGAGCACCATGTGATTTCAGGTGCATTTAGCCAACGTGTGCAATTGGTTGATCGCCTGGTGCAAGAACCATCAGAATTTACAGCAGAAGAGAAACATACCTTGGTAGAACCACTTTTGGATATCTTAAAACGAATGACATACGATGTGACAGAAATCGCATTCGATGCACCTGGTGTGAACTTGGAGTTTTAATCAATGAAATTAGCAATTATCACGGATTCTTCAGCAAGTTTGACCTTTTCAGAAAGTCAAAAGAACAATCTTTTTGTTCTTACGATTCCCGTCACCATTGATGGTGAATCCTATGTTGAAGGTTTGAATCTAACGGTTGAAGAATTTTACGAGAAAATGGCCCAATCCAAAGATTTGCCAATGACTAGCCAGCCAAGTTTGTTGGAATTGGAAGAGATTTTGGCAAGTTTGAAAGAGCAAGGGTACAGCCATGCCATTGGTCTCTTTTTGTCATCAGGTATTTCAGGCTTTTATCAGAATATCCAGTATTTGAAAGATGAATTTGACGGTTTAACAGTTGCCTTTCCAGATACCAAAATCACTTCAGCTCCTTTGGGAATGATGGTGGAAAATGTACTTAAATGGGCAGAAATGGGCTTGGATTTTGAGACTATTTTATCAAAACTAGATCAGCAAATCCAAGCAACCAAGGCCTTCATCATGGTCGATGACCTCAATCACCTCGTAAAAGGTGGCCGCCTATCAAATGGTGCTGCCTTATTGGGAAATTTGTTGAGCATCAAACCCATTCTTCATTTTACTTCCGAAGGAAAAATTGAAGTTTATGAAAAAGTTCGGACGGAGAAAAAAGCGATCAAGCGCTTGATTGATATTCTCCAAGAAGAAACAGCAGAAGGGCAATACCAGATTGCTATCATTCATGCCAATGCGCCTGAAAAAGCTGAAAACTTTAAAGTTCAATTGGAAGAAGCCGGTGTGAATAGTGCATTACCGATTGCGACATTTGGATCGGTCATTGGTACGCACTTGGGAGAAGGGGCTGTGGCCTTTGGTATTTCTCCCATTATTGAATAGGAGTTTGCATGACAATTAAGGTAATTATCGCAGGATTTAAAGGAAAAATGGGCTCAACGGCTGTTGAGATGGTCAAAGGTGACGCAGAACTTAGTCTAGCTGCCTTGGTGGATCCATTTGCGACAGAAACAGAAGTGGACGGAGTTTCTGTTTTCAAGACCAAAGAAGAAGTTGCCAGCCTAGAAGCTGATGTCTGGGTGGATTTTACAACGCCAAAATTTGCCTATGAAAACACTCGCTTTGCCTTGGAAAATGGCTTCGCACCTGTGGTTGGAACGACAGGATTTACCCCTGAAGAAATTGAAGAATTAACCGTCTTGTCTGCTGAGAAGGGGTTGGGGGGCTTGATTGCTCCTAACTTTGCTATTGGCGCTATCTTGCTCATGCAATTTGCAGCACAGGCAGCCAAGTATTTCCCAAATCTTGAAATCATCGAACTACACCATGACAAGAAGAAGGACGCACCGAGCGGAACAGCTGTCAAAACAGCCGAACTCATTTCCCAAGTCCGTCAGTCACAGACTCAAGGTGCAGCGGATGAAGAAGAACTGATTGCTGGTGCTCGCGGTGCAGAATTTGATGGCTTCCGTATCCACTCAGTACGCTTGCCAGGCCTTGTTGCCCATCAGGAAGTGATTTTTGGGGCACAGGGAGAAGGATTGACTATTCGTCATGATTCTTACGATCGCATTTCCTTTATGGGCGGTGTCAACCTCGGCATTAAAGAGGTAGTCAAACGCTCACAACTCGTTTATGGTTTGGAACACTTATTATGAAATTAAACAATCTGCCTTCTGAGTTTCAGGAGGCTTTGCCGATTTTAGAGAAAATTAAAGCAGCTGGTTACGAGGCTTATTTCGTTGGCGGTTCCGTTCGTGATGCCATTCTCGGTAGGCCTATTCATGATGTCGATATTGCGACATCCAGCTACCCTCAGGAAACGAAACAAATCTTTTCACGGACTATTGATGTCGGAATTGAACACGGTACGGTGCTAGTATTAGAGGGGAAAAAGGAGTATGAAATTACCACCTTTCGGACAGAGGAGGAGTATGTCGACTTCCGCAGACCGAGCCAGGTTTCTTTTGTGCGTTCCTTAGAAGAAGATCTCAAACGTCGCGACTTCACTGTCAATGCCTTTGCCCTTGATGAAGAGGCTCAAATCGTTGACCTCTTTGATGGGATGACTGATTTAGAAAACTGCACTCTGCGTGCTGTTGGCATTCCGTCGGAACGATTCAATGAAGATGCCCTCCGAATTATGCGTGGATTTCGCTTTGCGGCGACCTTGGACTTTGAGATTGAGCCGACGACCTTTACAGCTATGGTTGAAACCGCACCGCTCTTGGAAAAAATCTCTGTAGAACGCAGTTTTATCGAGTTTGATAAACTCTTGATGGCGGATTTTTGGCGAAAAGGCTTGCGCGCTATGATTGATTCCAAGGCTTATGATTTCTTGCCTGATTTAGCTGGAAAAAGTGATGAATTAGAGACCATGCTAACAAGCCTGACAGAAGAATTTCGCTTTTCGACTTCTGAACAAGCTTGGGCCATGCTCTTTGTCTGCCTAGGTATTGATAACATCAAGTCCTTCCTGAAAAAATGGAAAACCAGCAATGATTTCCAACGCAGCGTGGTCAAGTTGGTAGAGATTTATCAGCTACGCCAAGCAGGACCTGTTACCAAGCAAATCTGTTTCAAGTATGGCAAAGAATTCTTGTATTTGGTAGAGGAACTCCGTCAGGCACAAGGTCTTGTTACAGATTTTGCAGCAATTGACAAGATTGACCAAGCCTTGATCATCCACGACAAGCATGAAATTGTTGTCAATGGTGGTCATCTGATGAAGGCATTTGATCTCAAACCAGGTCCAGTATTAGGAGAACTACTCAAAGAGGTGGAATTCCAGATTGTGGAAGGACAGCTGGAAAACGAAGAGCAATCGATTATGACATTTGTGAAAGGAATTTTAGAGAATGAGTGATTTTATCGTTGAACACCTGACTAAATCTGTCGGAGATAAAACGGTCTTTGCTGATCTGTCTTTCATCATCCATCAAGGCGACCGAATCGGGATTATTGGGGTCAATGGTACAGGAAAGACGACTTTGTTGGATGTTCTGTCAGGTCGCATCGGTTTTGACGGAGACGTGTCGCCTTTTCGCACTAAAAATACCTATAAAATCGCCTATCTGACCCAGGAACCTGATTTTGATGAAAGTAAGACGGTTTTAGACACCGTTCTTTCTTCTGACCTCCGTGAAACCCAGCTGATTCGTGAATACGAATTGCTCTTATCTCATTACGATGAAGCCAGTCAAGCAAGGCTGGAGAAAGTCATGGCAGAGATGGATTCTCTCAATGCTTGGGAGATTGAAAGTCAGGTCAAGACTGTCTTGTCGAAACTCGGTCTAACAGACCTCAACAAAACTGTTGCTGAGTTATCAGGTGGTCTACGTAGACGAGTGCAATTGGCCCAAGTTCTCCTTGGCAATGCTGACTTGCTCTTGCTGGATGAACCGACTAACCATTTGGATATTGATACCATTGAGTGGTTGACGACTTTCTTGAAAAACACTAAAAAGTCAGTTCTCTTTATTACCCACGATCGCTATTTCTTGGACAATGTGGCGACACGGATTTTTGAATTGGACCGCGCCAGCTTAACCGAATATCAGGGAAATTATCAGGACTATGTTCGCTTAAAGGCAGAGCAGGACGAGCGAGATGCCACCCTTCGCCATAAGAAAGAGCAGCTCTACAAACAAGAGCTGGCTTGGATGCGCAGACAACCTCAAGCTCGAGCTACCAAGCAGCAGGCTCGTATCAATCGTTTCCATGACCTCAAAGGCGATTTAGCCAATAAGATAGACGATAGTGAACTGGAAATCAATTTTGAAACCTCTCGTATCGGTAAAAAAGTTATTAACTTTGAAAATGTCAGCTTTTCCTATCCTGACAAGCCCATTTTAAAAGACTTTAACTTACTCATTCAAAACAAGGACCGCATCGGAATTGTCGGAGATAATGGTAAAGGAAAATCTACCTTACTCAATCTAATTGCAGGCGATTTGCAAGCAGACAGTGGTAAAGTAGATATTGGTGAAACCATCCGCATCGGTTATTTTTCTCAGACCATCAAGGGATTGGATGAAAGCAAGCGGGTCATCAATTTCTTGCAGGAAGTGGCAGAAGAAGCTAAGACGACATCTGGTATGGTTTCTATCGCAGAACTCTTGGAGCAATTCCTCTTCCCACGTAATACCCACGGTACCTTGATTGAAAAGTTATCAGGTGGGGAGAAGAAGCGACTTTATTTGCTGAAGATTCTTTTGCAACGGCCCAATGTTCTCTTACTAGATGAGCCGACTAACGACTTGGACATAGCGACTCTGACAGTCTTGGAACATTTCTTGCAGGGCTTTACTGGTCCAGTCATTACCGTTAGTCACGACCGTTATTTCCTAGACAAGGTAGCCAATAAAATCTTGGCTTTCGAAGATAGCGGTATTGAGACCTTCTTTGGCAACTACACAGACTATCTGGATGAGAAGGCCTTTCTGGCTTCCAGCTCTGCTATTTCCTTGGAAAAACCAAAGGAGAAAATCGAGAAGGTCAGGGAGAACAAGAAGCGGATGTCCTACTTTGAGAAGCAGGAATGGGCAACCATCGAAGAGGATATTGCTGGCTTGGAGGAGCGGATTGCGGAAATCGAGGCAGAAATGCTAACCTGTGGCAGTGATTTTACAAAATTGTCCGATTTGCAGAAGGAATTGGATGAGAAAAACGACCTGCTCTTGGAAAAATATGAGCGCTATGAGTATCTGAGCGAACTGGAGGGCTAGATGAAAGTTCTTGTCATGTCATATATGGTCATCTACCTCTTTGTGACCATGGGAGCGGCTTTGTTTAGCTATCTAAAGACCAAAAAGATGAATACTTTACGCTTGATATTTACGGTTTTATCCATGCTCTTGCTGGCTGTCACACTTTATTTTTATAGTCAGTCTTATCACGACTTGCAGATGGTGGGATTTGCTATGGGCTTTACCTTTATCTCCACCCTCTTTCTCTATAATGGAACGAAAGAAGGCAGCAATTTTACCACTGTCATGCTCTTTTCCGTCGGCCGCTTTATCTTGCATATTCAATTTTTACTTTTGCTCTATCTATTCAGATAGGGCAAAACTTGTTTGTCCGTACAAGTTTATGAAAAGGCTTTACGCAAACCTTTGCATTGTGCTATAATAAAGAAAATACATTTGAGGTGATGATTATGTCTAAAAAAATTATCGGTATTGACTTGGGTGGTACATCTGTTAAGTTGGCGATTCTTACGACTGATGGTGAGATTCAAGAAAAATGGTCTATCAAGACAAATATTTTAGATGATGGAAGTCATATTGTTCCAGATATTATTGAAAGCATTCTACACCGCTTTGAAACTCATGGCTTGACAAAGGATGATTTCTTGGGTGTTGGTATGGGGTCTCCAGGTGTCGTTGATAGTGAAGCTGGTACTGTTATCGGTGCTTATAACCTCAATTGGAAAACCTTGCAATTGGTTAAAGATCAGTTTGAATCTGCGCTCGGTTTGCCATTTTTCATCGACAATGATGCCAACGTTGCAGCCCTCGGTGAGCAATGGGTTGGTGCTGGAAACAACAATCCAAACGTTGTCTTTATGACGCTTGGTACAGGTGTCGGCGGTGGTGTCATCGCTGCTGGAAACTTGATTCGTGGGGTCAAAGGTGCTGGTGGTGAATTGGGCCATATCACAGTTGACTTTGATGAGCCATTTGCTTGTACTTGTGGTAAGAAAGGTTGTCTAGAAACAGTTGCTTCTGCGACAGGTATTGTCAACCTCAGCCGTCGTTATGCTGATCAATACGCTGGCGATGCAAAACTGAAACAAATGATTGACGATGGTCAAGATGTAACGGCTAAGGATGTCTTTGATTTGGCAAAAGAAGGCGATGATTTGGCTTTGATTGTCTACCGTCACTTCTCAGAATACCTAGGTGTTGCTTGTGCAAACATTGCAGCAGTCCTCAATCCTGCCTACATCGTTCTTGGGGGCGGTGTATCAGCAGCAGGTGACTTCTTATTGGATGGTGTTCGCAAGGTCTTTGCTGAAAATAGCTTCCCACAAATCAAGGAAAGCACACAAATTGTCTTGGCAACACGTGGTAATGATGCAGGTGTATTGGGCGCAGCATCACTCGTCTTGAAATAATTGTTAAAAGCAGGGAGAACCCTGCTTTTTTAATTCCGTTGTCACAGTATTACAATATAAATATATTGAAAAATGAAGTTTGATGCTTTAAACTAGATAGAGAAAGGAGTGTTAGCTCATGAAAAAAGTAAATATGTCAAAAGTAACGGATTATCTGACAATACTAGGTCTGTTGATTTTGTTATCTGCCTTTTTCCTTGATAACTGGATTCGTGACTGGTTTTTCCCATCGAGTTGGGGCTCCGTATCCACCATGATGATTTTGCCCTTGCTTGGGGCATTGATTCTCATCTTGTCGCTTTACTATAAAAAACTTTGGACGGGCATTACCAGTATTCTATTGATTATTTCTTTCCCTTTGTTCTTTGGATTGGGCTATTTTCTCTTCGGTCCCTAGAAGGAGTTTCTCATGAATGCGACACTATTAAAACGGCTAAATTTAGTCTTGTATAGCCTTGCAGCTTTTCTCATCGTCTTGATATTTTTACCAGTAGGTCAATGGTTTGATATTGTAAATGTGAATTTCAAACTAGCTTTTTTCATCATTCCCTTTTTTGGTCTGGCTAGCTTACCAACGGCTATTTATACGAAGAATGTTCGTCAGATATTGTTGAGTATCGTCTTAGTTGCCTTGTATTTTATCATATTCAGCCTAGTAACTGCCCTTTCTGGTCTCTTTCAGCTCAACCTCTACCCCTTGCTCTATAAATGACAACTCCAGTTCAAAACTGGAGTTTTTTACTAGAATTTGCTATACTGAAACCATGACAAAAGCAGATAGTATTTTTAAAGAAAACATTCGTAGGATTATGGAAGAGGGCGTTTTTTCGGAAAATGCTCGCCCCCGTTACAAGGATGGAAATGTCGCTAATTCCAAGTACGTTACAGGCGCCTTTGCAGAGTATGACTTGGCCAAGGGTGAGTTCCCTATTACTACATTAAGACCGATTCCAATCAAATCCGCCATCAAAGAAATTCTCTGGATTTACCAAGACCAGACAAATGATTTGTCGGTTTTACAGGAAAAATACGGTGTCCAGTATTGGAATGACTGGGAAGTTGAGGGAACTGGAACCATTGGCGAACGCTATGGGGCTATCGTGAAAAAGCATGACATCATTTCAAAAATCCTCAAGCAATTGGAGGAAAATCCATGGAATCGCCGCAATGTGATTTCTTTGTGGGATTATGAAGCCTTTGACCAATCTGCAGGTCTTTTGCCATGTGCCTTTCAGACCATGTTTGACGTTCGGCGAGTGGATAGGGAGATTTATCTGGATGCAACTTTAACTCAGCGGTCAAATGATATGTTGGTAGCCCATCATATCAACGCTATGCAGTATGTAGCCCTTCAGATGATGATTGCTAAACATTTTGGCTGGAAGGTTGGGAAGTTTTTCTATTTCATCAACAATCTTCACATCTATGACAATCAGTTTGAACAAGCTGAAGAATTGCTCCGTCGTACACCATCTGACGTAGAGCCTCGTTTGGTACTCAATGTCCCAGACGGAACAAACTTTTTTGATATTAAGGCAGAAGATTTTGAGTTGGTGAACTACAATCCAGTTAAACCGCAACTTAAATTTGACTTGGCGATTTAACTGGATTAGCAGTGAAGAACTTCGTTCTTTCTATTTCCAACCTTCAACAGTCTATTCCCAGACTGTTTCACTCACCCAGACAGTTTGAGCAATTTAAATTTGACTTGGTGATTTAAGATGAGGAGGCTTTCAATATCCCTTCTTTCCAATTTCCACTACATTTGTTTCGTGAGTAATGGTGCCTGCTAGAAATTATTTTCGGATATACTTGTTTAGATTTTACTAAAACTTTGCGCTTGTCCCTACTTGGCAAGTGCATTTTTGTTGGAAATTTGATAGAATGGTAGAACGAGAAAGTGAGAGGCTATGATAAAGAAAATTTCAGCTATTTGGGCTCAGGATGAGAAGGGCTTGATTGGGAAAGAGGGGCGTTTGCCTTGGTCTTTGCCAGCAGACTTTGAACATTTTAAGGCAGTAACATCTGGACATGCTATGGTTATGGGACGATTAACGTTTGATGGTATGGGTCAGCGGGCGCTTCCGAATCGTCAGTCCCTAGTCTTGACGAGAGATGAAGACTATCAATTTGAACATGATAGGGTGACGATTTTCCACTCAGTAGATGAAATTTTAGATTGGTACAAACAGCAGGATCGAAACCTCTATGTGATTGGAGGTAGTCAAATTTTTTCTGCATTTGAACCATTTTTAGACCAGGTCATAATGACCGATATTCATGGGCAATTTGAAGGCGATGTTTATTTTCCAAAAGACTTTGATTGGTCAGCTTTTGAGGAGAAAGAGTCGCTTTTTCGTGAAAAAGACGCTGCCAATACAGTGGACTTTACAATTCGAGTATTTGAGAGAAGAGTGAGTTAATGCAGAAGAGTTTATTTGGGCTTTTTACAGCCTTTTTGTGTGGAATATGTGTACTCTGTTCCTTGCAAGCCATGCAGAAAAGACGGTATGGGCTTGCAGCCTTATTTATGCTGAATGCTTTTACAAATCTAGTCAACAGCATTCATGCCTTTTATGGCTTTTTGTTTTAAGAGAAATATGAAATGTTGAGGTAATCATGGCTGTACAAACAGAATTTATCCATTGTTCTTTCTGTGGGAAGAATCAAGAAGAAGTAAAGAAAATTATCGCAGGTAACAATGTATTTATCTGTAACGAGTGTGTGGAATTAGCACAAGAGATCATCCGAGAAGAACTAGCAGAAGAAGTGCTAACTGACTTGGCAGATACACCAAAACCACAAGAGTTATTGAATATCTTGAATCACTATGTAATTGGTCAAGATCGTGCTAAACGTGCCTTGGCAGTAGCGGTCTACAACCATTACAAACGCATCAATTTCCAAGATAGCCGAGATGAAGATGATGTGGACTTACAAAAATCCAATATTTTGATGATTGGTCCAACTGGATCAGGGAAAACCTTCTTGGCTCAAACCTTGGCCAAAAGTTTAAATGTTCCCTTTGCCATTGCGGATGCAACAGCCTTAACAGAAGCAGGATATGTTGGTGAAGACGTGGAAAACATCCTCTTAAAATTACTTCAAGCCGCGGATTTCAACATTGACAGAGCTGAGCGAGGCATTATCTATGTCGATGAAATCGATAAGATTGCTAAAAAAGGTGAGAATGTTTCTATTACTCGTGATGTCTCAGGTGAAGGTGTTCAGCAGGCATTATTGAAAATCATCGAGGGGACAGTTGCTAGTGTACCACCACAAGGCGGCCGTAAGCATCCAAACCAAGAAATGATTCATGTTGACACTAAGAACATTCTGTTTATTGTCGGCGGTGCCTTCGATGGGATTGAAGAGATTGTGAAGCAGCGTTTAGGTGAAAAAATTATCGGATTCGGTCAAAACAATCGTGCAATCGATGAGAAAGAATCCTACATGCAGCACATTATCTCAGACGATATTCAAAAATTCGGCATTATTCCAGAATTGATCGGTCGCTTACCTGTCTTTGCTGCTCTCGATCAGTTGACCACTGAAGATTTGGTGCGCATTTTGACAGAACCTAAAAATGCCCTTGTGAAACAATATCAGACCCTTCTTTCTTACGATGATGTGGAATTGGAATTTGACCAAGACGCACTTCAAGCGATTGCCGAAAAAGCCATCGAACGAAAAACTGGTGCGCGTGGTCTTCGCTCAATTATTGAAGAAACTATGCTGGATGTCATGTTTGAAGTACCAAGTCAAGCAGAAGTCAAGCGTGTACGTATTACCAAAGAAGCAGTTGACGGGACAGACAAGCCACTCTTAGAAACTGCATAATTCAGTCAGTTGGTTTCCAACTGACTTTCTTTCAGAAAGGAATCCTATGGAAATCAATACCCATAAGGCTGAGATCTTGCTCAGCGCAGTCTCAAAAGCTCAATACCCACAAGATGATATGCCAGAAATTGCTTTGGCAGGTCGATCCAATGTTGGAAAATCTTCATTCATCAATACCTTACTGGGGCGAAAAAATCTAGCCCGGACATCAAGTAAGCCTGGTAAGACCCAGCAACTAAACTTTTATAATATTGATGATAAACTCCGCTTTGTCGATGTCCCAGGCTATGGCTATGCCAAGGTTTCAAAAACAGAGCGTGCAAAATGGGGCAAAATGATTGAGGAATATCTGACCAGTCGAGAAAACTTGCGTGCAGTTGTGAGCTTGGTTGATATGCGCCATGATCCGTCAGCAGACGATGTACAAATGTATGAATTTCTCAAATATTATGAGATTCCCGTGATTATTGTCGCTACAAAAGCAGATAAAATCCCACGAGGAAAATGGAATAAGCATGAAGCTGCCATTAAGCGGAAACTGGACTTTGAAAAGTCGGACCGCTTTATTGTCTTTTCATCTGAAACCCGACATGGTTATGATGCGGCTTGGGAGGCTATTTTAGATCATTTATAAGAATTTCTAATCAATTTAGAAATTCTTTTATTTTTTTTGAAGAAAATCCTTGCAATAGCGAAGAAGATATGATAAGATGAATAAGGTTTGAAAAAACTGACCTAAGACAGTAGGGGAGCTAGACTCATAAACATCCTACCGAGGCACAAAACGATTATTGAGATAAACGTATTTGTACTTTCGTGTCTAGGTTTAGGTGCGATTTTTTTGTGCCTAGCCCAAAATAAAAACGGAGGTAAACTAAATGAGTGAAGCTATTATTGCTAAGAAAGCGGAATTAGTGGACGCTGTTGCTGAGCAAATGAAAGCAGCTACATCTATCGTTGTAGTTGATGCGCGTGGTTTGACTGTTGAACAAGATACTGTTCTTCGTCGTAACTTGCGTGGCGAAAACATTGAGTACAAAGTTATCAAGAACTCAATCTTGCGCCGTGCTGCTGAAAAAGCTGGTCTTGAAGGACTTGTTGAATTGTTCGTAGGACCATCAGCTGTTGCATTCTCAAACGAAGATGCAGTAGCACCAGCAAAAGTTATCTACGATTTTGCTAAAACTGCAGATGCTCTTGAAATCAAAGGTGGTGCAGTAGAAGGTAAAGTTTCTACTAAAGCAGAAATTGAAGCCCTTGCTACATTGCCAAACCGCGAAGGAATGCTTTCTATGCTCCTTTCTGTACTTCAAGCACCTGTACGCAACGTTGCATACGCTGTCAAAGCAGTTGCAGAAAAAGAAGACGCAGCTTAATGCGTCGATCCGTAGCCTGAGGCTACAAACAAACATTATTTATTTATAAAAAATTTGGAGGAAATTACAATGGCATTGAACATTGAAAACATTATTGCTGAAATTAAAGAAGCTACAATCCTTGAGCTTAACGACCTTGTAAAAGCTATCGAAGAAGAATTTGGTGTAACTGCAGCTGCTCCTGTAGCTGTTGCTGCAGCTGGTGGTGCTGCTGAAGAAGCTAAAGATTCATTCGACGTTGAATTGACATCTGCTGGCGACAAAAAAGTTGGCGTTATCAAAGTTGTTCGCGAAATCACTGGTCTTGGTCTTAAAGAAGCTAAAGAACTTGTTGACGGCGCACCAGCTATGGTTAAAGAAGGCGTTGCAACTGCAGAAGCTGAAGAAATCAAAGCTAAATTGGAAGAAGCAGGCGCTTCAGTTACTCTTAAATAATCGAGTTTCCAAGCAAAATGAAAACCTATCACTTAATGTGGTAGGTTTTTTCTTTTGAAATTTTCGGACAGTCTTGAAAATTTTTTCAAATAAGTAATGTTAGTATATTGTTATTTTGTTTTCTCTGGTTTATAATAAAAGTATAGCGCTTACATAAAGAAAAACATATAGAGGAGGGTATGGTAAAGCTAAGGCGCATGCAATTTATTAATCATGATTTATACGGAAAGGAACCTCTTTGATGAGTAAACATTCGAAAGATTTGTTCGATAAACGCTATCGTTATTCGATTCGTCGTTTTAGTGTCGGTGCGGCTTCGGTTGTTATCGGTTGCTTACTATTTGGGACCAATGTACAGCAGGTTCATGCCAATACAGCAGAGCTAGAAACAACTAGTCGATCTGCTGAAGAAGGGGTAGGG
Organism: Streptococcus suis; assembly: GCF_016775005.1. Taxonomy (GTDB): domain Bacteria; phylum Bacillota; class Bacilli; order Lactobacillales; family Streptococcaceae; genus Streptococcus; species Streptococcus suivaginalis. Next base: position 5,936 of record NZ_JAEUXI010000001.1, on the reverse strand, counting down.
CAGGCCGAATCGGATCAAGCAACAGAAAGCCAACCTACAGAAACCAATCCTGTGAATGGCGAAGAATTGTCCGAAACACCGGTAGCAGAAGTAGTTGCCAGTGACCAAGACCAAGAGCATACTGCTGTTTCTGTGTCGCTTGTTCAGATTGATCAAGCCAACAGCACGGCAACTTCTCAGAATGGTCAAGATACTGTCAACAAAGCCTTTGACAGCAATCCAGCGACCTATTGGCAATCAGCGGAAAACAATCCAAATCAAGTCAATACAGAAGCTAATCCACAGTATTTGGTGGCAAAATTAACAGAGCCTGGTTTGATTTCTTGGGTGGAATATACACCGCGTCAGTATGTTGCCAACGATGTAACGGGCAATATCAAAAAGTTGAAACTTTTTGTCAGCTCGGACAATCAGAACTGGGAGCCCATCATTCCTGTTTCAGTTGAAAATGATGCTGGTACAGTTGGCGAGGATCACTCTGTGACCATTACACATGGTACACAAACTAGCTTGATCAATATCACTCCTGTTCTTGGTCAATATGTTCGCTTGCAGGCCTTGACAACGGAACATTGGCAGGAAGCCAATCGCAATAAGATGGTGACAGCAGCTGAGTTTCGTCCAGTTGCTCTGAAGGTTGAGAAAAGCTCAGAATCTGCCCAAGTAAGTGTTGTACGGATTGTCATTGACAAGGAAAATAGTAGTGCAACCTCCCAAAATGGTCAGGATGTTGTTGGAAAAGCCTTTGACAGCAATCCCAATACCTACTGGCAGTCAAATGAAGCTAATGCAAGTGATTACAATACCGCAAGCAATCCTCAATATTTGGTTGCGAAGCTTGCCGAATCTGGTTTGATTTCATGGATTGAATACACTCCACGTCAACATCCAAATGAACAGGTGACAGGAAATGTCCGTCGTCTGCGATTAGAAGTGAGTTCTGACAATCAAACCTGGACGCCAATTGTACCTGTCTCTGTTGACAATGGCTATGGTACTGTTGAGGCTGATCATAGCGTCAGTCTAGTTCATGGTACTCAGACAAAGGTCATTCATATTCAACCAATTGAAGGGCAGTATGTCCGTCTTCAAGCTATTGAATCGGAGCATTGGAACACGGCCAATCGCAATAAGATGGTAACAGCTGGTGAGTTCCGTCCAGTAGCCTTTAAAGTAACGGTTACTGAAGCTACAGTTGAGCAACCGGTTGAAGCGCCAGTTGCATCCCAACCAAGCAATGAGGAGACACCTGTAAGCAATCAACCAACAGCTGAAAATACTGAAGAAACAGGCAATCAACCTACAGCTGAACCTACAAGTGAAGCAACTGGTTTAGAAGCCTTGATTGCAGAAGTTGAACTTGCGGTAGAGACAGCTGGAAACGATGAAATTGTAGAATTGGCTCTCCAATACATTACAGCAGCGCAAGCAGCACAGGATGGCGGTGATGAAGCAGCTTTGACAGTTGCAGAGCAACAATTGAGAGAATTGTTGGAGCTAATCAATAGTGGTGAATTGACTTCTGAGTCAAGTGAAGCGGCTCCTGACAATACAGAAGCACCAGCACAAGCTCAGCCAGAAAGTTCAGCTGACATAGCCGTTGCTGAAAATCAAGATATTGTCATCGAAAACAACTTCATCAAACAAAGCTTGAAGGTTGAAAATGGCCGTCTTCGAACAGAGTTCTTAGAAAATAAGATCAACAATAATGAACGCTTGACCTTTGCGGCGGAGTCCAAAGAATTTAACATTACCTTTGCTGCGCCAGCTTTGCCAGAATACATCGCCTTGTCAGATGATCGTGATAGTTGGACCGTAACAACGAATTCACATGCAAAAGCAGCTACAGCTACTGATGAAGGTCCTGCCAAACTTGCCTTAGATGGTAAATTGGATACCATCTGGCATTCTAACTACAACGGATCAGGCGGAACTGGTCCAACCAATGCCTTCCCATACCAAGTGGATCTTGGCTTTGCTGAGGCGAAAACAGTTAAATCCTTCGTCTATGTGCCACGCCAGAATGGTACAAATGGGGATGTTAGTGGCTATAAACTCTATTATAAGACTGAAGAGAATGGTTCTTACCAACTGGCTAAAGAAGGTAGCTTTGCGACCTTTACAAGCAAGACACCACAGATTATCGAGTTAGAGACTGCTATTCAGGCAAAAGCCATTCGATTTGAAGCTATCAGTTCGCAAAATGGTCAACGATTTGCTTCTGCAGCTGAGTTTGATGTATCAGATAAGACTGCAGCTGAGATTACATCGCATTGGGCTGGTATTCGTGCTAAGCACCAAGAGTTGTTGACAAGACACGAAGCTCAGGCTCAAGTATCGACTGCTAACTTAACCGTCAAAGTTAATGGCATCACACGATCAACAGCTGATGGTGTTCAAAAAACCATCGTAGAGTTTAATAACTTTACTTACCAAGGAACTGAGTATCAAGTTCGTTATGTCATTGAGTTGCACAATGATGCTCACTTCCTTCAAAAATATTTAGAACTAAAACCAGTCGATGGGCAAGAAGCGCATCACCCGATTGCAAGTATTGACCTCCAGTCTTATAAACTTCAGGGAGAGGAAAAAGTTTGGAAACTTCCTCCTCAAGCCAATATTGCTGAGATGGCGGGTTACAATAGTTTCTATGCTGGATTAGGACAGCCCGTTTACCTCAAATCCTTCTATACAGGTGCAAACTTCCCTCTAGCATGGAACTCAATTAGTGATGATAATGTTGTCTTTTCACGGTATTATTCTGGAAAATCACTAGATCAGCAAGCTAAATCAGAGGATGGCTACTATCGGACTTGGAATACGATCATCGGTGTGGCTCGTTCCGATGATTATCAAGTATTGCAACAGGATTTCTATAAGTACATTGAAAAAGTTGGTCAAAAAACGTATTACCGTACCCAGTACAATTCTTGGTTTGACCATATGCTCAACATCAATGCCAAGAATATTCAAGAGTCCTTCAATGAAATTGAACGCGGCTTTACAAATGGTGGGGTTGCTCCGCTCCATTCCTTTGTAGTGGATGATGGTTGGCAGGATATGGCGACTCTTTGGGACTTTAACCAAAAATTCCCGAACAAGCTGTATGATTCTAGCAAGCAAGCACAACGTTTTGGTTCAAACTTTGGTCTCTGGGTTGGTCCGCAGGGTGGTTATTCTCAACCAGGTACCCTTGCAGACAACTTGGTAAGACAAAATTTGGCTTCCAAACATGGTGGCGTTGTCTATATTGGTGACAACCGTTATGTTGAAGGGATGCGTGGTGTCTTCACTGGTTACGAGGAAAAATTTGACATCAACTACTGGAAACTAGATGGTTTGCTCTTGAGCCCACGTTCGGATACGGATCCTGAAAACTACATCGGTGGCGGCTTTAGAAATATGTACTCTATGACCGAAGCCCATGAGCGTTGGATCAGTCTGTATGAGTCGATTCGCGAACACGCCACAGATCCAGATCAGATGTGGATTAACTTGACCTCATATATTCCACCATCACCATGGTTCTTGCAATGGGTGAACTCCATCTGGATGCAAAACGCTGCGGACGTTGACTATCAGGACCATACTAAACGAGGGGAATATGCCAACCTTGATTTCGGTAATGATGCAAATGAAGCCATTACCTATCGTGATGACCGCTATGAAGAGGTTGTAAATCTGCGGAAGTGGCAGTTGCCATTTGCCAATATCTATAATCACGATCCAGTTTATGGGAACACAGCCCATACAGCTAAACGTGAAAGTCCAAATGGCGCCTTCCGTCAGCCAATTCGCTTCTCTACAGATGATTTGAGAACATACCTTTATATGTTAGGCACTCGTGGAACTGGTTTCTGGGAATTCTATTATTCATACAACATGATGGATGAAGAGAAGTGGCAGGTGAACGGTGAAGCTGTCAACTGGATTGAGTCAAACTTTGAAACCTTGAAGAATGCACGTTTCCACGGTGGAAAACCAGGGCATGGTCAAGTATATGGTTATTCTGCTTGGGATGAAGAAAAAGGGATTTTGTCAATCCGTAACCCAATCCCAACCACTCAAACCTATCGTGTGACCTTGGACCGTCTGGTTGGTGTACTAGAAGGTACGAGCAATATGCACCGTAAGATTGTTCTCGGTGATAGCCGCCACAATTCAACGGAATTGATGAACTATGGTCAAGAATTTGAAATTACGCTCAATGGTTATGAAACGGTTATCTTCGAGTTTTCTAAGACAGCAGACACAGAATCCGCTAAAGTTTACAAGGCAAATGTAGATGCTCAAAATACTGTTCGAGTACAGTTTGATGAGCGTGTGTTTATTGACAATGCTAGCTTCCAAGTGAATGGACAAGCAGTTGAAGCTCAACTTCAGGCCGACTATAGAACAGTTCTTCTAACCTTACCAAGCAATCTATCAGATCGTGAATCTGTAACAGTATCCTATACCGGCGTTAAAGATGCTGCTGCAACTGCCAATATTTCAACTGGACAGATCCAACTTCGTGCTTATGATGGTGGTCGGGTTTTGAATAGCAGTAGCCCATCTCTTGGGACATCGATTGAAAATGACGGTATCAAGGGTCGGGGTGAGTTTTCAGTTACGGTCAAAGCGAATTTGAACCGTTTGAATCAAGTATTGGCTAGCCAAGAAGATAACTGGACCCTTTCAGTTGATGAAACAGGTCGAGCAGTCTTCAATGTCAAAGGTTTGGAAGTCAAATCTGCTCCATTTGTAACCCTGAAAGAAGACGACAAGGGCAGACCAGATCAATTGGTAGAAACTGGCAAGGATGTGACGATTACAGCTGTCCGACAAACCAACGGTAGCCTTCGCATCTATGTGAATGGTGTACTTCATGCGACAGCTTATGACAAGGCGAAAATCAATGAAGAGCTGGATTATGCAGCCGTTCGAATTGGTACTGAAGGTTTTGACGGTACTATCCATCGCATGATTTTAGAAAATAAGGCACGTGATTTTGAAACGGCAGTAGCAATTGCGACGGAATTGACACCAGTTCCATTTGATCGTGATTTGCGCTCTGCTTTGACCAATAAAACTGCTACTTCACATGATGCTGGTGAAAATGCCGTTGCTGGTTCAGCAACGGATGGTAGTTTGTCAACCTACTGGGCATCGAATCCAAGCAATCCAAATACACGCACGCCGCAATATCTGGAATTGACCTTCGATCAAGCGCAAACCGTTGATAAGGTGACATACTACGGTCGTCAAGTAGCAAATGCTGTTGGTAATGCTAAGAAAGCCTACTTAGAATATACAAGCGATGGCACAAGTTGGCAGCGTCTTGCTTTGACCAATGGGAATGAAGATAATACCAAGAACTTGGATGCAGCTGTTTTGACTGGTCAAGAAATTACCTTTGCCCCAACTTCAATGAAAGCCTTGCGCTTCTATGCTAGCGAGACTGCCCATTGGAATACGGGAAGTGTCAATACAGTTGTAGCTGTAGCTGAATTGGTACCATCTATCATGACGGTTCCTACTGCAGAAGTTCCATTAGACTTTACCTATCTGAAAAATGTCCTTGCCAGTGGTGCCGCGCTTTCAGCTGAAAATTATACGCCTGCATCCTTTGCTCCTTTGTCAGAAATCCTTGGACAAAAATCAGAATTGTTGGCTTTAGATTCCCAAGAAGAAATCGACCAAGCGACTGCTGAAATTCGAGGCATCCTATCTGAACTTGAAGCAGCTAGCCAAGATACAGGTGGTACAACAGACGCACCAGGCACAGGTGGCGCAACCGAGACTCCAGGTTCAAGTGAATCAACTGATGCACCAGATACAGGTGGTGCAACAGAGGTACCAAATCCAGGTGAGAAGCCTGTTGCCTTGAACACTAGCGCCTTAGCTGCCCTCCTGGCTCAAACAGAAGCCTTGGAAAATCTGACTGAAAAACAAAC